>NZ_JBPYUM010000001.1:846184-1074877 GCF_052905685.1 Flexivirga sp. B27 | reverse complement strand
GCCACCCCTTCGCCGAGAGGCCCACCGTTCATCGAGAGGCCCGGCGATTCGGGCCGAATTCGGCCCGAATCGCCGGGCCTCTCGATGAACGGTGGGCCTCTCGGCGAAGGGGTGGCTAGGTGCGGGCGTCGGTTGCGACGTTGACCGCGGGCATCACGTGATCGGCGTATGCCGCCAGGGTGTGCTCCTTGTCGTCGTGCTGCAGGTAGACCGCGAACTGGTCGACTCCCAGTTCGCGCAACTCCTCGACCCGCTTGATGTGCTCCTCGGGCGGTCCGATGATGCAGAACCGGTCGACGATCTCGTCCGGCACGAAGGTCGTGTGCGTGTTGCCCGCCCGGCCGTGCTGGTTGTAGTCGTAGCCCTCGCGTGCCTTGATGTAGTCGGTCAATGCCGTTGGCACACCGGAGGATTCGCCATACCGGCTGACGATGTCCGCGACGTGGTTGCCGACCATCCCACCGAACCAGCGGCACTGGTCGCGCGCGTGCTCGGCGGCTTCGGCGCTGCCGTCGGTGATGTATGCCGGTGCCGCCACACAGATCGTGATGTCGTCCGGATCCCGACCGGCGTCCCTGGCGGCGGACCGCACCGCCTCGACCATCCACGCGGTGATCTGCGGATCGGCGAGCTGCAGGATGTAGCCGTCCGCAACCTCACCGGTCAGCTTGAGCGCCTTCGGGCCGTATGCCGCGACCCAGACCTCGAGCTCCGACTTGCTCGCCCACGGCAGTCGAAGCGTGCTGTCGCCGTAGGCGACGGACTCGCCGGATGCCAGACCTCGTATGACGCCGACCGCGTCACGCAGCACCTTGAGCGTGCTGGGTCGACCGCCCTCCACCCGGACCGCGGAGTCGCCGCGGCCGATGCCACAGACTGTCCGGTTGCCGTACATCTCGTTGAGCGTGGCGAAGAGCGACGCGGTGACCGTCCAGTCACGAGTGGTGGGGTTGGTGACCATCGGCCCGACCATGACACGTCGGGTGTGGTCCAGGATCTGCCCGAAGATCGGGTAGGGGTCCTGCCACAGGATGTGACTGTCGAAGGTCCAGACGTGATCGAACCCGAGCCGGTCGGCTTGCACTGCCAGATCGACCACCCGCGCCGACGGGGGAGTGGTCTGCAGGACGATGCCGAAATCCATCAGATGAGGTACTGCGACAGGGAACGCTTGACGAACTGGCCGCGACCCGGCGATCCGGTGAATTCACCTGCGGTCAAGACGATTTCGCCGCGAGACAGCACCGTCTCGACCTTGCCGGTGAACTCCCACCCCTCGTAGACCGAGTAGTCGACGTTCATGTGATGGGTCTGCGCGGAGACCGTCTGCTTCGCCTCGGGGTCGTAGATCACGATGTCTGCGTCGGCGCCCGGCGCGACGACTCCCTTCTTCGGGTACATGCCGAACATTCGCGCCGGCGTGGCTGCGGAGATCTCGACCCAGCGGGCCAGGCTGATCTCGCCCTTGGTCACCCCCATGTGCAGCAGGTCCATCCGGTGCTCGACGCCGGGCAGGCCGTTGGGTATGGCGCGGAAGTCGTCCTTGCCCAGCTGTTTGTCGGGGACGAAACAGAAGGGACAGTGATCGGTCGCGACGACCGACAAGTCATTGGTGCGCAGCCCGCGCCAGAGCTTGGCCTGCTCCTCGGCCGGTCGCAGCGCGGGCGTGCAGACATACTTCGCACCTTCGAAATCCGGGCGTGCCAGATCGGATTCGTCGAGGAAGAGATATTGCGGGCAGGTCTCGCCGAAGACATTGCGGCCGGCGTCCCGAGCCTCGGTCACCACATCGACGGCGGCGCCGCTGGACAGGTGCACGAAGTAGAGCGGTGCCCCGGTGACATCGGCCATCTGGGTCGCGCGGTTGACCGCTTCCGCCTCCAGGGCGATCGGTCGGGTCAGCCCGTGGTACTTCGGCGCGGTGTGCCCGGCGGCGATCGCGCGCTGCACGATCTGGTCGATGGCCGTGCCGTTCTCGGCGTGCATCATGATCGTCGCGCCGTTGTCGCTGGCGCGGTACATCGCCTGGATGATCTGGTCGTCGGTGGACAGGAAGACGCCCGGGTATGCCATGAACAGCGTGAAGCTGGTGACGCCCTGGTCGACGAGGCCGTCCATCTCCTTCAGCGATGTCTCGTTGACGTCGGCCAGGATCGCGTGGAATCCGTAGTCGATGCAGGCCTTTCCCTCGGCCTTGGCGTGCCAGGTGTCCACCGCTTCCTGCAGCGACCCGCCCTTCTTCTGCACCGGGAAGTCGACGATCGTCGTGGTGCCACCCCAGGCAGCCGCGCGGGTGCCGGTCTCGAAGTCGTCGACGCTGAACGTTCCGCCGAACGGCATGTCCATGTGCGTGTGCACGTCGATGCCTCCTGGCAGGACGTACTTCCCGGATGCGTCGATGGTCCGGTCAGCGGTGACCCCGAGCGTCGCCGCTGTCCCTGGTGCGAGGACGGCCGAGACCGTCTCGCCGTCGATCAGGACATCGGCTGCCGCGGCACCCTGGGGTGAGACGACCCGGCCGCCGGTGATGAGTGTTGACGTCATACTGTGACTCCTTCTTCGTCCTCTTCGACTTCCAGTGCCGAATCGTCATACGAGACAGGTGCTTTCAGCAGTTTCATAAAGACCGTGTGCAGGATCGCACCGGCGACGAGGCCGATGATCCAGCCGTAGTCCGCGAGCGATTTCAGGAACGGGATGATGCCGTCGACCGGGAACGGGCCGGTCTTGTCGCCCTTGGCATTGACGTTGGAGTAGGAGCCACCACCGGCGAGGATCGCGGCGACCGCGAACGATGCGACGGCGATCCAGTTCCACCCGCCGCGGTACCAGTAGAGCCCGCGTCCGCGGGTGTAGAGATCACGGATCACCAGGTGCTTGCGGCGCACGAACCAGTAGTCGGCGAGCAGGATCCCCGCCACCGGCCCGAGGATCGCTCCGACGAAGTTGAGCCAGGTGAAGATGTAGATGTCCGGGTTGGACACCAGCTCCCACGGCATGATCAGCACCGAGAGCACGCAGGTGAGCAGTGCACCGCGCCGGAAGTTGATGCGCTTGGGGACGGCGTTGGCGAAGTCGTATGACGGGCTCACCAGGTTGGCCGCGATGTTCACCGCCAGGGTCGCGACCATGACGGTCGCGAGTGCGAGCAGGGTGCCGACCCAGTTGTCGATCCGTGCGGCGAGTTGGATCGGGTCCCAGATGACTTCGCCGTAGACCTTCTCCGACGCCGAGGTGACGAAGACCGACAGCAGCGCGAAGAACGTCATCGTGGTGGGCAGTCCATAGGTCTGCCCGAGCGCTTGTTGTTTCTGCGACCCGCCGAAGCGCGTGAAATCGGAGATGTTGAGCGACAACGTGGCCCAGAAGCCGATCATCCCCATCAGGGCGGGGCCGAACGCCTTCCAGAAGTCGCGGCCGTGCAGGGTGCCGGGCTGCGACAGGATGTCGCCGACGCCGCCGGCCTTGATCCACATGTAGATCAGCAGGGCGACCGCGGCGACCAGGACCACCGGAGCGGCCCAGTTCTCGAAGTGTTTCAGGGTGTCGATGCCACGGACGATGATCGCGATCTCCAGCAACCAGAAGACGAAGAAGCTGAGCCACTGGGTCCACGGGAAGTCGCCGATGTGCCCGGCGTTCGCCCATCCGTCGCCGAACATCTTGCCGGCCAGCAGGAAGATGCCCTCACCACCGATCCAGGTCTGCACGCCGAACCAGCAGGTCGCGGCGAGGGCGCGGATCAGTGCCGGCAGGTTGGCGCCGAAGATGCCGAACGACGAGCGTGCGAGCACCGGGAACGGTATGCCGTACTTCGTGCCGCCGTGACCGTTGAGCAGGATCGGGATCAGCACGATGACGTTCGCCAGCAGGATGATGAAAACCGCCTGTTGCCAGGACATCCCGGCGGCGACCAGACCCGAAGCGAGCAGCCACGACGGGATGTTGTGGCTCATCCCCACCCACAGCGCGGTGTAGTTGTAGGTGTGCCAGTTGCGCTCGGCCACCGGCACCGGCTTGAGGTCCTCGTTGGCCAGTCCCGGGTCGTTCAGGACCGACGTATCTCGCAACTCGACCCGTCCGTCTGGACTGGCTGCTTGACCGTCGCGGACAGCTGTCGACTCGATCGCCATACCCGGCTCCTAGGCAGTTGGAGAATGCCGGTCACGGTATCGGCGCTCGAACCGCTCGGACTCGTTCACCGTGTCACGCATCTTCCCGGCCACGTTCCGTCTTGTATCGGCATAGAACAGCCGCATGCGAGCGCCGGATCAGGAAGAGTAAAGGGAGCAGCGTCCGATGTGAGGTGTAGGTGACGTGCGCCCGAGACCGATGCGAGGCCGAGAGGTGTTCCGATGCAGCCGATGACACTCGGCGACGTGATCGAGCTGGCAGCCAGCCGGGAGGGACAGCCTGAGGTCATGCACGGGCATGACCAGCTCTCGGAGTCGGTGCGTTGGTGTCACGTCGGCGAGGTGCCGGACATCGGGACGATGCTCACCGGTGGCGAGGTCGTGCTCACGACCGGGGTGATGCTGACCAGTGACGAGGACCAGGTCGAGTATGTCGAGAAGATCGCCGCCGCAGGTGCGGCGGCGGTGTTCCTCGGAATCGGCCGAGCGTTCGACGACGTGCCGCGTGCCATGTTGCGCGCCTGCCGCTCTGCCGACCTACCGCTGGTGGTGATGTGGCGGCCGGTCGCCTTCGTGACGATCACCGAAGAGGTGCAGAGCGCGATCCTCGCACGGACCACGAGTCGGTCCGCGGTCTCGGAGAGCGTGCGAGACATGTTGCACCAATTGACGATTCAGCGAGCGCCGATGCAGGCGCTGGTGGATGAGATCGCCAGTTTCGCCGGGTGTCCGGTCGTGGTGGAGAACACCGCGAGGCAGGTGCAGTTGGCCGCCGGGGAAGCAGGGCTCCGGGAGGTGTTGCGGGACTGGACGCGACTGTCGCAATACATCTCCCGATTCGCCGACGACCGTGATGTGCACATCACGCCGGACGGGATCGTTGCCGCGACGCTGACCGAAGAGGGACGCCCATGGGGGTCGCTGATCCTCTTCGCACACGGCGAGCCGGAGGAGCGCTCCGAGGTGGTGGCCAGGTGCGGTGTCGAGGCGCTCAACCTGTACAAGCTCGTCTCACCCAGCACCGGTGACTGGCAGCGAGAGGCGCAAGAGGTGCTGCTGGCGGACCTGCTCGGCGGTCACGGCGGCACCGACCTGCTCGAATTGCGTGCGAGGGCTTCAGGGTTCAGGGTCCGGCACCGTCGGCTGACGCCGCTGGTGGTTCGACTCGCGCGCAGCCGGAGCGAATGCTCGATGCTCTTCGACCGGGCGCGGTCGGTGGCGGGCCGGTGCGGTGTCGACGCGCTCCTCGGGCCGATCGAGCACCGCACCATGCGGATCCTGGTTTCCTCCGACCCGTCCGACGATGCGACCAGCACCGTCGACGACTTCGGCCGACACCTGGCCGCCGAGTCCGACGGGCGGGTCATGCTCCTCGCAGCGGGCGATGCGGTGGAGGATCTGCGCGGCCTCGGGCAGTCGTTCGTGCGGGCTCGACAGACACTGAGCGCGGCGACCCGGCTCGGCCGGTGCGATCCGGTGGTGATCCGCCTGGCGGACCTCCGGCTCCCGGGGCTCGTCGAGGTGTTGGCGGTCAACCACGACGTCCAGGACTTCGTCGATCGTGAGCTCGGGCCGCTGTTGGACAGCCCGGAGCTCATCGACCTGTTGGAGAGCTACATCGCCGGCGGTCTCAACAAGTCCTCGACGGCCCACGCACATCACCTCTCGCGCCCGGCGGTCTACCGCAGGCTCGAGCAGATCACCGAACGGCTCACCATCGATCTGGATGACGTGCGTGCCGTCGCCGGCCTGTATGTCGCACTGCTCGCGCTGCGCGCTCGCGGCCGCTGACCCGTCTAGCTGGCCGAGTAGGGCGAGCCGCTAGGCGAGCCCGTATCGAGGCCCCGTTCGTCCTTTCGAGACGGTCGCTCGTGCCTCACGACCTCCTCAAGGACCTTTGTTCAAGCTGGTCGAGTAGGGCGAGCCCGGTCAAGCTGGTCGAGTAGGGCGAGCCGCTAGGCGAGCCCGTCTCGAGGCCCCGTTCGTCCTTTCGAGACGGTCGCTCGTGCCTCACGACCTCCTCAAGGACCTTTGTTCAAGCTGGTCGAGTAGGGCGAGCCCGGTCAAGCTGGTCGAGTAGGGCGAGCCGCTAGGCGAGCCCGTATCGAGGCCCCGTTCGTCCTTTCGAGACGGTCGCTCGTGCCTCACGACCTCCTCACGGACCTTTGTTCAAGCTGGTCGAGTAGGGCGAGCCCGGTCAAGCTGGTCGAGTAGGGCGAGCCGCTAGGCGAGCCCGTATCGAGACCCCGCCATACGCCTCACTTCTCGGTGATCGAGGTGTAGGTGTCCGGTCGGCGGTCGCGGTAGAACGCCCAGGTGGCCCGCTGCTCGCGGATCGCGTCGAGGTCGAGGTCGCGGACGAGCAACTCTTCGACCTGGTCGGAGGCGACGTCGCCGACGAACGCGCCACGCGGGTCGGCGAAGTATGACGTGCCGTAGAAGTCGTCATCACCCAGCGGCTCGATGCCGACCCGGTTGAGGGCACCGACGTAATACATGTTCGCGGCGGCCGCGGCGGTCTGCTCCAGCTTCCACAGGTGGTTGGACAACCCTCGCGAGGTGGCCGACGGGTTGAAGACGATCTCCGCGCCGGCCAGGCCGAGCCCGCGCCAGCCCTCCGGGAAGTGCCGGTCGTAACAGATGTAGACGCCGACCTTGCCGACCGCAGTCTCGAAGATCGGCCAGCCGTCGTTGGCGCCGGGGCGGAAGTAGAACTTCTCCCAGAAGCCGTGCAGCTGCGGGATGTGCGTCTTGCGGTACTTGCCGAGGTACTTGCCGTCGGCGTCGATCACCGCGGCTGCGTTGAAGAGCACACCCGGCTGCACCTCTTCGTAGATCGGCAGGATCATCACCTGGCCGGTCTCCTTGGCGACCGCGCTGAAGCGCTGCACGATCGGGCCGTCCGGAATGGCCTCGGCGTACTCGTACCAGGCCTTGTCCTGGACCTGGGCGAAGAACGGTCCCATGAACAGTTCCTGGAAGCAGATCACCTGGTTGCCCTGGCTCGCTGCCTGGTGCGCTGCCTCCTCGTGCGCGTCGAGCATTTTGTCCTTGTCCCCGCGCCAGTGGGTCTGGAACAGGGCGGCTTTGACAGTGGTCATGGGCAGGCTCCTCGATCGCCTCGGTCGATGTCGGCCCGACGCTAGTGCGGCGTGTTCGCGCGGTGACCCACCGTCATGTCACGAGAATCCGAAGTGGTGTTACACGGTGTCGAGGTCAGGGTCGACGAGGAGACGGCTTCGAAACGTCAATCGAGTTGGTGGGCGGCGATGTGGGCGAATAGACTGCGGGCAGCAGCGTTCGAGCCGTCATCAGCGGCGAGCTTCCGGAAGAACGGCGTTTCGCGCCCGGTAGAACCGGACGGGACGAGCCCGTCACAGCTCATGCAGAGCGGTTGTATGACGAGAAGCCTTTCGCCATACGACAAGCGAGGTGGTACCGCGGTGCCGGCCCGACGGGCAGGCGTCGTCCTCGAGCAGGACGAGCCGACCGCGAAAGAGAACCACCGCATGACCTACCCGAAGGTCGATCTGACCTCACCCGAACCGCATGGAGTTTCGTCGTCCGCGGACTTCCCGGCGATCGAGAAGGTCGTGCGGAAGTACTGGGATGACGACGACACGTTCCGCGCGTCCGTCGAGCAGCGCGACGCGGGCGAGAACGGCAGCAACGAGTTCGTCTTCTACGACGGACCGCCCTTCGCCAACGGCCTGCCGCACTACGGCCATCTGCTCACCGGCTACGTCAAGGACCTCATCCCGCGCTACCAGACGATGCGCGGCAAGCGGGTCGAGCGCCGCTTCGGCTGGGACACCCACGGGCTGCCGGCCGAGCTGGAGGCGATGAAGCAGCTCGGTCTGAAGACCAAGGACGAGATCCTCGAGATGGGGGTCGACAAGTTCAACGACGCCGCGCGCGCCTCGGTGCTGCGCTACACCGACGAGTGGCGTGAGTATGTCGAGCGGATGGGCCGTTGGGTCGACTTCGACAACGACTACAAGACGCTGAACCCCGACTTCATGGAGTCGGTGATCTGGGCGTTCAAGCAGCTCTACGACAAGGGGCTGATCTACGAGGGCTTCCGCGTGCTGCCCTACTGCTGGAACGACGAGACCCCGTTGTCCAACCACGAGCTGCGGATGGACGAGGACGTCTACCAGCAGCGGCAGGACCCGGCGGTGACCGTCGGATTCCGTTGCACCAGCAGCAAACTCGACGTTCTGCAGGGCGCCTACTTCCTCACCTGGACCACCACCCCGTGGACCTTGCCGTCCAACCTCGCGGTGATGGTCGGGCCGGATATCGAGTATGTCGTCGTCGAGACCGACGTGCCCACCGGCAGCGCGCAGCGGTATGTCGTGGCGCACGCGCGCGTCGCGGCATACGCCAAGGAGCTGTTCGGTGACGCCAAGGCGGACCCGGAGCCGCACATCGTCGCGCGGCTCACCGGGCGTGACCTGCTGGAGTCGGTCTACGCGCCGCCGTTCAGCTACTTCGCCGACCACGAGAACGCCTTCCGCGTCGTGCCGGCCGACTTCGTGACGACCACGGACGGCACCGGCCTGGTGCACAGCGCCGGCGCCTTCGGTGAGGACGACATGATCGTCACCGAGCGCGAGGGCATCGCACCGGTGATGCCGGTCGGACCCGACGGGCGTTTCACCTTCCCGGTCGCGGAATACGAAGGCATGCAGGTCTTCGATGCCAATCCGCACATCATCGACGACCTCAAGGCGGCGACGCGGGGCCTCGAGACGACCTCCGCTAGCGCTCCGGTCTCCTCGGCCACCTCGTCTGTGACGCCCGGCACGGTGCTGCTGCGCCGCGAGACCTACGAGCACTCCTACCCGCACTGCTGGCGGTGCCGGAACCCATTGATCTACAAGGGAGTCAGCTCCTGGTTCGTCAGCGTCACGTCCTTCAAGGACCGCATGCTCGCGCACAACCAGGAGATCAACTGGGTCCCGGAGAACGTCAAGGACGGTCAGTTCGGCAAGTGGCTGGCCAACGCCCGCGACTGGTCGATCACCCGCAACCGCTTCTGGGGAAGCCCGGTGCCGGTGTGGAAGTCCGACGACCCGGCATACCCGCGCCTCGACGTCTATGGCTCCTTCGAGGAGCTCGAGCGCGACTTCGGTGTCAAGGTCGACGACCTGCACCGCCCCGGCATCGACCAGTTGACGCGCCCGAATCCCGATGACCCGACAGGGAAGTCGACGATGCGCCGCGTCGAGGACGTGCTCGACGTGTGGTTCGACTCCGGGTCGATGCCCTACGGGCAGGTGCACTACCCCTTCGAGGACGCCGACTGGTTCGAGCACCACTTCCCGGCCGACTTCATCGTCGAATACATCGGGCAGACGCGCGGCTGGTTCTACATGCTGCACATCCTGTCCACGGCGCTCTTCGACAAGCCGGCGTTCAAGAACGTCATCTGCCACGGCATCGTGCTGGGCAGCGACGGGCAGAAGATGTCCAAGTCGCTGCGCAACTACCCGGATGTGTCCGAGGTCTTCGACCGCGACGGCGCCGACGCCATGCGGTGGTTCCTGATGAGCAGCCCGATCCTGCGCGGCGGCAACCTGATCGTCACCGAGCAGGGCATCCGCGACGGCGTGCGGCAGGTGCTGCTGCCGCTGTGGAGCAGCTGGTACTTCTTCAGCCTCTATGCGAATGCCGCTGGGGCAGAAGGACATTGGCGCACCGACTCGACCAATGTCATGGACCGCTACGTGCTGGCCAAGACCCGTGAGCTGGTCGAGGCGGTCCGGATGACGCTCGACGAGCTCGACGTGGCCGGGGCGTGCGACGCGGTGCAGGGCTTCCTCGACGTGCTGACCAACTGGTACATCCGCCGGTCGCGTGAGCGCTTCTGGGGGACGGCCGAGACCGAGGGCGACACTCAGGCCGCCTTCGACACGCTCTACACCGTGCTGGAGACCGTATGCCGCGTCGCGGCACCGTTGCTGCCCTTCGTCACCGAGCAGGTATGGCGCGGGCTGACCGGCGGCCGGTCGGTGCACCTGACCGACTGGCCGGTCGCGACCGACCTGCCCGCCGACACACAACTGGTCGAGGCGATGGACCGAGCTCACTCGATCTGCTCGACGACGTTGTCGGTGCGCAAGGCGCAGCAACTGCGTGTGCGGCTGCCGCTTGCGTCGCTGACCGTCGTGGTGGACGGCGCCGAGTCGCTGACCGACTTCACCGCGCTGATCGCCGACGAGGTCAACGTCCGCGACGTTCGACTGATCGATCTCGCCGAAGCCAGCGAGGCCGACTTCGGCATCGAGCAGAAGCTCACGGTCAACGCCCGCGCAGCGGGTCCGCGGCTGGGCAAGGACGTGCAGAAGGCCATCAAGGGCAGCAAGTCCGGTGATTGGTCCGTCGCCGACGACGGCACCGTCACCAGCGGCGGATTGGCTTTGCAGGAAGGCGAATTCACCCTCGAGTCGGTCGTCACCGATCAGTCGCGGGCCGACCAGGTGCCGGCGATGCTGCCCGGCGGCGGGTTCGTGGTCCTCGACACCGACGTCACTGAGGAGCTGCGGATCGAGGGCCTGGCCCGCGACATCATTCGCGCAGTGCAGCAGGCGCGCCGTTCGGCGGGACTGGACGTGAGCGACCGGATCAGCCTGGGCGTCACCGGCGACGATGACGCGTGGCAGGCGACGGTCACCCATCAGCAGCTGATCATGCGTGAGACGCTTGCCGTGCAGTTCGGTTCGGCCGGCGCGGGTCACGAGTTGCCCGATGCGGTCGAGGCGGATCTGGGCGGCGGCAAGCACGTGTCGATCTCGGTCAAGCGCGTCGAGCCGGCAGGCGAGGCGGCGAAGTGATGCGGGCGATGAAGGGGACGACGCTGTTGAAGGGGACGTCGAAATGAAGATAGCCAGCGGTGTGTTGCTACGGGCTGCGACCGGCGACGACCTGCAGGGCGTGATCGACGTCGGCCAGCAGACCTGGCCGGCGACCTATGGGCCGATCGCGGGCAAGGACTACGTCGCGATGGGCCTGGCGAAGTGGTGGACCGCTGACGCGACGATCCCCGCCATACGCGCTGGGCGGGTCACCGTCGCGGAGTACGACGGTGACATCGTCGGTATGACGTCGGTCGGCCCGCTGGACGGCAACGTGGCGTTGTGGAAGCTCTACGTGCTGCCGGAGTTCCAGAGCGCCGGCGTCGGCGGCATGCTGATGCGTGCCGCGATCGCCAAGGCCAAGGCCGACGGGTATGACGAGATGGTGCTGTCCTACCTGGACGGCAACGACAACGCCCGTGGCTTCTACGAGCACTACGGGTTCACCGAGACCGGGCGCGAGAGCACCGGTGGCGGCGTTCCCGACTCGGTCTGGATCCACCTCCCACTGAAGGATGATGAAACGCATGGCTAGTGGTCGTCCGGACGCAGCCGCTCGCGAGGCGGAGCGCAACCTGGAGTTGCGCAAGCGGCTGCGAGAGGTCGAGGCGGCCATCCTCGGGCGCACGCCGGAGTCGAGTCCCGAGCCGTCGCTGGAGCGGGTCCGCCGCATCATGGAGCTGCTCGGCGACCCGCAGCGGTCGTTCCCGGTCATCCACCTGACCGGCACCAACGGCAAGACGACCACCACGCGCACCATCGAGCGGATCGTGCGTGAGACAGGACTGTCCACCGGGCGCTTCACCTCGCCGCACCTGCACAACGTACGGGAGCGAATCGCGTTGAACGGCAGGTCGATCGACCCCGAGCGGTTCATTGCGACATACGACGACGTGCTGCCGTATGTCGAGCTGATCGACAACGAAGCACGCGAGGCGGGCGAGCCGACGACGACCTACTTCGAGATCCTTGTCGTGATGGCCTATGCCGCCTTCGCGGACGCACCTGTCGACGTCGCGATCGTCGAGGTCGGCCTCGGTGGCGAGTGGGATGCGACCAACGTCGCCGACGGTCAGGTCGCGGTCGTCACGCCGGTCTCGCTGGACCACACCCGGTTGCTCGGCTCGACGGTCGAGGAGATCACCCTGGAGAAGCGGGGCATCATCAAGCCGGGGTCGATCACCGTCGTGGGCGAGCAGGAGCCGGCGGTCGACGAGCTGATCGCCGAGCGTGTCGCCGAGGTGGGCGGTGCGGCCAAGCGCGAGACGATCGACTTCGAGGTGCTCGAGCGCGACCAGGCCGTCGGCGGCCAGCAGCTGACCGTGCAAGGACTCGCGGCCACCTACCCCGAGCTCTACGTCCCCCTCTTCGGCGAGCACCAGGCGCACAACGTCGCGACCGCTGTCGCCGCTGCCGAGGCATTTCTCGGCGGGGGAGAGCAGCCGCTGGACATCGACCTGTTGCGGGCCGCGCTGGCCGATCTCGACTCGCCGGGCCGGCTGGAGATTGTGCGGCGCTCGCCGACGGTGCTGGTCGACGGTGCGCACAACGCTGCCGGCATACGGGCGCTGCGCAATGCGATGAGCGACTCGTTCAACTTCGCGCGCCTGGTCGGTGTGCTGGCGATCTTCGCCGACAAGGACGCCGACGACATGTTGTCGACGCTTGAGCCGGTGCTGGATCACGTTGTGATCACCCGCAATTCGAGCCATCGCAGCATGCAGCCGGCTGCCCTGGGTGCCATCGCGGTGGAGATCTTCGGCGAGGAGCGGGTCGACATCGTCCCGAACCTGCCGGACGCCATCGATCGCGCGGCCGAGCTCTCCGACGAGGGTGGTGTCGCCGGTGGTGTGCTCGCGACCGGGTCCATCCAGACCGCCGCCGACGTGCGCGCGCTGCTCGGGGTGACGGACTCCTAAATGATCGGCACTGTTCTGATGTACGGAGTCGGCGACCGTATGACGCGCCGGTTCGCCGGCATGGTGGTCGGCTCGCAGAGCGTCGTGGTCTTCCTCGGCGCGCTCGTCGCCTGGGCGATCGCGAAGTCGCAACACGACACGGCCCACACGTCATACCTCGTCGTCGGGATCGTGCTCGCGGTCCTGTGCATCGTCGCCGCAGGCACGCTCAGGCGTCCGTGGGGTGTCACGTTGGGATGGATAGTCCAGATCGCTACAGTCCTGGCAGGTTTCGTCGTGCCGATGATGTTCCTGGTCGGCCTGATGTTCCTCGCCCTGTGGGTCACCGCACTCGTCCAGGGTCGCAAGATGGACGCCTTGACCACTCGCCGTGAGGAGAGTTCCGGATGACCTGGTTCGAAGCTGTGGTGCTCGGGATCGTGCAGGGCCTGACCGAGTTCCTGCCGATCTCGTCATCGGCGCACCAGCTCATCTTCGGCCGGTTGTTCTGGGACAACGACGGCGGCGGCTCGGCATTCACCGCCGTCAACCAGCTGGGCACCGAGACTGCGGTCATCGTCTATTTCTGGCGCGACATCGTGCAGATCATCAAGCAGTGGGCGCTGTCGGTCGCCGGCAAGGTGCCGCGCAGTGACCCGGACGCCCGGATGGGCTGGCTGGTCATCGTCGGCACCATCCCGATCGGCATCCTCGGCCTGGTGTTCAAGGACTTCATCGAGGGAGACCTGCGCAACCTGTGGGTCACGGCCAGCATGCTGCTGATCTTCGCGATCGTGATCGCGGTGGCCGACGCGACGGTCGACCACGACGAGCAGCACGGGCACGAGCAGGACGAGCAACACGGGCGCAAGACCCTCGACGACCTGACCGTCCGCGACGGCATCTTCTACGGCCTGTGGCAGGCGCTCGCGCTCATTCCGGGCGTATCCCGTTCCGGCGGAACGATTTCCGGTGGTCTGTTCATGGGCTACACCCGCAAGGCCGCGGCGCGCTATTCGTTCCTGCTCGCCATACCGGCGGTCGTGATCTCCGGCCTCTTCGAGCTGAAGGACATCCACGGCAGCGGGGGCGACGGCTGGGGCCAGATCGCGGTCGCGACGGTGCTGGCGTTCGGCGTCGGGTATGCCGTGATCGCGTGGTTCATGCGCTACATCTCGACCCACACGTTCCGGCCGTTCGTCTACTACCGGATCGCCCTCGCAGTCTTCCTCTTCGGCATGCTCGTCCTCGGCAAGATCGCGGCCTGACGCAACCCCGACACCCCGTCACTGGGCGAGGGGAGAGGCTGCGAGGAGGGGAGCGGCATACCGGCCGTTCGACCGAATGCGCCGTCCGATTGAATGGGCGTCATGGAACGCACCCTCGTCATTGTCAAGCCCGATGGATTCGCGCGCGGTCTGACCGGAGAGGTCCTGCGCCGCATCGAGGCGAAGGGCTACACGCTCGACACGCTGCAGATCATGACTCCCGACCGGGACCGGCTCGCCCAGCACTACGCCGAGCACGAGGGCAAGCCGTTCTACCAGCCGCTGGTCGACTTCATGGCGAGCGGTCCGGCGACCTTCGCGATCGTCACCGGTGAGCGCGTCATCGAGGGTTTCCGCGCACTCGCCGGCGCCACCGACCCGACCGCCGCGGCACCGGGCAGCATCCGGGGCGACCTCGGCCGCGACTGGGGGCTGGCCGTGCAGCAGAACATCGTGCACGGCTCGGATTCACCGGAGTCGGCCGAGCGCGAGATCGGCATCTGGTTCGGCGGTAGCGGTCGTTGAGCTCGTCCCCTTGTGGTCGTTGAGCCTGTCGAAGCGACGCGGTGACCTCGACGAGCTCGGCCACCACCACGCGGTAAGCTCCGCACTGGACGCAATAACTGCAGGGAAAGCCGGTGCGACTCCGGCGCTGACCCGCAACCGTGTGCAGGCCGGGACCTTGGTTCCGGTCGGCGAGCCGGAGCACCTGCGCGTCCGCGAGTGATCTCGTCGCGGCTCCGCGAGGTCAATCGACGGGACTTCGACGGGCCGCGCGATCTCGTGGAAGGTTCCCAAAAGCAATGACCACAACTCTTCGCGCACGTGCGGGTCTCACGGGCGCCATCGCGCTTGCGTGTGCCGGGCTGACCGGCATCGCCGCGCCGGCCCACGCGGCCACACCGACTGTCGACACCGGCGCGCATTTCCTCTCCGGCGAGTTGACTGCAGGCGGCGACCATCTGTCGATCAGTGCCGGCGGCAGCAGCTACCCCGACTACGGCCTGACCATCGACGCCGTGCTCGGACTCGACGCGGTGCAGACCGGTCAGTCCGCCGCGCAGCGGGCGGCGACATACATCACCAAGAACTCCGCGGCCTACACCACTGGCGGCACCGAGGGTGAGCAGTATGCCGGTGCGACTGCCAAGTTGCTGGTGTTCTCCCAGGCGCAGGGCCTGCCGACCAGCAAGATCGTGGCGGACCTGAAGGGGCTCGAGACCGACAACGGGCAGTTCAAGGACAAGTCGACCTACGGCGACTACTCCAACACGATGGGTCAGTCACTGGCGGTCGTCGGCTTGACCCGTGCCGGCCAGCCCGACACGAAGGCCGTTGATTTTCTGCTCAAGCAGCAGTGTGACGACGGTGGTTTCCGGATCACGTTCACCGGATCGTGCACCGGTGACACCGACGCGACCTCGCTGGCTGTGCAGGCGCTGAGCGCCGCCGGCGGCCACGACGCGCAGATCGACAAGGCCATCGGTTTCATCTCCGGCAAGCAGGAGGCCAACGGTGGCGTCGTGGAGCCCGGCGCGGAGAACGGCGGCCCCAACACCAACAGCACCGGCCTGGCAGCCGTGGCGTTCAGCCTGGCCGGCAAGACCACGCAGGCCGCGAAGGCCAAGTCGTATGTCGAGAGCCTGCAGTTCGGGTGCAGCGCGCCCGCGGAGCTGCGCGGCGGTTACGCGTTCGACGACAAGACGTTCGCCGAGCAGCGTGCGAAGGGCAGCAAGGCGACGGTGACCGATCAGGAGTTGCGGGCCACCCCGCAGGCGCTGTTGGCCATCAGCCAGCAGCCCTACCTGAAGATCACCGCCGGCGGCTCGGCTGCGGCGCCGGCGCTCGACTGCTCGGCAGCCCCGGCCCCGACACCGACGAGCAGCTCGACCGGCACTGCGACCGCCAGTGCGACCGCTTCGTCCACGACGACCGGGCCGGCAGTCATCACCGACGGCCCGTCCGACGGGGGCAACAACGGACTGCTGTTCGGCGGCGTCGCCGCGCTCGGTGGAGTCGCCCTGGCCGGTGCCGGCCTGCGTCGCCGACTGCGCTCGAACGACTGACCGTCACCCGAACCGAGCGGACACACAAACGCCGAGCGGACACGAAAATACGCGCGAAATCGCGCGGATTTCGTGTCCGCTCAGTGGCGTTCGTGTCCGCTCGGTGAGGAGTGGGTCTACTTGAGAGCGTCGTCGAGGCCGGCGATGGCCAGCTCGAGCAGGTGGGCGAGCTTGTCACGCTGCCCCGCGGGAAGGTGCGACAGCACGTCGGACTCCACCATGTCGGAGTGGCGGACCACCTGCCGGAACATCTCCCAGCCGTCCCGGGTGAGATGCACCAGGATCCGGGTGCGGTTGTCCTGGTCGGGCTCGCGTTCGATGAGGCCGCGCTCGGCCATCCGGTCCAGCCGGTGGGTCATCGACGACGGTGCGACAGCGGCGGTCTCGGCCAGCTGCGACGGGGTGGAGATGTGGTCGTCTGCTTCGGCGGCGAGGTGCCGGATGACTGCCCACTCCCCGGCGGTCAGGTCCAGGTCGGAGAGGTTCTGGGTGTACCACTGCGACAGTCGGCGGGCCAGCCCGTGCACCGCGGTGATGACACGCTGAACCTGCTCGTCGCCACCCGCCTCGACATACGCGGCGACCTCGGCTTCGTAGCGGCTTCGCTCGCTCTTCGCAGTCCGGCTCATCGCTTCCATTAGAGCGTATGACGTCCGCTGCGCGGAGCACGGCCTCCGGCGCCCGCTTCGATTAGGGGCGGGCCGGTACGTGCTGATAACCTGACCCTTGCCGTGAAACCGGCCGCGGACCAAGAGCGCCCTGGTGGACATGCCCAGGAGCACCGCGCAACCAAGAAGACGAACGGAGATCGCCCACTCATGCCTCTGGATACCGCCACCAAGGCGCAGATCATGACCGAATACGCGACCAAAGAGGGCGACACCGGTTCGCCCGAGGTGCAGATCGCGATGCTCACCCAGCGCATCACCGACCTCACCGAGCACTCCCGTCAGCACCCTCACGACCACCACAGCCGGCGCGGCCTGCTGCTCCTGGTCGGTAAGCGCAAGCGCATGCTGCGTTACCTCGAGGACGTCGACATCGAGCGCTACCGCTCGCTGATCAAGCGCCTCGGCCTGCGTCGCTGACGTTTGACCCACAAGACTTATGCCGACAAGGCGGTTACCCATCCGGTAACCGCCTTGTTGTCGTAGGCGGGTGTTTTCCGCCGGCCCGACAAGGATGCGGCCGACCCGCGGCATACACCCGTAGAAGAAGAGCACCGCGCACAACGACGATGTGCGGTCCGAAAAAGAACAGGAGGGCCCAATGGAGGGTCCAGAGATCACTTTCGCCGAAGCCGTCATCGACAACGGCAAGTTCGGCACCCGCACGGTCCGATTCGAGACCGGGCGGCTGGCCAAGCAGGCCGCCGGTGCGGTCGTCGCCTACCTGGACGACGAGACCACCTTGCTGTCGACCACTGCCGCGGGCAAGCAGCCCAAGGACCATTTCGACTTCTTCCCACTCACCGTCGACGTCGAGGAGCGGATGTATGCCGCGGGCAAGATCCCGGGCAGCTTCTTCCGTCGTGAAGGTCGTCCGTCGACCGACGCGATCCTGACCTGCCGGCTGATCGACCGCCCGCTGCGTCCGGCCTTCGTCAAGGGCCTGCGCAACGAGGTCCAGGTCGTCATCACCGTGCTGGCCCAGAACCCCGACCACCAGTACGACGTGCTCGCGATCAACGGCGCCTCGGCGTCGACGCAGATCTCGGGTCTGCCGTTCTCCGGTCCGATCGGCGCCACCCGCGTGTCGCTGATCGACGGCCAGTGGGTCGCGTTCCCCAACTACTCCGACGCGGAGCACTCGACGTTCGACATGGTCGTCGCCGGTCGCATCGTCGGTGACGACGTCGCGATCATGATGGTCGAGGCCGAGTCCAACGAGTCGACCTGGGACCTGGTCAAGAACCAGGGCAAGCAGGCGCCGACCGAGGAGATCGTCGCGCAGGGTCTGGAGGCCGCCAAGGGCTTCATCCGCGTGCTGTGCGAGGCGCAGAGCAAGCTGGCGAAGGAAGCCGCCAAGGAGGTCCAAGAGTTCCCGCTGTTCCTCGACTACGAGGACGACGTCTACTCCGCCATTGACGGCGCTGCGACCGAGAAGCTGCGTGGTCTGCTGTCCATCGCGGACAAGCAGGACCGTGAGTCCCAGCTCGACTCCTACAAGGAGGAGCTGAAGGCCGAATACGCTTCTGAGGGAATGCAGTTCGAGGGCCGGGAGAAGGAAGTCTCCGCGGCATACCGCGCGGTGCAGAAGAAGCTCGTGCGCGAGCGCATCCTGCGCGAGAAGGTCCGCATCGACGGCCGTGGCCTGGCGGACATCCGTGCGCTGTCGGCCGAGGTCGAGGTGCTCCCGCGGGTGCACGGTTCGGCGCTGTTCGAGCGCGGCGAGACCCAGATCATGGGTGTCACCACGCTGAACATGCTGCGCATGGAGCAGCAGTTGGACACGTTGTCGCCGGTGTCGCGCAAGCGCTACATGCACAACTACAACTTCCCGCCCTACTCCACCGGTGAGACCGGCCGCGTGGGTTCGCCCAAGCGCCGCGAGATCGGCCACGGTGCGCTCGCCGAGCGTGCCCTGATGCCGGTGCTGCCGACGCGTGAGGAGTTCCCCTACGCGATCCGCCAGGTGTCGGAGGCGTTGAGCTCCAACGGTTCGACGTCGATGGGTTCGGTCTGCGCCTCGACTCTCGCGCTGCTCAACGCCGGTGTGCCGCTGCGCGCACCGGTCGCCGGCATTGCGATGGGTCTGGTGTCCGCCGAGGTTGACGGCAAGACCGAATACGCTGCAATGACAGACATTCTCGGTGCCGAGGACGCGTTCGGCGACATGGACTTCAAGGTCGCCGGCACCCGTGAGTTCGTCACCGCGATCCAGCTGGACACCAAGCTCGACGGCATTCCCGCCGACGTGCTGGCCGGTGCGCTGACCCAGGCTCGCGACGCGCGCCTGCACATCCTGGACGTGATGCACGAGGCGATCGACGCTCCCGACGAGATGTCGCCCTACGCCCCGCGCGTCATCGCGGTGAAGATCCCTGTCGACAAGATCGGTGAGGTCATCGGCCCGAAGGGCAAGATGATCAACCAGATCCAGGAGGACACCGGCGCCGACCTGTCCATCGAGGACGACGGCACCGTCTACATCGGTGCCACCGACGGCCCGTCCGCCGAGGCTGCGCGTGCCGCGGTCAACGCGATCGCCAACCCGCAGATGCCCGAGGTGGGCGAGCGCTTCCTGGGCACCGTCGTGAAGACGACGACCTTCGGTGCGTTCGTCTCGCTACTGCCGGGCAAGGACGGCCTGCTGCACATCTCCGAGGTGCGCAAGCTGGTCGGCGGCAAGCGGATCGACGCTGTCGAGGACGTGCTGAAGATCGGCCAGAAGGTCCAGGTCGAGCTCAAGGAGATCGACCCGCGCGGCAAGCTGTCGCTCGCGGTCGTGCAGGAGAGCGGTGACGACGCCGCGGCCTCGGACGAGGGAGAGGCTCCTGCCGCTCCTGCGCCGGCCGAGTCGTCCGACGAGGAGAAGTCGGACCGCGAGCCGCGCAAGCGCAACCGCCGTCGCGGTGGTCGCGGTCGTGGCAAGGACAACGCCGAGGGCGGCGAGGAGTCGGGCAACGCCGACGCCGAGCCGGTCGCTGCGGAGGACTGATTTCGACCCCCAGGTGGCCGAGTAGCTCGTGAGGAACGAGCGAGCGTATCGAGGTCACTGAGGCGGCCCGGTCGGCGCATTGTGCGCCGGCCGGGCCGTTTCGCTTTTGCTGGACCTAACCTTCGACGGTCGAGGTTTAGGTGGGCTGGCGGCGACGTTGGGCGTTCCTAACCTTCGACGGTCGAGGTTTGTGGCGCCGCTAGGCTCGCCGGTATGACGACCCCGCTGCTGCTGACGTGTCCGGTGGGGTTGGAGGATCTCGTCCGTGGGGATCTGCGCGACCGCGACGGGGTGCGGTCAGAGCTGCTCGGACCGGGCGTGATCCGGTGCACCGACCCGGTGCAGCTGAACCAAGTGCCCGCGATGGTCGACCGGGTGAGTATTGCGCTGTCCGGGATCGATTCGGCGATCGACGCGGCCGGCTTCCTCGGCATCCAGCAACCGACCTTCCGTGTGCAGGCACAGGATCCGGCCGTCCGCTCCGACTGGATCGGGCGGCTCGCGGCACTGGGGTGGGTCAATGAGCCCGGCGACTGGATCCTGAACGTCGACACCGATGCCCAGGTGATCGACCTCGGGCCGTGGCACTGGTCGCGACGGATCGGACACTTGCGTCGGCTGCCGGCGACCACCCCCGGACCGGTGGCCGCCGGGTTGCTCCGGCTCGCCAAACTCCGGCCGGGGGACCGGCTGCTCGACCCGTGCGCCGGCGTCGGCACTGTGCCGATCGTCGATGCGCTGCTGCGCGGCGGCCCGTCATACAGCATCGATCAGGACCCGGAGTCGACCCGCATGGCCGCTGAGAACATCGCGAATGCCGGTGTGCAACAGGCTGTTTCGGTGCTCGAGGGAGACGCGGCCGACCTGCCGATCGACGACGGGAGCATCGATCGAGTGGTGAGCGACCTACCGTTCGGCAAGAGGATCGGCAGCAACGAGCTCAACAAGACCCTCTATCCGGCGATCCTGCGTGAGGTCGAGCGGGTGCTGACCGCAGACGGACGCTGCGTGCTGTTGTCCGACGACAAGCGCGTCTTCGTCGAATCCGTCGCACACGCAAGGGGTTTGAAGATCTCGGGGGAGAGAGTCATCCGGTACAACGGGGTGACCCCCACGGCCTACATCGTGCGGCGCAGCCGTCGGCCGAAGAGGGGACGGGCATGACCCGCCACCAGCACGCGCGAGGGGAGCGCATCCGCCTTGCTGAGTCTCCTGAGCGTGTCCGTCGGTGGGTTGCGAGTCGCGTCGGCGAGGTGGCGTCGGTTGTCGACTGCGTCGGCGGTATGTCGCCCGGGCCGGCCGCCCGACTCCGGACAACCTCGCGGACAACGGCTTTCGTGAAGGCCTGTGGCCCGGAGCTCAACCCGATGACGCCGGCCCTGCTGCGATCCGAGCTGCGGCTGCTCGCCGAATTCCCGTCCCATCGGAGCCTGCCGCGGCTTCTCGACACCTATGACGACGGTGAGTGGGTGGCCATGCTGCTCGAGGACCTGCCGGGCGAGTTGCCTCAGGTGCCGTGGTCGGCCGGCGACCTGGCGCGCGCCGGCGCTGTGCTGTCAGGGCTGCGGCCGGTGCTTGATGACATCAGTGCTGACGGTTTGGCACCGGCCAGCGAGTCGCCCCTGTTCAGCACCGGTTGGAAACTGCTTGCCGATCGGCTCGACTGGTTCGACCCGTGGTGGGCGGAGCATCACGTTCGCCTGGTGTCACACGCCGAGCGGGCCGTCGGCCTGATCACCGGAGAGACGCTGCTGCATTGGGACGTTCGCGCCGACAACCTGATATTCGGTGCGGACCGTGACGTGCTGATCGACTGGGGCCAGGCCCGCCGTGGCGCGCCATGGGTGGACCACGCGATGCTCGCGATGGACTGCGCGATGAGTGGCAGTGAGGTCTCGGCGCTGGAGTTCTTCGCACACGAACCGGCGCTCGCGGATCGCGACCCGTCCGACCTGGTGGCCCTGATGGCGGCCGTGGCGATGACGCTCCAGGCGCGATCGATGGACGACCCGCCGCCAGGGCTGCCGACGATGCCGGCGACCCGTGCTCGCTGGGCGGAGAACCTGCGCCGCGAACTCGAGACCGTCCTCTGACCGAGAGGCGTACAAAATGATCGAGAGGCGTACGAATTCGCCCCCGATATGTGGTCCTCTCGGTCGATTGGTGCTCCTCTCGATCATGGAGGGTTGGGGGCGGGGCAGCCGAGCTCACACCAGGTCGAGTTCGAGCGCCCGCAACACTGCGCGGGTCCGGTCACGCACGCCGAGCTTGGCCAGCACTGTTGACACGTGGTTCTTGACCGTGCCCGGCGCCAGATGCATCGCCGAGGCGATCTCCTTGTTGGAGAAGCCGCCGACCAGCATGCGCAACACCTCGCGCTCGCGCGTGGTCAAGTCGATGTGCACCGGCAGATCCGTTGGGGCCGTGGTGGTTTCGGCCGATCCGAGCCGGTCCAGCAGACGTTGGGTCACCGCGGACGACACCATTGACCCGCCGCCCGCGACAACCTCGACGGCAGCGACGAGGTCCTCCAAGGAGACGTCCTTGAGCAGATAGCCACGCGCACCGGCCCGCAGCGCCTGCAACACCTGCTCGTCGTCCTGGAACGTCGTCAGCACCAGGCACGGCGGCGGGTCGTCCTGCCGGGCCAGCTCGTGCAGCACGGCGATGCCGTCCAGCACCGGCATCCGCAGGTCCAGGAGTATGACGTCAGGCCGCTCGATCTCCAGCGCCTCCAACGCTTTCCGGCCGTCCGCGGCGGCCCCGACCACGTCGATCCGGTCGCTCAGCTGCAGCAGGCCGACAATGCCGTCGCGCACGATGGTCTGGTCGTCGACGACCAAGACCCGGATGGGGACGCCTGTCGTCATACCTGCTCCTTGGTGGTTGCCGGCTGATCGGCCGATGTGGGTCGAAGTGGTGCCGATGCCTGGACGATGAAGCCGCCGGTGGGCGCGCCGCGCCATACGACAGATCCGCCCAGCGCGTCGAAACGCTCTCGCATGCCACGCAATCCGTTGCCTTCCACCGCAGTCGGAGCGCCCGCACCGTTGTCACGGACGACGACGGTGAAGGTCTCGTCGGCGGTCTCGAGGGTCACCCAGGCATGGCCGGCAGCGCCGTGTCTGGCCGCGTTGGTCAGCGACTCCTGGACCAGTCGCACAGTGGCGTGGCGCAGCGCGTCCGGTGCGCTGTCGAGCAGCTCGGCGTCCGTGATCGACACCTGCATACCGGGCCACGCACGTGCGAGCTCGGTGAGCGACGACGCCTCGGCCGAGTCGGCGTCGCGCAACTCACTCACGACAGTGCGCACCTGGGCGAGCAGCTCCTTGCCCGTGCGATGAGCGCTGTCCAGGTAGTGCTGCGCCTCGGCGGGTGGCAGGTGGCGGGCGGCCTCGAGAGTGAGCGTGAGACCGGTCAGCCGGTGCCCGACGACATCGTGCAACTCCCGCGCGATCCGCAGCCGTTCTTCGGCCGCGCTGTGCTCGCGCAGTCTGGCCTGTGCCTCCCGCAGCGCGCGATTGGCCGCCTCGGACTCCGCTCGCGCGCGCTCCACGGCCGCGGTCTGCTCGACGCCGATCAGCACGAACGCCGCGACGATCAGCGTGAGCACGGCATACCAGGTGCAGGTCAGCACCGATGCCTGCCCGTTGACGAGCGCCATGAGTGCCGTGCTGGCGGGCAACAGGACCGCAATGGTGAGGATCGAGACACGCAACGGGACGAAACTGGCCCACACCGCGGTGGTGACGGCCAGCAGCATGATGCTGAAGCCGTATGTCGAGCCCAGCGCCGCGCCCGTGTATGCCGCCAGGACGAACAACCCCACCAGCAGGTAGGTGCGGGTGTCCCGCCGGAAGACGACGGGGGAGCCTGCCACCAGCAGAAAGATGAGTGCCACGAGCGCGACACAGACCCAGTAGACGATCCGGAATGGCGCGGGCAGGTCGGGCAGGCCGCCCAGGAAGAGCGGTGCCACCGCGAAGATCGCAATGGCAATCAGGCCATTGACGAACTGCAGCCGCTCCACCACTCGCACACTCCGACTCTAGGGCGCGATGGAGCGGCAGAACCGTGCCGAAGGTCATCCTGTGAACGCTTTCGACACCGGTTTCGCAGACCGCCTATGGTTACCGCCCGTGAGTTCCTTGCATCCTTCCTTCAAGCCGATGTTCGACGACGTCCTCGCCCGGAACCCGGGTGAGTCGGAGTTCCAACAAGCGGTGCACGAGGTCATGGAGAGCCTCACGCCGCTCGCGGACAAGCACTCCTACTACACGCAGTGGTCGATCCTGCAGCGCATCTGCGAGCCCGAGCGGCAGGTCATCTTCCGTGTCCCGTGGGTGGACGACAGCGGCGAGGTGCGGGTCAACCGCGGTTTCCGCGTCGAGTTCAACTCCGCGCTCGGCCCCTACAAGGGCGGCTTACGGTTCCACCCGAGTGTGAACCTGTCGATCGTGAAGTTCCTCGGCTTCGAGCAGATCTTCAAGAACGCCCTGACCGGCATGCCGATCGGTGGCGGCAAGGGTGGGTCCGACTTCGACCCCAAGGGCTGCAGCGACGCCGAGGTCATGCGCTTCTGCCAGTCGTTCATGACCGAGCTCTACCGGCACGTCGGCGAATACACCGACGTCCCGGCCGGTGACATCGGTGTCGGCGGCCGTGAGATCGGCTACCTCTTCGGTCAGTACAAGCGCATCACCAACCGCTACGAGTCGGGCGTGCTCACGGGCAAGGGGCTGTCGTGGGGCGGCTCGCAGGTGCGCACCGAGGCGACCGGCTACGGCACCGTCTTCTTCGCCCAGGAGATGCTCACCGCACAGGGCTCCTCGCTGGACGGCATGACCACCGTGATCTCCGGCAGCGGCAACGTCGCCATCTATGCGGTGGAGAAGGCCCAGCAGCTCGGCGCGAAGGTCATCGCGGTCTCCGACTCCGGGGGCTATGTCGTGGACGAGCAGGGCATCGACCTCGAGGTGCTGCAGGAGATCAAGGAGGTCCGTCGCGGGCGGATCTCGGAGTATGTCGACAAGGTCGGCAGCCGTGCCCGGTTCGTCTCCGACGGGTCGATCTGGGACGTGCCGTGCCAGGTCGCGCTGCCCTGTGCGACGCAGAACGAGCTCGACGAGACCGGCGCGAAGACGTTGGTGGCAAACGGTGTTCGGTTGATTGCCGAGGGCGCCAACATGCCGACGACTCCGGAGGCGGCGAGTGTGCTGCGCGACGCGAAGGTGCTTTTCGCGCCGGGCAAGGCCGCCAACGCCGGTGGTGTCGCAACCAGTGCGCTGGAGATGCAGCAGAACGCCAGCCGCGACTCCTGGAGCTTCGAGCGCACCGAGCAGCGGTTGCAGGAGATCATGCGAGACATCCACCGCACCTGCGTGACGCAGGCGGAGGCCGTCGGCCACCCCGGCGACTACGTCATCGGTGCCAACCTCGCGGGCTACATCAAGGTCGCCGACGCGATGGTGGCCCTCGGCGTCATCTGATCACCGTCATCTGATCACCTTCGTGCCGACAGGCCCCCGGTTCACCGACAGGCCCCTCGATTTGCGCCGATTTCGGCCGTAATCCGGGGCCTGTCGGCGATCGAGGGGCCTCTCGGCGTGGATGGTGGCACCCCTGCACTCCCTGCACTCCCTGCACTCCGCTCCTCCTCCGCTCTTGGCCCATGCCATTGGTCATGGGTGACATCCGTGCCCGGTGACACTGCCGGGCCGCGGCACACCCGGCGAGAGTGGCGGCCATGGAAACCATGGCAGTCATGCGCGGCGTCAGCCGCACCTTCCGCGGCGCGACCGCGGTCGACAACGTCGACCTGACGCTGCGACCGGGCGAGATCGTTGCGCTGCTCGGTCCGAACGGCGCGGGCAAATCCACTCTGCTGGACATGCTGCTCGGGCTGCGCGACCCCAGCTCCGGCTCCGTCCGTGTCTTCGGTATGTCGCCCACCTCGCGCCGGGCGCGTGCGCGGATGGGGGCGATGCTGCAGGACACCACCGGACCGGTCGGGCTGACCGTGGTCGAGACCGTGCGGCTGACCCAGCACCTCTATCCGCGCAGGGCCCCGCTGGCCGAGCTCCTCTCGCTGGTCGGGCTGGCGGACAAGGCGGACCGCCGCGTGGGGGAGTTGTCCGGCGGTGAGCGACAGCGGCTCTCACTGGCCCTGGCACTGGCCGGGACACCGCAGCTGCTGATCCTCGACGAGCCGACGGCCGCGCTCGACGTGGCCGGCCGCCGCAGCCTGCTGGGAACGATCCGGGAGCTGGCGGTGCAGGACCGCGCGATCGTGCTGGCCACCCACGACCTGCGGGAGGCACAGGCGGTCGCCGACCGCGTCGTCGTGTTGCACCACGGCCGGAAGATCGCCGACGCCGCCACTGCCGAGATCGTCGGCCGGGTCGGAGTGCGCCGGGTGCAGCTGCGCATCGCTTCCGGGGGGCTGTGGTTGGCGAATCAACCTGACATCTTTGATGTTTCGACCCTGCCCGATGGTCGCCTGGACTTCCTGTCCCGCGATCCGGAGGCATTGCTGGAGCGCCTCTTCCGCGGCGGCCACCGGGTCAGCGAGCTGAGCATCGCCGACGCGGATCTGGAGTCGGCGTTCGTCACCCTGACCGAGGAGCGGACGGCATGACCGATCTGGTGACCGGCACAACGACAACAACAGACGAGCAGCGTATGCCGCTGGGCTTCGCTGCCATGTTCGCGCTCTTCCGGGCCGAGTGGCGGGGTGGCTTCCGCAGCGGTTGGTTCTTCGGCCTGGTCGCGATGCCGATGGTGCTCTTCGTGCTCTTCGGCACGACAATCCGCGGTGACCTCGAAGGCGGCCTGCCTGTCGCGGCGATGCTGATGACGTCCTTCACCTGCTTCGGGGTCGTCAACCTGGCGATCTTCGCGGTGGGCGTGTCCGCGGCGGCACAGCGTGGCATGGGTTGGATCCGTCGACTGCGTGCCTCCGCGATGCCGCTGTGGTCCTTCTTCAGCGGCAAGGTGTTGCTCGGATTCGCAGCTGCGACAACGATTCTGGCGGGCAACACGCTGATAGCCCGGCTGGTGGGTGCCGACCTGCCGCTGGGGAGCCTGCTGCGGCTGTGGGCTGTCATTCTCTTCGGGACGCTGTGCCTGGCTCCCTTCGGCTTCGCGCTGGCCTACTGGGTGCGACCGGAAGCTGCGAACGTCATCGGCAACCTGATCTTCCTGCCGCTGTCCTACACGTCCGGGTTCGTCATGTCTCCCGACACGTTGCCGGGGCCGGTCGCGGCCGTTGCGGCATACCTGCCGACATCGCACTGGGGCAGCCTCGCGTGGGGTGCTGTCGCCACTCCGCATCAGGCTGCGGATTTCGGTGCGACGCTTGGCAATCCGGTGCATGACGTGCTGATCGTCCTGGGCTGGGCGGTCGCAGCATCGCTGGTCGCCGCTGCCGGATGGCGCCGGGACCTCGGCAGGGACCGGATCCGCGGCTGAGTAAGCACTGCGCCCTCACCGGGCGAGTGACCCGCCGACACGCGCCGCGCTGCCGAGTGCGGACGCCACCTGAGCGACGTTCGTCGCGACGAGTCCGGCGGTGACTCGGATGTGCGGCACCTGATCGTCCGTGCCGACCGTGACGTGGAAGGGCGAACCGGCAGCGGCACCAATGCCGTTCGCGGCCAGGCTCTGCAGTGCCGACACCTCGTGCAGCACTGGCACCCAGATGTTGATGCCGTCGTCGCCGCCCACCGTCACACCTTCGGCGGCCAACGCCTCGACCAGCTCCCGCCGCCGCGAGGAGTATGCCGCCCGCGCGGCCTGCACCTCTTGCAGACTCGCGGGATCGCTCAGCAACCGCACCAGCAGGCGCTGCAGCAGCCGGCTCGACCAGCCCTGGCCGAGCTGGCGACGCTCCTGCAGCGGTCCGACCAGCTGGGTCGGTCCGCCGATCGCGGCCAGCCGCAGGTCGGGCCCGTAGGCCTTGGAGAAGCTGCGGATGTGCAGCACTCGGTCGGGCAACAGCGTGCTCAGGCTGACCAGGGGAGTGGCCGCGATGCCGTCGAGCGAGTCGTCCTCGATGACGTGCACCGAGGTCGGCGCGATGATCTCGGCGAGCTCGCGAGCCCGCTGGGCCGTGAGCGAGACGCCGGTCGGGTTCTGCCCGCGGGGTTGCAGCACCACCAGCTCGGCTCCGTTGGTCAGCGCCGCGTGCAGGCTGGCCGGGACGAGACCGTGCGCGTCCAGCTCCACCGGGATCGGGCGCATCCCGTAGGACTCCAACAGGTCGAGAAACGGTGGGAACGCTGGGTTTTCGATGGCGACCCGGGTGCCGAAACCGCCCAGCTGAGCCAGGATCGCCGCCATCGCGTCGGTGGCGCCGTCGGTGATCGTGAGGCGCTCGGGGGAGCAGGGCCAGCTGCTGAGGACGATCTCGGCGAGCTCGGGCACGACCGGGTCGTCCAGATAACTGTGCATCGCGGGGCCGTCCCCGAGAGCACGCAGCGCGTTGCCCCAGGACGGCAGCAGTCGCTGGTCGGGCACTCCCGTCGACAGGTCGAGGGCGAAGCGCACCGGGTCGCCGACCGCGCGCCGGTAGCGGCCGTTCGGCCGGGCATCGGCGCGCTCGGCGATGAACGAGCCGTGGCGTCCCTGGGTGCGGATGGTGCCGGCCCGCCGCAGGATCGCCCACGCCGAACTCACCGTCGTCGGCGACAACTGCAGTCCGTCGGCCACCGAGCGGATCGGCGGCAGCCGCGCTCCGCGATCGACCGATCCGGCGGCCACGGCGCCGGCCACGGCATCGGCGAGGCCACGCGCGGTCGGCTCGGACAGGCGCTGGGAGAGTTCCTCGATCACTTTTGTGACACTACATAATTGCTATTGTGCGGGCAATGCGTGACACGTAATCTGCGTGGCATGGAACACGTGCAGCACTGGATCGACGGCCAACTCACCGCGGGGAAGTCCGACGCGACCGCGCCCATCCACAATCCGGCGACGGGAGAGCAGACCGCAGAGCTCGCGCTCGCCTCGACAGCGGACGTCGATGCGGTCGTCGCGTCGGCCCGCACCGCGGCCACCGCGTGGCGCAGCGCGTCGCTGGCGACACGCACCAAGGTGCTCTTCGCCTTCCGCCAGCTGCTCGCCGAGCATGCCGACGAGTTCGCGGCGATCGTCACCGCCGAGCACGGCAAGGTGCTGTCCGACGCCGCCGGTGAGGTCGCGCGCGGGCTGGAAAACGTCGAATACGCCTGTGGCGTAGCCGATCTGCTGAAGGGCGACTTCACCGAGCAGGCCTCCACAGGCGTCGACGTTTACTCGATCCGGCAGCCGGTCGGCGTGGTCGCCGGCATCACGCCGTTCAACTTCCCGTTGATGGTCCCGTTGTGGATGTGCGCGAGCGCGATCGCGTGCGGCAACGCGTTCATCCTCAAGCCGAGCGAGAAGGACCCCTCCGCGTCACTGCTGTTGGCGCGGCTGTGGCAGCAGGCAGGTCTGCCCGACGGCGTTTTCAGCGTGCTGCAGGGCGACAAGGTCGCGGTCGACGGTCTGTTGCAGCACCCGCAGGTCGACGCGGTCAGCTTCGTCGGCTCGACGCCGATCGCGCGCTACATCTACGAGACGGGCACCAAGGCGGGCAAGCGCGTGCAGGCGCTCGGCGGCGCGAAGAACCACATGATGGTGCTGCCCGACGCGGACATCGACGTCGCGGCGGATGCCGCGGTGTCGGCGGCTTACGGCGCCGCCGGCGAGCGCTGTATGGCGATCTCGGTCGTCGTTGCCGTCGGTGCTGTCGCCGACCCTCTGATCGACGCGATCAAGACCAGGATCCCGGGGCTGCGCATCGGACCGGGAGATCAGGACGGCACCGACATGGGTCCGCTAATCACCGCTCAGCATCGCGAGAAGGTCGTCGACTACATCGATCGCGGCGAGCGCGAAGGCGCCACCGTCGTGGTCGACGGGCGCGGAAACTCCAGTGAGAGAGGCTATTTCCTCGGGTGCACACTGCTCGACGACGTGGAGCCGGACAACGTCGCCTACACCGACGAGATCTTCGGCCCGGTGCTGTCGATCGTCCGCGTCGACACCTATGAAGAGGCCCTCGCCCTGATCAACGATCACCCGTTCGCCAACGGCACCGCGATCTTCACCCGTGACGGTGGCGCGGCGCGACGTTTCCAGTTCGACGTCCAGGTCGGCATGGTCGGCGTCAACGTGCCGATCCCGGTGCCGGTCGGCTACTACTCGTTCGGCGGCTGGAAGTCCTCGCTCTTCGGCGACACCCACATGTACGGACCGGAGGGCATCAACTTCTGGACGCGGCGCAAGGTGGTCACCAGTCGGTGGCCGGACCCGGGCAGCTCCAAGATCGACCTCGGCTTCCCCACGAACGGCGACCACTGACATGACCACCGAAACCAGCGCTGACGCTGCCGCTGCACAGCGGGTCAAGGACGACGACCGCAACCACGTCTTCCACTCCTGGAGCGCACAGGCACACGTCGACGTGCTGCCCATCGCGGGCGGATCCGGTTCGTACTTCTGGGATTACGACGGCAACCGCTATCTGGACTTCTCCTCACAGCTGGTCAACCTCAACATCGGGCACGGCCACCCCAAGGTCGTTGCCGCCATCCAGGAGCAGGCCGCGAAGCTGGCGACGATCGCCCCTGCGATGGGCAGCGACGTGCGCGGTCAGGCGGCACGAATGATCGCCGAGCGTGCACCGGGCGACCTCGACCGGGTGTTCTTTACCAATGGCGGTGCCGACGCCAACGAGCACGCCATCCGGATGGCCCGGCTGCAGACCGGACGGCCGACAATCCTGTCGGCATACCGCAGCTATCACGGTGCGACCGGTGGTGCGATCGCGCTGACCGGTGACCCGCGGCGCTGGGCGAACGAAGCGACCGGGCAGTCCGTGGCGCACTTCTTCGGCCCCTACCCCTACCGGTCGGCGTTCCACAGTGCGACCGAGCAGGAGGAGTCCGAGCGTGCGTTGCAGCACCTGCGCGACGTCGTGCAGTTGCAGGGTCCGGACACGATCGCGGCGATCATCCAGGAGTCGGTGGTGGGCACCAACGGCATCCTCGTCCCGCCGCCCGGTTACCTGGCCGGGGTGCGCGAATTGTGCGACGAATACGGCATATTGCTCATCGCCGACGAGGTGATGGCCGGTTTCGGGCGGTGCGGTGAGTGGTTCGGCATACAGCACTGGGACGTCGTGCCCGACCTGATCACCTTCGCGAAGGGCATCAACTCCGGTTACGTCCCGTTGGGCGGTGTCGTGCTCGGGCCGAAGACCTACGAGCGGTTCGCCGATCGGCCCTACCCGGGTGGGCTGACCTACTCGGGGCACCCGCTGGCCTGTGCCGCAGCGGTCGCGTCGATGCAGGCCTTCGAGGACGAGGGGATCCTGGACAACGTGCGCAAGCTCGGCGAGACCGTCGTCGAGCCGCGGCTGCAGGAGCTCAAGGCGAAGCATGCGAGCGTCGGGGACGTGCGCGGGTTGGGGTTGTTCTGGGCGATCGAGCTGGTCAAGGACAAGGAGACCCGTGAACCGCTGGTGCCCTTCAACGCAGCCGGCGACGCTGCCGCGCCGATGGGTGCCTTCGCCGCCGCGTGCAAGAAGGGCGGCCTCTGGCCGTTCACGCACATGAACCGCACGCACGTCGTCCCGCCGTGCACGATCAGCGAGGACGAGCTCGTCGCCGGCCTCGACATCATCGACGCGGCGCTCGAGGTCGCAGAGCAGCACGCCGGATCCTGAGCATTCGCAACAGGATCGAGCGGACCGCGCCCTGACCGACCGGGGCGCGGTAGGCGTGGCGATCTCCAGCTGCTGTCGATCGCATTGCGCGCCCGCCAGTCGATGACCCTGTGGATGACGCTGTGCGCCGACTATGCGCAGTGTGCTTGACTCCCTGACGCTTCGATCAGTCAATCAGGGGAGTTTCGATGAGCAAGCGAGTCCGTGCAGCAGCAGTGGGGATCGGTGCCGTGCTGGCACTGGCCGGTTGTGGGTCCGGCGGGTCCGCCGGTCCGGCATCGCAGGCCGGTGGTGGGTCGGCTACACCGGCTGCGGCATCGAGCACGGCCGACTCCGCTGGCGCGGTGTCGGTGGCACAGGCGCAGAAGATCCTGCGTGCCTACGACACTGCCAACAACGCCGCCATCAAGGCGGCCAAGAGCCCGGCGTATGACGAGAAGGCGTGGCGGTCCGCCGACGCCGGCCCCACGCTCGCGGGCGATGTCTTCAGCACGCGGCTGGCGAAGCACAGTCACGACAAGTCCGACTCGAAACCCTTCACCCACACCGTGACTCGCGCCTACGGCAGCACGACGCGTAGTTCGGACGGGCAGGCACCCTGGCTGCTGGTGACTGGGATCATCCCCTCCGTCGGCGACGACGGGAAGCCGCAGGACTTCGCGTCCGTCTTCGTCAAGGAGCCCGCCGGATGGCGCATGTGGGCAAGTCTGGGCGGCGACCTGACGTCGCTTCCTGAGCCTCCGAGCACGGTGCAGTCACTGACGGCTCCGCAGCGTCAGGCAGCCGCGAACGGCATCGCGGCGCTCGGCCGCGCCGTCGGCACCGGCTCGGTGGACGGGATCGGAAAGGGTTCGGTGATCACGGACTACCGCACGGCGTTGCACAAGGGTTTGCGCGACACCATCATGACGGTCTCCTCGAGGCCGTGGGGGACGCCGGTGGACACCGACCTCTCGACGGCGACGGTCGTGGGGACGCCGGCGGCTCATCTGCTCCGGGTCGGCGGGAAAACGCTCGGTCTGGTGTCCTTCGAGAACACCATCACCTACGAGACGGACGACGGCTCGGCCAGCATCGTCCTCGACGCGGACCATGCAGCTGTCGAGGGCGGTGACACCAAGCCGAAGAAGCTGGCGAAGCGACGCACCTATCAGACGATGCTCGTCACGATCGCCGACGACGGCAAGCCGACCATCGTCGGCTCCAACGACGGCCTACTCGCCAAGGCGTAGCCGGGCGACCTCCCGCGCGACGTTGGCGTTGGCCTGATGGGTCCACGCCGCCCGCGCGTGCGTCGTTCGATAGACCTCGGGGCGGTCGACGAGTGCCTCGAGGATCTGTCGGCGCCCTGTCGCGTATGCCGCGTCCGGCACATGCGCGTACTCGTCGCGCACCTGTCGGCAATATTCGTCGAAGCGCTCCGGCGGCGCCGCGAGGATGGCCAGGTCGGCATCGGTGAAGACGTCGGCGAGGGACCCCGGCAGCTGCGTGCCGTGGTCGATGGTCAGCAGGATGAGCTGCTCGACGGTGTGACTGTCGGAGGACGCAACACCCAACGACGACAACATCTTTCGGGCTAGGGCTGCACTGTCGCGTTCGGGGCCGCCGGGGTCGACGTGCACGTCATACACCGCGTCGTGCAGCCAGGCGGCGACCCGGGCGATGCAGGTGTCGCGCGGCTGCAGCCTGGTTGCGTCGGCGAGTGTGTCGATCGCGGACAGCATCTCGGTGAGGTGTTGCCGGGTGTGATAGCTGCGGTGCGGTTCGTCCCATCGGGCCAGCAGGGTGATCCCTTCGCGGCGTGCGGCCGGCGGATCGACCGACGGTGCGAGGTGGCTGAGGCCGGCGACCCAGTCGTCGAGCAGTTGCGCATCGGACATGCGTCAATCGTGCTGTTTGCCGAAGCGGTCCGCCAGTCGGGGATCGCTGAGCCACCAGGGCTGGTCCGGCGGCGGTGCTTCGGCAACGACTGCCTCGTCGAGCGCACCGCCGGCCGCCCCGGAGACACGGCGCTGCGCATCGGCTCGGTCCAACTCGGCGTCCGCGTCCCGCGCATCCTCCGCGTCGCTGCGCATCCACTCGATGAAGACTGCAGCGATCATCGGGATGCCGATCGCCTCCGCCACGGCGAGCAGGGTGCCGCCAGCATACTTCTGGTCCAGTGTGTGGCTGAGGCCGCCGCGCAGCGCGTCGGCCGCGGGTGAGAAGCCCGGGAAGTGCGGCAACAGAAGGGAATTCGCGGTCATCACCAGGACGCCGGGCACCGCATCGGCGACGCCGTCGAGGAACGCCAGGAAGGTCCGGATCGGCGGAGTCGCCCAGGCCGGCAACAGATCGTCACCGAGGGTCGGCAGCACATACAGCAGGCCGACGATCAGCAGCTGCAGGATCAGCAGGGTGCCGACCGTCGTGGAGTGGACGGCGCGGTCGCCATACGGCGTGAAGAAGATCGCCAGGATGCCGACCAGGTCGAGCAGGAAGCTGACCGTCGGGAAGGTCAGCACCCGCGCGATCCGGGACTTCAGTGCCCGGTGAAGGGCGGTGTCGGTGCTTCCGTGCACCGCAGCGAGCAGCCGCAACGGGTCGCCGATCGCCAGGGCGACTGGAGTGACCGTGCCGAGCACGCCGACCTGCGCCGCGAACATCCACAGGAACGTCTGCCGATAGACGCCGACGGCCCCGCAGGTGACGTAGACCAGCGTGCCCACACCGAGCACGAGGTATGACGCGACGCGCCACCACGGCCAGCGCACGCCTCGCCGCCGGCCGAGGACCAACAACCAGAGGTAGGGGACCGCGACGAGGAGGGCGAGGACGATGCCGACGGCGTCGAACCGCCAGGCCGTCAGCCACCGGGATACGTCGAAGGGCTCAGCGGCCAGACCGGTCACGGGACCAGTGTCACCGGCCAACCACAACGTCCGCTGAAGGCGCGGAGCCACGATGAAATCGTGCGATGTAGCTGATCGAAGCGTGGACGGGCGGTCGCGATGCTCGCGTGCGCACTAGCCTGGCCGGGTGACTACTTCGCTGTCCGTAGCTGTCATCGGTGCCGCCGGCCGCATGGGCTCGGCGGCCTGCACCGCGATCGAGGAGGCGCCCGATCTGTCCCTGGTCGGTCGGTATGACGCCGGCGACGACCTGGGGGACCTCGGTGGCGCCCAGGTGGCGGTCGACTTCACCGTGCCGGACGCATCGCCGGCCAACGTGCGGCACTGCGTCGAGCACGGAGTGCATGCGGTGGTCGGCACCACCGGCTGGAACGCCGAGCGCCTGGCGGACCTCGAGCAGCTGCTGGCCGAGCACGACTCCGTCGGAGTGCTCATCGCACCGAATTTCGCGATCGGTGCGTTGCTGATGATGTCGTTCGCGCGGCAGGCGGCGCGCTTCTACGAATCGGTCGAGATCGTCGAGACGCATCACCCCGACAAGGTCGACGCACCGTCCGGGACCGCTGCGCGCACGGCCGCGATGATCGCGGCGGTCCGCGCCGAGGCAGGTCTCGGCCCGGTGCCCGACGCGACCAAGAGTGATCCCGACGGCGCGCGCGGCGCGGACGTCGACGGCATCCGGGTGCACGCCCAACGGATGCGGGGACGTGTTGCGCACCAGGAGGTTTCGTTCGGTGGCGAGGGGGAGGCGCTGACCGTGCGGCACGATTCGTTCGACCGGATCAGCTTCATGCCCGGTGTGCTGAGCGGCGTCCGCGCCATACCCGAACACCCCGGACTGACAGTCGGTTTGGAGCATTTCCTCGGGCTCGACTGATCGGCCTTCGGGCTTGTGCTTGGGTGGATGGATGACGACCTCCACCGACACCGTGACACTGACCGTCATCCGCAACGACTCCGGCAGCGGTCCCGGCCGCATCCTCGACTGGGCCGAGAGCGAGGGCGTGCCGGTCGACCTGATCAAAGCTGACGAGGGTGACGAGATCCCCTCTTCCGCAGACGATCTGGACGCGGTGATCATGCTCGGTGGCGGCTTCCTGCCGGATGCGGACGACGAGCACCCGTGGCTGCCGGCCGAGCGCGCGCTGGTCCGACAGTGCCTCGACCGGCAGGTCCCCGTGCTCGGCATCTGCCTGGGTGCTCAGCTGCTGGCGCATGTCGGCGGTGGTGAGGTGCAGGGCGACTACGGCATGCCGGAGAAGGGCGTCACCGAGCTGACGCCTCAACCCGATGTCGCGGATGACGTTCTCTTTCAAGAGTTCTCGGCGCCCACGGTCGGCATCGAGAGCCACCGTGATCAGATCACGAAGCTGCCAGACGGTGCCCGCCGGCTGATGTCGAGCGTGCGCTGCCGCAACCAGGCGTTCCGCCTCGGTGACCGGGCATGGGCGACGCAGTGGCACCCCGAGTCCAGCGCCGCCCGGGTCGCCAAGTGGGAAGACGGCAAGCTGCGCGATCTCGGATTCGACCCCGCCGAGATCAAGCAGGTGGCTCAGGAGCACGACGAGCAGCTGGAAACCACATGGCGTGCGTTCTTCGGTCGTTTCTTGAACGTCGTCCGCACGGCCGGAGTTCGTTGAGCGCCATACGCGAACTCCCGAGTGACGGTCCGTTGACCGAGTGACGGCGTCATTGCGCCGTCACTCGTCGAGGAAGCCGTCATTGGGCGATAGACGGACGGACGGGGGTCAGCGGATCACGATGACCCGGAGGGTGCGTGGACCATGGACGCCCTCGACACGGGACAGCTCGATGTCGCTGGTCGCGCTGGGTCCGCTGATCCAGGTCAGCGGTCGGCCCGCCTGGACCGAATCTGCCAGTGCCGCAACGGCTTCGGGCACATCGTTGACCAGTTGGTCGGCGTGCACGACGCACACGTGTAGGTCGGGCACGAGCGACAGTGCGCGCCGGCCCTGGCCGGCGTCGTGGTCGAGCACGATGGTGCCGGGCACCGCAATGCCGACCGTCGCGCCGGTCACCACGGCGTCGATCCGGTCCAGCGCGCTCGCGGTCAGGCCGTCGTCCGTCACCTGAGTGGCCGTGACGTCCGAGAGCCAATCCTGCGGGATGCCTTCGGGGACCACGACGTCCGCACAGCCCTTCAGCACATCGGCGACCGCTGCCGCAAGACCGGAGGCCGCGACGACCTGCACCTCGGCCTGGTAGTCGGCGACCCGCTCGACGAAGAGCTCGACGAGGGCGTCGACATCTGGTGTCGGTGGCACGCTTGGCGGCGTGGGCAAGGGGTAGTCCGCTTTGTCCACAGTCTGATTCGCGCGGCGGATCCGGTCCAGGATCTCCTCGCGCGCGCTGCTTGTCGGCGTCGTGCTCATGGCCGGCCCACCTGCTCGGAGTGGGTGCGCGCCCACCACTGACGGAACGTCTCGCGGGGCGGGCTCGGCGCGTCACGCGAGTCGGTCCATGCGCGCAGCGGACCCGGCATCGGCCAGGGCAGTGCCCCGATCGGCCTGCCGCGCAACGCTTTCGCGGCCAGTGTTACACCCTGCTGGGCCAGCGCCAGGCGACTGGACTTGCCCAGCACCCACTGCCCGCCGCGCATACTCGCGCCCTCGGCGCTCGGCACACCGCCGCGGTGCTCGTCGACGACTCGGGTGCGCATCGCCACCAGCATCCGCGGGATGTCGATCCGCACCGGGCACGCGTCGAAGCAGGCGCCGCACAGGCTGGAGGCGAAGGGCAACGACTGGTCGAGTTTGGTTGCGGTGCCGCGCAATGCGGGTGTCAGCACCGCCCCGATCGGGCCGGGGTAGACCGAGCCGTAGGCGTGCCCGCCGACCTGTTCGTAGACCGGGCAGACGTTGAGGCACGCAGAGCACCGGATGCAGCGCAACGCCGTCCGGGTCTCCTCGGACTCCAGCACCGCGCTCCGCCCGTTGTCGACGAGCACGACGTGCACGTCCTGCGGCCCGTCGTCGTCGGTGGCACCGGTCCACATCGAGGTGTAGGGATTCATCCGCTCGGCAGTGCTGGACCGGGGGAGCAGCTGCAGGAAGACATCCAGGTCGGACCAGGTGGGCAGCACCTTCTCGATCCCGACCACCGAGATCAGCGTCTCGGGAAGTGTCAGGCACATGCGACCGTTGCCCTCGGATTCGAGCACCACCAGGGTGCCGGTGTCGGCGATCGCGAAGTTGGCCCCAGAGATCGCGACCTTCGCCCGCAGGAACTTCTCCCGCAGGTGCAGGCGTGCTGCATCGGCCAGCGCGGCCGGATCGTCGGTCAGCCCCTTCGGCGCCGGGCGGCCGACCTGCGCCATACGGCGCTCGAAGATCTCGCGAATCTCCTTGCGTCCCTTGTGGATCGCCGGCACCAGGATGTGCGACGGCCAGTCGTCGCCCAGCTGCACGATCAGCTCGGCAAGGTCGGTCTCCCAGGCGTGTACACCGGCCGCCTCCAGCGCTTCGTTGAGGCCGATCTCCTGCGTGGCCATCGACTTGACCTTGACGACCTCCTCCTCGCCGGTGTCGCGGACCAGGTCGGTGACCAGCCGACAGGCCTCGTCGGCGTCGCGGGCCCAGTGCACGGTTGCGCCGGCGGCGGTGAGCTTCTCCTCGAGTTGCAGCAGGTAGTCGTCCAGTTGCGCGAGCGTGTGGTCCTTGATCCGTGCTGCGCGCAGCCGGAGGTCCTCCCACTCGGGCACCTCGGCGACCGCCGCGGCTCGCTTCTCCCGGATGGTGTGCGTGGCGTGGTGCAGGTTGCGGCGCTGCTGGTCGTTGCCCAGCTCGCGCTCGGCGGCGTCGGGGAAGGGCGGCATACCGAGGAAGAGCTCGGTGGTCACGCCGACCGGGTTTGTGGTCGTCATCGGACGTCCTCCCTCGTGCCGGCGAGCACCTCGGCCAGGTGGATCGGGCGGGCGACCGGACCCTGGCCGACGCCGCTGGTCCGACCGCGTCGTCCGAGCAGGCCACCGATCTGCGCCAGGCACGAATTGTCGCTCGCGACAACGTATTCGGCGTGTGTGCTCTGCACGTTGTCGACCTTCCGGGTGCCCATCGCCACCGACACCTCGGAGTTCTTGACTGCGAACGTCCCGCCGAAACCGCAGCACTCCTCGGCGTCGGGGAGCTCGACCAGGTCGATGCCTTCGACGGCACGCAGCAACCGCAGCGGCCGGTCGCCCACGCGCAGCATGCGCAGCGAATGGCAGGTCGGGTGATAGGTGACCCGGTGCGGGAAATACGCGCCGACGTCGGTGACCTGCAGGACGTCGACGAGGTATTCGCTCAGCTCGTGTACCCGGGGCGCCAGCTCCGTCACGGCCCGTTGCAGACCGGGGTCGCCGGCGCGGTGGGCGAGCGTTTCGTATTGCTCGCGCACCGACCCGACGCACGAGCCGGAGGGCGCCACGATCGCGTCATACGAGCCGAAGGTGTCGACGAAATTGCGCACGAGGGGGATCGCCTCGTCGGCGTAACCGGTGTTGGTGAACATCTGGCCGCAGCACGTCTGGCGCTCCGGGAAGCGCACGTCAACGCCGAGCCGCTCCAGCAGTTGCACTGTCGCCTTCGGAGTGTCGGGCCACATCGTGTCGTTGAAGCAAGTCGCGAACAGCGCAACGGAGTCGGTCATTCGACGAGTTTGGCACGCAATCGGTCGATCTGCGGCTGGGTCCAACCGACGCTGCGCAACCAGCCCGCGACGGATCCGTAGTCGGCGTCGATCGCCTCGAGCACCCGGGTGATGGTCTCCGGCCGGGAGTGGTGGGCCGTCATCGGGATGTCGCGCAAGTTGTCGGAGTAGCCGGGCAACGACACCAGCCGTTGCACGATCCGCTCCGTGCGCTCGGTGCTCGCGGTGTAGTCGACCACGATCTCGTCCCGAGGGACGCCGGCGACGCTCAACGCCATCGCGGTGATGGTGCCGGTGCGGTCCTTGCCCGCCGCGCAATGGACGACGGTGGCGCCCTCGCTGGTCGCGATGACGTCGAGCGCGGCCGCGACCGAGTCGGGCCGGCGGGCCAGGTAACCCAGATAGTGGCTGGCTCGTGGGTTGGCGTTGCGCTGGGGCTCGTCGGCGTCGTGCCAGGGCAGCACCAGCACGTCACGTGCGTCGATGTCCTTGTCGTCCGGGAAGAGCGAATGATGGTGGTGCGTCACCGAATCCACCTCGCGCAGTGGCCCGGGCCCGGTGATCTTCAACTCGACGTCGCTGCGCAGGTCGACGACGTCGGTCACGCCGTGCTCGTCGAGGAGGGTGTTGATGTCGGACGGCGTCAGGTCCTGCAGATTGTCCGAACGCAGCAGGCGATCCGGCTGCACGCTGCCGCCGTCGGCGGTCGGCAGGCCACCCAGGTCGCGCATGTTCACGACGCCGTCGAGGTCGATCCAGGAAGGGGTAGTCGTCACCCCTCCACCGTAGAACGTCAGCCGATGCCGGCCGCGCGCAGCAGTGCCGCCGTCGCGGCTGCAGCGACCACCACGACGAGGAAGGGTGCGCGCAGCAGCAGACACACGATGGCGACCGCCAGGCCGGCGGCGCGCGCGTCGATCGCGAACGCTCCGCTGCCGGAGGTGAAGGTCTGCACCGCGATCAGCGCGGCGAGCAGGGCGACCGGCAGGTAGTGCATGACCCGGTCGGTGAGCGGGTGGTCCAGCACGGCCTGCGGCACGACATACCCGGCGTACTTGATGACGAACGACAGCGCGCTCGCGAGCAGCACGGTGGTCCAGAGGTTCATATTTTCTCCGCCGAGCTGATCGAGCGGTCCGGCAGGAAGCCGGCCACAACGGCGGCCAGCGCCGCGACGAGCACCGGTATGCCGGAGCCGGCGTGCGGCGACACCACCAACGCGATGACTCCGGCACCGACCGCCACCAGCTGGGAACGCCGGGTGGTCAGCCGTGACCGGACCAGGGCGCAGAACGCCGCCGGCGCAGCCGCGTCGAGACCGAACCGCGCGGGGTCACCCATCGCGTTCCCCAGGATCGCGCCGACGGCCGACATGGTGCCCCACAGGACGTAGACCGAGATGCCGGTCCACCAGAAGCCGACCCGGGACAGGTCGCGGTTCGGCTGGGTGATCGACACCGCCGTCGACTCGTCGATCGTCAGTTGCGCCGCGAGCGCCCGGCGCCACCCGGTCACCTGCAGCAGCTTGCTGACCTGCAGCCCGTAGAACCCGTTCCGCAGGCCGAGCAGGGTTGACGTGCCGACGGCACTCGCGCCCGTGCCACCTGCGCCGAGGACGCCGATGAGTGCGAACTGCGAGCCGCCGCTGAAGAGCAGCAGGGACAACAGCACCGACTGCCAGATGTTCAGCCCGGCGGCGACTGCGAGTGCGCCGTAGCTGATGCCGTAGGCGCCGGTCGCCACCCCGACCCAGATCCCCTTGCGGGCGACGGACCTGGCTGCCTGCGCGGCGGTGGGGGAGGCGCTGTCGGCTGCCCGAGCGGCTTCGTCGGTCACGTCGCTTGGTCGGTCATGTTGCTCGCTTGCTCAGGTCGTTTCGGTGGCTACGCGGGAGCGTCGGAGTCGGCCAGTGACGCGGTCAGCCGCACCTCGCGTGCGGTCCGGCCGTCGGCCGCGATGACCCGATCACGCCACGCGCCGTCCGGCTGGAGGCCGGACGATGCGACGAAGGCACGGGTGGCCTCGTCCTGCGCCAGCAGCCACACCGTGACCTCCTGGAAGTCGCCGGCGCGCAGGGTGTCGACGGCGGCATTGAGCAGCCGGGAGCCGTGTCCCGCACCGCGGCGATCGGGGGCGACCCCGAAGGTGTAGATCTCGCCGACGGTCTCGGTGGGGGTGTCGGCGATGTCGCCCGTGGGAGCGGCCGGCCCCTCGGCGTGCTCGACCGGGCCGATCGCGGCGAAGCCGACGACGGTGTCACCGGCCGTGGCCACCAGCAGGCGGTGCAGCGGGGACGGGGGCTCCTTCAGCGACTGGCGCCACGACCCCTCGAACGCGGCCGGCGTGAAGGCATCGCGGACCTCCGCATCGACCAGTGAGCCGTAGGCGTCGCGCCATATGGCTGCCTGCACGTGTGCCACCGCGGGCACGTCGTTGCTGCGGGCCGTTCGGACCGCTGCGTCGCTGGTGGGGGGAGTCATGCGACCAGCTTTCCACCAGCTCGGAACGTCCCGACAACCGGCCGCTCTCGCGTCCCCGGGACGGATCTGAGAAGCTTCCGTCGTTGTGAGCCTGTTGAAGTCCACCGGTGTGCGCCATCGCCGCCCTCGGTTCCACCCACTCACCGTGGCGACCGTCGAGCGGCTGACCGAGCGTGCCGTCGCAGTCACCTTCGATGTCCCTGACGACTTGCGCGAGATCTTCGCCTTCGAGCCGGGGCAGCATCTGACGCTGCGCGCCGAGATAAACGGCGCCGACGTCCGCCGGTCCTACTCCATCTGTATGTCGCGCGCCCAGGCCGCCGTTGACGGCCGGTTGCGGATCGCCTCCAACGAGGTCGACGGTGGCGCGATGTCGGCCTGGCTGAACCGCGTGGTGCGTCCCGGTGACCAGATCGACGTCCTGGCGCCGCTGGGCGACTTCGTCTGCCCGCCGGTCGACACCGAGCGGGAGTTGGTCGCGGTCGCTGCCGGGTCGGGCATCACGCCGGTGATCTCGCTGGTCCGCACGATCCTGGAGGAGGAGCCGGGCTCGCAGGTGACGCTCATCTTCGGCAACCGCACTCCCGAGACCATGATGTTCCGGGAGGAACTGCACTGGCTCGCGGACAACTGCGCTGCCAGGTTCGACCTGATCGAGGTCTTCTCCCGGGCCCCCGAGGCTGCCGCGGATCCGCTACTCACCGGCCGGATCGACGGTGAGAAAGTGCGCCAGATCCTGCGCCGAGCAGGCGTGGCCGTCCCGGAGGTGGACGGGTGGTTCCTCTGCGGCCCGATCGGCATGATTGACGACGTGCGCACGGCGATCGTTGCGGACGGAGCCGACCCGGCGACGGTGCAGCACGAGGAGTTCTTCCAGGATCCGCTCCCGGACGCCTGATCCGCTGCTGCGCGGACGCGACGGCCGACTCGGTGTCAGTCGAAAAGCGTTGTGGCAGAGTCGGTTTCGAAGAATGCGCGCACGAGCGGTCGGTGCGCCGGGATGATCGGCAGGCGTGCCGCCTCCGCCGCGGTGAACCACGCCGACTCGGTGACTTCGTCCGAGACGCCGGCCGTGCCGTTGACGATGTGTGCACGGAAGCAGACCCCGAAGATCGCGCGCCGACGGCCGTCGGGATAGACGATCACGATGTCGGGCCGGCTGTATGCCGCCAGCACCGAGTCAACGGCGACCTCCAGCCCAGTCTCCTCGCGGGCCTCCCGGACGGCGGTCTCCGACCAGGTCTCACCGATCTCGGCGCCGCCACCCGGCAGACACCACAGGCCGTTGTCCTCCCGCCGGGTCAACAGCAACCGGTCACCGTCGCCGATGGCACAGGTCGCCCCGGCCTTGATCTCGGTGGCACCGGCCTCGGCCGATGCGGCGATGCGCGGACCGACCTCGACCTGCGCGCGCGGCTTGCGCCGCTCGTAGATCACCACGGTCCAGCCGTCGTGCGGCTCGCGGGACGCCTCGCGCCATACGGGGGAGTCGGTGAACGGCCAGCCCGGGAAGACCGTGTCGCCGTCGGGCTCCAGCGGGATCTCGGACAACACCATTCGGTCGGCGTATGGCGCGAAGAGCGCCCAGATCTGCGCCCCGCCGGTGACGAAGAAGTCCTCGTCACCGGCCAGGAAGAGCGCCTCGTCGACGGAGTGCGCGACCTCGACGCCCTCGGCGGACCAGTCGCGGTCGCGGGTGAGCACGATGTGCCGCCGGCCCGGCAGCAGGCCGTGCGACTCGAAGGTGCGCCGGCCCATCACCATCGGGTGGCCCATGGTGGCGGCCTTGAAGCCCTTCTGCTCCCCGGGGACGCGCCACGGCATCGTGCCGTCCTTGCCGACCACGCCGTTGCGCGCGACGGCGGCGATGAAGCTGATAGTCATGCGGGGGTGCTCATACGGCGATCGGCGCCTTGATGGAGGGCTGTGCAACGTAATCGTCGAGCGTGATGTCCGGCAGGTCGAACGCGTCGATCTCGCGGATCTCGGGATTGAGCCGCAGCGTCGGCAACGGGCCGGGCTCGCGGGTGAGCTGCAGCCGTGCCTGGTCGAGGTGGTTGAGGTAGAGGTGCGCATCGCCCATCGTGTGCACGAACTCGCCCGGCACCAGGTCGGTCACCTGCGCCACCATCGCCGTGAGCAGCGCGTAGGACGCGATATTGAACGGGACACCCAGGAAGATGTCGGCGGAGCGTTGGTAGAGCTGGCAGGACAGCGACCGGCGACCGTTGGCGGTCTCGGCACCGACGTAGAACTGGAACATCGTGTGGCACGGGGGTAGTGCCATGTCATCGACGTCCGCGACGTTCCAGGCCGAGACGATGTGCCGACGGGAGTCGGGGTTGCTGCGCAGTCCGTCGATCAGCCGGGTGATCTGGTCGATCGTGCCGCCGTCCGGCGTCGGCCAGGACCGCCACTGGTGGCCGTAGATCGGGCCGAGGTCGCCGTGCTCGTCGGCCCACTCGTCCCAGATGGAGATCTTGCGGTCGTGCAGCCACTGCACGTTGGTGTCGCCGCGCAGGAACCACAGCAGCTCGCCGATGATCGAGCGCAGGTGCAGCTTCTTGGTGGTCAGCGCAGGAAAGCCCGCGGCCAGGTCGAAGCGCATCTGGTGCCCGAAGACCGACAGCGTGCCGGTGCCCGTGCGGTCGTCCTTGCGAGTGCCTTCGGCGATGACCCGATCGAGGAGGTCGAGGTACTGCTTCACGGCGTCAGACGCTATCAGCGTGGTCCGACAGACTGGTGCTGGTCGAGGCCGCAGAGCTGGTTGAGCCTGTCGAAACCCTGACCTCGACAAGCTCGGCCAGCTAGGTCGACTCGAGGCACTCGACATACAACGTGGACGGTCGTTACAGATTGTGACCTAGATCACATTGGGCACCTGTAACGCTTTCGTGGCCCGCACGATGTAACCGTTGATCGCGTCGTCACCCGGACCCCCGAGCGGGTGACGACGCGATCTATCATTTCAGGCACCGATGCAGCCGCCGAGCTCGTCGCTTCTGTGCCGATCCAGCCGGAGGATTTGCTGCCGTAGCGCCGCCCCGGCATACATTTTGAAGGTGCTGTTCGCCACCCGGAAGGTCTGCGTGCACCGTCCACCGTCGCCGCTAGCCTTGACGCCATGACGCAGCCTTCCAGCAACCCTTTCGGCACGATGATCACCGCAATGGTCACGCCCATGCATGACGACGGGTCGCTGGACCTGGACGGCGCTCAGAAGCTCGCGGCGCGGCTGGTGGACCAGGGCAACGACGGTGTTCTGGTCAACGGCACCACCGGAGAGTCCGCGACCACCACCGACGAGGAGAACAACGACCTCGTCCGCGCCGTCGCCGAGGCCGTCGGCGACCGGGCCGTCGTCATGGCCGGCGTCGGCACCAACGACACGGCGCACTCGGTCGCCGCTGCGCGCAACATGGCGGCCGCGGGTGCGACGGCCGCGCTCATCGTGACGCCCTACTACAACAAGCCGCCGCAGGCCGGCGTCCTCGAGCACTACCGCACGGTCGCCGAGGCCACGGACCTGCCGGCGATGGCCTACGACATACCCGGACGCACCGCGACGGCGCTCGCCCCGGACACCATCCGCGCGCTCGCGGAGATCCCGAACATCAAGGCGCTCAAGGACGCCAAGGGCGATCTGGCGACCAGTGCGCCGCTGATGGTCGAGACCGGTCTGCTGTGGTATTCCGGTGACGACGCGCTCAACCTGCCCTGGCTGGCGCTCGGCGCCACCGGCATGGTCAGTACTGTCGGCAATGTCGCCAGTGAACGACTGGTCGCCCTGTTGCGCGCTGTGGTGGCGGGGGACCTGCCGGCGGCACGTGCCATCAACCACGACCTCGGCCCGGTCATCGCGGCGGTCATGAACGTGACCCAGGGGACCATCCAGGCCAAGGCCGCTCTGCGCCTCATGGGCGTGCTCGACTCCGACTTCTGCCGGCTCCCATTGGTGCCGGCGCCGCAAGACCATCGTGCGATCCTGCGCGATGCACTCTCGAAGCAAGGACTGATGTGAGCCATCCCCACCCCGAACTCCAAGATCCTCCCGCGCTGCCCCGCGGCGGTGTGCGCGTAGTCCCGCTCGGCGGGCTCGGCGAGGTCGGCCGCAACATGACGGTCGTGGAGTATGACGGGAGGCTGCTCATCGTCGACTGCGGTGTGCTCTTCCCCGAGGACCACCCGGGCGTCGACCTGATCCTGCCGGACTTCGAGTACATCAAGGACCGGTTGGACGACATCGAGGCGATCGTGCTGACGCACGGTCACGAGGACCACATCGGTGCCGTGCCCTACCTGCTGCGCCTCAAGTCGGACATCCCGCTGATCGGGTCCACGCTGACCCTGGCACTGGTCGAGGCCAAGCTCAAGGAGCACCGGATCAAGCCCTACACCCTCGCGGTGAAGGAGGGCGGCAACGAGAAGCTCGGGGCGTTCGACTGTGACTTCATCGCGGTCAACCACTCGATCCCGGACGCGCTCGCCGTCTTCGTCAAGACCGGCGGCGGCAACCTGCTGATCACCGGCGACTTCAAGATGGACCAGCTGCCGTTGGACGGACGGATCACCGACCTGCGAGCCTTCGCCAAGGCGGGGGAGGAGGGCGTCGATCTCTTCCTGACCGACTCCACCAACGCCGAGGTGCCGGGCTTCACCACCCCCGAGCGCAACATCGCTCCCGCGATCGAGCGCGTCTTCCAGCACGCGTCGCGGCGGATCATCGTGGCGTGCTTCTCCTCGCACGTGCACCGCGTGCAGCAGGTGCTGGATGCCGCCGCGCTGCACAAGCGCAAGGTCGCCTTCGTCGGCCGGTCGATGCTGCGCAACATGGGAATTGCGGCCGAGCTGGGCTATCTGAACGTGCCCGACGGTGTGCTGGTCGACCTGAAGAAGATCGACAACTTCGCCGACAACCAGATCGTGCTGGTCTCGACCGGATCCCAGGGTGAGCCGATGGCCGCGCTGTCCCGGATGGCCGGCGGTGACCACAACACCATCGAGATCGGCCCCGGCGACACCGTGCTGATGGCGTCGTCGCTGATCCCCGGCAACGAGAACGCCGTCTACCGGGTCATCAACGGACTCATGCGACGCGGCGCGAGCGTCATACACAAGGGGAACGCTCTGGTGCACGTCTCCGGGCACGCCAGCGCCGGTGAGCTGCTCTACTGCTACAACATCGTCAAGCCGCGCAACGTCATGCCGATCCACGGCGAATGGCGCCACCTGGTCGCCAACGGCGACCTGGCCGTCGCGACCGGTGTGCCCGCCGAGCGGGTGCTGCTCGCCGAGGACGGCGTCGTCGTCGACCTGGTCGACGGGCGCGCGGACATCGTCGGTGCGGTGCCCTGCGGATATGTGTATGTCGACGGCTCCCTCGTCGGCACGACCGACGAGACGATGCTCAAGGACCGCCGCATCCTGCGCGACGAGGGTTTCGTGACGATCATCGTGGTGCGCGACGCCGACACCGGCAAGATCGTCAGCGGCCCGGAGATCCAGACCCGTGGCTTCGCCGAGGACGACGAGGTCTTCGACAAGGTGCGCCCCAAGCTGGAGGCCGCGCTCGAGGAGGCCCGCGAGAAGGGCATCAGCGACACCTACCAGTTGCAGCAGGTCATTCGCCGTGCCGTCGGTGGGTTCGTCGGCGGCAAGCTGCGCCGTCGGCCGATGATCATCCCGATCGTCATCGACGCGTGATGGGCCGGGGCGGCGAATAACTCGCGACTGTCGCGAGTTATTCGCCCCGATCGCTGGTTCCGAGCGAACAACTCGCGACAGTAGCGGCTTCGTCCGCCCAGCCCGTCGGGTCGTCACCGGGCGGGACCATCGCCAGGGAGAACCACAGCACCAGTGGGCCCCACCAGGACAACTCGGCGTCGGTCAGCCGGCATACCGACCGATAGCCCTCGAGGAAGGTCTCCCGGACCTGCGGCGTGACCGGACCCCAGTCGTGGAATCTCGTGCCCAGCAGCACCGCCGACCGCGCGAGCTCAACGATGCGGTGCTCGATGGCCGCGTCCTCGAAGTCCAGGACGGCAGCGACATCCCGGTCGTTCATCAGCAGGTTGGCCGCGCGGAAGTCACCGTGCACGAGTTGCGCGGGCCGGCCGGGTGCCGGGAGTTCGTTGACCTGTCGTTCGAGCGCAGCCAGCGCACCCGATGGCAGGTGTGGGTGGTCGTGTCCGAGCCAGTCGCCGATCCGGTCCGGCAGCGGACGGTCCGGGGGAGCAAGCTCCGGGATCTTCGCTGAGTCGTATGCCGCCAAGGCCTCGTGCAGCCGCGCGAGCATCGCACCCGCCGCAGCGACCTGGCCAGGATCGGCGACATCGAGCCATTCGCCCCGCAGCTGCCGCTGCACGCCCAGCGACACACCATCGACCTCGACCTGACGTCGATGGTCCTGGGCGGGAATCGGCGCGGACACCGGCAGGCCGTGCTCGTCGAGCCGGCCGGTCAGCTCCGCGAGAGCCGCGAGGCGAGCGAACCGGTGCCGCGCGATCGACCACTTGGCGAGCAGCGGCCCCTCCGACGTCCGGATCCACGCAAGCGCGTTCGCGAAACTGAGCACGATCCGTTCGCACGAGGTCACCTCAATGCCCCAGTGGCGACTCAGCGTCGCGGTCACCCAGTCACTTGCGGCCTCGGTGGTCGCGAATCCGAAGCGCTCGTCGAGCGCGGCTCCCGGGTCGGTGGACTCCCAGAGCATCTCGACGCTCGGTGAGTTCGTTGTCGTCATACGACCAGCATCACATCGCAGCAGCACATCGCGCGGGGTACGACGAAGGCCCCGCCCCACCGAGTGGTGGAACGGGGCCTTCGGGTTGTCAGCGCCGAGTAGGCGGTGACGGACGATCAGATCAAGCCGGCAGGTTCAGGTGCTGGCCGACGAAGATCAGGTTGGCGTTGTTCACGGTGCCCTTGTTGGCCGCGAACAGTGCCTGCCAGCCGCCCTTGACGTTGTAGCTCTGTGCGAGCTCGCTCAGGGTGTCGCCGGACTTCACCGTGACGGTCTTGCCCGAGAGGGCGACCTTCGGCGCGGTGTAGACCTTCTTGGGCGCCGTGTAAGTCTTCTTGGGCGCGGTGTAGGTCTTCTTCGGGGCCGTGTAGGTCTTCTTCGGAGCCTGCGCACGCTCGTTGGAACGCGAAACCTTGGGGGTCGTGTTCTTCGGCGCGGTGTAGGTCTTCTTCGGAGCCGGCTTCGGGGCCGGGGCCGGGTTCACGTTCGGCGAACCGCCGCCCTGGGTCAGGCCAGCGCGCACCGAGCAGACCGGCCAGGCGCCGGGACCCTGGGAAGCCAGGACCTTCTCGGCGACCGAGATCTGGGCCGACTTGGACGCCATGTTGGCGTTCGACGCGTAGGCGCCACCGCCGAAGGCGATCCAGGTCGAGTGGGTGAACTGCAGGCCACCGTAGAAACCGTTGCCCGTGTTGATCGACCAGTTGCCACCGCTCTCGCAGGCAGCGACGCGGTCCCACGTGGAGACCGAGGCTGCGTGAGCGTCACCAGCGGTGGCGACGCCGGCAGCGGCAAGGGCTGCGGCGGCGGCAACCCCGATGCCGACGGCGCGGGTCTTGTTGCTGAAGTTCTTGCTGAGGTCCATTGATTCCTCTCCTGACGTGCGCATACGGGGTTAGCTGTCGGGTCGGGCTGTCAGGTGCCCGGCAGGTTTTTGGCCTGCTCTCACCCCAAGACCGCTGTCACGGCCAAATTGGGTTCCCCATCCTCGTCGTGCCTCCGGGACCGTCCCGGATCTTGGTGACTGCTCGACGAGGTTGTGCGCAGCAAGTCACAGGCAGGGGGCGAAGTCATGCCGGGTTGCAAGACTTCGTCGATGGAAGGTTCTTCGCCAGGGGGACGAAATTTCAACCACCGATCGTCGAAGGTACGTGGTCGAAGGACGATTGCCAAGTTGAAACGTGACCATTTCGTGACTTTTTTTTGAAGTGTCGCGAGAGTCACACGAATCGTGTTGCATGCGTCACAGGAATCACATCCACCACATGCGTCAGGCGTCCCTGTGTGGTGAGAATACGACTGTGCCCCAACTGGATCCGATGCCTCGCCGCGTATGGCGTGCCGAAGCAAGCACGGTCTGCTGGTGGGTGCTGGCCGTGCTGCAGGCGTGCGTAGGCCTTGCGGCCGCGGCGCGGTGGGCGGACCTTACCTGGTTGGTGCCGTCGCTGCAGGCCCTTTTCCCGATCGTTGGAATTGCAGCGGTCGTGACGCTCGTGGCCGCTGTCGCACTGCGGTTCCGCTGGCTGGCCGTAGGCGCCCTCCTCGTCGCCATACCGCCGCTGGTGCTGGGCGCCGGAGCGTTGCGCAGCGACACCGTCCCGGCCGGCCCGCACGACGAGACCGTCATGACGATCAACCTGGAGTATGGCGGCGCCGACCCCGGCCGCGTCGTTGCAGCGGTGCGGGAGCAGCACGTCGACACCCTGGTGCTGGAGGAGTGCACACCGCAGGAGTTGGCGGCGCTGCGCCGCCACGGACTCGGTGCGGCCCTGCCGCACCAGGCCGGCCGCGCCGCACCGGGCATCCGGGGGACGGTGGTCCGCAGCACCCACCGCGTGCATCTGGTGTCCGAGAACGCGGCGGGCCGCTTCCCGAGCAGTCCCGACGTCAGGGTGCACACGCAGCGCGGCACCTACCGGCTGCGCGCGGTGCACATGCCGGCCCCGCTGCCGGAGATCGTCGGCGACTGGCGCGCTGCGCTGCACGAGTTGGCCAGGTGGCGTGCGCAGCGACCTGCTGGGCAGCCGCTCGTCCTCGCCGGCGATTTCAACGCCTCCTCGGCCATGCCCGCCTTCCGGCAGGTGGCCGACGGGTTGACACAGAGCAGCCGCGCGACCGGATCCGGCTGGCGCCGGACGTGGCCGAACGACAGCTGGCTGCCGCCCTTCATCCAGCTGGATCACGTGCTCAGCCGAGGCTTCGGTGTGGTTGCCGACGGAACGGTGCAGGTGCCCGGCACCGATCACCTGGCCTACTGGACCCGGTTGCGGATGCTCACCAGGGCAGCGGCTCACTGAGGTCGCGCGGATCGGCCGGAGCCGACCAGCCGTCCGGCGTGTGCACGTAGGACAGCGCCGGACCCTGCTCGACCAGGCGGCGGACCGCGCAGACCAGCCGCTGGACGTGCTCGGCGGTCGTGGCCAGGCCCAGGCTCGCCCGGACAGCGGTGGCACCGGCGCCGAGCAGGGAGTCACACAGCAGGTGCGCGCAGAACCGACCGTCTCGCACCGCGATGCCGTGCTCGTCGGCCAGCACCTGCGAGACCAGCGAGGGTTCGTAGCCGTCGACCGTGAAGGTCACCACGCCGACGTTCGGCCGATCGCCGAGCGCGCCGACGACCTGGACACCGTCGATCGCAGCCAGCCCGGCCCTCAACGTCGAGTAGAGGTTCGCCTCGTGTGCCGCGATGACCGCGCGGTGTTCCCGCAAGGTGGCGCATGCGGCGGCGATCGCGATCGCCCCGGCCGCGTTGGGTGTCCCGCCCTCGTGGCGTGCCGGTCCGGTCTGCCAGTCGGTGCGTTCCGCTGTCACCGCAGCAGTCGCACCGCCCGCGGGCAGGTATGGCGCTGCGGCGTCCAGCCAGTCGCGGCGGCCGGCGAGCACGCCTGCGCCATACGGGGCATAGAGCTTGTGCCCGGAGAACGCGATCCAGTCGACGCCGAGGGTGTCCAGGTCGATCGGGACGTGCGGTGCGAACTGTGCGGCGTCCAGCACGGTGCGGGCACCGAACTCCCGCGCCACGTCGGCCAACTCGGCCACCGGCCAGATCTCGCCTGTCACGTTGCAGGCGCCGGTGATCACGACGAGCTTCTCGCGACCGGATGACACGTCGGCGGATGCGGCGAGCGCGGTGCGCAACAGGTCGACCGCGTCGCTGGTGCCGGTCGGGACCGGCAGTCGGGTGGTGTTCGCGGCCGGCCAGGGGAGCAGGGCTGCGTGGTGCGCGGATGCCCAGGCGAAGACGTGCGTCTCGGCCGGCAGGCAGTGCCCCAGCAGGCGCAGCGCGTCGGTGGTGTTGCGGGTGAAGACGACCTCGTCGCCCGGGCGGGCGCCGATGAAACCGGCGACCTCGGCGCGTGCCGCCTCGAACCAGCCGGTGGTGACCCGGCTGGCGTATCCCGCGCCGCGGTGGACCGAGCCGTAGCGCCGCTGGGCGTGCTCGACCGCCTCGGCGACCGCGACCAGTGCCGGTGCGGTCGCGCCGTGGTCGAAGTTGGCGTAGTCGGTGACGGTGCGGTGCACGGTGGGCACGCCCAGTTGCGCGGAGACGGTGCTCGGCACACCGTCGGTGAACCGCGGGGCACGCCGCGGTCCGGGGGCCGGCACCGCCGACGGTCGGGTGCTGGTGCGGGATGCACTTGGGGATGCAGCGGCGGACGTGCTGGTGCCGGTGGTGTCGTGCTGGGGTTCGATGCTGACAGTGCTCAACGGGCGCTCCTCGGCCGATCAGGGATCGACGAGAGCTGGTGCAGAGCCGATCCGCGCTTGCCGACACGTTGTCGCGCCGGCCCGGTCGTCACCCGGAGCACCCCACCGCGGTGGAGGGTTGCCGCTCAGCAAGCCGGGGCTTCGCGCTGAGTCTCATGACCTGCTGGCAAATATAGAGGTATGGCGGGAGTCGCCGCCAACATTGTCCGAGTCGTGGAAAGCAGGCGACCGCCCACCTGGCCGGCCACTGTCCGGTCAGTGTCCGACCGATCGAGAGGCGTACAAAACGACCGAGTGGAGCACGAAACAGGGTCGGATTTGTACGCCTCTCGGTCCGGATGTGCGCCTTTCGGTCAAGTGGCAACGGAAGGCGCCACCGCGGGTCGGAACAACGTAGGCGCAGGGCGGGAGCAGTCGCTCGGCGGCGTGTTTCCTATGGGACAGGAGTGACAGTCGCGTACGGTGTTTTCGTGGCTACCCGTCCGTCCTCGTCGACAACGACCGTTCGCGCGACCCGCAGCAAGTCCGGATCGAAGGCGTCCGGTTCGCGCTCGCGTCCCGCGTCGGGGCGCACTTCGACGCGGCCGCCGGCCAAGAAGGCCACCGGTGCGAAGTCACGGACCGGTGGCAAACCGGCCGGAGGCGGTCTGCCCTTCCCGTTACGCGCGGCGCGCGGCACCTGGATGGGTGTCGCCCATGTGGCGGGAGGTGCTGCCCGTCGGGTCGGACACTCCACCAGCGAGTTGGAGCCTGAGCTGCGCCGTGACGGTCTCGGCTTCGCGCTGATCGCGGCGGCCGTCGTCGTCGCTGCCCGCGAGTGGTGGGGCCTCACCGGCAACGCCGGTGCCGTCATACACGCGATCGTTGCCGGGACCTTCGGGCTCGGCGCCCTCGTGCTGCCGTTGGTGCTCGTGCTGATCGGCGTGCACCTGATGCGCTCGCCGCGCGGCGACCAGGGCACCAACCGGGTGATGGTCGGGCTCGCGCTCTTCGCGATCGCGGTGTGCGGGATCACCAGCATCGCCAAGGGTGTTCCGCAGCCCAGCGAGACCGAGCAGTTGCGCGGCGCCGGCGGCATCATCGGCTTCCTGGCCAGCAGTCCGGTCGTCGCTGCGGTCCACACCGTCGGCGCGATGGCACTGCTGATCATCCTGTTGGTCTTCAGCGTGCTGGTGATGACCGCGACCCCGGTCACGATGATCCCTGAACGCCTCGCCCTGCTGCGTGATCGACTCTTCGCCCGCGGCGGTGCCTATGACGACGAGGACGCCACCGTCGACGCCGTCGCGCAGGACCTGCACGGCGACCAGATCGACGGCGGCAAGCGCAAGCGGCGCCGCAGCACCAAGACGCACGACAACACCGACCCGAGTCTGGACGGTGACGAGCCCTTCGAGCAGGCGGCGACCGTCGCGCCGCGGCGGACCAAGAGCGGCCGGGTGCTGCGACCCGGTGAGAAGGACCCGGGCACCGACGACGTCTATGACGTCGACGGCGACAAGTCGAACGGTGGCACGGCTGCCGGGGGCAAGACGGGCGGCGTCACGAAATCGACCGCCGGGCAGCCGGATCGCGCCGGCGACGCCCCGATGCCGTTGCCGGGCACGACCGGCACACCGCCGGAGTCGATCTCGACCGCACCGGGGCTGCAAGCCCCGCCGACGACGCCGTTGCCCCAGCGGGTCGAGCAGTTGCAGCTGGCCGGGGACGTCACCTACACGTTGCCCGCCAACGACGTGCTGCGGCCGGGCACCCCGCCGAAGGCACGCTCGGCGGCCAACGACCGGGTCGTCGAGGCGCTGACCCAGACGCTCGACTCCTTCAACGTCGACGCTCAGGTCAGTGGCTTCACCCGCGGACCGACGGTCACCCGTTACGAGGTCGAGCTCGGTCAGGGCACCAAGGTCGAGCGCGTCACCGCCCTGTCCAAGAACATCGCGTATGCCGTGGCATCCGCCGACGTCCGGATCCTGTCTCCGATCCCCGGCAAGTCCGCGATCGGCATCGAGATCCCCAACACCGACCGCGAGAAGGTCAGCCTGGGTGACGTGCTGCGTAGCGGCGCGGCACACGGCAACCCGCACCCGATGGTGATGGGCGTCGGCAAGGACGTCGAGGGCGGCTACGTCGTCGCGAACCTCGCGAAGATGCCGCACATGCTGGTGGCCGGTGCCACCGGCGCCGGTAAGTCGTCCTTCGTCAACTCGATGATCACCTCGATCATGATGCGGGCGACCCCCGACGAGGTCCGGATGGTGCTGGTCGACCCCAAGCGCGTCGAACTCACGGCATACGAAGGCATTCCGCACCTCATCACCCCGATCATCACCAACCCGAAGAAGGCCGCGGAGGCGCTGCAGTGGGTCGTGCGCGAGATGGACACCAGGTATGACGACCTGGCTGCGTTCGGCTTCAAGCACATCGACGACTTCAACAAGGCGGTGCGCGCCGGCAAGCTGACCCCGCCGCCGGGGTCGGAGCGGGTCATGCAGACCTACCCCTACCTCCTGGTGATCGTCGACGAGCTCGCCGACCTGATGATGGTCGCTCCGCGTGACGTCGAGGAGTCGATCGTCCGCATCACCCAGCTGGCGCGTGCGGCCGGCATCCACCTGGTGCTGGCGACGCAGCGCCCGTCGGTCGATGTCGTCACCGGTCTGATCAAGGCCAACGTGCCCAGTCGGCTGGCGTTCGCGACATCCTCGCTCGCCGACTCGCGGGTCGTGCTCGACCAGCCCGGTGCCGAGAAGCTGATCGGCCAGGGCGACGCGTTGTTCCTGCCGATGGGCGCGTCCAAGCCGATGCGCGTGCAGGGCGCGTGGGTGACCGAAACCGAAGTGCAAGAGGTGGTTTCACACGTCCGGGGGCAGTTGAAGCCGCACTACCGCGAGGACGTGCAGGTCACTGCTCCCAAGAAGGAGATCGACGAGGACATCGGCGACGACCTCGACCTGCTGCTGCAGGCGGCCGAGCTGGTCGTCAACAGCCAGTTCGGGTCGACGTCGATGCTGCAGCGCAAGCTGCGGGTCGGTTTCGCCAAGGCCGGTCGCCTGATGGACCTGATGGAGAGCCGCGGCATCGTCGGCCCGTCGGAGGGGTCGAAGGCGCGCGACGTGCTGGTCAAGCCCGACGAGCTGCCGACCACGCTTGCCCTGCTGCGGGGTGAGGACCCGCCCGGTGCCGAGCAGCCGTATGACGCTGCGGCGGACGGCGATCCGGGCGAGTCGGACGGCAGTGAGGACGCGTGGCAACTCACCGACCGGCAGGTCTGACCCCCGCGCCACGCGGCAACCTGCTGCAGCAACTGCGGGCACTGCCGTGTGCGGTGCTGCTGGTGGTGCAGCTGCTCGGGATCCTGGTCTACCCGTTCACCTCGGAGTCGTCGGCCGGTCGCACGCTCTTCTCGTTGGTCCAGTTGGTCGTGCTGGGCCTGGCGGTCGCCGCCGTGCGGCTCACCCCGGCGCTCACCTGGATATCGATGTCCATCGGTGCGCCTGCCGTCATACTCACCGTGCTGACGGCGGTGTTGCCCGACAACGGTCCGATCGCGCTGCTGTCCGATTGCACTCATGCGATCTTCTACTTCTATACGGCATACGCGTTGATCCGCTACATGTTCGCGGACAACTTCGTCACCCGCGACGAATTGTTCGCAACCGGAGCGTGTTTCACGGTCGTCGCATGGGCGTTCGCCTACACCTACGGCATCGTGCAGACGATCTGGGGGACCGGGCAGTTCGTGTCCGGCAGCGACCACGAGCTGCACTGGGTGGAGCTGCTCTTCCTGTCGTTCACCACGATGACCAACACGGGGCTGTCCGACATCGCGCCCGGTGGCGGGCACGCACGGTCGGTGATGATGCTGGAGCAGCTCGCAGGCGTGAACTATGTTGCGCTGGTGGTGGCACGGCTCATGGGGCTGACGCTGGCCCGGTTCCAGCGGAAGCGGGACACGACCGGTCACGAAGAGCGGACAGTGACGGCAAGCGACAGCGGCGAGCAAGCAAAGCCAGCGATAGGGGCGAGCGATGAGTGACGACAACGACAGCACGCAGGAGATCCCGCGCGATCCGGACCGTTATTCGCCTGCTGGGCAACAGGATTCGGGTGCGCCGCGGCGTGATCGCAGCGACGACACGGCGGTCCTCGGGCATCCGCGCGGGGCCGCGTCACCTGCCGGCGGCGAGGGGCAGGGGGCCCGCCAGTTGCCGGGGTCGGGGCAGGCGCCGGGGGCCGGGCAGAGTCCGGCACCGGGCAGCTACCCACCGCCCGGGGGTGGCTATCGTCCGGCGGCCGACCGGCCCGGCGCGCCGGCGGCGCCATACGGTCAAGCCGGGCAGCCGGCACCGGCTGCATCCTGGGGCGGAGCACCGATGCTGCCCACCGATCGGGGTTCGGGCGGGTTCCCGGCAGCGATCATCGGCGCAGTGGTGGCGACCCTGATCGCTGCCGTGACCGCCTTCGGCGCCCATCAGATCCTCACCGACCACTCGAGCATCGACAGTCGGAAGCTGCCGGGATTCGTGACCTACCGCATGTACATGCTGCCGTGGCCCGCCCACGGCGGCGATCTGACGACGGCGTTCGTGGTGGGCGCGCTCATCGTGCTGGTGGTGACCTTGCTGCTGATGATGGCTGCGACGATGTCGACGCGAGCGGGCACCGGCGGCTTCGCAGTCTTCCTCGCCGGCTGGATGGCGACGGTGATCGCCGGCGGGATCGCCCGCCCGGTCGCCGGTGTGATCACGGCGAACGGGTCCACGCCGGACGGGGTATGGCAGAACGACCTGAGCATCGGCGTGCAGTGGGGCGTGCTCTTCGGCTGGATCGCGGCCCTGGTGCTGGTGATCGTGCACGCCATGCGCCGCAAGGGCGGCGTGGGTAGAGCTGCCTGACAGGCGCTTCGCGTCTGACGTGCAACTCTGCCCAGATCCGTACCTGCTCCATTTCTGACTGACGGCAGCTCCATTTCTGACTGACGGCAGCCGTTCAGCCGGGTCGGTGTCATGGTCCTGCAGGAAGTGCGCTGGGGCGCACGTGTTGCTGGTCCTTAATCCGTCCGGGAGGGTATCCACTGTCCTGGTCCTGCAGATGGTGCGGGAGATCGCCGCACTTTGTGCCGGACCTGGCGTCTGTAGCTGACCTCGCGGGTCATCCACATCCCGCCATCCGGTGTGCGACCGTCCACAGCTATGTCGAGTCTGGCTTCCCGACCTGTCGAGCTCGCCTGAATCGTCTTCGTATGACGCAAGAGTCAGTTCGGGCCCAACACGTTGTCGTCGGCCGGCCGCGAGTGTATGGCGCGAGCCGACGTGCGATCGCCCGCGATCTCGCCGCAGTTCACGACGGAGTGGTCCACCGGTTGGCGCTGGCCGAGCACGGGATAGATCGGTTCGCGGTCCGCAACGAGGTCAACGCCGGGCGCTGGTTCAAGGTCGGCCGGCATACCGTCGCCGTCCGGTCACCGGAGTTGAGTGAGCCTGCGCAGTGGTGGCGCGCGGTGTGGGAGAGCGGCTCTGGGGCGCGGTTGGACGGCGCCGGCGCGCTCCTCGCTGCGGGCATGACGGGTTATACGGCGTCGGTGATCGATGTGACATTGCCCAAGACGAGTCACACCCACTCGGTGGAGCGCGTTCGCCTGCACCTGCCGCGAGTGCCCGACCCGGTCTCCGGTGCCGGCATCCCGAAGGTCGCGCCAGACATCGCGACGATCCACGCAGCACAATGGGCGATCAGCGACCGGCAGGCTGCGCTGGTGGTCTGCCTGCCGCTACAGCAACGCCTCACCACGCCAGCGCGGATGTTGTTGGCATGGCGTGGGATTCGCCGTTCGGCTCGACGGAAGTTCCTCAACGAGGTCATCGCCGATGTCGCGGACGGCGCGCACTCGCTGGGTGAGCTCGACTTCACCCGGATGGCACGCAAAGTGGGGCTGCCGCCGCCGTCGCACCAGTCCTTGCGTGAGGGACCCGACGGCCGGATCTATCTAGACATCTCGTGGGCCGACGTTGGATTGGTGGTCGAGATCGACGGCGGACATCACGCGTTGGCGCTCAATCCGATCGATGACGCGCTGCGGCAGAACGACCGCGTCGCTGCTGGTGAGCACGTGCTTCGGGTGCCGGTCATCGGACTACGGCTCGAGTCGCAACGGTTCATGCTGCAGATTCGCCACACCTATGACGTGCTGCTTGCCGAAACCCGCCAGTCGGGGCGCCGCGCCTGAGCAGGACACGTCTCAACGCCCTGCAGGAGGTGCGGTGGGGCGCACCTGTTGCTGGACATAGTTGCTCGATCCGGCTTGCGCGCGCCGGGCCTGCATATGGTGCGGAGAAGGACCGCACGATCTGCGGGTCGCAGGGCCGGTGTGGTGGATGTATGGCGGGGTCCGTGTCACGGTCCTGCGGGAGGTGCGGTGGGGCGCACGTCCTGCTGGTCGTAATTCCTCGGCAGAGGTTCCCGGTTGCGGGTCCTGCAGATGGTGCGGAGCGTCGGCGCACGATCTGCAGGTCGCAGGTCGCAGGTCGCAGAGCCGCGCAGCGAAATGACTCGACCCGCGACCCGGCCCCGATCCGACTCAGCCGTCGAGCTCCTCGATGGTGGCCACACTCGGGCCACGCTTCTGCTGCAGGTCACGCGCCACCGCCTCAGCGTCACGCAGCACACGCAGCACGTTGCCACCGGCGACCTTGGCGAGGTCCTCGTCCGACCAACCGAGGTCGGCCAGGGCCGCGAAGAGCTTCGGGTATGACGACACGTCGCCCATGCCCTCGGGCAGCACCGACACACCGTCGTAGTCGCCGCCCACACCGATGTGATCGATGCCGGCGACCTCGCGAATGTGCACGAAGTGCGCGATGACGTCGTCGAGGGTGGCGACCGGCTGAGGATGCTCCTGCGCCCAGTCGGCGGAGAACTTCTGGAAGGCCGCAACGTCGGTGGGGGCGATGCCCGCCTCACGTGCGGCGTCGCCGGCGTCCTTGCGCCACTGCGCGCAGGCCTGCGACACGAAGCCCGGCACGAACGTCGACATGATCACGCCGTTCTTGTCGCGCAGCGTCTCCAGCACGTCGTCGGGAGCGTTGCGTGGTGAGTTGCACACGGCCCGGGCGGAGGAGTGGCTGAAGATCACCGGCGACTCGGAGGCGGCCAGCGCGGCGCGCATGGTGTCGGCGTGCACGTGGGACAGGTCGACCAGCATGCCGATCCGGTTCATCTCGCGGACCACCTCGACGCCGAAGCGGGTGAGGCCGCCGTGCGCCGGCTCGTCCGTCGCGGAGTCCGCCCACGGGTTGTTGTCGTTGTGGGTCAGCGTCATGTAGCGCACACCGAGCACATAGAGCATCCGCAGCGCGGCGAGGGAGCTGTCGATCGACTGCCCACCCTCGGCGCCGAGCAGCGACGCAACCCGGCCGGACGCGAAGACCGACTCGACCTCGTCGGCGGTGCGCGCGATCCCGAACGACTCCGGCCACCGGCCGACCATCTGGTGTACGGCGTCGATCTGCTCCAGCGTCTGGGTCAGCGCCTCGCTGCCGGGCTGGTTGGACGGCACATAGACCGACCAGAACTGCCCACCGAGGCAGCCTTCCCGCAGCCGCGGCACATCGGTGTGCGTGCGCCCGTCGGTGCCCGCTTCGACGTCCAGCTTGTCGAAGTCGTAGCGCACCAGGTCGCGTGCCGCCCAGGGCAGGTCGTTGTGCCCGTCGATCAGGGGGTGCTTGGCCAGGAGATCACGGACGCGGTCGAGAGAGGGGGAGGAGTCGATGTTCGCCATACCGGCCATCACATCATGAAGTTGATCGGGCACAGGCGGCGTTCCGGCGGAGTGGTGAGCGTCGACGGCGGAGAAGCTAGTCACGCGGCCGAAAGATCACGCGGTCACGAGCAGTGCGCGGCGTCCCATACAGTTGGGTGCATGGAATCCCGCAGCGTCGCTCTGGTCACTTTGGGCTGCGCTAGGAACGAGGTCGACTCCGAGGAGCTGGCCGGTCGGCTGGCCGACGAGGGCTGGACCCTCGTCGACGACGCGGCGCAGGCCGATGTCGCGGTCATCAACACCTGCGGCTTCGTCGAGCAGGCCAAGAAGGACTCGATCGACGCGCTCCTGGAGGCGAACGACCTCAAGGATCACGGCCGCACCCAGGCCGTCGTCGCCGTCGGTTGCCTGGCCGAGCGGTATGGCGAGCAACTGGCCGCACAGTTGCCCGAAGCCGATGCCGTGCTCGGATTCGACTCGTATGTCGACATGTCCAGCCACCTGCGGGCCGTGCTCGACGGGCACGCGCCCGCATCCCACACGCCCTCCGACCGGCGCAAGTTGTTGCCGATCAGCCCAGTCGACCGGCAGGGCGCGGACGTCGCACACCCCGGCCACGGTGACGTCCGCGAGCCGGGTGCCACCGACATCGCGTCCCCAGCGTCGTCGCCGCGCGTCATCCGCGCCAGGCTCGACGGGCGCCCGTGGGCGCCGCTGAAGATCGCCTCCGGGTGCGACCGCCGGTGCTCGTTCTGCGCTATCCCGTCCTTCCGAGGGGCGTTCGTGTCGCGCCGCCCTCACGACGTTCTGGCGGAAGCCCGCTGGCTGGGGCAGCACGACGTCCGCGAGGTCTTCCTCGTCTCGGAGAACTCCACGTCATACGGCAAGGACCTGGGTGACCTGCGGCTGCTGGACACGATGCTGCCGGAACTCACTGCGGTTGAAGGTATTTCGCGCGTCAGAGTGTCGTACCTACAGCCCGCGGAGCTACGCCCCGAGCTGCTGGACGTGATGACCGAGACGCCCGGCGTCGTCCCATACTTCGACATCTCCTTCCAGCATGCGAGCGGTCCGCTGCTGCGGCGGATGCGCCGCTTCGGTGACAAGGACTCCTTCCTTCAGCTGCTGGCGGAGGTGCGGTCGCGGGCGCCATACGCCGGGATCCGCAGCAACGTCATCGTCGGCTTCCCCGGGGAGACCGACCAGGACATGGCCGAGCTGGAGAGCTTCCTGACCCAGGCGCAGCTGGACGTCGTCGGTGTCTTCGGCTACTCCGACGAGGACGGGACCGAGGCGGAGACCTATGGCGCCAAGCTGCCCGATCACGAGGTGGCCGACCGGCTCGCGCACTTCCAGAGCCTGGCCGAGCAACTGAACGAACAACGCGCCGCCGACCGGATCGGCGAGACCGTCGAGGTGCTGGTCGAGGCCGACGGCACAGCCGAAACGGACGACGGCGAGGTGCGTGGCCGTGCCGGGCAGCAGGGCCCCGATGTCGACGGCGAGACGATCCTGGAGGTCGAGCCCGGCAGCGTCGCGATCGGCGACGTCGTCACTGCTCGTGTCACCAGCACCATCGGCATCGATCTGGTAGCAAGGCCCGCATGAGCTCAGAGCGCCGAGACGGGCGGCCGGGCGCAGATGCGGAGTTGCCGCAGGACAAGCGGCAGCATGCCACCGCACGACACGAGCTCGAACGCCGACGGGCGCAGACCCGCGAGGAGATCGAACGGCGTCGAGCGGAGTTCGAGCGACGCAGGGCGGAGTTCGAGCGACGTCGCGCTGCGGGGGAGCCGCTGCTGGCACCGCCGCCACCGGACCCGGCGTCCGCACCGAGCAGCGGCGTGAGCAACTGGAACATCGCCAACTACCTGACGATGTTCCGGATCGTCCTGGTGCCGTTGTTCGGCTGGTTGCTGCTGGCACACGGCGGCGACAACACCGGCTACCGGATCGGCGCCGTCGTCGTCTTCGCGATCGCGTCGATCACCGACCGCATCGACGGCGACCTCGCGCGCTCCCGCGGACTGGTCACCGACTTCGGCAAGATGATGGACCCGATCGCCGACAAGGCGCTCATGGGTATGGCGCTGGTCGGCCTGTCGATCATCGGGCGACTGCCGTGGTGGGTCACCGGGATCATCCTGATCCGCGAGATCGGCATCACCCTGCTGCGGCTGTCGGTGATCCGGCACGGCGTGCTGCCGGCGAGCCGCGGCGGCAAGCTCAAGACCTTCCTGCAGGCGATCGCCATCGGTGTCTTCTTGCTGCCGATCGACGGCTGGTTCGACGTGGTCGCCTGGATCGTCATGCTCGTGGCGCTCGCGATCACGGTCGCAACGGGAGTCGACTACGTCTTCCGGGCGATCAAGCTCCGGGCCAACAGCGAGCGGTCCCGGCAGCGCCGGGCGCGTCGCGCTGCACGACGGGAGAAGTGAGTGGCCACGCAGTCTGCTGAGTCGGCACCCGGGCGGGATGCGGCACTGATCACGGCACTGATCCGGCACGACGACACCGTGGCGGTCGCGGAGTCCCTCACCGGCGGGCTGGTGTGCGCGGCACTGACCGCAGTGCCCGGCGCGAGCGCTGTGGTGCGGGGGAGCGTGACGTCATACGCGACGGACGTGAAGGCGGGTGTCCTCGGCGTCGATGCGCAGTTGTTGCGCGCCGGCGGAGCGGTCCAGGCCGAGGTCGCGCGACAGATGGCGCACGGCGTGCGCCGGCTGCTCGGTGCGACACACGGCATCGCGACGACCGGTGTTGCGGGCCCGGACCCGCAGGACGACGTGCCCGTCGGCCGGGTCTTCGTCGCGGCGGCATGGGACGACGCGCCCGGCATCCCGGTCGACGAGGTGCGCATGCTCGACCTGACCGGCGACCGCGCCGCCATCCGTGCGCAGAGCGTCGATGCGGTCCTTGACCTGCTGACACGCTGCATCACCGGTGCGGGGAATGCATAGCCCACGCGGCGTGGTTGCAACCAACGAGCCGGTTTTCCCCATGCCGCACCGGGCACGTGTTGGTGCCGAGGGTTAAGCTGGCACCACAGAGCAATCGTCGAAGTCACTGGGAGGCCGCCATGATCCTGCTCCGTCGTGAGCTCGGTGATGTGTTGCGCGGCGTCCGCCGTGAGCAGGGACGCACCCTGCGCGAAGTCGCTCAGGATGCCCAGCTGTCGCTCGGTTATCTCTCCGAGATCGAGCGCGGTGAGAAGGAAGCCTCCTCGGAGTTGCTGGCCGCCGTGTGTGACGCACTCGGTGTCCCGATGTCCGAAGCACTGCTGAGCGTGTCGCAGCGGATCGCCGCTGCCGAAGGGCTGGCCGCGCCGGTCCCGCTGCCCGTGCCCGACCGCGCGTCGGTCGTCTCGTCCGCCGCCTGAGTCCTGCCGGTTCGGTCAGCTGATCTGGCAGCCTGGGCAGAAGCCGAGCGTCCGCTGTTCGGGCTGCTCACCGACCGGCCCGGTCCGCAACAATCGTCCGCACCGAGGGCACGGTTGACCCGCTCGCCCGTATGCCGCCACCTGCTGCTCGAAGCCCGGGCGTTCCGCAGCGGCGGACAGCAACCGGTGCACGGTGGACAACACCGCATCGAGGCGTTCGTCGGCCAGGTCGGCGATGACCGCCCAGGGGTTCACCTGCTCGTGGAAGAGCGTCTCCGTCGTCCAGATCGTGCCGAGACCAGCGAGGTTTCGCTGGTCCAGCAATGCGGCGCCGATCTGCCGCGCTGGCTGTCGGCGCAGCAGGGCCTTCGCGCGCTGCGGGTCCCAGTCGTCGCCGAGCAGGTCCGGGCCGAGATGCCCGACAAGCGTGCGTTCGTCGCGGGTATCGACCAGGTCGAGCATCCCCAGCCGATAGCCGATGGCAGTCCACTGCGAGGTTGCCAGCAACACGCGAATCGCCTTGCTGCGCACCGCATTCGGCGTCATCCGCGCGGTTGCCCGGAGCTGCCAGCGACCGTCCATCCGCAGATGACTGTGCAGCGTCATACCCGAGTCGAAGCGGTGTAGCAGGTGCTTGCCACGGCTGACCACCTCGACGGTTGTCGTGCCGTGCAGGGAGCGCCCGGCAAGGGTCGGCCAGCGCAACTCGCAGCCGACCAGCTCCTCGCCGCGCAACGCCCGGTCCAACTGTTGCGCGGCCCGGCGGACGACGTCACCCTCGGGCACGGCAGCTCCACATGTCTCGCATCATCTCAACACTCGTATGACGATCGGGGCGCTGCGTCCTCCGTACGCTGACCTGCATGAGCGAGCCCGCCGAACATCTGACCGCGCCCTGGTGGCAGCGGCACCTGCTCGACGTCCTCGTGGCGGTCGGCGTCCTGGCCGTGCTGGGGTCCGCCTCGCATCTCGATGTCCACGGCACGGAGCGGCGCATCGACGCAATCGCGATCACGCTCGGCCTCGTCGGGCTGGCCGCGGTCCTCGCGCGCCGTGTGTCGCCGCTGGTCAGCCTCGTCGTGCCGGGTGCGGCGATGGCGACCTATCTGCTGATGCACTACCCGAACGGCCCGACCTACTTCCTGCTGCCGCTCGGCGTCTTCGCATTCGGCTTCCACGGCGATCGGTGGTTGGCGCGCCGGCTGAGCCCGGTCGTCATCCTCCTCGTGGCGATCTGTGCGTATGTCGGCGGCGGCCAGAACACCGGTGTGCGGGTCACGATCGTGCTGAGCTGGGGCATCGCTGCCGCGGTCCTCGCCGAGTGGTTGCGCACTTTGTCCGACCGGGCCGCTGAGCGGCGAATCGCGTTGCAGCAGCAGCAGAAGCGCGCGGCCGTCGAGCAGCAGCTGGAGCTCGCGCGTGACCTGCACGACAGCGTCGCCCACGCCCTCACCGCGATCACCGTCCAGGCCGCGCTCGCCGAACGGCTGGCCACGGATCAGCCGGAGCGCGCTGCGGAGGCAGCGCATGCGGCCAGTGTCGCCGGCCGGGAGGCGCTCGCGGATCTCAACGCGATCGTGGGGTCGCTGCGCGAGCCGGGTGCAGCGCCGACGCGTCCCCAGCACGGCGTGGACGAGATCGATCAGCTGGTGGAGCGGGCGCGGGAAGCAGGTCTGCGGGTCGACGTCGAGCGTGCGGCGGCGCAGCCGTCGGACGGGGTGCAGTTGTCGGACGGGGTGCAGGCCGCGGTCTACCGCGTGGTGCAGGAGGGGCTGACCAACGCGGTGCGATATGCGCCCGGCACGCACGTCCGGCTCGTCATACATGGTGAGGGCGGTGGTCTGCAGGTGTCGCTGACCGACGACGGGGCTGCCGACGGCGGCGCCGTTCAACCAGCCGGTGGTGGCCACGGCCTCGTGGGTATGGCGGAGCGGGTCCGCGCGACCGGCGGCGTGCTGCGGCACGGGCCACTGCCGGGCGGCGGCTACCAGCTCGAAGCACGTTGGGAGACAACATGATTCGCGTCGTCATCGCTGATGACCAGGCGTTGGTGCGCAGCGGTTTCGCCGCGCTGATCGGCCTCGAAGACGACATCGAGGTGGTCGCCGAGGTGACCACCGGCCTGGAGGCGATCGCAGCCGCGCGCGAACACCGGCCGGACGTGCTGCTGATGGACATCCGGATGCCCGACCTGGACGGGCTCGAGGCGACCCGGCAGATCACCACAGACCCGGACCTCGGCGGGGTGCACGTGGTGATGCTCACGACCTTCGACCTCGACGAATACGTCTTCCAGGCCTTGCGATTCGGCGCCAGCGGGTTCCTGGTCAAGCACACCGACCCGGACGAGTTGATCCGCGCGGTGCGGGTGGTGGCCGGTGGCGAGGCCCTGCTCTCGCCGACGGTCACGCGTCGGTTGATCGCCCGCTTCGCGACCGCCGAGTCCGATATCGGGCCGGACTCGCCGGGCGTGCGGCAGGCATCCCCGCTCGCCGGCCTGCTCACCGAGCGCGAACGCGAAGTTGTCGGCCTGGTCGGGCAAGGCCTGTCCAACGACGAGATCGCCGGCAAGTGGTTCGTCAGTCAGGCGACGGTGCGCACCCACGTCAGCAGGGCGATGACCAAACTGCACGCGCGCGACCGCGCCCAACTGGTCGTCATCGCCTACCAGCACGGGCTGGCCGAGCCGCCTGCACCATGACGGCACCCGCATGACCGACCCCGGCCCCTGATACCGAGCGGACACGAACAGCACCGAGCGGACACGATATTCGGACGGATATTCGTGTCCGCTCGGTCGTTGTGTGTCCGCTCGGTGATGGCCTCAACACCTGACGTATGACGATCTCCACGCCGACGCGATGTGCGCTAGCTCCGAAGACGACAGCGTTGAGGGCATGGGAAATCAGCAGAATACTCAGGGAAAGAACGACGGCTTCGAAGTCGTCGCGGTGGAGGGCCTCACCAAGAAGTACGGCCGCCGCGCCGTGGTCGACGATGTCGACCTCCACCTGGCGGCCGGATCAATCACCGGGCTGATCGGGCCGAACGGAGCCGGCAAGACCACCATCATGTCGATGCTGCTCGGACTGGTCCGACCGAGCGCCGGACGTGGCACCGTGCTCGGGCACGACCTGTCCCGCCCGGCCGCCTACCTGCCGCAGGTCGGTGCTTTGATCGAGGGCCCCGCGTTCTTCGGCAACCTGTCCGGCCGCGGCAACCTGGACTACTTCGCCCGGCTCGCCGGCCACGACCGGTCCGGCATACCGGACGTGTTGGACCTGGTGGGATTGCAAGGGCGAGAAGGGGATTCGTTCTCGTCATACAGCTTGGGCATGAAGCAGCGGCTCGGCATCGGCGCCGCACTGCTGGGTGATCCGCAGCTGGTCATCCTGGACGAGCCGACCAACGGTGTGGACCCCGCCGGGATGCGTGACATCCGGGCGATGGTCCGACGCATCGCGGCCGACGGGCGGACCGTGCTGATCTCCTCGCACCTGCTGGCCGAGCTGGAGCACATCTGCGACCGGGTGATCGTGCTGGACCAGGGCGGTTTGCGCTACTCCGGGCCGCTCACCGAGCTGCCCACGTCTCGCGCGGAGGTGATCCTGCTGCGCGGCGCCGGCCGTGCTGACGACGAGGCCCTGCATCGGATGCTGAGCGGCGAGGGACTCACGGTCGAACGCCGGGCCGACGGATTCGCGGTCGAGGTCGGTGAGGTCGATCCGGTGAAACTCGCCGGCAGGCTCAATCGGCGCGCTGCCGAGCACGGCGTGCACCTCGTTGAGGTGCACCACCAGAAGCAATCACTCGAAGACCGGGTGCTCGACCTGGTCGGAACAGGGAGTCGGTCATGACAACTCAGACACAGACGCAGGTCGTCCATGTCGCGGGCGACGGGCGGCCGAAAGTGAGACCCGCGTTGATCCGGGCATTCGTCGCGGAGTGGATCCGGTTGTCCAGCAAGCGGATCTGGCTCATCACGCTCGCATCCACCATCGTCTACTCGGCGGTGCTGACCGTCGTGATGATCAACACCGCGCCGGAGCGCGCGCCCGCCGGGTTGAGCCTCCAAGCCCTCGGCGAGGCGGGCGGCGGGACACTCGCCGTCCGCACCGCCAGCGCCTTCACCTCGGTGCTCATCCTCGCGGTGTTCGTCGGCATGAGTGCGGGTTCCTTTGCGCGCGGCACGTGGCGCGCCTCTCTGCTGCAGCAAGCGCGACGACTCACCCTGGCGGTCGGCACCTTCGGTGCCCGGATGGCCGTCGGCGCGATCATCGTGGCAGTGCTGTTCGGGGCAGGGCTGGTGACGTCATACCTGGTGGCGCCGGGGCAGGACATCGACACGGGGTCATGGCTGAGCGGCCAGTCGTTGGGCATCGCAGCGGATGACTATCTGCGGGTGATGGCCTTCGTGGTCGGCTGGGGTCTGCTAGGCACCCTCATCGGCATCCTGACCCGGTCGGTCGCGGTCGGCCTCGGGGTCGGCATCCTCTGGGCCGGTCCGATCGAGAACCTGCTCGGCGACAACCTGTCTTTCGGGGCGAACTGGTTCCCGGGACTGTTGCTGCGGTATGTCGTGGCGCCCGAGTCGGCTCCTGTCGACGGTGACATCGTGGTCGTCCGACTCGTCACCTATGCGCTGGTCGGCCTGGCGCTCGTCGGGCTCATCCTGCACCGGCGTGACGTGTCCAACTGAGGCCGCTGACGAGGCGTCCGACCTCGGGAGAATCCGAGTTCAGCGGCGGATGCGTAGACCCTTGGGCGAGGTGTGGAAGCCGTTGTCCGTCAAGGCATTCGCCAACGGGTGATCGGACCCCAGCGCGGGCTTGCCGTCGATGCTCTCGACGGTGAGCCCGCGCAGTCGTGGGATGCCTCGCGCGTCCGGCGGGAGAACGACGGTGCGTGCGAGCGCCGCACCGGCCGCGGCAAGCCGGCCGGCATCGGTGCTGAAGGTCAGCACCTTCCGGCCGCCGCGCTCGACATACAGGACCAGCTCGCCCTCGACCAGCACCACCATCGCCCCGGCCCGGCGGCTGGGGCGATGCTCGGCGCCGTCAGCATCACGGTCGGGCCACGGCAGCGCAGCGCCGAAGGGGTTGGCGGGGTCGGCCGCGGCCAGCACCAGCGCGGTCTCTGGCTCGGGTGGCGCGACGTCCCACGGGTTGCGGGGAGGGGCCGCTGCCCGGCCGGCCGCACGCAGCCGGTCCACCGCGCCGGCACTGCCGAACTGCGCGGCACCCAGACCTTCGATGAAATAGCCGCGCCGGACCCGGCCGGTCTCCTCAGCGGCGGCCAGCACGCGGTAGACGGTGGCGAACCCACCGGTCACCGACTCGGCTTGCACGGCCCCACGCGTCACGATGCCGTGCCGGTCGAGCAGGACTTCGGCGAGCGCGAACGCCCTTGCGGTCTGGTCGGTTTCGAGCTGAGGCAAGCGTGACCAACGGCCCGAGACAGTCGGCGGCGCGGAGCGTTGTGCCGACGCCGGGCGGGCCAAGCCGCTGCGTGACCCGCGCAGTCCGCCGATGCGTCCGTGGCGTGCTTGTCGCGGACCCTGGGACCGGGACTTGTGCGCGGTCCGCCCGCCCGCGAGCAGCGCACGGACCGGCGCGAAGGTGTCACCGCTGACGTGACCGGACCAGACCAGGTCCCACAGGTAGGCCTGCAGCTCGCTGTCGGTGCCGCGGGACTCGGTCGCGTTGACCGCATCGGCAAGGGCGCGGAAGAAGAACGAGCCGCCACCGTCGAGGGTGGTGAGCATCTCCTGATGTGCCGGGCCGAGGTCCACGGTGTCGTCGGGCGCGGCCAGCGTGAGCGGCGCGGTGTCGGCCACGTGCAGCGATACCCAGCCGTCGTCGCCCGGTAGCGCGGCGTGGCCCTGCCAGAGCACCTCGCCACTCGCCATCAGCTCGTCGAGCATGCCGGGGTGGTATGACGTGACGCGCCCGGGCAGGATCAGCGTCTCCAGGGCACTCGCGGGCACGCGCGCGCCGCACAACTGCTCGATCGCGCGCAGGAGGCCGTCGGTGCCGCGCAGGCCTCCGCCAACGCCCTGCCAGGCCGGCAGGAAGGAGGCCAGCTGCTCCGCCGGCACCGGCTCCACCTCGGCACGCAGCGATGCCAGCGAGCGTCGCTTGATGGTGCGCAGCACCTCGGGATCGGCGTAGTCCGTGCCGTGCACGCCGCCACCCAGCTCGGTCGGCCGCAGCTCGCCGTCGACCAGTCGTCCCGAACCCACCAGCCGGCGCAGCGTGTCGTGCGCGACGGCGCGCCCGATGCCCAGCGCGGTGGCCACCTCGGTCTCGGGGAACGGCGCGTGGGTGCGGGCGTGCCGCGCGACGAGCTCACCGAGCGGATCCTCGGTCGGCTCCAGGAACACTGCCGGTATGCCGGCAGGAAGTGCCAGGCCCAGAGCGTCCCGCAGGCGGGCGGCGTCCTCGATGGCGGCATACCCGGTGCCGCCGGCCCACGGCACCTCGATCAGCCGGCGGTCGGCGACCAGCCCGTGCAGCCAGTCGGCCACCTCGCCGCGCGAGTCCTCCCGGGTGCGCGCCTCGATCTGCTCCCGGCTGAGCACCCCGAGCACCCGCACGAGATCCGCCACGTCCTCCGCGTCGCGCGAGTGCCGCTCGGGAGTGAGTCGTTGCAGTTGCTGCTCGAGCTGCGAAACCACCTCTGCATCAAGCAGATCGCGCAGTGAGGCGCCCTCGCCGGTGCCGAGCAGGTCGGCCAGCAACGAAGGGTCGAGCGCCAACGCGGCAGCGCGCCGCTCGGCCAGCGGCGAGTCGCCCTCGTAGAGGAACTGGGCGACATACCCGAAGAGCAGGCTGGTCGCGAAGGGTGACGGGCTCTCGGTGTCGACCTGCACGACCCGGATGCGCCGCGCGGTGATGTCGCGCATGAGCTGCTCGAGGCCGGGGACGTCGAAGACGTCCTGCACGCACTCGCGCACCGCCTCGAGGACGATCGGGAACGACGGGAAGCGTGAGGCGACCTCCAGCAGCTGTGCCGAGCGCTGCCGCTGCTGCCACAGCGCCTGTCGGCGGCCGGGGTTGCGACGGGGCAGCAGCAGTGCGCGAGCCGCGCACTCGCGGAATCGCGCTGCGAACAAAGCGGATCCGCCGATCTCCGAGGTGACGATCTCGGCGATCTCGTCGGGATCCTGCACGATGAGATCGACCAGTTGCTCCGCTGCCGTCGCATCCGTGTCGGGATCGGAGTCGGGGAGTCGGAGCACGATGCCGTCGTCGCCGTGCATCGCCTGCACCTCGACGCCGAACCGCTCGCGCATCCGGGCCGCGATGGCCAGTGCCCAGGGTGCGTGGACCGGCGCGCCATACGGCGAGTGCACGACGACTCGCCAGTCGCCGAGTTCGTCGCGGAACCGCTCGACGACGATCGCCTTGTCGTGCGGCACCTGGCCGGTGGTTTCCTGCTGCTCGTGCAGGTAGGCGAAGAGGTTGTCGGCGGCCCACTCGTCGAGGCCGGAGGCCCGGACCCGCGCACGGGCGGTGTCGTCGGGCAGCGCGATCAGCTCGCGGACGAATCCGCCCACGGCAGTGCCTAACTCGAGCGGACGGCCGGGGGAGTCGCCCTTCCAGAAGGGCAGTTTGCCGGGTTGTCCCGGAGCCGGCGAGACGCGCACCTGGTCGTGGGTGATGTCCTCGATCCGCCAACTGGTGGTGCCCAGGGTGAAGACGTCGCCGACGCGTGACTCGTAGACCATCTCCTCGTCGAGCTCGCCGACCCGACGGCCGGGACCTTCGCCGGCGGCGAGGAAGACGCCGTAGAGGCCACGGTCGGGGATGGTGCCGCCGCTGGTCACGGCCAGGCGTTGCGCGCCGCGTCGGCCGGTGAGGGTGCCGGTGATGCGGTCCCACACGATGCGTGGACGCAGCTCGGCGAAGTCGTCGGACGGGTAGCGACCGGCGAGCATGTCGAGCACCGACTCCAGGATGCTGCGCGGCAGGCTCGCGAAGGACGCAGTGCGGTGTGTCAGCTGCTCCAGGTCGTCGACGGCCCAGTCGTCCATGGCACACATCGCGACGATCTGCTGGGCGAGCACGTCGACGGGATTGCTTGGGACCGCGAGGGACTCGATGAGCCCTGCCCTCATCCGGTCGACGACGACGCAGGTCTGCACGAGGTCGCCGCGGAACTTCGGGAAGAGCACTCCGCGACTGACCGCGCCCACCTGGTGGCCTGCGCGACCGACCCGCTGCAGCCCGCTGGCCACACTCGGCGGCGACTCGACCTGTATGACGAGATCGACCAACCCCATGTCGATGCCGAGCTCGAGCGAGCTGGTGGCGACGACGGCCGGCAGACGGCCGGACTTGAGCGCATCCTCGATCTCGCCGCGCTGCTCCTTGCTGACCGATCCGTGGTGCGCGCGCGCCAGAACGCCTGGTGCGCCACTGGATCGGCCGGCTTGAGCCATCACCTCAGCAGGTGCCCGCGTCGGTGGAGTCGTCGCGCCGTCGGTCATGTCGGTGCGCTCGGCCCAGATCTCGTTGAGCCGGGCGGTGAGTCGCTCGGCGAGCCGACGCGAGTTGGCGAAGACGATCGTCGAACGGTGCTGCGCGATCAGGTCGACGATGCGCTCCTCGACATGCGGCCAGATCGACGCACGCTCAACGGGATCCGCTTCATCCGACGGGCCGGTCAGGTCATCGGTCACCCGGCCCAGCTCGGTCAGGTCCGGCACCGGCACGACGACCTCGAGATCCCAGGACTTCTCGGCCGGCGGCTGGACGGTGGTGACGGGGCGCCCACCGGCCAGGTAGCGCGCGACCTCCTCGACCGGCCGTACTGTCGCCGACAGCCCGATGCGCTGCGCCGGCTGCGGGAGCAGGGCGTCCAGCCGCTCCAGGGACAGCGCGAGATGTGCACCGCGCTTGGTGCCCGCCACGGCGTGCACCTCGTCGATGATCACCGTCTCGACACCGGCGAGCGCCTCTCGCGCGCCGGAAGTCAGCAGCAGGAAGAGCGACTCCGGCGTCGTGATCAGGATGTCGCTCGGCCGTCGCGCGAAGGCCCGCCGCTCGGTGGCCGGAGTGTCGCCGGACCGCACCGACACCGAGACATCCGGCTCGGCCAGACCCAGCCGGTCCGCCGCATGCTGTATGCCGACCAGCGGCGATCGCAGGTTGCGCTCGACGTCGACAGCCAGCGCCTTCATCGGCGAGACGTAGAGCACCCGGCACCGGCGCAGCGTCTCCTGAGGTGGCGCCGTCGCCGCCATCCGGTCGATGGCCCACAGGAATGCCGACAACGTCTTGCCCGACCCGGTCGGCGCCACGACCAGCGTATGGTCGCCGTTGCTGATCGCATCCCACGCGCCCGCCTGCGCGGGCGTTGGCGCGCTGAACGACCCCTCGAACCACGCGCGCGTGGCAGGGGAGAAGCGCTGCAGGACATCGTCGGTCATTGCACGCCTAGCTTCGCATTAGACACAGACACCGGTCCGCAAGCTGGTCGAGCTGTGTATCGAGCCCCTTGCATCCAAGCTGGTCGAGTAGCGGTGAGGGACGAGCCGCGTATCGAGACCCTTGGCCGAGTACCCGTGCGGTCACCGTGGCGGCGCCGGCTACGCCACCGTCCCGGTCTCACTCCGTCGCTGCGCTAGCGCTCCGCTCCTCCATAGGCCCGGGCCGACGACGCAACCGACGCCGTCTGTGGTCAGGTCATCCTGTTGGTAGCTCGCCTTGATCCGTTCCGTCGCCCGACGACCAAGCTCCTTGAGGAGCTCGTGAGGGACGAGCGAGCGTCTCGAAAGGTGCGACCGCCACCTGGACTCACCTTGGTTCGTCGGGCGTGACTCGCAACGTTTCCAGGGCAGTGGCCAGCATGCGGTAATGCCCTGCGAGCAAAAGGAATTCGACACAACCACGGTCGCCCAGATGGCCGTGCAATCGGCTCCACATGTCATCGGACAGGTCGTCGTCGGCGATGAGCTCGCCGGTGGCGTCGATGAGGGCCTGCTGCCGCTCGCTGAAGTATGACGACTCGGGCCCGTCACCGATCAGCTGCTCGACCTGGTCCGCGGTGAGTCCGGCGCGGCGGGCGATCGACCGGTGGTGTGCGATCTCGTAGTCGCTGCCCCGCAGGCGCGCGACCCGCAGGATGACCAGCTCACTGTCGGAGCGCGGCAGTGAACCACCGGGCATCAGGGTTCCGGCGAAGGCCAGCCAGCCCCAGAAGGTCCGTCGGCCACGCCCCAGCGTGGTGAAGATCGCCGGTGGTGCCGTGCGGGTGACCCGGCCGGCCAGCTGCGCGAAACCCGCAGCGAGCGGGCCGTTCGTCCGCCAGGTGCCCGGGCTGATGCGTGGACCGGTGGTGCGGGTGTGAGCGGCAGCGGATGCTTCGACGTCGTGCACGCCGCTCGTCATACCTTGCCCTCGATCCGCGAATCCGGCTGTGTGGTGGTGAATTCCGTCTTCTCGTCGCGTGCCAGTTGCAGTGCGCGCTGCAGACCCGGCATCGGCTTGAGCTCGGCGACCCGCTGGGCGATCATCCGGCCCGGCAGCAGCGGCGCGATCCACCACGGCGCCCAGATGAAACGCGCCCGGCGGTTGATGCCGCGCTCCAGTGCGTTGATCGCCGCGGACAACGGCGTGATGACGGTGGCCGACTTGCGACCGCCCAACAGCGTCGACCCGGCCTGCGTGCTGAAGCCGCGACTGGTCATGTCCGTGTCCAGCTCGGCGTAGTAGGCGACACCGACCCGCGCGCCGGTGCCGTGCAGCTCCCAGCGCAACGTGTTGCCGATGGCCTCGACCGCGGCCTTCGACGCGGAGTAGGCGCCCATCAGCGGGGCGTGGACGGCGGCGGCCAGCGACGACGTCGCCAACGCATAGCCGCCGTCGTGCGCGATGTGCGGTGCCGCGGCGCGCAGCGTGTAGTAGGTGCCGAGCGTGTTCACGGCCAGGGTCTGCTCCATCACCTCCGGGTCGCCGCCTGCGATCGGGAGTTGCTTGGCAATGCCGGCGTTGGCGATGACGATGTCGAGGCCGCCGAGCTCGGCGACGAGCTCCTCGACGACGCTGTCGACCTGCTCGCGGTCGGCGACGTCGAGCTCGCGCCACGGCCCGCCCACCTTGTCAGCCACCTGCTCCAGCAGCTCGGGTTCCAGGCCGGCGAGCGCGACGTGCGCGCCGCGCTCGGACAGCCGCTCCGCCAGCGTGGCGCCGATGCCGCGCGCGCCGCCGGTGATGAGAACTCGTTTTCCGGAAAGTCGATCGGTGCTCATGTGCGCCCAACCTACGTGTCGGTAGCCTCCCTCGGCCAGGGAGGAGCCTGCGCAACCTTCGACGGTCGAAGGTTAGGTTCGAGTCCGAGCCGTTTCGGGTCCCCAACCTTCGGCGGTCGAAGGTTAGGTCTGGGTGGAGCGGGCCGCAGCCGCTGTCAGACCTCGCGCCGGTGCTCAGGCTTGATCGGGTCGGCCAGCGCGGCATACGTGTCGGGGCGCCGGGTGGCGAGGAACGGGAAGAGGTCCAGCCAGTCCTTGCGCTGCGCGATGTCGAGGTCGGCCACCAGCACCGCGGTCGTGTTGCGCGGTGCCTGTGCGAGCACGCGGCCATAGGGGTCGACGATGAAGCTCGAGCCGTAGAAGGTGATCATGCCCTCGGTGCCGCAGCGGTTGGGGACCACGATGAACAAACCGTTGGCGATGGCGTGCCCGGTGATCGTGGCCTGCCACAGCGGCTCGGTGTCGAAGTCGGGGTGGTCCGGCTCGGAGCCGATCGCGGTGGGGTAGACGAGCAGATCCGCGCCGCCGAGTGCGTAGGAGCGTGCGACCTCGGGGAACCACTCGTCCCAGCAGGTCGGCATACCGACCTTGACACCCAGATCGTCAACGGGCACAACGGGATAGGCGTCGTCGGGCGGACCCGGTCGGAAGTATTTGTCCTCGTAGTAGCCGGCCGTCACCGGGATGTGCGTCTTGCGAGTGCGCGCGACGATCTCGCCGCTCGGGGCGACGAGCACGGCGGTGTTGAAGCCGAGTCCGTCACCCTGGTCGTTCTTCTCGTAGAGCGACGCGTGCACATGTATGTCGAAGTCACGCGCCGCCTCCCGCGCGAATGTCACCGTGGGCCCGCTCTCGAGGTCCTCGGCGATGTCCGACGGAGTCCCGGTCGGCAACGTGTCGGCGGGGTAGCGCGACAAGGTGAGCTCCGGAAGGAAAACTACCCGGGCGCCTGCGCCGGCTGCCTGCTCGATGCCACCACGCAATGTCGAGATGAGTTCGTCGCGGTCCTCGAGCCACTCGTGCTGGACGAGCGCGACCCGCAACGGCGGCCCGGACGGCTGCTCGACACGGGCCGGGGACGGCGGGACCTGCTGCGCGACGATGAGCTCCATGGGCGTCAGCGTGGCACATGTCCAGCGGCGGCGACACGTACCCTGGCGAAGTGAAGCATTCGGAGTACCGCCGCCTGATGACCGACGAGTTCGGCTCGGCATACGCCGCCGTCCTCGGCAACAGTCACGTGCTGCAGGTGTTGGGCAATCGGACAGCCGACGAGGCGCTCGCCGACGGCGTCAAACCGCGCGATGTGTGGGTGGCGATCTGCGACGACCTGCAGATACCCGAGGAGCGCCGGCTCGGCCGCGATATACCCATCAAGGAGCGTCGCGACGTCTGACGGGTCCGCCCAATGACGGCTCCCTCACCGAGTGACGGCGAAATTTCGCCGTTGCTCGACGAGGAAGCCGTCGGTCGGTGCACGTCCGGCTCGGTACATTTGACGGCATGCCGTCAGCCCCTCCCGACCGCGTGCGTGCCTGGGATCCCGGCATCGCCGGGATCCGCGAGGTGCTGCACGCATCATGGGCTCATCACAGCTACCCGGCGCACACCCATGACGCGTGGACGCTGCTGATCGTCGACGACGGCTTCATCGGGTATGACGTCGCTCGACACCGCGACCGCGCGGACGCCGGGGTGGGTGTGACGCTCCTGCCGCCGCACGTCACTCACGACGGGCATCCGCTGACCTCCAAGGGTTTTCGCAAGCGGGTCGTCTATCTCGAGGAATCGGTGCTCCCGGAGCACTTCATCGGCAGGTGTGTCGATGCGCCCTTCGTGCCCGATCCTCTTCTGCGGCAGTCGGTTTCGTCGTTGGATCGCGCGTTGTCCGCGCACGACCTGCCGGCAGCGGAGTCGCAGCTGGCGCTCGTCACGGACGCACTGCAGTGGCACCTCATCGGACGCCCGGGTGCAGCGCGCGTCGATGCCACCCGGAGTGCGCAGATCGCCGGACGGGCGCGTGAACTGCTCGACGCCGACCCGATCGGTGCGCCGTCGGTGACGGCGCTGGCCGACCGGTTGGGCGTCGGTCCGGCATACCTGATCCGTTGCTTCACAAGGGAGTTCGCCATACCGCCGCACCGCTACGTGACCGGTCGACGACTCGACCTGGCGCGGCGCCGGTTGCTCGACGGCGAGCCCGCTGCATCCGTCGCGGTCGCCACCGGCTTCTACGACCAGGCGCACTTGCACCGGCACTTCCGCAGACTGCTGCGCACCACTCCTGGCAGTTACCAGGCGTCCATGGCCCAGTCTGTCGACCCGCCGTCATGGAAGATGACCGGCGTTTCGACGTTCATCCCGAGCGAAGGGCAACCATGACCGAGGTCGGCACCGTTCGGTCGACATTCTTCGGCACGTCATCGATCTACCTCACCGACGACGAGCACGGCATCTTCATCGACGGCTTCCTGTCCCGGCCGCCGCTGCTCCGCATCGGTTTCGGCCGAATCAGTCCCAACCTGAACGCGATTGCACGCTCGCTCGAGCGGGGGAACGTCACCACGCTCGACGCCGTCTTCACCGCGCACTCGCATTTCGACCATGCGATGGATTCGGCGGAGGTCATCGCGCTGCGCGGCGGCGCGTTGTACGGCTCGGAGTCGACGCTGAACATCGGACGCGGCGCCGGCCTGGCCGAGCGGCTGTTGCATGTCATCGGCGACGGTGACGAGTTCCGGTTCGGTGACTTCGCCGTCCGCGTGTTCGAGGGCGTCCACAGTCCCGGCAACCGTTACCCCGGCGCCATCGACGAGCCGCTGCGTGCGCCGGCGAAGGCCGATGCGTTCAAGGAGGGCGGCTGCTTCTCGTTCCTGATCACGCACCCCACGGGGTCGATGTTCATCCACCCGAGCGCCAACTTCGTGCCGGACAAGTTCCTCGGCGTGCACGCCGAGGTGCTCTACCTCGGCGTCGGTGCGCTCGGCGCCCAGGACGTGCGGTTCCAGGAGGACTACTGGCGCCACGTCGTGGAGCCGATCGGTCCGAAGGTGATCCTGCCCGTGCACTGGGACAACTTCGGACGCCCGCTGACGAAGCCGTTGCGACCGCTGCCGCGCTTCCTGGACAAGTTCACGCGCACCGAGCAGTTCCTCGAGCGCAAGATCGTCTCGAGCGAGGCGACGCTGAAGTGGCAGGACGCGTTCGAGACGATCACGCCTTTCGAAGGTTGACGCGGATCTCCGAAGTCGCACTCGAAGCTGTCCGGGGTGCGCCATACCCGGTGGCGAGCAGATCAACTCCGTACAAGACGGCGTCCACCAGTTCTTCGCACGATGTCCGCATGTATGACGACAACGTTTTTGACGACAATCAGGACCTGTTGACACCGCCGTTCGCCACCAAGATCGCGATCCTGCTGCGCGATGACCTCGCCGCGTGGCAGCGGATGAACGTCACTGCCTTCCTCGCCGCCGGCATCGCTGCCGCGAACCCGGAGCTGGTGGGGGAGGACTACCGCGACGGCGACGGCGGCACCTACCTGCCGTTGCTCGGGATGCCGGTGCTCGTCTTCGAGGGGAGTGCCCAGAACCTCGCGAATGCTCGCAGCCGCGCCGTCTCGCGCGGGTTGCGGCCGGCGATCTACACCGACGACATGTTCAAGACGGGGTATGACGCCGCCAATCGCGCGGCCACCGCCGACATACCGGCGGAGGAGTTGAACCTCGTGGGGCTCGCGGTGCACGGCCCGAAGAACGGTGTCGACAAGATCCTCAAGGGCGCGCACCTGCACCCGTAGGCGCGGGCGTTCGCCGCCGCCCTAACCTTCGACGGTCGAAGTTTGTGCGGCTGTATGGCAACACGCCACGCCGCAAACCTTCGTACGAGTGTTCGGGTAATTGGGCTAGGCTCATCCACAAGTCCTCGAACGACGACCCGTTGTCCACAGTGCACGGACGGCACACTCACGGGTTGTCGGTGCGGGGTCCTAGCGTCTGACTCGTTCCAAAGCCCGACTCGCACTGACGGGTGGCGGACGGTCGCCGGTGGACGCGACCCACCTACAACTCTTGAAGGAGTGCCGCACATGGCAGCAAAGACTGCAGGCGCCGCCGGCGCCGGTGACAGCAAGCTCAAGACTCTCGACACCGTGCTGTCCCAGATCGAGAAGGCTCACGGCAAGGGCGCGGTCATGCGCCTGGGCGACGACGTCCGGCCGCCGATCGACGTGATCCCCACCGGCGCCATCGCCCTGGACGTCGCGCTCGGCATCGGCGGGCTGCCGCGCGGTCGCGTGGTCGAGGTCTACGGTCCGGAGTCCTCCGGTAAGACCACCGTCGCCCTGCACGCGGTCGCCAACGCGCAGCGCAACGGCGGCATCGCGGCCTTCATCGACGCCGAGCACGCGCTCGACCCCGAATACGCCAAGAAGCTCGGTGTCGACACCGACGCACTGCTGGTCAGCCAGCCCGACACCGGTGAGCAGGCACTCGAGATCGCCGACATGCTGATCCGGTCCGGCTCGCTCGACATCATCGTCGTCGACTCCGTTGCGGCACTCGTGCCGCGCGCCGAGATCGAGGGCGAGATGGGTGACAGCCACGTCGGTCTGCAGGCGCGACTGATGTCGCAGGCGTTGCGCAAGATCACCGGCGCGCTCAACAGCACCGGCACCACGGCGATCTTCATCAACCAGCTGCGCGAGAAGATCGGCGTGATGTTCGGCTCGCCGGAGACCACGACGGGTGGTAAGGCACTGAAGTTCTACGCCTCGGTCCGCCTGGACGTGCGTCGCATCGAGACGCTGAAGGACGGCACCGACGCGGTCGGCAACCGCACCCGCGTCAAGGTCGTCAAGAACAAGGTGTCCCCGCCGTTCAAGCAGGCGGAGTTCGACATCCTCTACGGTCAGGGCATTTCGCGCGAGGGCGGCCTGATCGACATGGGTGTCGAGCAGGGCTTCGTGCGCAAGGCCGGTGCTTGGTACACCTACGAGGGCGACCAGCTCGGCCAGGGCAAGGAAAACGCGCGCAACTTCCTCAAGGACAACCCCGACCTGGCCGACGAGCTGGAGAAGAAGATCAAGGAGAAGCTCGGCGTCGGGCCGCAGGCCGACAAACCGGCCGAGGAGGAGGCTCCCGTCGTCACCGCGGTCGACTTCTGATCCGTCGTCTCGGCCACTGTTCCCTCGTGGGCTTCCGTTCGGCGTTCGGTGGCCGAGACGAATCTTCTTGTATGACGGGACGTGTCCCTGTGCGTATGACGGGGCAAGTCCGCTGAGGGAGGCTTCGACATCGTGAATCCCTTTGACAGTGCACCGGATTCACCACCGGACTTCGTCGATCCGGCCGAGGTGATTGTCGGCCCGTGGGCCGGTTCCTCGTCGCAGGCCGGACCGGACGCCGATGGTGCGACCGAGCGGGAGCGGCCTGCGGCCGCCCGGGGCCGATCCCGTCGTGGCTCACACCCTGCCGGCAGTGCGCTCGGACGACGCACCGCACGGCAGGCCCGCAATGATCGTGAGCCTCCGCCGGACAAGGGTGGCCCCGACGCCGATCCGCACGACGTGGCTCGCACGATCGTGCTCAAGCAGCTGACCGCCGCGCCCCGCAGCCGCAAGCAGCTCGCCGACAAGCTGCGCGAGCGCGGTTGTGAGGACGAGGTTGCCGCCGAGGTCCTCGACCGGCTCGAGGAGACCGGGTTGATCGACGACGCGGCCTATGCGGCCACCTTGGTCCGCTCGCAGCAGGAACGCCGAGGCCTCGCGCGGCGCGCGATCGCCCAGGAGCTGCGTCGCAAGGGCGTCGACAGTGACGTCATCAACGAGCAGCTGGACACCATCGACGACGATGACGAGCGGGAGCGAGCGCGAGCACTCGTCGACAAGAAGCTGCGCTCGATGCATGGCCTCGACGCAACGGTGCAGGCCCGCCGACTCGCGGGAATGCTTGCGCGCAAAGGCTATTCGTCATCAATCGCCTGGAGCGTCATTCGCGAGGCGATCGCTGACGCGCCGGAGCATCAGCCCGACTGATCACGGCCGCACTGGGTCGTCGACGGGCGAGTCGACGGGCAGAGACCGACCCGACGGGATAGTAGAAAACGCAAAACGTTCGCTATAGTGAACGTATGGCGTCATCACTTTCCGGCATCGCGGCCTCCGCAGGTGCCCAGATCCGTGCCCGGCGCGAGCAACGCGGCATGTCGTCGGCCGAGCTTGCCCGACGTGCCGGCCTGTCCAAGGCAACGCTGTCCGGACTCGAGTCCGGCCGGTCCAATCCCACGATCGACACGCTCGACTCGGTCGCGGTCGCACTTGGTGTGCCCTTGACGGATCTACTTGTCCCAGCGGCGGATTCAGGTCCTCAGGTCGTGCGGGCAACACCGGTCGCCGACAGTCCGCAGCAGGAAATGCTGCGTCGGATCAGTGGCGGACACCAGGTCGAGATCTGGCGGCTGCGGCTGCCGGCTGACACGACGTACGACGGGGTCCCGCACGCCACCGGCACGCTCGAGCACCTGATGGTCGCGTCGGGCGAAGTCTCGGCAGGGCCGACGGATGCGCTGGTCGAGCTCGGGCCGGGGGACCTGCTCGCCTTCCCCGGGGACGCGCCGCACTCCTACCGCACGACGTCCGACCCCGCGGACATCACTGTCGTCATGACCTCTCCGATGATCGGGTGATTCAGATGCTCGCCGTTCTCCCTCTCCTGCTCGCCTGGCTGGTCGCAGTGATCAGCCCTGGCCCGGATTTCCTTGCCGTGCTTCGCACTTCGGCAGCGCACGGCCGATCCGCAGGCCTACGGGTCGGCTTCGGAGTGGTCTGCGGCATCGCCTCCTGGGCGACGCTCGCGATGTGCGGCCTCAGCGCGCTGCTGGCCCGTTATGAGCACCTCTACCTCGTGGTGCGTGGTGTCGGCGCGGTGCTGCTGATCGGGTATGGCGTCCACGTATTCCGGGCAGCCCGCAAGGCTGCCCCCGGCGTCGCCGACGCGCCGGCCGCGAAGGCCGGAAAGCACTGGCGACTGGGCTTGTTCACCAACCTGGCCAACCCGAAGGCGCTGGTCTTCTTCGGTGCTCTCTTCGCCACTCTGATGCCGCGACACGTGGGCGTGCCGATGCGTGTCGGTGTGTTGGCCGTGATGCTGGCGATGGCCGTGGCGTGGTTCGCCGGCGTCAGCTGGTGTGCCGGATCCCGGCCGGTCGTGGCGGCATACCGACGGCTGCAGCGCACCATCGACCGCATTGCGGGCGGACTGTTCACCGTGATCGGACTGACCCTCGTCCCGCGCTGACCGACGAACTCCGTGCGCATTAGCGTGAATGCATGGCCGCCAGCGACGAACCCAGCAACGGACTCACCGACGAACTCATCGACCTGCTCGGCACCTCCCGGGTGCTGACCGATGCCGACATGGTCGCGTCCTATGTGCACGACGAGGCCGAGTGGGCGCCATACGCCGCGCCGCTCGCGGTGGTGCGGGCGACGAGCGTCGAGGACGTGCAGCAGACCGTCCGCTGGGCTCTGAAGCATCGCGTCCCGGTCGTGCCGCGCGGTGCAGGCACCGGGCTGTCCGGCGGCGCCAACGCGACCGAGGGATCCGTCGTGGTCAGCCTCGAGAAGCTCAATGCCGTCCTCGAGGTCAACCCGCTCGAACGCATCGCTGTCGTGCAACCCGGCGTCGTCAACGACGATCTACGCAAAACCGTTGCGGAACAAGGGCTTTGGTATCCACCGGACCCGGCCAGCTCGCCCTGGTCGACGATCGGCGGCAACGTCGCGACGAACGCCGGCGGCGTCTGCTGCGTGAAGTATGGCGTGACGCGCGACTACGTCATCGGCCTACAGGTCGTCACGGGCACGGGTGAGGTGGTGCGACTCGGCCGTCGCACCGCGAAGGGTGTCGCGGGCCTCGACCTGGCCGGACTCTTCGTCGGATCCGAGGGCACCCTCGGCATCGTCACCGAGATCACCGTCAAACTGCGCCCGCTGCCCGACCCGGGACGCACCGTGCTCGGCTATTTCGACAACATCGTCGACGCGGGTGTCGCAGTGCGTGACGTCGCGGCGCGGGGACTGACACCGTCCGCGCTGGAGATCGTCGACCGCATCTGCCTCGAGGCGGTCGACGAGATGACCGGCATGGGTCTGGCGTCGGAGGCGAACGTCGTGGTCATCGGCGAGGTCGACGAACCCGGGGCGGCCGGCGAGCAGGCCGCCCACGAGATGGTGGCCGCGTTCGAGGCCGGGGGAGCGACGTTCGTCGCCGAGACCGCCGACGCCCAGGAGGCCGACGCGATGATGGCCGCGCGCCGGCTCGCCTACCCGGCGATGGAGCGCAAGGGCCCGCTGCTCACCGAGGACATCGTGGTCGCCAAGGAGCACGTGCCGGAGATGTTGCGCCGCATCGAGCAGATCTCGGCCGAGGTCGGCATCACCATCGCCAGCGTCGCGCACGCCGGTGACGGCAATCTGCACCCGCTGATGGTCGCCGGCCGCGATGACGACGACGAGCGCGAGCGGGCCCAGGCCGCGTTCGATCGGATCATCGACGAATGCCTGAAGCTCGGCGGGACCGTGACCGGTGAGCACGGCGTCGGCCTGCTGAAGATGCCCGGCGCTGCACGCGAGCTGGGTCCCGAGGTCGTCGCGATGCAGCGCGCCGTCAAGGCGGCGCTGGACCCGCACGGCATCTTCAACCCCGGCAAGGTGTTCTGACCAGAAGTGCCTGTGGACAACGGTTTTCGGGGTCCTCGGTCCGCTAGCTTCGTCCGCATGAGTCAACCGCCACGCGAGCCGATGCCGCCGTCCACAGCACAGCAGACCGCCCCGCCGCCGTGGCCACAGAGCCCGCCCGGCCGTCCGGGTGCGCACACCTTGCAGCCGCATCCGGGCGCCATACCGCCACAGCAGCAGTGGCAGCAGTGGCAACAACCCGGCCCGATGCCCCGGCCCGGCTTCCACCCTCTGCCGCCGCCGGCACGCGGTAAGGGGTGGTGGACCGGAGCCGGCGTGCTGGCGTTCATCGGGGCGGGCAGCGCCCTGAGCGTGCTGGGCACCATCGCGTTCCTGCTGGGTGTGTTCGGGCTGTTCGTGGCGGCCGAAGGCGGCGGGGAGGGCGTTGAACAGATCTCCGACGACTTCTTCAGCAACACGACCTGGTTGTTCTACCTCTTCCTGGTGATGCAGGTGGTGTCGATCGTGCTGGGCTTCTGGGGCGGGCGAAATTGCCTGCGCGGCAAGCCATCCGGCGCGATCATGGCCAGTCTGCTGGGCGTTCTCGGGGTGGCGGAGATCATCTGGCTCGGGCTGGCCTTCGGGGAGCCGGGACGCATGATCGTCGGCCTCCTCGCGGCGCTGGCGTTGATCGTCTGCCCGGTGATCGCGCTGCGTTTCCCGCAGCCGCAGCGCCGCTGAGCTGAGTCGATCGGGGCCGACCGGAGCCGATCGGCGGCAGCCGACGTCATACCCCCATGAACGATTGGGGGACGGACATGAGTTGGGAACGGTTGACGGGGCAGCTGCGAAACGGTGACGGGTGGCTCGTCGTGTCAGGGGTGGTGGCCGCCGGGACGGCGATCTTCACCGCCGTGGGAGCGGTGGTCGTCGGGATCACGCTGCTGCACCTCGCCGGTGATCCGGCCGAGGGGATCGGCGTGAAGCAATACGCCATGGTGATTTTCGGTGGGCTCACCGTGGTGCTGGTGTGCGCAGCGGTGATGTCGGCCGCGGCGGCGCTGGGTTGCCGGCGCGGTGAGGCGACGGCTCCGGGGATCGCGCTCGCCCCGTTGGTCGTGATCGGCCTGGGCTTCTACGCGGTCGTGCATCACACGGCGGGACGCCCCGCCTGGTTGTTGGTCCTGCCGGCTGCCGCATTCGCGGTGCACGTGGTTGCCCTGCTCCGGGCCGAGCGTGGGCCGGGGTCGCGGCACGTGCACGCGTCGCGAGTCCACGCGTCATACCGCTGACGATCGCGGTGTGGCCGGTCGGCCGGACTCAGCTCGCGCACGGGTCGACGCCGGGCTGACCCGGCCGCTCGATCCCGCGGGCGTCCAGGATCGACTCCAGCAGAGTCGGTTTGGCCGGCATCAGCCCGTCGACGCAACTGTCGAGCATCGCGTTGTAGGTCGCCGCGTCGTCGGGAGCGGTGCCGCTGAACCACACGTGCACGGCATATCCGTCGGCGTGCGCGCGAGCCACGAACGACTTGGTCACCACCGGTATGCCGGAGAAGGTGACCGGCACCTGAAGCGCGACCGTGCCGTCCATCGGCTTCACCCCGAAGAGGAAATACTGCAGCAACTCGTTCTGTCCCGGCGCGAGCGGGATCTTCGGCGCCAGCGAGTGGAAGTAGCCGAGCGCCTCGTCGTTGAACGACGTCACGATGACGTCCGTGCGCCCCGACTTGTTCAGCAGTTGCGCCAGCAGCCGGGCAGTGCGCTTGTATGACGCGACGTCCGAGTCGGACGTGCCCTTGATCTCGATGTTGATCGGGGTGTTCGGGAAGCGGTGCAGGACGTTCTTCAGCGTGGGGATCTCGAAGTCCTTGTTCTGGTAGCCCGGCACCTTCGGGTGACCGTGGCGCGCGCCGCGCAGCGTGTAGGCGTCGGCCGGCTGCCCGTGCTGCGCACTGTGGCCGGGCACGAACCAGTAGGCCGCATCGAGCTGCTTGATCTGGCCGAGGGTCTTGTCGACGACGTAACCGTGGCCGTTAGTCGTCTGGTCCACCGTGGCGTTGTGTATGACGACGACGTGCCCGTCCTTGGTCGACTGCACGTCGAGCTCGATGTCGTCGGCCCCGAGGTTCACAGCGCGCTTGAACGCATACATGGTGTTCATCGGCGCCTCGTCCTCGCCGCCGGAGTGCGCCATGTTCATCACCCGGCGTTGCAGCCAGGGATTGTCAGGTGCAGTGCGGGCACCGGCGGCAGTTGCGCTCGCCGGAGTCAGGCACATCAGCAGGGACATCAGCATCGCCACGACGGTGGCCAGCAGAACACGCAGCCTCATCCGCCCGAAGATAGACCCGCGGCGGGCCCGGCGTGGCCGGAATGCTCGATCGGGTGCCGCAGATCCGATGTTGTGGACAGCCGATCCTGCGGTCGTTCGTCGGCTAGTTTCGTCGGCATGCAGCAACCGTCACCCGGGTCCGGACCATCGCCGGAGGTGCGCCAATGGGCAAACCAGTGGCAGCAACAGGGCTGGCAAACAGGTCAGCACGAGCCGCACAAGAGGCCGGCGGGCAGGGACTGGTGGATCGCCGCCGGCGTCTGCCAATTGCTGAACGTCCTCGTCTTCTCCGCTGCGGTCTGGGCCTGCGTGCACTGGCTCGTGCGGGTGCAGAGCAAGGAGTATTACGACGCGCACCCCGGCGCTGACCCCGACGGGATGATCATGCTGGAGCTGCTGATGTTCGGCGTGTGTTTCCTGGCGGCCTGCGCGGTCGTCTATGCCCTGGTGGGCACGATCGCGACGTTCGCCGGTTATCAGGCGGGGCCGGTCATGCTGTGGGCGTCGTTCCCGGTGACCGCGATCGCCGGGACGCTGGCGATCGCTGAGCTGTGCCGCGACAGGCCGGCCCTGTCCGAAATCATGAGGTTCGCACTCGTCGTGGTCGTCGGATGCAGTCTGTGTCTCGGGTTGATGGCGTGGCGCATGCCGCAGCGTGCGAAGCGTCCCAAGGGGCCGGCGGCGCGGCCGGCGCCATACGCGGGTGGCTCGCCATACCTGCGGCCACCGGGGTCCTGACGCCGCGGGCGGCACCTGCGATTCCGGCCGGGTCGGCGGGACCCCGTACCCTGGGACGGTCATGACTGGTGATCTGAAGACCTATGAAGTGCGCACCCACGGGTGCCAGATGAACGTCCACGACTCGGAGCGGATCGCCGGTCTGCTGGAGACCGCCGGGTATGTCGACCGGGCGGCCGTCGCCTTCGGTGAGCGGCCGGAGCACCCGGACGTCGTGGTCTTCAACACCTGCGCGGTGCGCGAGAATGCCGCCGGCAAGCTCTACGGCCAGCTCGGTCAGCTGCGCCCCGCCAAGGACGCCAACCCCGGCATGCAGATCGCGGTCGGCGGCTGCTTGGCGCAGAAGGACCAGGGCGACATCGTCCAGCGGGCGCCCTGGGTGGACGTCGTTTTCGGCACTCACAACGTCGGCTCGTTGCCCGTCCTGCTGGAGCGTGCACGGCACAACGCCGAGGCGCAGGTCGAGATCAAGGAGTCGCTGGAGACCTTCCCGTCGACCCTGCCGACGCGACGCGACTCGGCATACAGCGGCTGGGTCTCGATCTCGGTCGGCTGCAACAACACCTGCACGTTCTGCATCGTGCCGTCGCTGCGCGGCAAGGAGAAGGACCGCCGGCCGGGCGATGTGCTCGCCGAGATCCGGGCGCTGGTCGAGCAGGGCGTCGTCGAGATCACCCTGCTGGGCCAGAACGTCAACACCTACGGCGTGGAGTTCGGTGATCGCCTCGCGTTCGGCAAGCTGCTGCGCGCGTGCGGTGACATCGAGGGGCTGGAGCGCGTGCGCTTCACCTCACCGCACCCGGCGGCGTTCACCGACGACGTGATCGATGCGATGGCCGAGACACCCAACGTCATGCCGTCGCTGCACATGCCATTGCAGTCCGGCTCGGACCGGGTGCTGAAGGCTATGCGCCGGTCCTACCGGTCGGCGAAGTTCCTCGGCATCCTCGACCGCGTGCGGGAGAAGATGCCCGACGCTGCGATCACGACCGACATCATCGTCGGCTTCCCGGGCGAGACCGAGGAGGACTTCGCCGAGACGCTGCGGGTCGTGCGCGAGTCGCGTTTCTCGTCGGCGTTCACCTTCCAATACTCCATCCGACCGGGCACGCCGGCCGCCGACCTGCCCGACCAGCTCCCGAAAGCCGTGGTGCAGGAGCGTTTCGACCGGCTCATCGAGCTGCAGGAGGAAGTCTCCTGGGCGGGCAACCGCGAGCTCGAGGGCCGCGAGGTCGAGGTGCTCGTGTCACCCGGCGAGGGCCGCAAGGACGCCGAGACCCACCGCATGTCCGGCCGTGCGCGCGACAACCGGCTGGTGCACTTCGCCGTGCCGGAGGGCGCCGAGCGCCCGCGTCCGGGCGACTTCGTCACCGTCGGTGTCACCTATGCCGCGCCGCACCACCTGGTCGCAGACTCGGCCGTCGAAGGCGGCGCATGGTCGGTGCGCCGCACCCGCGGCGGCGACGCCTGGGCGGGGTTGCAGGACCAGGCCGCCGACGGTGCCACCCGCAAACCCGCGGTGTCGCTCGGTATGCCGAGCATCGGCGCTCCGGCGACGCAGCCCGTCGCAGAGGGCTGCGGCTGCAACTGAGCTATTCGACCGCCGCAGCAGCGGACTCGACCGACCTGACGTGCACCATCGGTGAACGCATCATGAGCACGATCGAGACGACCCCTAGCAGTCCGGCGACGACGAACGCGGCCCGTATGTCGATCGCTGTCGCGATGAGACCGCCGATGACTGCGCCGACCGGTCGCGAGCCGTAATTGATCATCGAGTAGGCGCCGGCCACGCGTCCTCGCATGGCGTCGTCGGTGACGGTGGCACGCACCGAGTTGTTGTTGATGTCGAACTGCATCACCGACCACGCTGCAACGAGCGCCCCGCCCGCCAGGCACACGAAACCCGTTGTCGGCCCGTGGACCAGGGCGAGCACGGCATACGGGATGACGGTGAAACCGCCTCCGACGACCATGGCGGGCCCGGTCCCGACCAGCGCACCGAACCGTCCGGCGGTGAGCGCGCCCGTCAGCCCGCCGACGGCGCCGAGACTCAGCGAGAGCCCGATGCTGCCCGGGGACATGTGCAGGTTGCGGGTTGCGAAGAGGATCAGCACGCCCCGAGCCGTGAAGTCGCCGAGATTCATTGCCGTCGAGGCCGCGAGGCTTGCGCGCAGGTAGCGATGCCGGAAGAGGTATCGGACACCTTCGCAGAGTCGGCGGCCGTAGGACGTGTGCGCGGTGGACGCTTCGGCGGCACCGACGCGGGTGCGAACGCGGCTGATCGCGACGGCTGACACGAGGAACGTGACAGCATCCACGACCACCACGTCCGCGGCACCGATCGCCTGGATGAGGACACCGGCGATCGCCGGGCCGACGAGCGCCGCGATGGAAAGCGTGCTGGAGAGCGCCGAATGCGCTTGCACGTACTGCGTTCTCGGCACCAGCCGGACGAAGAAGCTCTGGCCGGAGCAACCACCGAGCACACTGCCGGAGCCGAGAACGATCGCACATGCGTAGAGCATCGCCAGGCTCAACCCGCCGAAGGCGTAGGCCGTCGGAACGGCCGCAGCGCCGAGACAGCGACACACGTCGGCGCCGATGAGCAACCGTTGCTGGCGGCCGTGGTGGTCCACCCAGGTTCCGACGAACAATGAGAAGAAGTAGGGCAGCCACAGCAGGGCGGTCAGCACACTGACCTGCGCGGCAGACGCGTTGAGCACCACCACTGCCACGAGAGGCAGCGCGAGACCCGAAATCTGGTCGCCTACCGCCGAGACCGCATAGCCGGCCCAGTAGGTGACGAAACCACGGTCGGCCCAAATGTGTTGGGAGTCAGTCGGATCCGTGCTTGTCGTGGTCATTCTCGTGTCCGTCCCCGTGGTCATCGTCGCCGGCCTCCGGCATCGTGTATCGCAGGATCCGGACCGGTCCCGCATTGGCAGGCCGCTCGGCCGCCGGTCGCCTGGCGAGCGGCGCGAGCAGCTCCTCGATGGCGTCCTCGAGCGCCGCGATCTCATCCGGAGTCGCGTGGATGAGCGTGTTGTAGCGGCCGGACACCGCGAGCCACTCGGGAGCCAACGACGACCGTGTGCTGCGCCAGCGCTCGACGAGTCCGCCTTCTGATGCCTCGATGGCATCGCTGAGTGCGAGACCGGGCTCCGGGTTCTCCGGATCGACCTGGAAGCGGAAGCCGGATCCGACGGCTCGCCACCACCGGGATCGGCCGCCGCCGTGATCACCGGGATCGTCCTCCACCAGCCCGTGCTCGGCCAGATGCCTCAGGTGCCAACTGGTGACGGACGGACTCGCTCCGACATCCGGCGCAAGCCGGCTCGCCGTGGAGGGGCCACCCGCACGCAGGTTGGCGAGGATCGCCAACCTGACGGGATGGGCGAGAGCGCGCGCACCCCGTGCGTCGAGCTCGACGTCGTTCAGGCGATTGGCCACCGGGACCTCCATTGAGAGTGATGTATCGATAGAACACTCTCAATGCTGCCTTGTCAATCAGTAACCTTCTGCCGCAATGTCATTGCTCCGTGGCCAACGTGCGCACTCGGCGGGCCGGCTCGGACAGCGCGGCACCGCGAGCCCAGATGAGGCCGACCTCGCGAGCGGCGTCGACGCCGGTGACCCGGACGAGCGCCACACCCGCAGGTAGTCGCCGGTCGGGGGAGTCCGGCAACAGCGCGATGCCGATCCCGGCTCCGACAAGTCCCGCGACGGTGTCGAGCTCCTGACACTCCACGGTGATCCTCGGCTCGAACCCGACAGAGGCACACGCTTCGTCGAGCAACTGACGCATCCCGAAACCTGTTGCCATCGCCACAAATTCGCGCTCGCGCAGCTCGGCAAGATCGACGGAGTCACGCCGGGCGAGCGGGTCGGTGGACGGCACCGTGAGGTTGACCTGTTGCCGGAGCAGCCGCCGCCAGCTGACCGGTGCCTCGCGTGGTCGAGGCGAGACGATGCCCAGATCGAGATCACCGGAGACGACCTTGCCCGTGATGGTCTCGGCCGCATCCTGCACGAGCTCGAAACGGACACCAGGGTCGGTCTCGCGGGTCGTGCGGATGATCTCGGGGACCAGCCAGGTGCCGAACGAGTGCAGGAAGCCCAGGCGCACCACCCGCGGCCCGTGTGCCTGCAGCTCCCGGACGGCGAGCTCGCCCGCCGCCAGCTCGGCATGCGCGCGCCGAAGGTGCTCGGCATACAGGCGACCGGCGTCGTTGAGTTGGACCCGCTTGCCTATGCGGTCGAAAAGGGTGGTGCCGAGCTGGCGTTCGAGCCGGCCGAGGCGCCGGGACAGCGTGGGCTGGGGGACCTGTAGTCGAGCGGCGGCTGCCGTGATGTTCTCCTCCTCGGCGAGCACGACGAACCACCACACGGCATCACGCATCTCTCGAGCTTATGTCGTGAATGCATGAATATCGGCAAAAGCACTCATTTCCGTATGACGATTAGAGGCGCCACGATGATCGTGTGACGACCACGGAAGGCTGCACCCAACGCGCAGCGGGATACCGGCGCGGCGATGCCGGCTACCGGCGCATCACCACGGCGTTGTTCGCCGCGGGGATGACGACCTTCGTCGCGATGTATTGCGCGCAGGCCGTGCTCCCTTCACTGACAGACGAGTTCAACGTCAGCCCGGCCGTCTCCGCGCTGAGCGTCTCGGCGACGACGGGGCTGCTCGCGCTGGCGATCATCCCGGCGAGTGCGCTGTCCGAGCGCTTCGGCCGCACCCGGGTGATGACCGTGTCGGCGGTGGCGTCGGCGGTCATCGGACTGATCCTGCCGTGGTCGCCGTCGATGGGCGTGTTGATCGTGCTCCGAGCGTTGCAGGGCATCGCACTCGCAGGGGTCCCCGCGACGGCGATGGCCTATCTCGCCGAGGAGGTGCACCGTGGGCACCTCGGCGCGGCGATGGGCCGCTACATCGCCGGCACCACCATCGGCGGCCTGGCCGGCCGACTCGTCGCGTCGTTCTCACTGGAGGCAACGACCTGGCGGTGGGCACTGGAGATCGCCGCACTCGTCGCGCTCGGGTTCACCGTCGTCTTCGTGCGGCTCGCGCCGGCGTCGCGCCATTTCGAGCCGCAACCGGTCGGCATACGGACGACCTCGCGAGCTCTAGGTGAGCACCTGCGCACACCGGCGTTGCTCGGACTCTTCGCGACGGCGTTCCTGCTGATGGGCGGCTTCGTCTCCGTCTACAACATGCTCGGATTCCGTTTGCTGGCAGAGCCGTTCAACCTCTCCGAGGCAGTAGCCGGGTCTGTCTTCCTGATGTATTTGTCCGGCACCGTCTCGTCCACGCTCGCCGGCCGGCTGGCGGACCGGTTCGGCCGCGCACGGACGTTGCTCACCGCCGAGGTCGTGTCGGCCGTGGGGCTGCTGCTCACTCTCCCGAACAACCTGCCGTTGCTGCTGGTCGGAGTCTTCTGCTTCACCGCGGGCTTCTTCGCGGCGCACGCCACCGCGAGCGGCTGGGTCGGCCTGCTTGCTCGCGAGCACCGAGCGGAGGCCAGCTCGCTCTATCTCTTCGCCTACTACGTCGGCAGCTCCGTGCTCGGCGCCGTCTCCGGCCTGGCCTATGCCGCCGGCGGCTGGAACGCGTCCGTCGCGTATGTCGGAGCGCTGCTCCTGGTCGGTCTCGCCGTCGCGGTCGTGGTTGCCCGGCTGGCGCGCAGGAGCATGCGCTAACGTGGATCGCATGCAGCTCGTCAGCACTTCCTCGTGGTGGCCGCCATCCCCGGCGGCCCGCTGACGTAACCCGTTTCACCAAGAGCCGCCCGGTCGGGCGGCTCTTTTTCGTATGGCGCTCCCGGCCGGGCATCGACCCGAAGGAGCAAGACCATGACCGTCACCGACACCACCCAGGGCGCCGACACCACCGAAGACGCGGCCCTGCACGCCGATGCCTCGTATGCCGTGAGCCATGCCCGCAGCCAGACCTTGCACGAGTTGATCGACGACCCGCAGGCGCGCGGGCGTGACCGATTGCGCGTGCTCACCGGCGACCGGCCGACCGGCCCGCTGCACATCGGGCATCTCTTCGCGACGCTGAAGTCGCGAGTCGCCATACAGGACAAAGGGATCGATACTTTCATCCTGGTGGCCGACTACCAGGTGATCACCGACCGCGACAGCATCGGCGATGTCCGCGCAGCAACCCTCGGGCAACTCGCCGATTACCTGGCGTCCGGCATCGACCCGGAGAGGTCGACGATCTTCGCACATTCCGCGGTGCCGGAGGTCGGTCAGCTGACGCTGTCGTTCCTCTCCCTGGTCAGCGATGCGGAGCTGCGGCGCAACCCGACGGTGAAGGATGAGCTCGCCGCGACCGACGGGCGCCCGCTGTCCGGTCTGTTGCTCACGTACCCGGTGCACCAGGCGGCCGACATCCTGTCGGTGCACGGCACCGTCGTGCCGGTCGGCCGCGACCAGCTGCCGCACGTCGAGCAGACGCGCGCGATCGCGCGTCGCTTCAACCAGCGGTATGCCGCGGGGGAGCAGTACTTCCGAGCTCCCGACGCGTTGCTGACCGAGCTGCCGGTGGTGCCCGGCCTGGACGGCAAGAAGATGTCGACGAGCCGGGGCAACGGCATCTCCCTCGGTATGACGGCCGACGAGACCGCGGCACGAATCCGCAAGGCGCGCACCGACTCCGAGCGGCGCATCACCTTCGAGCCGGACCGCCGGCCGGAGGTCGCGAGCATGCTGCGCATCGTCGGACTCTTCACGGGCGAAGCCCCGGAGGCCGTCGCCGCGCGCATCGGGGACGGGGGAGCGGCGGTCCTCAAACGTGAGCTGACGGCCGCGGTCAACGACGGACTCGCGCCGCACCGCGAGCGTCGGGCAGCGCTGGCCGCGGACCCGGCATACCTGGAAAGCGTGCTGCGAGAAGGCAATGCGCGCGCCCGTGAGGTCGCGACCCGCACGCTGGACGACGTGCACGACCGGCTCGGTCTGCACTACTGACCGAGCGTCAACGGTGACGTCGACCCTCAGTCGCCCTTGACGTTGACGATCTGCCGCAGGGTGTGCCGGACCTCGACGAGGTCGGCAGCATCGGCCATGACCACGTCGATGTCCTTGTACGCCTGCGGGATCTCGTCCAAGAACGCATCGGTGTCGCGGTATTCGATGCCCTCCATCGCCGCCCGCAGCTGGTCACTGGTGAACGCCTTCCGGGCCGCCGACCGCGAGTAGGCCCGGCCGGCACCGTGCGGTGAGGAGTTCAGCGCGACCGGGTTGCCCTTGCCCACCACGACGTATGACGCCGTGCCCATCGACCCCGGGATCAGGCCGGGCCGACCCGACTCGGCGTTGATCGCGCCCTTCCGGGACAGCCACACGTCCTTGCCGAAGTGCCGCTCCTTCTCGGTGTAGTTGTGGTGGCAGTTGATCCGCTCCTGCTCCATCACGTCCACACCGACCCAGTGCGACACATCGTGCACGACCCGGTCCATCATCTCCTCCCGGTTGAGCAACGCGAAGTGCTGCGCCCACCGCAGCTCCCGGAGGTAGGCGTCGAACTCCGCAGTGCCCTCCACCAGGTAGGCAAGATCCTTGTGCGGCAACGGGATCCACCACTGCTCGCACAGCTGCCGTGCGACCTTGATGTGGTGCTGGGCGATCCGGTTGCCGACACCCCGCGACCCGGAGTGCAGGAACAGCCAGACCCGGTCCTGCTCGTCGAGGCTGACCTCGATGAAGTGGTTGCCGGACCCTAGCGAGCCCAGCTGCACGTCCCATTTCTTGGCGTATGACGCTGGGTCGAAGCCGGCGTCCTGCGCCATCGCGGACAACTCGTCGAGCCGAGTCTGCGTGTGCTCGCGCGTGATCCGCCGGTTGTAGCCGCCCGCGGACAGCGGGATGGACCGTTCGATGCTGTGCCGGACCACGGACCGGTCCTCCGGCAGGTCGCCGGCGCTGAACTGCGTCCGCACGGCGATCATGCCGCAGCCGATGTCGACGCCGACGGCCGCCGGGATGATGGCCCGGAGCGTCGGAATGACCGAGCCGACGGTCGCGCCCAGGCCGAGATGCGCATCCGGCATCAGCGCGAGATGCGGGTGGATGAACGGCATCGTCGCCGTCACCTCCGCCTGCTGTCTCGTGTTGTCCTCGAGCAGTGAGGCCCAGTTGACGAGCCTGTCGTTGATCTTCTCCATGATGAATTCCTTTGCAAGTCATAAAAATATGGCGTCGGTCAGGGACCGACGCCGTGATGGTGCGGGTGTCGGTCAGGCGCTGTTCTCCTGCAGGCGAGGGTCGCCCAGGGTGCACTCGGGTCGCCCGGTGACTTCGCGCTTCAGGCACAAGGGCAGCAGGAATTGCGTGCCGAGCGCAGCAGCCGCGGCACGCACCGGGACGGTGACGTGGGTCGATGCGGTGTAGGAAGTCATGCGCACAGGATGGCGGACGCGGAAGGGTGTGAGCAACCGAATTAGCAGTCGGATCAGGCGGATTCGGCGATACCGGTCAGGCGGGCGTATGCCGTTACGCAAGCTGCGCATGCGCATGCGTCGCTGGCGTGCATGGACCGCGCGTTGCGCACCGTGCCGGGCGGGAGCAGCGGCTCGGGCTGCCAGCCGGGGAACGAGAACGTCTGCAGCACAACGGGTTCGGCAGGATCACACTGGTCGTCGCGGCAGCACCGGCACGAGGTGTAGCCGGCGCAGCGCGGTGCATGCCAGGCCTGTTGGTGGCCACACGCCCGGCAGAAGTGCACGAGGACGCTCATGCGCGAGTCGGTCTGCGGTGCGCGGTTGTCGTCATACAGCTGAGTGTGGACCTTCAGGCTGGCTGAAGGTCAAGGAGCGCACCCGCGCTGTGGCACGGGTGCGCTGAGGCGGCGGGAGGAGATCAGTCCTCGCCGTCCTCGCTGTCGTCTTCAATCGGCTCGTTCCAGTCGTCGCGGTGGGGGAGCAGCGGCATGCCCTCCTCGGTCGCGACTTCCTCTTCGGCGCGGTCGTAGTCGTCGCTCTCGGTATTCATGTCTCCACCATCCCGCACTCCGTGTCAGGAAGGAACAGCTCCGGGGAGTTTGAGCCATCCGGATCGGCTGCGCATGTGCCCGCCTGCCTGCCAATGCGCCAGGATGGCCCGCTCCAGGCGGCTGGATGCGGTGAGGTCGGCCGGGTCGGCATACGGGCGACGGAAGACGAAGTCCCGCACCGACGCGTCCCCGTCCGTGGCAGGGCCGATCGGCCGCCAGCGCGCGCAGAAGCGGGCGATGTTGCTGCCCGGCACCATGTCGATGAGTTGCTCGTCCAGCAACCAGCTCATGCAGTGAGCTGTGGAGATCGCCGGCAGCTCGGGGAAGTGCCGGGCGAAGAACGGGCGGATGCCGGCCAGCGCTGCGTCCACCGCGTCCGGTCGCAGCGGACCGCTGTCCGGGATGTGCACGCCGGCGACGACCGAGCCGGTGACGACCGGCGCCTCCGCAGCGCGCAATTGGTCGGCCGGAGCGTCGAGCCGCTCCAGGTTCGCCTGCAGCCGGCCGAAGTCGTAGATCAGTCCGCGGAAATGCAGCGAGAACCAGTCCTGCACGTGCAGTCCGGTGCGCCCGAAGGTGCGTTCGAAGACCCGCAGATGCCGCCCGACGTCGGCGAGGATCGCCCGGGAGGCGCTGTCCGGGATCGCGCGGGTCCGGTGGAAGGCCAGCGTGTCCGGCAGCGTCGCGGCGAAGGCGACCGGATAGAAGAAGCGCGCCTCGACCTGTGCGGCCCGGTCCTGCGGGTCGAACGCAGCCGGCAGCTCGGGTTGCTTCCACGCCAGCAGCCGGCCCATGCCGTCCCACAACCGCGCCACGATCTCCGCCACCTGGGCGCACATGTCGGCGTCGTCGTGGATGCGCTGCGCAGCCGCCCGGAAGTCAGTCCGGTCCGGCTCCTGCACCGCGAAGTAGTCGAACGCGCGCTGCAGCGCCGAGCCGCTGATGCGGGCGCGGACCTGGTCATTTGTGGGCATGTTGGTGGTCGGCGGGGTCACCGGATCATCGTAGGGAGGGCGGACAGGCGGCCAACGGTGCTCGGCATTTTGGGACACTGGCCGGTATGCCGGACACCCTCCCGATCATCGCCGTCGTCGGTCAGACCGCGACCGGCAAGTCGGACCTCGGTGTGGCGCTCGCGCAGGCGCTCGACGGAGAGGTCGTCAACGCCGACGCGTCCCAGCTCTACCGCGGCATGGACATCGGCACCGCGAAGCTGACCGTCGAGGAGCGAGCGGGAGTTCCGCACCGCCTGCTCGACGTGCTGGACGTGCGTGACGAGGCGACCGTTGCGGCATACCAACGGGATGCGCGGGATGTCATCGCCGGCATCCGCTCCCGGGGGAGAGTGCCGATCATGGTCGGAGGCAGCGGTCTCTACGTGCGGGCCGCGTTGGACGACCTGCGCATCCCGCCGACCGATCCGGAAGTGCGCGCGCAGTGGGAGGAGCGACTGGACACCTCCGGTTCGCACGCACTGCACGCGCAGCTGGCGTCCGCGGATCCCGAGGCGGCGCAGCAGATCCACCCTGCCAACGGCCGTCGCGTCGTGCGCGCCCTCGAGGTCATCGAGCTCACCGGCGAGCCGTTCAGCGCAACCATGCCGAAGCGCGAATTCGTCGACCCCACAGTGCTGCTCGGCCTGCAGATCGACCGGCAGACGTTGTCCGACCGGGTCGTCACCCGGGTGCAGCGGATGTGGTGCACGGGCCTGCTGGACGAAGTCCGCGAGCTGGACCGGCACGGGCTGCGCGACGGGCGCACCGCGAGCCGGGCCATTGGTTACGCACAGGCTCTGCAGCAGCTGGACGGTGCCCTCGACGAGGCCGCAGCACAAGCGGAAACCATCATGTTGACAAGGAAATTCGCGCGCCGTCAGCGCTCCTGGTTCGGTTCCGACCCACGCATCCACTGGTTGCCGTATGACGCGCCGGACCTGCCGGCCCGGGCGCTCGACATCGTGCGGACCGCGGCCGACGGGTCCAGGCACTGACATCGGGATGACGCCGCACCGCCGGATGGTCTTGGATGGACGGGTGAGGACCATCAGTTTCGTCAAGGGCCACGGCACGCAGAACGACTTCGTGCTCGTGCCCGCGCTCGACGGCACGCCGGAGCTCAGCGCGGACGACGTCGCGTTCCTCGCCGACCGGCGCGCCGGTGTCGGTGGTGACGGTGTGATCCGGGTGACCCCGGTGGAGCACGCACCGGACGAGATCCGTGCCGGGGCCGGTGCCGCCCACTGGTTCATGGACTACCGCAACCAGGACGGCTCGGTCGGCGAGATGTGCGGCAACGGCACCCGTGTCTTCGCCAAGTACCTCCTGGACAACGGACTCGAGCAGGGCACCGAGTTCGACATCGCGACCCGGGCCGGCGTCAAGCGGATGCGTGTGGTGACCGGCGGCTTCGAGGTCGACCTGGGCCGATGGCGGCTGGCGCGCGACGCCGAGGCGGAGGAGCACGGCTCGGACAGCGTCGTGCAGGTCGTCGGCGCACCGGACCCGCTGCCGGCGTTGAGCATCGACATGGGCAACCCGCACACCGTGGTCGCCATGCCGCCCGAATTCGACCTGGCCACACTGGATCTGACCCACCAGCCACGTGTCGACCCGGTGCCGGAGCACGGCACCAACGTGGAGTTCGTCCGCGCGGTGGAGCCGGGACACATCGCGATGCGTGTGCACGAGCGCGGCGTCGGCGAGACCCGCAGCTGTGGCACCGGTGCAGCGGCGGCGGCCGTCGCGACCTGGTGGTGGGCCGGGCACCTGCTGGATCAATTGCAGTGGCGCGTCGACGTGCCCGGCGGCCGCCTGGGTGTCCGCATCGACGGCGACCGGGTGCTGTTGTCCGGTCCGGCCGAGATCGTCGCCGCCGGGACGGTCGACCTCCCGCACTGACGTCAGTCAGTGGATCGCGGCCGGACGTGCAGGATCCGGAAGCCCTTGACGCTGGTGAAGCGTTCGGCCGGGAAGCCCTGGTCGATCAGCCAACGCTGCAGCGAGTCCGACCCGAGGTTGCGCTGTACCACCAGGTAGGCCTCGCCGTCGTCGGTCAGGCGCGGCAGCCAGGTCAGCAACAACTCGTGCAGCACGCCCTTGCCCACCCGGATCGGCGGGTTGGACCAGATCAGGTCGAAGCGCACGTCGTCGGGCACGTCGTCGGCGAGTCCGACACGCACGTCGGTCAGACCGAGCGAGGTGGCGTTGTCGCGCGCCAGGTCGAGCGCTCGCTCGTTGACGTCAACCCCCCACACCGTCGCGTCCGGGGAGAGCAGCCCGAGACTGAGCGCGATCGGCCCCCACCCGCAACCCAGGTCCAGGAACGTCCCGGTCACCGGCGGCTCCGGCGCATGCTCCAGCAGCACGCGGGTGCCCTGGTCGAGCCGCTCCGCGGAGAAGACTCCCGGGGCCACCTGCACCGCGCGCGTCATACCGGCGAGCGGCACGTTGATGGTGCGTCGCTCTGCCGCGCTCGCGGGTTGCGCGGTGAAGTAGTGGTCGCCTGTCCCGGTCATCGGGCCCGAGGCTACCCACACCGTCACGATGAGTTTTCCGCCGACCGCCCGTCATGACTTCTGTACGGCATACACCCGAACGACAAGGATGATGATCATGGCAACCGGAACCGCTCCCGTCGGAGCCGACGAGCAGGAATTCCTGGCAGTCGCCCGTAGCGGTGACACCGCGGGATTCGCGATGTTCACCGAGCGTTATCGCCGGGAGTTGCAGGTGCACTGCTACCGGATGCTCGCGTCCTACGAGGACGCGCAGGACCTGACCCAGGAGACCTTCCTGCGCGCCTGGGACAAGCGTGCGAGCTTCGAGGGACGGGCCGCGTTGCGTGCCTGGCTCTACCGCATCGCGACCAACGCCTGCCTCGACCATCTCGAGAAGCGACGCGACCGGACTCCGCTGCCCGTCGGGCCGGACGACCAGGACACCGAAGTGCTGTACCTGCAACCGTTCCCGGACGATCCGCAGGACACGGCCGTGGCGCGGGAAACGATCGAGCTCGCGTTCATCGTGGCCGTGCAGCACCTCTCGCCACGCGAGCGGGCGGCGCTGATCCTGCGTGACGTGCTCGGCTGGACCGCGAATCAGACGGCGCAGGCACTCGACCTCACCGTCGCGTCGGCCAACAGCGCGTTGCAGCGGGCACGCGACACCATGCGGCAACGGCTGTCCGACGCACGGCTCGACTGGCGGCGGCCGCGGACCCGGGACATCGGCTCCGAGGAGCGTGCTCTGGTGCAGTCCTACATGGCAGCGCAGGAGGCGCTCGACTTCGAGCAGCTGGGCTCGCTGCTGCGCGAAGAGGTGCGTTTCTCGATGCCGCCGCAGCCCGGCACCTGGGTCGGCCGCAGTGCCGTCCTCGCCTGCTGGCAGGAGGGACTCGCGGACAACGAGCCCGGCGACTTCAGATGCGTCGCGACGACGGCGAACCGCCAGCCGGCGGTGGCGGTCTATCTGCGCACGGCGGGGGAGCCTGCGTTCCGACCGATGGCGCTCGACGTGCTGCGGATCGTCGACGAGCTGGTGGACGACGTCGTGACGTTCGGCCCTGAGGTCTTCGGTGGCCTCGGACTGCCGCCAGCGCTGAACGGCGACGGCACCCCGGGCGCCTACAGTGAGTGCGGGCAATAAACCATTCGCTTCCGGCGTTGTGCTCTGAAACGCTCAACAGGAAATTCAAGGGGAACATGACCGAACGCAAGACCGATGGAGGCGCGATGACCGCCCGTTCACACGTGCTCGACGGCCGCGCCGAGGCGCTGGCCGACGGCCTCGACCGAGACCCGCGGTATGACGCCGACGGCTTCCTCGTCGGAGAGTCCTACGAGTCCTATGACGGTGACCAGTTCGACCGTGAGGACCGCGCCGCCCTCCGCCGCGTGGCCGGTCTGTCCACCGAGCTCGAGGACGTCACCGAGGTCGAATACCGCCAGCTGCGCCTGGAGCGTGTCGTGCTGGCCGGTGTCTGGGGTGAAGGCACCGCACAGGAGGCCGAGCACTCCCTGCGCGAGCTGTCCGCGCTCGCCGAGACCGCCGGGTCGACCGTCCTCGCCGGGGTGCTGCAGCGCCGGATGAAGCCGGACCCTGGCACCTGGATGGGTTCCGGCAAGGCCGCGCAGCTGCGCGACATCGTCATCGAGGAGGGCGCCGACACCGTCATCGCCGACACCGAGCTGACACCGAGCCAGCGCCGTGGCCTGGAGGATGTCGTCAAGGTCAAGGTCATCGACCGCACCGCGCTGATCCTGGACATCTTCGCCCAGCACGCCAAGTCCAAGGAGGGCAAGGCGCAGGTCGAGCTCGCCCAGCTGCAGTACCTGCTGCCGCGGCTGCGTGGTTGGGGTGAGTCGATGTCCCGTCAGGCCGGTGGTCAGGCCGCCGGTGGTCAGGGCATGGGCTCGCGTGGTCCCGGTGAGACCAAGATCGAGCTGGACCGTCGCCGCATCAACACCCGCATCGCCAAGCTGCGTCGCGAGCTCAAGGGCATGAAGACGATGCGCGACACCAAGCGCGGCTCGCGTCGCGCGGGTCACGTGCCGTCTGTCGCGATCGCCGGCTACACCAACGCCGGCAAGTCCTCGATCCTCAACCGGCTGACCGGTGCCGGCGTGCTGGTCCAGAACCAACTCTTCGCCACCCTGGACCCGACGGTCCGTCGCGCCGAGACGACCGACGGCCGCGGCTACACGCTGGTCGACACCGTGGGTTTCGTGCGCGAGCTGCCGCACCAGCTGGTCGAGGCCTTCCGCTCGACGCTGGAGGAAGTGGCCGACGCGGACCTCGTGCTGCACGTGGTCGACGGCTCGCACCCCGACCCCGAGTCGCAGATCACCGCGGTGCGTTCGGTGCTGGCCGACGTCGGTGCGCATGACGTCAAGGAGGTCATCGTCGTCAACAAGGCCGACGTCGCCGACCCCGAGGTGATCGACCGGATCCTGCGCGCTGAGAAGCACGCGATCGCCGTATCCGCCCGGACCGGTGCGGGATTCGACGATCTGGCAGCGGTGGTGGCCGACGAGCTGCCACGTCCGGAGATCCGGATGGAGCTGCTGCTGCCCTACGACCGCGGTGACCTGTTGTCGCGCATTCACGACGACGGTGAGGTGCTGTCCAGTGAGCACACCGGCGAGGGCACTCACGTGCACGCCAAGGTCACCCCGACGATGCAGGCGGAGCTCGCCGACTTCGCTGTCTAGATCACCCCACGTTCAGAGCCGGCTGGCACCATCGGTGTCGTGACGTCACCAGCAGCCGGCTCTGAACAAGCACGCATCGCTTCCTCGCCGCACGCGGGTGACCCCTGGAGGTTGTGGGGACCATATGTCTCCGCACGCCAGTGGGGCACCGTGCGGGAGGACTACTCCGCAGACGGAAACGCCTGGGACTACTTGCCTTTCGACCAGGCGCACCGTCGTGCCTATCGCTGGGGCGAGGACGGTATGGCGGCGGTCTGCGACCGCTTCGGTTTCCTCAATCTCGGCATCGCGCTGTGGAACGGCAAGGACGACCGGCTCAAGGAACGCCTCTTCGGGCTGACCAACGCCCAGGGCAACCACGGTGAGGACGTCAAGGAGGTCTGGTGGCCGACCGACGCCACACCGACGCACTCCTACGCCGGCTGGCTCTACCGCTACCCGCAGGAACCCTTCCCGTATGACGAACTCGTGGCCGCGAATGCCGCACGGGGCAAACAGGATCCGGAGTTCGAGCTGACCGACACCGGGGTGCTCGACGACGACCGGTTCTTCGATGTCGCGGTGACCTATGCCAAGGCCGGACCGACGGACCTGCTGCTGCAGGTCGACGTGACCAACCACGGTCCCGACACCCACGACCTGCACCTGATCCCGCAGGCGTGGTTCCGCAACATCTGGGCGTTCGGACGCGACGATCGCACCCCGACGATGCGGCTCGCCGACGGGGCCGTCGAGCTGCAGCACGACTGGCTGGGCACCTACCGGCTCGAGACCGACAGTGATCCGCGAATCGTGTTCTGTGACAACGAAACCGACAATGTGGGTCTCTGGGGAGCGGAGCCACGCACCGACTGCCCCAAGAACGGCATCGACCGGGCGGTCGTGCACGGCGACGAGTCCGCTACCCGCGCCGACCACGGCACCAAGGTCGGCTTCTGGTGGCAACTGGACGACATCGCGCCAGGGGAGACCCGCACCGTCCGGCTGCGCATGTCCGCGGTCGCCGAAGGCCCCGGACGGGAGCATGCGTTCTTCGACACAGCAGCGTCCGGCGGTTTCGCCGACTTCGAGCATGTGCTGCAGCAGCGAGCGGACGAAGCGGACGAGTTCTACCGGGGCGTCATACCTGCGACCGCGAGTGAGGAGGACACGCTCATCGCCCGGCGGGCGTTCGCGGGCCTGTTGTGGGGCAAGCAGCTCTATCGCTACGGCGTCGACGAGTGGCTGGAGGGAGACCCGGCAGGCCCGCCCCCGCCGGCGCAGCGCCGCCGACCCGGTGGCCGCAACATCGGTTGGTCGCACCTCGACCTCGCCGACGTCATCTCGATGCCCGACGAGTGGGAGTATCCGTGGTTCGCCTCCTGGGACCTGGCCTTCCACACCGTGCCCCTCGCGCTGATCGACCCTGCGTTCGCCAGGGACCAGATCGAGCTGATGGTGCGCGAGTGGGCACAGCATCCCAACGGTCAGTTGCCCGCCTACGAGTGGAACTTCGACGACGTCAACCCACCGGTGCACGCCTGGGCCGCCTGGCAGGTCTACTCCCTGGCGAAAGACGTTGAGGGAGAGGCGGATCGGGAGTTCCTTGCACGGGTCTACAGCAAGCTGCTGATGAACTTCTCCTGGTGGGTCAACCGCAAGGACGCCGACGACTCCTACCTCTTCGAGGGCGGCTTCCTCGGCATGGACAACATCGGCCCGTTCGACCGCTCGAAACCGCTGCCCGACGGTATGCGGCTGGAGCAGTCGGACGCGACCAGCTGGATGGCGTTCTATGCGTTGTCGATGCTGCGGATCGGGGTCGAGCTGGCACGACATGACCGCAGCTGGAGCGGGTCGGTGCGCACCTTCTTCGAATACTTCCTGCGGCTGGCCCGGGCGATGACCAACTTCGGCAGCACCGGCATCTCGCTCTGGGACGAGAACGACGGGTTCTACTACGACGCGATCGTGCGCGCCGACGGGTCCAGCGAGCGGCTGCCGGTGCGTTCGCTGGTCGGCCTGATGCCTTTGGTCGCAGTCGAATCCGTGCATCCCGTGGTCGCCCGGCAACTGCCTGATCTGCTCAGCGAGGTGCACTGGCTGGAGCGGCGCGACACCGGCCTGGCCGACGTGCTGGCCCATCACCAGCAGCACGACGACAACCGCATCACGATGGCACTGGTGCCGGCCGAGCGGCGTGCCCGGCTACTCGCCCGGATGCTCGACGAGCGTGAGTTCCTGGCGCCGCACGGCATCCGGTCGCTCTCGGCGGCATACCGCACCCCGTTGACGGTCGACGTCGACGGCGCCGACTTCTCGGTCGGCTACACGCCGGCCGAGTCCGACAGCGCACTCTTCGGCGGCAACTCCAATTGGCGCGGGCCCGTGTGGTTCCCGATCAACTTCCTGCTGCTCGACGCGCTGGCGACGTATGCCGAGGCCGATCCCGACGAACGGGTCGAGCACCCGACCGGCTCGGGGCAGCAGCGCACGCTCGCCGCGGTCACCGCCGACCTGATGGACCGCATGGTCGGGCTCTTCCGCGCCGATGCGTCCGGCCGTCGACCGGGCACGCCCCGGTGGTATCCGAGCGGACCGTTGTGGGACGAGCACCCCACCTTCAGTGAGTATTTCGACGGCGACGACGGATCGGGCCTGGGTGCGACCCACCAGACCGGCTGGACCGCCCTGGTCGCCTACCTCATCTGCCGCGGCACCGCCGAGACCCCCTGATCGACCGGCATACCCCTGCATTGACCGGCACACCGATTCCGCGTTGATCCGTATGCCGCTTGTGCATGCGGTATGCCGGTCGAGCGGTGGGGTTGTGGACGGTGCGATCGGCAGGACGGCGACGGCATACCCTGTGGGGATGCCTGCCGACCTCGATGCCCTGATGCACGCAGCCGTCGGTGGAGTCGGCGGCACCGATCGACCCGGGCAGCAGCAGATGGCGCGCGCCGTCGACCAGGCGGCCGGCGACGGCTCGCACCTGCTGGTGCAGGCCGGCACCGGCACCGGCAAGTCCCTGGCCTATCTGGTGCCGGCGATCCGGCATGCGGTCGAGTCCGGCCGACCGGCGATCGTCGCGACCGCGACGCTCGCCCTGCAGGCCCAGATCGTCGACCGTGATCTGCCGCGGATCGCCGATGCACTCGCGCCGATCCTCGGCCGCCGGCCCACCTACGGCCTGGTCAAGGGACGCCGAAACTACCTGTGCCTGCACAAGATCGAGGGCGGTTACCCCGAGGAGGAGGACGCGCTGCTCGATGTCGGCGAGGTGGACCGCAACGCCGGCAAGCTCGGTGAGGAGGTGCTCCGGTTGCGCGAGTGGGCGCAGGAGACCGACTCCGGCGAGCGGGACGAGCTCGTCCCCGGCGTGAGCGAGCGGGCTTGGCGGCAGGTCTCGGTGTCTGCCGAGGAGTGCCTCGGCTCCAAGTGCCCGATGGTGACCGAGTGCTTCGTGGAGCGGTCACGCGCCGCTGCCAAGGAGGTCGACGTCGTCGTCACCAACCACAGCTTCATGGCGATCGACTCGTTCGAGGGGCGGCAGATGCTGCCCGAGCACGACCTGCTGGTGGTCGACGAGGCGCACGAGCTGGTCGACCGGGTCACCTCGACGATCACCGACGAGGTCACCGGCGGGATGATCTCGACGGCGGCACGCCGCTGCGGGCGTATGGCGGACGCCTCGACCATGCGCGAGGCCGGCGAGATGCTGCAAGAGCTGCTGAACGGCATGCAGGAGGGCCGCCTGCTCGGCATACCGGACAACCTCGGGCTGGCCCTGACGCGCGTGCGTGACGCCGCCCGCTCGGTGCAGAGCGAGCTCAAACCGGCATCGCCGGCGGACAACGACGCGTCCCGCCAGGTGGCCCGTGCCGCGATCGACGAGATCTTCGACAACTGCGACCGCATCCTGGAGGGCCGGGAGCTCGACGTGGTCTGGGTCAGCCAGGACCAGCGCCGCGGCGCGATCCTGCGCGTTGCGCCGATGAGCGTCGCAATGTTGTTGCGGGACAAGGTTTTCGGCGATCGCACGGTCATCATGACGTCCGCGACGCTCGAGCTGGGCGGCTCGTTCGACTCGGTCGCCGGGACCCTCGGACTGCGCGGTGAGGGCGGTCCGCGGTGGACCGGCCTCGATGTCGGGTCACCCTTCGACTACCCCCGGCAGGCCATCGCGTATGTCGCCTCGCAGCTCCCGCCGCCGGGTCGTGACGGCACCTCGACGCAGGCGATGGACGAGATCGAGACGCTGGTGCGCGCCGCCGGCGGACGGACCCTCGGGCTCTTCTCCTCGACCCGCGCAGCCCGCGCCGCGGCGGAGGAGATGCGCTCGCGGTTCGGCGACGACATACCCGTCCTGTGCCAGGGCGATGACCAGATCCGCACCCTCGTGGCCCAATTTGCCGCCGACCCGCGCACGTGCCTCTTCGGGACGCTCACCCTGTGGCAGGGGGTCGACGTGCCCGGCCCGTCCTGCCAACTGGTGATCATCGACCGCATCCCGTTCCCACGACCGGACGACCCGCTGGCGTCGGCGCGATCGCAGGAGATCGCCCGCCGCGGTGGCAACGGCTTCATGTCCGTGTCGGCCACGCATGCCGCACTGCGGTTGGCTCAGGGTGCCGGGCGGCTGGTGCGCAGCAGCGACGACCGGGGCGTCGTGGCATTCCTCGACACCCGGATGATCACCGCGCGGTATGCCGGCTTCCTGCAGAAGTCGCTGCCGCCCTTCTGGCCGACGACGGACCGTGCACTCGTGTTGAAGGCGCTCCGGAGGCTCGACGAGACCGCGTCCGAGCACTCCGCGCCGACCGCCGCGCAGGACACGCCCATCGTCGAGCGGGCCGCGACCGAAGCAGCGGAAGTGGCCGCGGACGAGACCCACGACGAGCCGGCCGAGCTCACCCCCGAGGTCACCCCGGAGATGGCCACGCAGGTGACAGCCGAGCCGGAGCCTGCACCGGAGCCGGCCGCGGCCGCCCCGCCAGTCTCCGGCTGGTCTGCCGAGGACGACGAGGAGTTGCGGGACGGCGCCGACCTCGGGCTCGACCCGCAGGAGCTCGCCGAGCACCTCGACAAGCCGCTGGACGACATACGAAACCGGTTGGTGCAGTTGGGGATCGGCTGACCGTGACAGTCAGCTCGGCGCGGCCCCTGCGGCGGTCACTTCGTGGGTGACGGCACCTTGGTCGAGACCTTGCCGTCGACCGCAGCAACCAGCTGCGGCACATAGCGCTGCAGCAGCCACGGGATCGACAGGGGAGTGACCAGGCTGAAGGCCGTCGCGTAGGTGCTCATCTTCTTGCCGCCGGAGACCGAGGAGGGGATGAAGATGCCTCGGCCCTCCTTCGCCGCCGTCGTCTTCTCCCAGAGCCCGCCGGTCCCCTTGTCGACCTCGGACTTGGAGTTCAGCCAGACCACCACGTCGAAGTCGACCTGCGTGGCCCGCTCGGCGCTGATCGAGCCGCCGAAGGAGTTCTTCCCACCGATGTTCTTGAACTTCGCCGGGTAGGAGAAGCCGAGCTCGTGCAGGATCACCGACCGGGCATCGGCAGGCGCGTAGAGGTAAATGCCCTCGTAGGTCGTGGCGACCACGGCGTCCTTCCCGTGGAACTGCGGATGGTCCTTCTTGGCCTTGGCCAGCTTCGCCTTGACCGAGGCGACCAGCTTCTTGCCCTCGGCGCCCTTGCCGATGGCGTCGGCCGTCATCTGGGCCGTGACGTCCCATGGCGTGCCGTAGTCCGGGGTGCCCTTCTGCTGGGCGACCGTGGGAGCCAGGTGACTCAGCTCGTCGTACTGCGCCTTGGTGAGTGCGGAGTAGGTCGCGAGGATCAGGTCGGGCCGCAGCGCCGCGATCTTCTCGGGGTTGAGCTTCTGCCCGTCGAGCACCTCGGGCAGCGGCGCCGAGCCGAGCTTGTCCTTGGCCCAGGGGTAGATCTCACCCGGGGCGCCGCTGACGTAGGAGGTGACCCCGACAGGGACCACGCCGAGCGCGAGCAGTGTGTCCTGCTCTGAAACTCCAACGCAGACAACGCGTTTCGGAGCCTTCTTGACGGTCGTCGAGCCGTACTTGTGCTTCACGGTGACCGGGAACGCCCCGGACGAGGGAGCCGATCCCTCACCGGAGGAACTCGACGTCCCGCCGGAGTCACTGCCGCAGGCAGCCAGCAAGGTGCCGAGGGCGAGGACAGCACTTCCGGACAGCAGATGACGACGGGAGGGTTGCATGGATTTCCTGACTGTGGTCGCGTGCGGGGGAGAGGTATCGGTGTGAGTCCCGCGGGGCGGGTGATTCCGGACACATCGTCGGGACCGGGTCGCGTCTCACATTTGGTAAGGCTAACCTTGCTGACTGTACGACGACGACCACCCCCGGCCGTCAGTCCCCGCCGACGGAGCACGTGTGACCATCCTCGACAAGACCGAACCAGCGAATTCGCCTCCGGCACAGTCTGATTCGACTGGGCCGAAGGCGCGCACGGGTTCCTGGTTCGTGATCGGAGCGCTCGCGGTCGCGGTCCTCCTGTGCGGGGTGCTGAGCCTGATGGTCGGCAATGTCGGCATCAATCCGGTGCGCAGCGTGCACGTCCTCTTCGACGCGGACAACTCACAGGCGTCGGCGATCATCCAGCAGCTGCGACTCCCGCGGACGCTCCTGCTGCTCGTGGTCGGCCTGGCGCTCGGTTTCTCCGGTGCGCTGATGCAGGGACAGTCACGCAACCCGTTGGCCGACCCGGGTCTGCTCGGGGTCTCCGAGGGTGCGTCGCTCGCCGTCGTCCTGGCGATCTTCTGGCTGCACATCGGTTCGCCGGCGGCATACACCTGGTTCGCGCTGCTCGGAGCGGGTGTCACCGCCTGGGTCGTCTTCTCCATCAGTGCCGTCCGTGGCGGGCCGTCCCCGCTGACACTGATCCTGGCCGGTGCGGCCGTCAGCGCGCTTGCCCAGGCGATCATCACCTCGATCATCACCTCGAACGTCTCGACCCTGGATCAATACCGCTTCTGGGTCGTGGGATCGGCGAGCGGCCGCGGCATCGAGGTCTTCTGGCAGGTCATCCCGTTCATCGGGCTGGGGGTGGTGCTGGCCGCCATCTGCACCCCCGCGATCAATCTGCTGCAGCTGGGTGACGACTCCGCACGCGCGCTCGGCGTGCGCCCCGGGCTGCACAAGTTCCTCGGGGTGTGCGCGGTCATGCTGCTCACCGGTGGTGCGGTCGCGGCGTGCGGACCGATCGGCTTCCTCGGCCTGGTCGCACCGCATGTGGCGCGCTTCTGGTGCGGTCCCGACTACCGGTGGATAGTGCCCTACTCCGGCCTGATCGGCGCCATGGTGCTGACCCTCGCCGACGTCCTCGGCCGCGTGATGGCCGGCGGCGCCGAGGTGCAGGTCGGCATCGTGATGGCGCTCATCGGTGGCCCGGCGTTCGTCCTCCTCGTCCGACGAGCCCGGTTGGTGCAGCTGTGATCACCGCAAGCACGTCGCGGGAGGAGACCCGTGAGCTCGGGACCGGCGACAGCTCCGCCGGTGCCCGGTCCGGCCGGTTGCGACCCGCCCTGCGCGTCGGTCCCGCATCGTGGCGGGTCCACCCCCGCGCGGTGCTGTGCGCAACGGTGGCAGCGGTGCTCGTCCTCGTCCTACTGGTCGTCGACCTCGCCTATGGCGACCTGCAGATCCCCTTCGTCGATGTGGTCCGCGCCCTGCTGGGTGACAGTGAGGGCGTCAACTCCTTCATCGTCCGAGGTGTCCGCTTCCCCGAAGCCGCGGTCGCCCTGCTGGCCGGGCTCGCCCTGGGCCTGTCGGGTGCCCTGATCCAGACCATCGCCCGCAACCCGCTGGCCAGCCCCGACGTGATCGGCGTCAACGCCGGCGCAGCCGTCGGGGCGGTCGGCTACATCGTGTTGTTCGCAGCCGCGGACAGCAGCGTGCCGGCCGGGGTCTCGGGCGATCTTGCGCTGCCACTCGCGGCGTTCTGCGGTGCCCTGCTCGCCACCGCCCTGCTGTATGTCGCCGGCTGGCGACACGGTCTCGACGGTCGGCGGCTGGTGCTGGTCGGCATCGGGATCGCCGCCGCGCTGACCGCCTGCACCTCATGGCTGCTGGTGACGGCGCGCCTGCAGACCGCCGCGTCGGCGCAGGTGTGGCTGTCCGGGTCGCTGACCGGTGCGACCGGCAGCAACGTCGAGTGGCTCGTGGTCGTGATCGTGCTGGTCGCGCCGCTGGCCCTGTGGCAGGGCTCGGGGCTGAACATCGTCGAACTCGGTGACGACACGGCGCACGCGCTCGGTGTCCGGCCGGCGCGGGCTCAGGCGGTCGCGCTGCTGTGTGCCGTGCTGCTCGCCGCCGTCGCAGTCTCCGCGGTCGGACCGATCGGCTTCGTTGCGTTCGTGTGTCCGCAGATCGCGCGCCGGCTCGTCGGCACCTCGCGGCCGCCGCTGCTCACCTCTGCCCTCGTCGGCGCAGTGCTCGTCCAGGGCGCGGACGTCATCACCCGGCTCTGGCTCACCGGCCTCGCCGTCGGCGTCGTCACCTCGCTGGTCGGCGCGCCGTACTTCATCTATCTGCTGATCCGCACCCAAAGGCAGGACAACGCATGACTCAGACAACCGTGCACCCCCGTGAGCTGACGCAGTCTGTGCCGACCGGCCGGCTGGTCGCCGACGGCATCACTGTCGGGTATGGCGACGAACCCGTCGTCCACGATGTGTCGCTGTGTGTCCCGGACGGCAAGGTGACCACCATCATCGGACCCAACGGCTGCGGCAAGTCGACGCTGTTGCGCACGCTGTCCCGGCTGCTCAGCCCGAGCGAGGGCAGTGTGCTGCTCGACGGGGCGCCCATCGGCTCGCGATCGGCCAAGCAGCTCGCCCGGACCCTGGCGCTGCTGCCGCAGAGCCCGCTCGCGCCCGAGGGCCTGCTGGTGCGCGACCTCGTCGGCCGGGGGCGGCACCCGCACCAGCGGTGGTTCCAGCAGTGGTCGCACGGTGACGAGGAGGTCGTCACCGAGGCGATGCGCTGGACCGGCATCCTCGACCTCGCCGACCGTCCGGTCGACGCGCTGTCCGGCGGTCAGCGGCAGCGGGTCTGGATCGCGATGACACTGGCACAGGACACCGACCTGGTGCTGCTCGACGAGCCCACGACCTACCTGGACCTTGCGCATCAGGTCGACGTACTGGACCTGGTGTGCCGGCTCAACCGGGAGCGTGGTGCCACCGTCGCGATGGTCCTGCACGACCTCAATCTGGCGGTCCGCTTCAGCGATCACGTCGTCGTCATGTGCGGCGGTCACGTTGTGGCACAAGGGGATCCGGCCGAGATCATCGATGCGGTGCTGCTGCAACGGGTCTTCGGACTGGACGCCGACATGGTGGCCGATCCGCGCACCGGCATCCCGATGGTGGTCCCGCGCGGTCAGAAGACGAGAGGCTGAATCCTCAGCGCAGGACGACGGTGCTGGGGCCGTTGACGAAGACCCGGTGCTCGGCGTGCCAGGTGACCGCCCGGGCGAGCACCTGGGACTCGACGTCACGTCCGGCGACAACCATGTCGGCAGGGGAGTAGCCGTGGTCGATGCGCGCGACGTCCTGCTCGATGATCGGGCCCTCGTCGAGGTCCGGCGTCACGTAGTGGGCGGTCGCCCCGATGAGTTTCACGCCCCGCTCGTGCGCCTGGTGATAGGGGCGCGCTCCGCGGAAGCTGGGCAGGAACGAGTGGTGGATGTTGATCGCACGACCGGCGAGGCGCTCGCACAGGTCGGGTGAGAGCACCTGCATGTAGCGGGCGAGGATCACCAGCTCGGCGCCGCTGCCGTCGATCAGCTCCAGCAGGCGTGCCTCGGCAATCTCCTTGGTGTCCTTGGTGATCGGGACGTGGTGGAACGGTATGTCGTGCGACGACACCAACTTCTGGAACGTCAGGTGGTTGGAGCCGACCGCCACGATGTCGATGGGCAACGACCCGACCTGCTGTCGGTAGAGCAGGTCGTTGAGGCAGTGCCCGAGCTTCGACACCAGCACCAGGGTCTTGACGGGCTGCTGCGCGGGGAAGAGGCCCCACGTCATACCGAACCGGTCGGCGACCGGAGCCAACGACGCCCGCAGGGTGTCCTCGTCGACCGGCCCGTGCACGCCGGCGCGGATGAAGAACCGCCCGGTCTGCGGGTCGCCGAACTGCTGGCACTCGTCGATGTTCGCGTCGTGCCGCACCAGCTCGCGGCTGATGGCGGCGATGATCCCGGGGCGGTCGGCGCAGGACGCGGTGACGACGAAGTGCGAGCTGTCGGTCATGGCGCGAACCCTACGGTTTCGCGCGCCGGAGGACCGTAACCGTCCGGCCCTCGACACGTGGTCGGTGCCGGATGGCACAGTTAGCGCCATGACGGACGTCCCGCCGCTGGTGCTGATCGCCGGGCCCGAGCAGATCCTCGCCGAGCGTGCGGCCGAGAGCACCATTGCACTGTTACGCGAAGGCGATCCGCAGGCGGAGCTCGTGCGCATCGAGGCAGCGAGCTACGAGGGCGGGGAGCTGCAGCTGCACACCAGCCCCAGCCTGTTCGGCGGCAGCAAGATCGTGCTGGTGCGCGACCTCGACGAGGGCCGCGAGGAGTTGATCTCCGACGTCGTCGACGTGGTCAAAGGGCTGCAGGACGGACCAGCCGACGCGACGCTCATCGTCCAGCACAAGGGTGGCATGCGCGGCAAGAAGGCCCTCGACGCGCTGAAGAAGGCCGGTGCTCGGGTCATCGACGCTCCGGCGATCAAGAGTGATCGCGACAAGTCCGCGTTCGTCACCAATGAGTTCCGGACTGCCGGGCGCAAGGCGGCGCCGGACGCCGTGCGGGCGCTGCTGGAGGCCGTCGGCAAGGACCTGCGTGAGCTTGCTTCCGCGTGCAAGCAGCTGGTGGGCGACACCGAGGGCCTGGTCACCGTCGACGTCGTGGAGCGCTACTACGGCGGCAAGGTCGAGGCCACCGGCTTCCGGGTCGCCGACGCCGCGATCCGCGGTGACCTGCCCGACGCGCTGCGCCTGGCGCGGCATGCGCTCGCCTCCGGGCTGGATCCGGTGCCGATCGTCGCGGTCCTCGCCAGCCAGTTGCGGCAGATCGCGCGGGTGGCGACCGCAGGGCGTGGCCCGTCCGGCCAGCTGGCGAAACAACTCGGTATGGCGCCCTGGCAGGTCGACCGAGCGCGCCGCGATGCGCGAGGCTGGGACGGCGAGCGGCTGGGCCGCGCCATACAAGCAGTGGCGGCAGCCGACTTCGACGTCAAGGGCGGTGGTCGCGATCCGGTCTACGCCCTCGAGCGGGGCATCATGACGATCACCGCCGAGCGCAACGGCTGACCGCGCAAGCTGATCGAGTGCCGTGAGGGACGAGCGGCGTATGCCCGCGCAAGCTGATCGAGTGCCGTGAGGGACGAGCGGCGTATCGAGATCCCGATTTGGGCGGAATGACGCGCCGCTGGTAACTTTGGTTCTTGCGTGCGCGCTCTGGTCGTGCGCGCATGCGAGCACCATCGCGCAGACGGCATCGCCCGAGTGTCCCCACGCTCCATCCGCCGGTTGCGCGCGTCAACCCTCATTGACAACCAACATCGTTTCGACCAAGGAAGTACTACACGTGGCAAACATCAAGTCGCAGATCAAGCGGGTCAAGACCAACGCGATCCGCACGGAGCGCAACCGCGCCTACAAGTCGGAGCTGCGCACCTGGATCCGGCACACCCGCGCCGCCGTTGAGGCGGGCGACAAGGCGAAGGCCACCGAGATGCTGGCCGCCGCGTCCAAGAAGCTGGACAAGGCCGTGAGCAAGGGCGTCATCCACAAGAACCAGGCCGCCAACAAGAAGTCGGCGCTGGCGAAGGCCGTCAACAGCCTCGACGCCTGATCGGCTCCGCACGACACGAGGTCCGGTGCCGTCCCTGCAAGGGGGCGAGACCGGACCTTCGTCGTACCCCGAGAGCCGTGCGGTAATCTGAATGCCGTGCGGCAGTTGCTTCTTCTTAGCCGGCCGCGTCGACGCTAGGCGGACTTCGACGCGGCTGACCCCTCTGTGCAACGAGGGGTCTTTTCATGTGACGAGTCCGACGCGCACGTAGAGCTTTGACCTGAAGGACGGACGAATGACCGACGACCAGCCCGCACACCGCTATTCAGCGGCCCTGGCGAACGACATCGAGCGCACGTGGCAGGACCGCTGGGAGGAGCAGGGCACTTTCCACGCGCCCAACCCGGCCGGCCCCTGGGCCGACCCCGAGGCGATCGACGGCCGCCCGAAATACTTCCTGCAGGACATGTTCCCCTATCCCAGCGGCGCCGGCCTGCACGTCGGCCATCCGCTGGGCTTCATCGCGACGGACGTCTACGCGCGTTATCAGCGGATGTCCGGCAACAACGTGCTCTACACGATGGGCTTCGACGCCTTCGGCCTGCCGGCCGAGCAGTATGCCGTGCAGACCGGGCAGCACCCGCGCAAGACGACCGAGGACAACATCGTCACCTACACCCGGCAGCTGCGGCAACTGGGCCTGTCCCACGACAAGCGTCGGGCGTTCGCGACGATCGACCCGGAGTTCTACAAGTGGACGCAGTGGATCTTCCTGCGCATCTACAACGCCTGGTACGACGAGCGCGCCGGCAAGGCCCGACCGATCGAAGAGCTGGTGTCGGCGTTCGAGTCCGGTGACGTGCCGACGCCCGACGGGCGTGCGTGGGCCGACCTGTCCGAGGCGGAGCGCCGCGACGCGATCGACGACCACCGGCTGGCCTACAAGAAGGAAGTCCCGGTCAACTGGGCTCCCGGACTGGGCACCGTGGTGGCCAACGAGGAAGTCACCAACGAGGGGCTGACCGAGCGCGGCGACATGCCGGTCTTCCAGCGCAACCTGCCGCAGTGGATGATGCGCATCACCGCGTATGCCGACCGGCTGATCGACGACTTGGACCGGCTGGACTGGCCGGAGTCGGTCAAGTCGATGCAGCGCAACTGGATCGGCCGATCCGGCGGCGCTGCAGTGCAATTCGCGGTCGACGGTGTGCAGGACCGCATCGAGGTCTTCACCACCCGGCCGGACACCATCTTCGGGGCCACCTTCATGGTGCTGGCGCCCGAGCACCCGTTGGTCGACGCGCTGGCCGCGGACGCGTGGCCCGAGGGCACCCAGGACGCCTGGACCGGTGGAGCCGCGACCCCCGGGGCGGCCGTGGCGGCATACCGGCTGGCGGCGTCGCGCAAGTCGGAGCTGGAGCGGCAGACCGAGGACGCCAAGGCCAAGACCGGCGTCTTCACCGGCGCGTTCGCGACGAATCCCGTGTCGGGTGAACGCATTCCGGTCTTCATCGCCGACTACGTGCTGATGGGCTACGGCACCGGTGCGGTGATGGCGGTGCCGGCCGAGGACCCGCGTGACTGGGACTTCGCCAAGAAGTATGAACTGCCCTACCTGCGCACCGTGCAACCCGCCGAGGGGCACGACGAGGACACGGCATACACCGGCCCGGGCGCCAAGATCAACTCCTCCAACGAGCGGATCTCGTTGGACGGCAAGGAGATCGACGAGGCGAAGCAGATCGTCACCGACTACCTGGAGCAGCGGGGCGCGGGTCGCGGCACGATCACCTACAAGCTGCGTGACTGGCTCTTCAGCCGGCAGCGCTACTGGGGCGAGCCGTTCCCGATCGTCTATGACGAGGACGGCGTCGCGCACGCACTGCCCGAGTCGATGCTGCCGGTCGAGCTGCCGGAGGTGGCCGACTACTCGCCGAAGACCTACGCGCCGGACGACGCGGAGTCGATGCCGGAGTCGCCGTTGTCCCGTGCGGAGGAGTGGGTCGAGGTCGAGCTGGACCTGGGTGACGGGCCGAAGAAATACCGCCGCGAGACCAACACCATGCCCAACTGGGCGGGTTCGTGCTGGTACGAAATCCGTTACACCGACCCCTCCAACACCCAGCGGTTCGTCGACGCCGAGTGCGAGCGCTACTGGATGGGCAAGAACGACAAGCCCGGTGACACCGGCGGCGTCGACCTGTATGTCGGCGGTGTCGAGCACGCGGTCCTGCACCTGCTCTACGCACGCTTCTGGCACAAGGTGCTGTTCGACCTGGGCTACGTCAGCTCCGAGGAGCCGTTCCGCCGACTGTTCAACCAGGGTTACGTGCAGGCTTTCGCCTACCGCGACCACCGCGGCCAGCCGGTGCCGGCCACCGAGGTGGAGGAGCACGGCGAGGGCGACTCGATGACCTTCACCTGGCAGGGTCAGCCGGTTTCGCGCGAGTTCGGCAAGATGGGCAAGTCGCTGAAGAATGTCGTCACACCCGACGAGATGTGCGCGACGTTCGGCGCCGACACCTTCCGGGTCTACGAGATGTCGATGGGTCCGCTGGACCAGTCACGGGTCTGGGAGACGCGGGCCGTCGTCGGCGCGCAGCGATTCCTGCAACGCTTGTGGCGCAACGTGATCGACGAGGAGACCGGCGCGGTGCGGGTCACCGACACAGACCCGTCGGAGACGTTGAGCAGGGCCGTGGCCAAGGCGGCGGACGGCGTGGCCAAGGACTACGACGCGCTGCAGTTCAACACCGCGATCGCCAAGCTGATCGAGCTGAACAACACGCTGACCAAGGAGGCCGCCGACGCCGGGTCACCGCGCGCCGTCGTGGAGCAACTGGTGCTGATGACCGCACCGGTCGCGCCGCACATCGCCGAAGAGCTGTGGTCCCGGCTCGGCCACGAGTCGTCGCTGGCGCACGAGCCGTTCCCGGTCGCCGACGAGTCGCTGCTGGTCGATGAGACCGTGACCTGCGTGGTGCAAGTGCAGGGCAAGGTGCGTGACCGTCTGCAGGTGTCTCCGTCCATCTCCGACGCCGACCTGGAGGCGCTCGCCCGTGACAGCGAGAAGATCCGGAACGCCGTGGGGGACAAGCAGATTCGCAAGGTGATCGTGCGCGCTCCGAAGCTGGTCAACCTGGTGGTCGGGTAGTCCCGTGTCCGTTGCAGTGGTGACCGACTCGACGGCATACCTGCCGTCGGGGGTCGCCGCGGCCAACGGCATCTCAGTGGTGCCGATGCGCCTGGCGATCGGTGGGGAGTCCTACGACGAGGGCCGTGGCGTCACCCCGGAGGAAGTGGCCAGGGCGCTGCGCGACTTCGTCCCCGTGTCGACCTCCCGGCCGTCACCGGCGGTCTTCACCCAGCTGTATGACGCCCTGGCCGACGCAGGACACGACGCGATCGTGTCCGTGCACATCTCGTCCCAGATGTCGGCGACGCTGTCCTCGGCGCAACTCGCAGCGCGAGACTCGCGCATCCCGGTGACCGTCATCGACAGCGAAACCATCGGCATGGCAATGGGTTTCGGGGTCATCGCGGCCGCGGAGAGCGCGGCTTCCGGCGCCGATGCGGCGGATGTCGCGGCGACCGCCCGGCGCCATACAGGTGCCTCGACGACCGTCTTCTACGTCGACACGCTGGAGCACCTGCGCCGGGGCGGGCGCATCGGCCGGGCCTCCGCGCTGATGGGTTCGGCACTGTCCATCAAGCCGCTGCTGACCGTCCGCGACGGGCACATCGAGCCGTTGGAGCGAGTGCGCACCAGGAACAAAGCGCTCGCGCGACTGGTGCAGCACGCGGTCGACACCGTCAACGATCTCGAGGAGCACGACGACCTCGACGGTATCGATGTAGCGGTCCATCACCTCGACTCCCGCGACCGTGCGGAGATGCTGATCGAGCAGTTGGCGGAGAAGCTGCCCGCGGCACGACGGATGCTGCTGGTCGAGTTGGGTGCGGCCGTCGGTGCGCATGTCGGCCCGGGCACGCTCGCAGTCGTGGTGACTCCTCGGTTCACCGGGCGCACGCGCATCGTCGGATCCTCTGAGTGAGCCCTGATTGAACTCTGCTTGACCTGGTTGTCCACATCCCCTCGTCACGCGCTGGTTTTCCACAGGGTGAAGCGCTCACCGGGGCGTGGGATCCGTTCTGCCACATACAGTTCCGCACATGGCACGCTCACGTGGGGAGGAAGGCACGCCGGACCGGTTGGCGGCGGTGCTCGAGGAGCTCGAAGCGGTGCGACGGGCACCCGGATGGGTGCCGTCGCAGGACTCGGTCGTTGACGAGCCGCGTTCGAAGGTCGCCGACCTGCCGCGTCGGGTCGCCGCCACCCGACGCGCCGAGCGGACTGAGCGCGCTGAGCGCACGAATGGCGCCGACTCGACCCGCAGGGGCAGGCACGCCGCGGGGGTGACCAGCGACGAGGTCCGCCCCCGTGAGCCGCTGCTGCGGCCGCCGGAGCCGCTCCTCGGGGCACAGGTGGCGCCGAGCAGGCTCGCGGTCATCGGTGCGCTGGTCCTGGTGTCGGTCGCGGCGCTGGTTTTCGGTGGCCGGGTGTTGTGGGCGCGCGCATCCGCGCAGCCGCATCCGGTGACCTCGACGGCTTCTGCGCAAGGTTCCGCGCCGCGCAGCACCGCAGGCTCGACCGCCGCCGGCAGCGCGGCCCCCGCCGGTGCCGGCAACTCGGCCAGACAGGGGTTCGGCGCAGCCGCCACCCCGTCCTCTTCGGCGTCGCCGACCACCCTGGTGGTGCAGGTTGTCGGTCAGGTGCACAAGCCCGGCGTCGTGCACGTCAAGCAGGGGTCGCGGGTGCAGGACGTCGTGTCGGCTGCGGGTGGGGCGCTGTCCAGCGCCGACCTGTCTGCGATCAACCTGGCACGTGTGGTGTCCGACGGTGAGCAGATCCAGGTGCCCAAGCCGGGAGAGCACCCGACGCCGCCACCGCAGGGATCACCGGCGAGCAGCGCCGTGGGTGGTGCCGGCGAGTCCGGGTCAGCGGGCGGGCCGGCAAGTGTTGTCGACCTCAATACCGCCGACCAGGCAACGCTTGAGAGCCTGCCCGGTGTTGGCCCGGTGACCGCACAGCGCATTCTGCAGTGGCGTGCGGACAACGGCCGGTTCAGCACCGTCGACGAGCTCGGTGAGGTCAGCGGCATCGGTGACAAGACCCTGGCGCAGCTACGGCCGCACGTCAGTGTCGGCTGAGACGACGTGTCACGTCTCTCCGAAGGCGCGGCCAGGTCTGTCAGGGAGCGTCTTCGCGGGCTGACCGAGCGCAGCAACTCGGCAGGGCACGGCGTGTTGGATCTGCGGTTGTTCACCGCAGCGGCTGTCGCCTGGCCGGTCACGCTGGTCATGCTTCGGCTGCCTGCCGGCGCCAGCGCGTGCACAGCGGTCGTGGGTGGCGTGACCGCCGCCGTGCTGGTGCTGCGGCACCGGCAGCCCGGGGCCGACCCGCCTGCTGCGTCGGGTCGTCGCCGGCGGCTGACCGAGACGATCGCCCTCGCTGCCGCCGCAATGGCGCTGGTCAGTGCCGCGACCGCCGGACACATGATGACCCGGCAGGCGGGACCGGTGGACCGGCTCGCCGCGCAGCGGGCAACCGTGCGGGTCGAGGCCGTGGTGACCTCCGACCCGCGACCCGTCGGCGCCGGGCTGCACGGCAGCGAGAGTCTGGTCATCGCCAAGGTGTCGGTGCGGCAGATCACCGGGCGCGGGATGCGCAGCGCACCGCGTACCCCGGTGCTGGTCATCGGCGACGAGCGATGGCTCGCTGTGCACTGGCACGAGCGCGTCGAGGTCGGTGGCCGCCTGCAACCTGCCGACCGGGGCGACGACATCGAGGCCGTGCTGATCGCTCACGGCTCGCCCCGGGTCGTCGGCGACGCGGGCATGCTCCTCGACGCGGTGGAGTCCGTCCGCGCGGACACTCGCGCGGCGACCGACGGGTTGCCCGCCGACGCCCGCGGCCTGGTGCCGGCACTGGTCATGGGCGACACCTCCCGGCTGCCGCAGGACCTGAACGACGACATGCGGGCCACCGGGATGACGCATCTCAATGCGGTGTCGGGCTCCAACGTGACGATGGTGCTGCTGGCGAGCATGTGGGTCGCCGGATGGTTCCGCATCCGCGGCAGATCGCGCTTGGTGATGGCAGCCGTCGCGCTCGGCCTGTTCGTCCTGCTGTGCCGACCGGAGCCCTCGGTGGTCCGGGCGGCAGTCATGGGTGTGGTGGGTCTGGTCGGTATGTCGTTCGCCCGCCGCGCGGCCGGCCCGCCGGTGCTCGCAGCTGCGGTGTTGCTGCTGCTGGTGATCGACCCCTGGCTGGCGGCGTCCTACGGATTCGCCCTGTCCACATTGGCGACCGCCGGGTTGCTGTTCTTCGCCAGACCGTGGGCGGACCGGATGGCCATGTTCCTACCCCGGCCACTGGCTCCGCTGGCGGACGCGGTCGCGATCCCGATGGCGGCGCAGGCGATGTGCGCTCCGGTGATCGTGCTGCTGCAGGGTTCGGTGAGCCTGGTCGGCATACCGGCGAATGTGCTCGCAGCGCCGCTGGTCGCCCCGGCGACGATGTGCGGCGTGCTCACCGTGCTGATCGCGCCGGTGAGTGTGCGTCTCGCGACGGCGACCGCGTGGTGCGCAGCGCTGCCGACAACGGGGATCGCGTGGATCGCGCATACCTGTGCTCGGGTGCCGCTCGGCACACTGCCATGGCCGGACGGCGCGGCCGGGGCGTTGTTGCTCGCGGCACTCACCGTGGTGGCGCTGTGTGCCGGAGTGTGGCTGCTGCGCACCCTGTGGGTCCGGCCCTACCTCGCGGGCGCGGGCGCGGTGCTGGCCGCAGCGGCATGGGCGCCCACACCGGTGAGTGCGTGGCCTCCGCCGGGGTGGGTCTACGTCGCATGTGACGTCGGACAGGGCGACGGCGGGGTGCTGGCCACCGGACCGGGCCACGCGTTGGTCGTCGACGCGGGTCCCGATCCGGGCCTCATCGACGACTGTCTCGATCGGTTGCAGATCGGCGTCGTGGACGCCGTGGTTCTCACCCACTTCCACGCCGACCACGTCGGTGGCCTGGCCGGTGTTTTCAGCGGGCGACGGGTGGGGCCGATCTATGTCACTCCGGTCTCGTCCGGGACCGCAGCCGACACCGATGCCGAAGCGACCGAGGAGCCCCTCGTTCGTGCGCTCGCGGCGCGACACGACGTGTCACTCCGCACTCTCGCAACCGGCGACGTGCTTGACCTCGGTCAGGTGCATGCTCTGGTCCTGGGACCTACCCGGACCATCCGGGCCGGCTCGGTCCAGAACAACGCGAGCATCGTCCTCGACGTCCGCAGCCGCGGCCTACGACTGGTGCTCACCGGGGACATCGAGAAGGAAGCAGCAGCGCTGGTGATCAGCACACTGCAACGGTTGCCGGACGCACCGCCCGTCGACGTGCTGAAGGTGCCGCACCACGGATCCGCGAACCAGGACGATCGACTCGAACACCTTCTCCACGCGCCCATCGCGGTGATCAGCGTCGGTGCGCACAACGACTACGGCCATCCGGCGCCGCGCACGCTCGACCTGCTGCGGGACAGCGGCTCAACGGTCGAACGCACCGATCGTGGCGGCGACATCGCGATCGTCGCGCAGCACGGCAGGCCGCTCGTCGCCCGGCCGTGACCGACAGCGCAGCCGCCGGGGAAGAGCGTCAGCTGCAGACGCCCTTGGCGCTGGCCGCCTCGCACAGCGCATCGAGCGTTGCGGCGACGGCAGGCACCCGCTGCAGGTCCGGGGTGGTGACGGCGTAGACCGCACGGCGTGAAGCCGGGTCCATCGGCAGGGTGACAACGCCGGTGTTTCCGGCCGAGCGGCGGATCAGATCGGGGATCAGTGCCACACCGAGGCCCTCCGACACCAGGCCGAGCACGGCGACGTAATCCTCGGTCTCGAAGGCGACATCGGGGTCGAAACCGGCTCGCGCCGCGAGCGACAACAAGTGGCCGCGACATCGTGGGCAGCCGGCGATCCACGGCTCCCCGGCCAGGTCGGCGAGCTTGACCTTCTTCGCCTTGGCCTTCGGGTGGTTCAGCGGAAGAGCCAGCCGCACCTCGTCGTCGAGCAGCTTGCGGGTGATGAACGCGTCGATGTCCTCCTCGCCGCGCGCCAAGTCGGTGCCCTCGTAGGCGAACGCGACGGCGACGTCGCACTCTCCGGAACGCAACGCGGCCAGTGACTCCGGCGGCTCCGCCTCGGTGAAACTGACCTCCACGTCCGGGAAGCGCTGCTTGACCAGTGCCAGCGCTCGCGGCACCAGCGTCGAGGATGAGGACGGGAACGCCATCAGCCGCACCCGCCCGGCCCGTAGCCCCGCGATCGCGGCCACCTCGGACTCGGCCGCGTCGAGCGCGGCGAGCACCGGGTTGGCGTGTCGGGCAAGGACCTGGCCAGCTTCGGTCAGCCGGACGCTGCGGCCGAGGCGCTCGACCAGCACGGTGCCCGTGCGGTCCTCCAACCGGCGCACCATCTGGGAGATGGCCGGCTGCGAGTAGCCCAGCGAGGCGGCCGCGGCGGTGAAACTGCCGTGGTCGCTGATGGCCTTGATGACACGGAGGCCGGCTGCGTCGATCATGTGCTCAAGAATAACATTTCGTTATTGCGCCACGACCTGTCGCTTTCATCGCTAATTGCTGCCGAAATTGCTGGCGGAGTTGCTGGCGAAATTTGCGGCCGATATACATCGCGCGGTGGATGCCCGAAGCTCGCGTCATGCCTAGCGTGGCCGACATGTTGATCTGCGAGGAACTCCTTCTGGTGGCGACCGGCGGCGACGGCAAGCCGGTCACCGCCAAGTCCCGGCTCGACCTGGCGCTCGCGGGCGCGACGTTGTGCGAGCTGGCGGCCTGTCAGCGGGTCGGGGTCAAGAACGGACGCGTGGCGGTGCTGGACTCTCGACCCGGCGGCGATCCCCTCCTCGACAACGCATTGGCGATCTTCGCGCGACGGGACGGAAAGAAGCCGGCGAAGGTGCTCCCGGAGGTCGCGAAGGGGATGACCGACCGCACCTATCAGCGGCTCGTCGACACGGGTGCGGTGCAACATGTTGGTGGCGGTTTCCTTCACCCGTCCCGATATCCGGTGCTCGACGTCGCCGCCAGGGACGCACTGGTGGCCGGCGGCGGTCGCGTGCTGGCCGAGACTGCCGCGCCGGACCTGCACAGTGGCAGTCTGATCGCGCCGCTTGCTGCCGCCGACGCCGTCACGAAGGTCTACGACAGCCACAGCTTCGGGTTGTCCGGTCGCGAACTCAAGAAGCGCGCCAAGGCAGTTGGCGAGCAGGACTGGGCCGCCGGAGCTGCCGCCGCGGCCGTCAAGAGCGCGCAGGACGCGATGACTGCCGCGATGGTGGCGGTCACGACTGCCACGACGGCCGGCGTGATCAGCGGCTGACGCCGATCGACAGACTCCGGTGTGAGAGTTTTGACCGGTGATGGCGCGTGACCTGGCAGCCCTGACCGACCTGCTCGGTGACGGGGGAGTCGTGGCGCTCACCGGGGCGGGCCTGTCGACCGAGTCCGGCATACCCGACTATCGCGGGGCGGACGGTGAGCGCAGGTTCCAGCCGATGACCGCTCAGGAGCTGCTCGCCGATCGCGAGGCCCGGCGTCGTTATTGGGCGCGGTCCTACGTGGGCTGGCCGAGGTTCGCCTCCGCACGCCCGAATGACGGCCATTACGCCGTTGCGGCCCTGCAGGCGGCCCAGGTGATCGGTCCGATCATCACCCAGAACGTCGACGGTCTGCACCAGGCGGCAGGGGCCGTGGACGTGGCGGAGTTGCACGGCAGCCTCGAGCAGGTGGTGTGCATGCAGTGCGGGGAGCGGTATGCCCGGGCCGCCGTGGACGAGTGGCTGCAGCTGGCCAACCCGGACTTCGACCGATCGGCGGACGGGCCGCTGCGCCCGGACGGCGACGTCGCGATCGCGGAGTCGCTGATCTCGGGGTTCCGGCTGGTGCACTGCGTCGTCTGCGGCTCGGACCTGCTGAAACCGGACGTGGTGATGTTTGGTGAGTCGGTGCCGAAACCACTTGTCGAGCAATGCTTTTCGGCCGTCAAGTCAGCGCGCGCCGTGCTGGTGCTCGGCTCGTCGCTCGCCGTGATGTCCGGCTATCGCTTCGTCCGGCGGGCTGTGCGGGAGGGCATCCCCGTCGCCGTCGTCACCCACGGCTGGACGCGCGCGACCGACGAGGAGGTGTCGGTGCGCATCGACGCGCCGCTGGGCGAGACGCTGGCCGCGCTGGCCGACGCCCTCCCCGGCTGATCAGACCCGGCGCAGGACCGCGGTGACTTTGCCCAGGATCGTTGCGTCGTCGCCGTCGATCGGGTCGTAGGCCTCGTTGTGCGGCATCAGCCAGACCTTGCCGCGAGTGCGTTTGAAGGTCTTGACGGTGGCCTCGTTGTCGAGCATGGCCGCGACGACATCGCCATTGGTCGCGGTCGGCTGCTGCCGGACGACGACCCAGTCACCGTCGCAGATCGCCGCGTCGACCATCGAGTCGCCGACCACCTTGAGCAGGAACAGGTCGCCCTCGCCCACGATCTGCTTGGGCAACGGGAAGACGTCTTCGACGACTTCCTCGGCCAGGATCGGGCCGCCGGCAGCGATCCGGCCGACCACCGGAATGTATGACGCCTCCGGGCGCTGGTCACCGAGGCCGGTCTCGTCGATGCCGGACTCCTGCGCACCCTGCACGCTCGACCCGCCGCGGTAGCCGCGGGTGTCGGTCGCGTCCGGGTCGATGACCTCCATGGCACGCGGCCGGTTGGGGTCGCGGCGCAGGTAACCCTTGCGCTCGAGCATCGTCAGCTGGTGTGCGACAGAGCTCGGACTGGTCAGTCCGACGGCATCGCCGATCTCCCGCAGACTCGGCGGATATCCGCGCCGGTCAACGGAATTGCGGATCACCTGCAGCACCTTGCGCTGCCGCGTAGTCAGGCTCTCGCCCGTCCGGTCGGGAAGTTCGTGCACCTGTGCCATCGCTGTCATCTCCTCCTCGGCGAACTGTTCGCGCGAAGCGATCGGCGAGCGGTGCGGACGGACGCGTCCGCGGCCGTTGTCGGTGGTCGGTGCTTGCCTTGGCTTCGTGAAAACAGCGTATGGGTTTCGGACACAGTTTCCAAACATCTGTACGACGCGTGTCTCGGCGATGGTCTCGACGCGGTCGAACGTTCGTGCTATACATCCGACAGATGTGCGATCGCACGCCTGTTCGCATCGGACGCCAGGTCCGGGTGGTCTGTCACAGGGCGCGCGCCGGATCGCAGCGGAGTTTCAGGAGGAAGAGATGAGTGCAGCAGTGCAGTGGGATGCGCCGGCCGACCCGGGTCGAGGGCGCCGGCATCTGCGAGCCGTGCCGACGGGGCCGTCGGCACGTGGCGGTGGGCCGGCGGTCGGTGTGCGGGTGGCGGCGGACGGCCTGCGGTTGACGGCGCGCGGGCGCCGTCTGCTCGGCGTGCTGATCGTCGTGACGCTGCTCGTCGGCGCGGGCGCTGCGGCCCGTGCCTGGGCGGCGCCGTCGACGCCGGTCACGCACACGGTCACGGTCCAGCAGGGCGACACCCTGTGGGCGATCGCACACCGTGCCTACCCGTCGATGGAGACCTCCGAGGCGGTGGCCAAGGTCGCGCTGGCCAACGACCTCAACGGCCTGAATGTGGTCGCAGGTCGACAGCTGCAACTCCCGGACTGATTGGCCGTCGGGTCGGGGTCGGAATCTGGGCGGACACGCCGTGTCGCGGGCCGCTGACCAGCGGTTTCGCCACCCGCGTTCACGGGTCTTGCACTTGGGGTGCGATCGGCTTAATATCCCTATATGTAGTAGTTACACGGATGGCATTCGTCCACATGTAGTCCACAACACATCGGCCGCCATCCCCAGTTCGTCCACCGATTACCCACAGCTTCGTCCACAGCTTTCGCCCGGTTCGCCGGCGAGCTTCGTCCCCGTAGGAGGCAGTCGTGCATTGTCCGTTCTGCCGTCACGACGACAGTCGCGTCGTCGACAGCCGCACCAGTGAGGACGGCACCTGCATCAAGCGGCGCCGCCAGTGCCCGAGCTGTGGCAAGCGGTTCTCCACCACCGAGACGGCGAGCCTGACCGTGGTGAAGCGATCAGGTGCGAGTGAGCCCTTCAGTAGGCAGAAGGTCCTGGTCGGTGTGCGCAAGGCATGCCAGGGCCGTCCGGTCAGTGAGGATCATCTCGCGCTTCTCGCCCAGGAGGTCGAGGAGGCCATCCGGGCGCAGGGCGCCGCCGAGATCGATGCCCACGACGTCGGTCTGGCCATCCTGGGCCCGTTGCGCAGCCTCGACGAGGTGGCCTACCTCCGGTTCGCATCGGTCTACCAGGCCTTCGACGGTCTCGAGGATTTCGAGGAGGCGATCACCCTGCTCCGGGCCGAGCGACCACCCACGGCCGTCGAGCCCGATCATCAGCGCGCCGGCGACTGACACGGCGACGGACTGAACGTCTCGTCGCAGAACTCATCGCACATTCCGCCGGGTCGATCCCGCTCAGCATCTTCGAGCCGGCACCGCAACACAGCAACACCGCACATCTCGCAGCAGAGTCGACCACCTTGAGGTGGAAAGGAAGTTGGACATGACCGACACGGCAGACGCCGGCCAGCACACACGGCGCGGCGCACGCAGGGGACTGACCGTCGAGCGCATCTTCACGACCGCTGGAGTGCATCCCTATGACGAGGTGACCTGGGAGCGTCGCGACGTCGTCCAGCAGAATTGGAAGACCGGCGAGACCATCTTCGAGCAGCGTGGGGTGGAGTTCCCGGAGAGCTGGTCGCTGAACGCCTCGACCATCGTCACGACCAAATACTTCCGCGGCGCCATCGGCACACCGCAGCGCGAGAGCAGCCTCAAGCAGCTCATCGACCGGGTTGTGCTGACCTATGTCAAGGCCGGCAAGGAGCACGGCTACTTCGCGACCGACGACGACGCCGAGATCTTCGAGCACGAGCTGACCTGGTCGCTGCTGCACCAGGTGTTCAGCTTCAACTCGCCGGTGTGGTTCAACGTGGGCACCAAGTCGCCGCAACAGGTTTCGGCCTGCTTCATCCTCTCGGTCGACGACTCGATGGACTCGATCCTCAGCTGGTACAAGGAAGAGGGCTTCATCTTCAAGGGCGGCTCCGGCGCCGGCCTCAACCTCTCCCGCATCCGCTCCTCCAAGGAGCTGTTGTCCTCCGGTGGCACAGCCTCCGGCCCGGTGTCGTTCATGCGCGGTGCAGACGCCTCGGCCGGCACCATCAAGTCCGGTGGTGCGACCCGTCGTGCGGCCAAGATGGTCGTGCTGGACGTCGACCACCCGGACATCGAGGAGTTCGTCGAGACCAAGGCGCGCGAGGAGGACAAGATCCGCGCGCTGCGCGACGCCGGTTTCGACATGGACCTCGGCGGCAAGGACATCACGTCGGTCCAATACCAGAACGCCAACAACTCGGTCCGGGTCACCGACGAGTTCATGCGGGCCGTCGAGGACGGCACGTCCTTCGGCCTGCGTGCCCGTCACACGGGTGAGGTCATCGAGGAGGTCGACGCACGGACCCTGTTCGACAAGATCAACAAGGCGGCGTGGGAGTGCGCCGACCCGGGTCTGCAGTACGACGACACGATCAACGACTGGCACACCAACCCCGAGACCGGTCGCATCACCGCGTCCAATCCGTGCTCGGAATACATGTCGCTGGACAACAGCTCGTGCAACCTGGCGAGCCTCAACCTGCTGAAGTTCCTGCGCGAGGACGACACGTTCGACGCCGAGACCTTCCAGAAGGTCACCGAGCTGGTCATCACCGCGATGGACATCTCGATCTGCTTCGCGGACTTCCCGACCGAGTCGATCGGCGAGACGACGCGTGACTACCGCCAGCTGGGCATCGGTTACGCCAACCTCGGCGCACTGCTGATGGCGACCGGCCACGGCTACGACTCCGAGGGCGGCCGCTCGCTCGCAGCCTCGATCACCTCGCTGTTGACCGGTGCCTCCTACAAGAGGTCCGCGGAGCTGGCCGGGATCGTCGGGCCCTACAACGGATACGCCCGCAACGCCGAGGCGCACCGACGCGTCATGCGCAAGCACCAGGCGGCCAACGACGCCGTTCGCACCCTCGGCGCCATGGACTCCGAGGTGCACCGCTACGCGACCAAGGCCTGGGCCGACGTCGTCGAGCTCGGCGCCGAGAACGGCTTCCGCAATGCGCAGGCGTCTGTGCTCGCGCCGACCGGCACCATCGGCTTCATGATGGACTGCGACACCACAGGCATCGAGCCGGACTTCTCGCTGGTCAAGTTCAAGAAGCTGGTCGGCGGCGGCTCGATGCAGATCGTCAACCAGACCATCCCGCGCGCGCTGAAGAAGCTCGGCTACCAGACCGAGCAGATCGAGGCGATCGTCGAGCACATCGCCGAGCACGGTCACGTCATCGACGCTCCCGGACTGAAGCCCGAGCACTACGAGGTCTTCGACTGCGCGATGGGGGAGCGGGCGATCGCTCCGATGGGTCACGTGCGGATGATGGCGGCGACACAGCCGTTCCTGTCCGGCGCGATCTCCAAGACCGTCAACCTGCCGGAGTCGGCGACGGTCGAGGACATCGCCGAGGTGCACCTGGAGGGCTGGAAGCTCGGCCTGAAGGCACTGGCGGTCTACCGCGACAACTGCAAGGTCGGCCAGCCGCTGTCCGACGGCAAGAAGTCGGCGAAGTCCGACGGCGCCGACGAGGCCGCGCCGGAGAAGGTCGTCGAATACCGCCCGGTCCGCCGCCGGCTGCCCAAGCGCCGCAAGAGCGAGACGACCTCGTTCGCGGTCGCCGGCGCCGAGGGTTACCTCACCGCCGGCACCTACGAGGACGGCAAGCTCGGTGAGCTCTTCCTCAAGCTCGGCAAGCAGGGTTCGACCCTCGCGGGCATGATGGACGCGTTCTCGATCGCGATCTCGGTCGGCCTCCAGTACGGCGTGCCGCTCGAGACGTATGTCGAGAAGTTCACCAACCTGAGGTTCGACCCCGCGGGCATGACCGACGACCCGGACGTCCGGATGGCGCAGTCGATCATGGACTACGTCTTCCGCCGGTTGGCCCTGGACCACCTCGACTTCGAGACCCGGAGTTTTATGGGCATCCACACGGCCGAGGAGCGTGCTCGCCAGCTCGAAACCGGTTCTTACGCACCGGAGCCCACCGAGGAGGACGTCTCCGACGAGTTGGAGTCCTACTCGCAGTCGATCGGGGCCACGACGCGCCGTGACGAGGAGGAGGCCGTCGCCGACGAGTCTGTCGAGGACGCTCCGGAGTCGACATACAAGTCCGGTTCCGGTGCCGCCGATGCCCGCACGGTGACCGGCGAGATCCACTCGTCGCAGGACCTGATGGAGCGCTTCCAGGGCAAGGCTGCAGATGCGCCGATGTGCATGACGTGCGGCACCAAGATGCGCCCGGCCGGCTCCTGCTACGTCTGCGAGGGCTGCGGCTCGACCAGCGGCTGCAGCTGACGGCCCGAGCGGCCGCCGCGCCCGAGTGACCGACGAACCCGCCCCGCGACCACGCGTCGCGGGGCGGGTTCGTCGATTGTCCGGCGAAGAAATGCGAGAAATCGATTTCTCGGAGTAGAGTCCGATGCGGGTGGACGGCCGAGTAACTCAGGGTCGTGTCGGCGTAACGAGGAGGAGCATCATCGTCACCATCAAGGACGTGGCCGCACATGCTGGTGTCTCGGTGGCGACGGTGTCGCGAACGCTGAACAACCAGGAGACCGTCGATGCGGATCTCGCGGATCGGGTGCGCAGCGCTGCAGCCGAGCTCGGCTACCGCCGCAACGGCCTGGCGCGCAGCCTGCGGCTGCAACGTGCCGACGTGTGGGCACTGATCATCTCCGACATCGCCAATCCGTTCTTCACCGCGATCGCGCGAGGTGTCGAGGATGTCGCGCACGGCAAGGGGTACTCGGTGGTTCTGTGCAACACCGACGAGGACCCGGCCAAGGAGGCGCAGTACCTCCAGGTCGCCGAGCAGGAGCAGGTCAGCGGCGTCATCCTGTCGCCCAACGAGATCGGAAGTGACATCTCGCAGCTGACCCGGCTGGGCGTCCCGGTCGTCGCCGTCGACCGTCCGTTGCGCGAGCGGGTGGACTCGGTGCTGGTGCGATCGGCCGCCGGGGCACAGGAAGCCACCGAGCATCTGATCGACGCCGGCTGGCGGCGTCCGGCCTGCATCACCGGGCCGGCGACGGCGCAGACCGCCATCCAGCGCCTCGCCGGATATCGCAAGGGGCTGATCGCCCGGAAGAAGCGCCCGGCAGCGAGTCTGGTGCGGCATACCGACTATCGAGCCGATCGGGCCGCGGCGGCCACCGCCGAACTCATGGACAGCCGCAATCCACCGGACTCGTTCTTCGTCTCCAACTCCGAGATGGCGCTCGGTGTGCTGCAGGAGTTGCGGCGACGCGGCCTGACCGTGGGAGAGGACGTCGGCCTCGTCGCATTCGACAACGCGCCGTGGACCGCGTTCACCGACCGTCCGCTGTCGGTGGTGGCGCAGCCGGCCTACGAAATGGGCGCGCTGGCAGGAGAATTGCTGCTGGATCGGGTCGGGGTGCCACTGGACCAGCAGCCGGCGCCGCGGGTGCGACGGTTGCGCACCGAGCTCATTGTGCGCGGGAGTTCGCAGCGCCACTGAGGCGACGCGGTGGCTATTTCAGGCCGCTGCTCTTCATCGACTCGACCAGCCAGCGCTGCCCGAGCAGGAAGACGATGATCGTCGGCAGCACCGCGACCAGCGAGCCGGCGAGCACGTAGTTGTATGCCGAGGCGTACTGCCCCTGCAGACTCGCCATGCCGGTCTGCACGACATACAGGTCGGGGTCGGAGGTGATGACCAGCGGCCAGAGGAAGGCGTTCCAGTTCGCCAGGAAGAACAGCACGGACAGCGACGCGAGTGCCGGTCGCGACAGCGGCAGGACGACGTGCCAGAACAGCCTCGGGTAGCCGCAACCGTCGAGCGCGGCGGCATCCTCCAGCTCGGTCGGGAAGTTGAGGTAGTACTGCCGCAGCAGGAAGATCCCGAACGCGTTGAAGATCATCGGCACGATCAGTCCGGCGAAGTTGTCCAGCATGCCCAGTGTCTTGGCGATGAGGAACAACGGCACCAGGATGACCGGCAGCGACACCAGCATGGTCGACACCATCGCGCCGAGCACCAGGCCGTTGCCGCGAAAACGTAGGCGTGCCAATGCATACGCCGCCATCGAGTGAAACAGAAGGGCCGCGACGGTGACCACGACCGAGACGATCGCGCTGTTCATCAGGTAGCGCGGGAACGACACCTCTGTCAGGACGTACTTGAGGTTGTCCCACGTCCAGTGCGACGGCAGCCCGGAGGAGAACGACTCGCCGGACGGCTTGAAGGCGGTCAGCAGTAGCCACAGCACCGGGAAGACGGTGAGCAGCGCAAGTGCCCACGCCACCACGGCACGCACGGTGGTGCCGCTGAGGCGGCGACGCGATCGGTGGACCTGGGTGTGCCCGTCAGCGAGCATGGAAGCGGCCTCCTCCGGTCGCCTTGAACAGCATTCCGGTGACGGCCACCAGGAAGACCACGAGCATCACCGTGATGGCGGCCGCATATCCGAAATGACCGAAGCTGAATGCCTGTTGGTAGATGTAGAAGACCACCGTGGAGGTCTGGTTGTCCGGTCCGCCCTTGGTCAGCACATAGACCAGGTCGAAGGCCTGCAGGCCGGTCACCGAAGCGACCAGCGAGGTGACCAGCACGAAGAAGCTGGTAGGACCCAACAGCGGCCAGATGACGTGTCGGAATCGTTGCCACGGACCCGCGCCGTCGACACGTGCGGCGTCCAGGTGCTCTCCCTCGATGTCGTTCAGGCCGGCCATGAACAGCAGCATCTGGTAGCCCATCGAGTACCACACACTGATGAAGACGTAGGTCGGCAGCGCCCACTTGGGATCACCGAGGAACGACACGTCTCCCAGCCCGAAGGGGCGTGCGACATGGGTGAGGACACCCTGTTTGTCGACCAGTAGGAACTGCCACAGCAGACCGATCACCACGAGGCTGAGGGCGTTGGGCAGGAAGAACAGCGTGCGGACCGCCGCGACCCCGGGGAATTTGTTCCACACCAGCAGTGCGAGCCCGAGCCCCGCGACGAACGACAGCGGGACGAAGAACACGACGTATTTCAGTGTCACGCCGATGGATCGGGCGAGCATCGGGTCCGACAGCATGCGATGGAAGTTGTCCAGACCGATCCACCGATAGTTGCCGAATCCGTCCACGTCGAAGAGGGAGAGGCCGAGCGCGAAAACCATTGGCAGCGCTACGAACAGGAGTAGTCCGATGGCGTCCGGCGCGAGGAACAACCATGCTGCGCGGCTTTCCCTGCGTTGTCGGCCGGTGGCCTTCTTCCGCGGCGCGCGGGTCGACGCGGATGCTGACAGGGTTGCTTCTCTGGTCGTCACAGGATCGAGCCGCCTCGGTAGGTCAGCAGAAAGTTGTCGATGATGTCGGATGCTTCGCGTGCCGCTCGCTTCGTGTCCTTGCCACTGAGCTGAGTGCCTTGTATGGCGTCCGAGATCGCCTTGTAGACCTCGGGCGGATAGCGCGGCTCGGCGCGCAGCGTCGGGGCGATCTCGGTGGCGAAGGTCTTGAGCACGCCCGAAGTGAACGCACCGTGCTCCTCCGCGGCCTTGCGCACGCTGGTGCGTGGCGGCAGGTTCGTCTTGGCGACGGTGTTCCACTTGCGGGCCCGGTCGACGCCGGCACGGTCGGTGGCGGCCAGCGCCCAGGCGACGAACTTCGCTGCCGCCTGGGGGTTCTTGCCGCGGGCATTCACGGCGAACGCCCAGCCCCCACCGGCGGTCACCGGCTTGCCGCCGTCGGGTAGTGGCAGCGGGAAGATGCCGTAGTCGAACTTGGGAGCTTGCAGCTTCAGGTCTGCCACGGCCCAGATGCCGGACTGTTGCATCGCGCAGTACCCGGCCGCGAGGTTCGACGGGGTGTCGCCGGAGCCGCCGCCGAGCGCGGACTTGGGGGCGAGGTGTCGGCGCTGCGTCTCCTGCCAGAAGCCGAGCGCGTTGCGTGCCGCGGCGGAGTCGAAAACGCTCGTGTCGTCCTCGACGGCTCCGCCACCGCCCTGCCACAGGAACGGATACCAGACGAAATTCTGGTAATAGCCGGGGAGTGTCTCGAACATCGCCCCGAAACGACTTCCAGTGGTGAGTTTGCTCGCCAGGGACAGGAATTGATCCCAGGTCTTGGGCAGATCACCCTCTGCGACATGGGCCTTCTCGAAGGCGCGCTGGTCGTAGTAGATGACCAGCGGCTCGATCTCCATCGGCAGCGCGTAGATCCGCCCGTCGACGGTGCGGGTGTCCAACGCGCCGCGCACGTAGTCCGCTCGCGCGCCCTCGGGCAGGTATGGCGTCAGGTCCAGCAGTGCGCCGCCGTTCTGGTAGCGCAGGAAGTCTCCCGGGCTGAGCAGGAAGATGTCGGGGCCGGCCCCGGACGAGAACGCCGTCTGCAGGGTGTTGCCGTTGATGTATGCCGCATTGGCGATGAACCGTGGTCGGACCTTCACCGTGTTGTTGCGATTCCACTCATCGGTCACGGCAGTGAACCAGTCGCTGGTGGGGGACGGTGTCGGACTCGGTCCGTAGAAGTTCCAGAACGACAACTCGTCAGCGCTGTCGTCACGGCACGCACTCAGCAGCGCCGCCGCGCTCGCCCCGGCGGCGGAGCCGAGGATCGCGCGTCGGCTGGGGCGGGAGGTGCGGTGGTCCGTGGATCTGGCCGGTTTCGCCATGTGTCAGAGAACCTCAAGATGTGAGAAAACGATTACTGACCATAAGGGCGCCGCAGTGCCCGGTCAAGGCTTTTACGTGATCCAGTTCACTCGAAACGGTTGACGCGGACCGCAGGACTGCTATCTTCGGATGCTGATGAGAAAACGATTTCTCATCAGCACTGTCGCCGCACGAGCCACCTACGGAGATGCCATGACAGACAACGAGTCGCTGCCGCAGTCGAGGCCACAGTTGAGGTCACTTCGCCACCCGAGCAGGCGCTCGGTGTTGCAGTTGCTGGGCGCTGGAGCCACCGTGCCCGCGCTCTCCTCGCTGGCCGCGTGCGGAGGCTCCAGCGGCGGTCCGCAGCAGGCCGGCAAGGGCGAGCTGTCACTGGTCTACCTCGGTGACGCCACGCAGCAGAAGGCGTTCAAGCAACTGTTCGACGCCTTCCACAAGGACCACCCAGACATCAAGATCAAGGCCAACGGCATCGCTGCCAAGGACTGGGGTTCGTTCGCCAACACGGTGTCGACCCAGATCGCAGGCGGAAAGATCCCGGACATCGTCGACGTCGCGACCGAGGGCCAGCAACTCTTCTCCTCCAAGGGTCTGCTCGAGCCGCTGGACGACTACATCAAGAAGGACAAATCAGTCACCGACGCCTTCTACGAGGGCATCGACCCGCACTTGAAGCAGTGGACGACGAAGTACGGGTCGCCCGACGGCAAGACCTACTTCATCCCCGGTGGCTACAACACCGTGGTGATGTACTGCAACACCGAGGTTTTCGACAAGGCGGGCGTGGATCTGCCGGCGGCGGACTGGACCTGGGACGAGTTCGAGAAGGCGGCCAAGCAGATCAAGGAGAAGACCGGCGCCTACATGCTCGGCATCGGTTACGGCTTCCCGTTCGTCGACATCATGCCGTGGTTGCTCACCAACGGTGCCTCGACCATGGACGCAGACTGGAAGAAGGCCACCTTCGACTCACCCGAGGCGATCGAGGCGGCCAAGTTCGTCAAGAAGCTGGTGGACGCGGGCTATGCCCCGAAGCCGGGTGGCACCTTCGACGCGCCCTCGGCATACGCCAAGGGCAAGCTGGCCACGATCGGTGGTGGCCGGTGGCCGACACTCGACATCCGCCGGGTGAAGATGGTCGACAAGACGCGGATCGTGAACTGGCCCAAGAACTCCGAGAACGGCTCGCCCGTCGGCTGGGACGGCTGGCCCATCCTCAAGGCGTCCAAGAAGAAGGACATGGCCTGGACCTTCCTGAAGTGGCTGATGAGCAAGGAAGCAGGGGAGTTCTACGCAAGTATCGGCGGCACCAACGTGCCGGCGCTGACCTCCGTCGCACAGAGCAAGACCTTCACGAAGGACGCACCGAAGGGCTCCAAGCTGCTGTCCGAGGCGGTGTCGTTCGGCACGCCGATCCCCAGTCCCGCCAAGGGTGCCGAGGTGCAGACCGCGGTCACCAAGGGCTGGCAGGCCGCGATCACCGGAACGTCGTCGGTCGAAGCGGCGCTGAAGAAGGCGAACACCCAGATCCAGGGATTCCTGTGACCGCAACCGCCGGTGAGCGGGTCGCCACGGCGGGCGCCGGGCACCGCAGCTGGGTCGGAGTCGCGTTCGTCAGCCCGGCGGTGCTGCTCTTCCTGGTCTTCATCCTGGGGCCGTTCGTGGCTGCCATCATCCTGTCGTTCTACAGCTGGGACATGCTCACCCCATCGCAGTTCAACGGCGTCGGCAACTTCACCGAGATGCTCAGTGACTCCACGCTCTACAAGGCGCTGGCGAACACGTTCATCTTCTCGCTCGCGTCGGTCGTCACCCACCTGATCGGCGGGTTCCTGCTTGCGCTCGGGGTGAATCGCCTTGCCAGCAAGTCGCTTTCGTACTTCGTGCGTACGTCGCTGTTCTTCCCCTTCGTCATCTCCTGGGCCGCGGTCGCGCTGCTGTGGAAGTACGTGCTCGACCCGACCTTCGGGATCGTCACCTACTACCTGAGCGAGATCGGCATCCACTCGCCCGCGTGGTTCACCGACCCGCACTGGGCACTCCCGGCGATCATCGCGATCGACTGGTGGCACACCATCGGCTTCACCTTCATCATCATGCTGGCCGGTCTACAGACGGTCCCGGGTGAGCTGGTCGAAGCTGCCCGATCCGACGGGTGCAACGGCTGGCAGGTGCTGTGGAACGTGACGATCCCGCTGATGTCGCCGACCATCTTCTTCGCCGGGGTGATCACCTTCATCGGCGCGTTCCAGATCTTCGACCCGGTGCAGATCATCACACCCAACGGTGGTCCGGACAACGCGACGTTGACGATCGTGATGTACCTCTACCAGAAGGGTTTTCAGTCCTTCCAGGTCGGTTATGCCTCGGCGGTGTCGTTGCTCGTCTTCGTCATCATGGCGGCGGTCACGGCGCTGCAGTTCTGGCTGAGCCGGAAGTGGGTGTACGAGACATGAGCACCGCTCCGCTGCGAAGCTCGCCGCACAAACGGCGCCGTCGGTTCTCGCCCGGTCAGCTCCTGCTCGGCCTGGTCCTGGCCGTCATCGGGGTCGTCATGCTCGCACCGCTGGTGTGGTTGCTGGTGCAGAGCTTCACGCAGGAGAGTGACGCCTTCGGCATACCGCCCGGGTGGTTGCCCAAGCCCTTCACGACGCAGAACTTCCAGGACATCGACGGTCTTATCCCGTTCTGGCGGATGGCGCTCAACAGCGCGATTGTCGCAGTGATCTCGACCGGCGGCTCGATGCTGGTGAGTGTCCTTGCGGCATACGGCTTCTCACGCCTGCCGTTCCGTGGCAGGGACCGGCTCTTCGCGGTGCTGCTCGCGGCGCTGATGGTGCCGGTGCAGATGACGGTGATCCCGGTCTTCATCCTGATGCGCAACCTGCACATGATCGACACGCTGCAGGCGCTGTGGCTGCCAGCGCTGATCAACGTCTTCTCGATCTTCTTCTTCCGGCAGTATTTCAACACCATCCCGAAGGAACTCGACGAAGCAGCTCGCATCGACGGCGCCAGCCATCCGTGGATCCTCTTCCGGCTGATCGTGCCGCTCAGCGGACCGGCGTTGGCGGCGATGGCGATCCTGACCTTCGAGGCCTCGTGGAACAACTACTTCGGTCCGCTGATCTTCCTGTCCAGTCACGACAAGATGACATTGCCGATAGGACTGGTGACTCTGCAAGCAGGACAAGGTGGTTCGTCGGTCGTGGTGTTCGCCGCGATCACCGCAGTGGTCGTGCCGGTGCTGGTCGTCTTCCTGGTCTTCCAGCGTGCATTCATCGCGAGCATCGCATCGGCGGGGATCCGCGGATGACTGTCGCGACTGCTCACCGGGTGCTGCTTCGCCGCTCGATGCGGGGGATCTGGCCGCATCTGCCGCTGCTCACCTTGGGCAGCGCTGCGGTCTGCGCCTGCGCGTGCCTCGCAGCGCTGATCGCGCCGGGGGTGACGCCACCGGCGTTGGTGCTGAGTGCGATCCTCGTCGCCCCGTCGGTCACCGCACTCGCAGCGATCGCGAACACCGTTGTCGGACAGGATGATTCCGACATCAGATGGTGGCTGGCGGCGTGGTCCGTCGGCGTCCGGCGCGGCATACCCGCTGTGCTCCTGCCAGCCGTTGCGGGTGCACTCCTCCTCGTCGCGGTCCAGGTGTGGCAACACACCGGCGCGCCCGTCGTGCTCGTCTCGGTCGGCGTCTCCGGAGCAGTGACCGCAGGACTGGTGCCGCTCAGTGTGGCGGTGCTGCACACGACGTGCGCCCTGCCGGAGCGCACCGCACTCGGGCAGTGGCGGACTGCCGCCGAGCTCCTGGTGCGGTGGCCGGTGCGCTTCCTGGCAGCGCCCGTGCTGCTGGGCCTCGGCGTCTGGGCGGCCACCCAGCTCAGCGTGTCGTTGTTGCTGCTCGTGCCCGCCCCAGTGACGCTCGTCGGAGCTGCAGCGCTCTGGACGAGTGCAGTGGAGACCGGCGACCTGATCGTCGAAGACCTGACTGAGAACGACCTACTGGAAAGGGAATCCGCATGATTCACCATCTCGCCCGGCTCCGTGACGTGCAGACCTGGTCGATTTCGCCGGAGAACTTCGACGGCCGAAAGGCTGGTGGTGCCCGCACGACGGAAGGCACCGGTGCCGCGTGTGCGGCCGAGCTCGGCGTGGGCTGGAAGATCTCGCCCAGCGTCGAGATCGAGGGCGGCCAGACCTTCGAGATGGCCGCCATCGATCAACCCGCCACGATCACCCACATCTGGCTGACGACCCACCGCGACAACTGGCGGAGCCTCGTGCTGCGCGCCTATTGGGACGGATCGGACGAGCCGGCGATCGAGGTCCCGCTCGGCGACTTCTTCGCCAACGGCTGGGGCCGCTTCGCGCAGGTGTCGTCGAGCATGATCGCGGCCAACCCCAATGGCGGGTTCAACAGCTACTGGCCGATGCCCTTCGCGAAGTCGGCACGTATGACGATCGAGAACCTCTCGCCCGAGACTGCGACCGTCTACTACCAGGTCACCTACGAGACGGGTGGCGACCAGGACGGCGCAGGCTACTTGCACGCGCAGTTCCGTAGGTCGAATCCGTTGGCGCGCAAGCAGACTCACCCGATCGTGACGGATGTGCAGGGTCACGGACACTTCGTCGGGACCTATCTGGCCTGGGGTGTCAACAGCCCGGGCTGGTGGGGCGAGGGCGAGATCAAGTTCTACCTCGACGGGGACGCTGCCGAGGGCTACCCGACGATCTGCGGCACCGGCACCGAGGACTATTTCGGCGGCGCCTGGAACTTCGACGTGCCGGGGAACGGCTACACGGCATACAGCACGCCATACCTGGGTATGCCGCAGGTGCTCGCGCCCGACGGGCTCTACCACTCACAGCAGCGGTTCGGCATGTATCGCTGGCACGTGCTGGACCCGATCCATTTCGCGCAGGACCTGACGGTGGACATCCAGGCGCTCGGGTGGCGGCCCAACCACCTCTATCGCCCGCTGTGCGACGACATTGCCTCGACGGCGTTCTTCTACCTCGACCGGCCGGCGACGAGTCGGCCGGACTTCCCGAGCACCGAGGAGCTGGAGCTCACCGGTGAGCCGATGGAGGCACTGCGATGAGAAGCCATCGCACGACCCGGATCGTCGGCACGGTGGTGGCCGCAGTCGTCTCGTGCTCGGCGTGTGTCGGTGCTTCCTCGGCAGCACAACCGTCGGATCGCCCGAGCAGCCCGCACTCGTCGACGCGGGTGGACGTCGCGGACGCGCCGACGGTGGACGCGGGCGCGGACGGCGACCTCTGGCCCAACTGCTGGGCAGCCGACGGGCAGCTGTATGCCGCCTACGGTGACGGCAAGGGTTTCGGTGACTCCTTCTCCGACATCGGTGTCACCCGCATCACCGGCACCCCCGAATCCGGCCTGCACGGTGGGAACCTCGCCCATGGCGACGAAGTCGGTCAGGTGTGGTCCGGCGCTGGGCACACCCGCAAGCCCACCGGTATGGCGTGCGTGGGCGACACGAAGTACCTGGCCGTCGAGGACCTGGCGAGCGACTTCAACCAGGCCCCCGCGGCGACGATCGCAGAGTCGCAGGACGGGGTGCACTGGACCTGGGACCATGACCGGCCGATGTTTTCCGACGGGGTCTTCACCACGGTGATGTTCCTCGACTACGGCAAGGGCTATCGGCGGGCTCCCGGCAACTACGTCTATGCCTACGGTCTCGACGGCAACTGGCGTGACTCCTACAGCGACGTGGTCCCGGACCCCACCGAGCTCTTTCTCGCCCGGGTGCCGCGCCAGCACGTCACCGACCGGTCGAAATGGGAGTTCTACCAAGGGATGTCGCACGGTCGCCCGAGTTGGACCGAGCAGATCGACGACAAGCAGCCGGTGCTGACCGACACGCGGCGCAGTCCGCTCGGCCACTCGGTGATCAGCCAGGGCGGCATCGTCTACGTGCCCGCGCTGGACCGCTACATCTACACGTCCTGGACCGAGAACACCTTCGAGTTCTATGCCGCGAAACAACCGTGGGGTCCCTGGAAGCACACCAACTCCGTTGATTTCGGGCCCTACCCCTGGACGACGAAGAAGTTCGGCGGCTATGGGCTGTCGTTGCCGTCGAAGTTCATCGCCAAGGACGGCAGGTCGGCGTGGTTGCAGTCCAACGTCTGCCCGTGCGCGCCGGCAGGCATGTCGAACTATGACTTCTCCCTGCGGACAGCCCGATTGGTGGCTCGATCGCACCGATGAGACTCAGCGAATGGCCGGTCGTGCGCTCGTTCGACGGTGCGAAATGTCAGCACATCGCGATGCCGGTCGGCGGCATCGGGACCGGGACGATCAGTTTCGGCGGTCGCGGGCAGCTGCAGGACTGGGAGCTGTTCAACCGGCCGGCGAAGGGGCACGACCCTGGTGCCTTCCTCATGTTGCGCACCGACGACGGCGAACATGTGGTGCAGCGTGCGCTCGAATCATCGCTGCTGCCAGGCGATCTCGCCGGATCCTGGGGGAGCCCGACACCGCACGGGGGACTGCCTCGCTTTGCCGATGGCAGCTTCGAAGCGGCATACCCCTTCGGGCAGGTGCACCTGCGTGACGCGCAGGTCCCGCTGGAGGTGGGCGTCGGCGCGATGAACCCGCTGGTGCCCGGGGACGCGGATGCCAGCGGCATGCCGCTGATGTTGCTGCGCGTCTCGCTGCACAACCCGGGCAGCCGGCCGGTCGACGCGTCGGTGTGCCTCAGCGCTCCGAACATCGTCGGCTTCGTGCCCGGTGCGCAATTGCCGGACGGCAACACGTTCACCGTCGAGAAGCTCGACGGCGCAACGATGCTCGTCGGTCGGAGCGACGAGGTCGCGGTCGATGCGGAGTCCTGGGGGACGCTCGCGCTGGCCACGGTCGGCAGGCCGGCTTCGAGTGCCCGCACGACGTGGGCACGCCGGTCCTGGGGCGACTCCCTGCTCGACTTCTGGGACGACCTGCTGGCCGACGGACAGCTCGACGAGCCGACCGAGCCGGCCAGGGTCCCGACCGGTTCACTGGTGCAACACGCCGTCGTCGCGCCGGGGGAGAGCGTCGAGCTGGTGTTCGCGGTCGCGTGGCACTTCCCGAACCGCCGTGCCTGGTCCCACTCCTTCGAGCCGGCACCGCGCTTCGGCTACGGCGACGACATCGTGGGCAACCACTACACCGAGTTGTATGCCGACGCCGCCGACGTGCTCCGCCGCGAGCTCGGCCGCATCGACGAGTTGGAACGCAGGACGAGCGAATTCGTGCGACTTGTCGCCGGGTCCGACCTGCCCGTGCCGGTGTGTGACGCGGTCCTGTCGACACTCGCGGTGCTGAAATCGACCACGTGTTTCCGGATCGCGGACGGCACGTTCCTGGCCTGGGAGGGCAGCAACGTCGACCACGGCAGCTGTCACGGCAGCTGCACCCATGTGTGGAACTACCAATACGCGCTGGAAGCGCTCTTCCCGGACTTGGCGTGGAGCATGCGGGAGGTCGAGCTGCAGCACAGCATGGACGACCGCGGGATGATGAGCTTCCGGGTGGGACTTCCGCTGCAGACGCAGGGCACGGCGTGGCGGGTCGGTGCCGCCGACGGTCAGCTGGGGGCATTGGTCCGGTTGCACCGCACCTGGCTGCTGACCGGTGACACCGACCGGCTGCGCACTCTGTGGCCGGCGGCGCGGCGTGCACTCGAATTCGCCTGGATCCCCGACGGCTGGGATGCCGACCGGGACGGGCTGATGGAGGGATGCCAGCACAACACGATGGACGTGGAGTATTACGGCCCCAACGGGGTCGGGCAGTCGTGGTATCTCGCGGGCCTCGGCGCGATGGCCGCACTCGCAGACACACTCGGCGACGCCGAATTCGCCTCTCGCTGCAGGGAAATCCGCGACCGCGGGGCGAGTGCGACCGATGCGCAGCTGTTCAACGGCGACTTCTACGAGCAACGGATCATGCCGCCGGGGGACGACAGCCACATCGCCGAGGGGCTGCGGATCCGGCACACCGGGGACAACCCGGACATGGGCTCGGACGACCTGGTCGACCCCGACCTGCAACTCGGGCCGGGACTGGCCGGCGATCAGTTGGCCGGCGTCGCGCTGGCCGTTGCCGCAGACGTCGAGCACGGCCTCGCGCCACAGCACGTCCGGCGTGCGCTGCTGAGCGTCTGGGAGCACAATCACCGCGACGACTTCACCGGCCATTTCAACCACCTGCGGACGTTTGCGTCCGGCACAGATCGAGGACTGCTCAACTGCACCTACCCACGCGGCGGTCGCCCGGAGCGGCCGTCGCCATACAGCAACGAGGTGTGGACGGGCATCGAATACACCGCGGCGACCGGGCTGGCGCAGCTGGGCGAGCGGGAGATCGCTGAGCGCATCGCCTCGGATGTGCGGGCGCGTTACGACGGCACGGCGCGCAACCCGTTCAACGAGGTCGAGTGTGGCAACCACTACGTGCGCTCGATGGCGGCGTTCGGCATGGTCACCGCCTGGCCGTGTATGACGATCGATGTGGCACGCGGCCGCATCGTCGCCGACCGCGTCCCCGGTCGCTGGCCGGTCATCGCCGGTGCGCGGCAGGGGACACTCACCATCACCGACGAGGACGCGAGCTACACGCCACTCCGCGGTCCCTCGTTGACGGTGACGATCCGAGAGGAGCAGACACGATGAGCGAGGTGTTCCTCGGCGTCGACATCGGCACGTCGAGCAGCAAGGGCGTCCTGGTGGGTGCCGGCGGAGAGGTGCTGGCCTCCGCCACCCGAGCCCACGACGTGCAACGTCCCTCAACCGGTCAGGTGGAGATGGATGCCGACGTGTGGTGGGACGAATTCTGCTCGCTGGCACGGGAATTGGCTGGATCATCGATCCACCGGGTCGTCGCGGTGGGCGTCAGCGGGATGGGGCCCTGCGTGCTGCTGACCGACGAGGACGACCGGCCGGTGCGACCCGCGATCCTCTATGGCATCGATACGCGCGCTGCGGAGCAGGAGCGTGAGTGCACCGACCGCTACGGCGCCGACGAGATCCTGCGCCGGTGCGGTTCGGCGATGTCCAGTCAGGCTGCCGGGGCCAAGGTCGCCTGGGTCGCAGCGAACGAGCCGGACGCCTATGCACGCGCACTCCGCCTCTTCATGCCGGCGTCGTGGCTGGCACGCAAGCTGACCGGCGACTACGTGCTCGATCACCACTCCGCCAGCCAGTGCACCCCCATGTACGACGTCCACGCCCAGGACTGGCTCCGACCGTGGGCAGGTGAGGTGGCACCGGGGATCGAGTTGCCACCGCTGCGCTGGGCGGACGAGACAGCGGGGCAGGTGACCGCATCAGCCGCGGCGGAAACCGGTCTGCCGCACGGGATTCCGGTGATCACCGGCACCATCGACGCCTGGTCGGAAGCACTCAGCGTCGATGCGCACAACACCGGCGACCTGATGCTGATGTACGGCACGACGATGTTCCTCATCAACACCGTCGCCGAGCCGATCCGCGTGCCCGCGCTCTGGGGTCCGGTCGGCGCACTCCGCGGCACCCACAGTCTCGCCGGCGGCATGGCGACCTCGGGTGCCATCACTGCGTGGCTGCGGGACCTCGACGGCGGAGTCGACTACTCGCAACTGGTGCGCGAGGCGGCAGACGTGCCGGCCGGCGCCGGGGGTCTGCTGATGCTGCCCTACTTCGCGGGGGAACGCACACCGATCATGGATCCCGACGCCCGCGGCGTCATTGCCGGCCTGACGCTGTCCCACCGCCGCGCGCACATCTACCGAGCTGCCTTGGAAGGCACCGCATTCGGCGTCCGGCACAACATCGAGACGATGCTCGACGCCGGGGCACGAGTGGATCGCGTGGTCGCCGTCGGCGGCGGTGCCACCAGCGATCTCTGGCCGCAGATCGTCACCGACGTCACCGGGGTCGAGCAGGTGATCCCGGAGCGAACCATCGGGGCGGCATACGGCGCGGCATACCTCGCGGCGACCCAGGTGCGTGACGTCGCGATCAGTGAGTGGAACCCGCCGCGCACCGTCTGCCGGCCACGCCCCGAAAACCGGCGGCTCTACGACGAGCGCTACCGCCTCTACCGGCAGCTCTACGACAGCACGCGCGACATCGTGCACGACCTCACCTCAGCAGAAGGAGATTCGAAATGACCACGTATGACGTGCCGGTCGCCCGACCGGAGGCCACGGCGCAACCGCATGAGGTGTGGACCGTCGCCAGCGGTGACCTCCGACCCGCCGCCAACGAGACCTGCTGGCCGGTGCAGCAGCAGCTCGAGCACGACCTCGGCGCAGCCGTCGAGGCGCTGGGCTGGTCCGTGCACCGCGCACATCCCTACGACGAGACGAAGAAGCACGGCTTCATCGACAGCCAGCGGGCCGGCATCGAGGTCTTCAAGCAGGTGCCGCCGGATGCACCGCTGATCGTCGTCGAGGCGGTCTGGCAATACAGCCACCACGTCCTGGCGGGTTTGCGCACGCATCGCGGGCCGATCCTGGTGGTTGCCAACTGGGTCGGTGACTTCCCGGGGCTGGTCGGCCTGCTCGGCCTCACCGCGAGCATGACCAAGGCCGGCGTCGAGCACTCGGCACTGTGGAGCAAGGACTTCACCGACGACTGGGCCCGTGACGGTCTGCGCACCTGGCTCGAGACCGGTGTGGTCGAGCACGACCAGAGTCACGTGCACGACCTCGGCGAGCAACCGGCGAGCCCCGAACGTGAGCTCGGCGTCGCGCTCGCGCAGCAGCTTCGGGCCGACAAGGCCATCGCCGGCGTCTTCGACGAGGGCTGCATGGGCATGTACAACGCCATCTTCGACGACGAGCTGATCAACCCGCTCGGCATCTACAAGGAGCGGCTGTCGCAGAGCGCGCTGGTCGCCGAGATGCAGCACGTCACCGACGAGGAGGCCGAGGCCGTCCACCAGTGGCTGGTCGATCGCGGCATGACCTTCCACCTCGGCACCGACGAGGCGACCGAGCTGACCAAGGCGCAGCTGATCAGCCAGTACAAGATGTATGTCGCAGCGCTGCGGATGGCCGACGACTTCGGGCTCGATGCGGTCGGCATCCAGTACCAACAGGGCCTGAAGGACACCGTCCCGGCCAGCGATCTGGCCGAGGGGCTGCTCAACAACGTGCAGCGGCCCCCGGCATACAGCCGGGACGGCAAGCGCGAGTTGTATGCCGGCAAGGCCCTGCCGCACTTCAACGAGGTCGACTGGGGCGTGGCGGTGGATTCCCTTGCCACCAACCGGATTTGGACCGCGATGGGTCTCGATCCGGCGACGACGCTGCACGACATCCGGTGGGGTGAGGAGTATGACGGGCAGTTCGTCTGGGTGCTGGAGATCTCCGGGTCGGTGCCGGCCGCTCACCACGGCGGCTACGACAAGTCCTACTCCATGCGGCAGAACCCGATGTTCTTCCCGCTCGGCGGCGGGACCCTCTCCGGCGTCTCCAAACCGGGCGAGGTGGTGTGGTCGCGGGTCTTCATCATGGACGGGGTGTTGCACGCCGACCTCGGCCGGCTGACCGCCGTCGGGCTGCCCGCGGAGGAGACCCAGCGGCGGCTGGACGCCACCAACCCCGAGTGGCCGATCATGCACGCGGTGCTGCACGGCGTGACCCGCGACCAGTTCATGGCCCGGCACAAGGCGAACCACCTGTGCGTCGCCTACGCGCCGGACGCCGAGACCGCCGACCGGGCGCTGGCCGCGAAGGCCGCGATGTTCGACGAGCTCGGCATCCAGGTCCACCTCATGGGCGACGCTCGGGTCTGATGCCGTCACCGTGTCCGACATACGGGCTCGATGCTCGTATGTCGGACGCGGTGACGGTCGCACCGGGCGCCAGTGGGAGACTGCCGCCTGTGAAGGCCCTTCTCCTGGAAAGCATCCACCCGTTCGCCGAGTCGATCCTGCGTGAGGCGGGCTTCGAGGTCGAGACCCGAACCGGGGCGCTCGACGAGCCCGAGCTGATCGACGCACTGCAGGGAGTCGACGTCGTCGGCATCCGCTCCAAGACCGAGATCACTCCCACGGTCCTGGAGAAGGCCGGCGGCCTGACCGCGATCGGTGCGTTCTGCATCGGCACCAACCAGATCGCGCTGGACGACGCAGCCACTCGCGGGATCGCGACGTTCAACGCGCCGTTCTCCAACACCCGCAGCGTCGTCGAGCTGGCGATCGCCGAAATCATCGCGATGGCACGGCGATTGACCGAGAAGGACAGCTCGCTGCACAAGGGCGTCTGGGACAAGAACTCCAAGGGGTCGCACGAGATCCGCGGCCGCAAGCTCGGCATCGTCGGCTACGGCAACATCGGCTCGCAGCTGTCCGTGGTCGCCGAGATGCTCGGCCTGCAGGTCTACTTCTACGACACTGACGACAAGCTGGCGATGGGCAACGCACACCGCTGCGGCAGCCTCGACGAGCTGCTGGAGACCGCCGAGGTCATCACGCTGCACGTCGACGGCCGGGCCGGCAACGCGGGCTTCTTCGGCGCCGAGCAGTTCGCGAAGATGCGCCCGCGGTCGTTGTTCCTCAACCTGTCCCGCGGCTTCGTCGTCGACTACGACTCGCTGCGCGAGAACCTCCTGTCCGGGCACATCGCCGGTGCCGCGGTCGACGTCTTCCCGACCGAGCCCAAGAAGCGCGGCGAGGCGTTCGAGTCGCCGCTGCAGGGCATCCCGAACGTCATCCTCACCCCGCACGTCGGCGGCTCCACCGAGGAGGCGCAGGAGGACATCGGCCGGTTCGTCGCCGGCAAGCTGCGCGACTACGTCGAGCGCGGCACGACGACACTGAGCGTCAATCTGCCCTCGCTCACTCTCGAGGAGCGGGCCGGCGCCGGCGAAGGCCGCCGCATCACGCACCTGCACCGCAACACCCCGGGTGTGCTGGCCAAGGTCAACAGCATCCTGGCCGAGCACGGTGTCAACATCGAGGGCCAGCTGCTCAACACCCGCGGCGAGAACGGCTACGTCGTCACCGACGTCGCACAACTGCCCGACGCCGCGATCACCGACCTGCGTGCGATGCCCGAGACGATCCAGCTGCGAATCATCGGCTGAAGGAAACCAAGCGGTCGGCGATCTCGCCGACGACCGCGTGCGACGTCGCGAGCGTCAACCGCAGGAATCCCGCTGTGCCGCAAGCGGATCCGTTGGTGCCGAGCACACCCGTGCGCTTGGCCACCTCGCCGGGACCGCCGTCGACGTCGCGCAGGTCCAGCCAGTGGATGTATGTCGCGGCCGGCGCCGTGTAGCCGATCGTCGGCGCCTGCGCCATACGCCCGGCGAACAGGTCGCGACCGCGCTGCAGGTAGTCGACGACGGCGTCCAGGTGAGCGACACCCTCGGCGCTGTATGCCGCTGTCGCCGCGACCGCGCCCACCGGGGAAGTGCCGTGCCGGACGACGAACGGCGAGTCGGTCCAGCGCCGCCGGTGCTCGGCCGAGGTCATGATCAGCTGCGCGCAGGCCAGGCCGGGCAGGTTCCAGCCCTTCGATGCCGAGACGGCCGTCACCGAGTGTGCCGCCGTGCGCTCGTCGAGCGAGGCGTAGGGGATGTGCTGATGCTCGGAATAGACCAGGGGAGAGTGGATCTCGTCCGCGAAGACGGTCGACCCGGTGCGCTCGACGACGTCCGCGATCTGCAGCAGCTCGTCGCGAGTGGCGACCTGGCCGGTCGGGTTGTGCGGGTTGATCAGCACCAGCAGCGCACCGCCCTCCAGGCTCGCGGCGAGCCGGTCGGGGTCGATCGTGAAGCGCCCGTCGACCTCGTCCATCGGCAGCGTGCGCAACTCGTTGCCGACAGCGCCGGGCAGCTCGAGGAACGGCATGTATGCCGGCGTCGGCAACACCACGGGCGTGCCGGCGTCGACCAGGTGCCCGAGCGTGAACGCGAAGGCGCCCAACACGTCCGGCAGCAACTGCACGTGCTCCGGATCGACCGGCCAACCGAACCGCCGCTGCTGGAACGCCGCACAGGCGGCCGCGGTGTCGGCACCGACGTGGCCCGGCAGGTAGCCGGTCAGGCCGCGGCCGACGGCTTCGGTGATGGCGTGCTGCACCGCGGGGGCCAGCGGGAGATCGGACTCGGCGATGAACGCGCCGAGCTGATCGCCACTGGTGGCCGACCACTTGACCGAGCCGCGTGCCCGCAGTTGCCCGACGTCGACCTGCTGCATCGCCGCATCGATCGCATCGATTTCGGCGTGCTGGTTCCCGCCTTGTTGTGTGTCCACCCTGCCGAGGCTAAACCCTGCGTCGGTCAGTCGAACTCGATCAGTCGAACTCGATCAGTCGAAGTCGATGTCTTCCTCGTCCGTCGGGTCGACATACGGCACGGCATACCCGCCGATGACCTGGATCCGCTCGTCCTCGGTGCCGTTCCAGGCCACGTGGAGGTCGTTGGCGGTGAACGCCTGCGCGATGCGTTCCCCGATCTGGACGGCGCCGGCGCCCGTCTCGTCGAAGACCCCGAAGGCCACCGAGAGTTGCTGCTGCAGGATCATCCGCTCCACGTCGGCAATGGTGCTGAAGCAGTAGCCGTGGATCGGAAACCCTTGTTGTGCCAGCGTGTTCGCGGCATGCGAGATCGCGGTGAGGGACTCCTGGACGTCACGGGCCTCGCCGAAGCCGAAGACGATCCCGCTCTCAGTCAGCTCGTCGAACGCCGTGATCAGGCCGTGCGCGGTCTGACTGGGGAAGTGCACCTGGGTGTTGTGATCCTGGATCAGCCACTCGACGACGTCCGGCACTGACTCCGCGGTGATGTCGGCCTCCCGCAGGGCGGCATCCTGGGTCACCTCCTCGAGCAGCAGATCCTCCAGCTCCTGCCGGGTGTCGGTGCCGATGCAGATGCGCATCATCACCCGTCCGAGGGCGGTGGTCGGGTCCGGCGGGAACGAGCCGGTGAAGTTGACGTCGGTGGGTAGGTCGGTCGGTAGGGTCGTAGCAGGCACGGACCCATGGTGCCAAACACTGGTCGGCAGGTGGACCGGTTCGTATTGCTTTGGTCTCGCTTCCGTATGGGCCTGGTGTATTGCCCGTCGGACGAGACGGCACGTCCCGTAGGCTGGACGGCGGTCTTTCCCTCCCCTTGTTCCCTTCTGCGACTTCGGAGTTGTCAAGAAAAGTGGCCCTCGCCGACATCACCCGAGACGATGTGCTCGCTGCACTACAAGAATGGCAGTCCCAAGGTCGCGAGTCCTTCCTGGCGGCATACGGATTCGCGCCCGACATCGATCACGTCCTGCACGAGGACGGTGCGGTCTATGACGCCACGGCCGTGGTGGCCGCGGCACACGGTTTCGCCCGGGCCGAGTTCGGTCCGTTGACGCCGGTCTCGATGCCGTCCGCCGACGCGGTGAGCGAGCACCTGGTCGGCCTCGGGTTCGAGGTGAAGCGTGCGCAGCGCGCCAATACCCCGAGCCCCGGGCGACAGCGCGACCTGCGGCGTTGGAAGGCGACCTACGAGCTGATCAAGGTCGCCGCCAACAACGACCCGGCAGCGCAAACCCTGTGGCACCAGGTCGATTCGCTGCGTGAAGAGCGGGTCGCGGAGGCTCGCGAGTTGCTGAGCACCCTCGCGGTGGGGCGCGACCTGCATGCGTTCGTCGAAGGCTTTGCGGTGTGGTCCCGGCGCCCCGGTCCCTTCGCCCAGCACGCGGCCAGCCTGCCCACCTGGCTCGGCCAATTGCGCAGCACCGCCGACGGATTCGAGCGTGACCTGGCCGATCTGCTCGTCGAGACGACCCAGACACCCCGCGACGACGACGAGGCCGCGTTGCGCATCCGCGCGCTGGAGGAATACACCGACGGCAAAGTCGACGGCTCGCGGGTGCCGACCGCACTGTCGGTCTTCTGGTCGACCGACGAGGGCGGCGCCTGGCCGACGCTGTGGCCCGGCGGTGCCGAGCCGTTCCAGACACTCGGCTGGATGGGCCGGCACCTGAGCCACTCCGAGCGCTACGTCGCGTTCGCCGAGTTGTGCCGCAGCTTCGAGCCCGACGACCCGCGACTGGCAGAGCGGCTGGTCGGTTACCTCGGGTCCAAGCAGTCGTTCGTCGGACTGGGCGCACCGCTGCCGGACATCTGCGAGGAAGCCGCCGAGCTGATCTCCGGATACAAGCCGGGGCTGGGTTACCCGGACGCCGACTCCGAAGCACGCGCGGCCGCGCTCGCGCTGCAGCTGCGCGGCGTGGCGACGCTGACCGTGCGCTCGCTGCACCAGCCACTGCGCGACGCCACCGGCCTGCGCCTGCAGGAGACCAACCTGCAGACGCGGACCGGGCAGTCCAAGGACGCGCCATACCGCGTGGACGCCCACGCGACCTGGGCGCTGCCCGGCGGCACCGGTGCACCGGGTTTCCGCCTCTGGGTCACCCGGTCGGGTGTTGCGGTCGGCCTGCACTCCGGCTGGGACGGCCCGGGGTCGGGTGCACGGCACGAGGAGATCGGCGGCGTCGTCCAGCAGCACCTGCCCGAGGGAATGCGCTTCTTCCACCTGCGGCAGACCAGCAGCCCCGACCGGGTCGAGCCGGTCGACCGCGAATACCCCGGCGGTGAGGTGTATGTCGGGCGCTGGTGGCCCCACCCGGAGTCCCTCGGCCGCGCCGACTTCGCCGACGACATCGTCGACACGGTCCGCCGGCTCGCGCCGCTGGTCGAGGTGATGTCCGGCAAGGAGCCGACACCGACCGGGCCGGTTGACCTCGACCTGCTCGCCCAGCTGGAGCGGTTCGTCGCCGAACGTCCCTACCCGGGCGACCGGGACAGCTGGCACCAGGAGCAGCGGCGCACGCTGGCCCAGGCACTGGAGCCGGCCGGCCTCGACGCCTTCGACATGGCGGCGTTCCGACGGTTGCTCAGCGGACGCGCCTACGGCCACCCCGGCACCCACTCGGTGCTGCAGGCGAGCCTGTCCACGATGGACGCCGCGAGCCTGGACAACTTCGCGCGCTCGCTGAAGGAGCTGCTGTGGGGTGACGGTGACGACGTCGCCCGCATCGAGCACATCCTCGGCGACGGCATGCCCGCGCCCGGCCTCGGCGAGGCCGTGGTGATGAAGCTGATGTCGATCGCGCACCCGGGCCGCTACCTGCCGATCCACTCGCTCGGCGGTGCGGACGGCAAGATCGCCGTCGCGCGTGCGATCGGTGTCGAGCTGCCGAAGATCGACAGCCCGAATCGCGCCCGGCTGCATGTGGTGATCAACGACCGGCTGCGTGCCCGCCTGGAGCCGCTGTTGCCCGGGGACCCTTGGGGTCAGGTGCAATTCGCGCTCTGGATGCTGCACAAGAGCGAGTCGGTCGCCGACCCCGAACGCGACCTGATCGCCGAGGCCGCGGCCGAGCTGCTCGTCGACGAGGACTTCCTGCGCGAGGTGCACGGCCTGCTGGAGGACAAGAAGCAGATCATCTTCTACGGCCCGCCCGGCACCGGCAAGACCTACCTCGCACAGCGGCTGGCCGCCGCACTGCAGCCGGACTCCACCAAGCGGCAGGTCGTGCAGTTCCACCCCTCGACGTCCTACGAGGACTTCTTCGAGGGCTTCCGGCCTCGACTGGACGCCGACGGCCAGATGGTCTACGAGCTGCGCAAGGGCCCGCTGGCCGTGCTGGCCGAGGCCGCCGAGGCCGACCCGACGACGCCGCACATCATGCTGATCGACGAGATCAACCGCGCCAACCTGCCGCGCGTCTTCGGTGAGTTGCTCTACCTGCTCGAATACCGCTCGCAGTCGGTCATGACGTCATACCGACCGGACGAGGGCTTCGAGCTGCCGCCGAACCTCTACTTCATCGGCACCATGAACACCGCGGACCGGTCGATCGCGCTGGTCGACGCGGCGCTGCGGCGGCGCTTCCACTTCGTGCCGTTCATGCCGCACGAGGGGCCGATGGAGGGACTGCTGCGCCGCTGGCTCGAAGCACACAACGGCCCGGTGTGGGTCGCCGGCATCGTCGACCTGGTCAACGACGAGTTGCGGCGTGCGCTGCGCGGTCCGCACCTGCAGATCGGGCACAGCCACTTCATGGTCGAAGGGCTGACCGACGCTGCGCTGCAACGGATTTGGACCTACAGCATTTATCCGTTCATCGAGGACCAGTTCTACGGTCGCGAGGACGTGCTGCGCACCTTCACCTGGCAGAGCGTGCTGGAGCGGCACGGGCACAAGGCCCGTGCGGCCGCCGGTGAGGAGCCGCCGCCCGCGGCCAACCCGTCGGCATGAACCAGATCGTCCTGCGCGAGCACGGCGAGAGCGCACCGATCCGGCTGTCGTCCGCCGCACGCTCGGCACTGCTGGAGGCCGCGGCCGACAAGATCACGATCGTCGCGACCGCCGACCCCGAGCGGGTGATCCTGCGGACCGGCTCCTGGGTCGGCGCGCTCGCAGTGCCCGACTGCACCATCCGGGTCGAGCCCGGCGCACCGATGGAGAACCTCTTCACGATGTTCTCCGCCGGGCTGCCGTCGGACGCGTGGGGGAGTGACGCGGTCGGCTGGGCCGGTGACAGCGAACTCGTCGACGGTGTGGCGGCGTTCCTGCTGCGCGCGATCGACAACGCGACGCGGCGCGGGTTGCTGCACGGTTACGTGACGTTGGAGGAGGACACCAGCGTCATACGGGGACGGCTGCTGGTCGACCAACTCGCGACCCGGCCCTGGGCAGCCGCGACACCACCGTGCCGGTATGACGAGTTCACCCCGGACATCGTCGAGAACCGCCTGCTGCTGTGCGCCGTCCGGCAGGTGCTCACCTGGCCGGACCTGCCACCGCTGGTGCGACGGGACGGCCTGCGGCTGGTGCAGCGCTTCGAAGGCGTGCGGCTGACGAACCCGGACGAGCACCGTGGCGACATACCGATCACCCGCCTGAACGAGCACTACGAGCCGGCGCTCGACTTGGCCCGAAAAGCGTTGGACGGCATCACGATTCGGCACTTGGAAGGCTCGCAGACAGCCCACGCCTTCATGGTCGACATGGACGATCTGTTCCGCCGGTGGATCACCGTGGAGCTGAGCAACCGGCTGTGGCCGGAGATCAGTCTGGAGGAGCGCCCGCAATACGCGCTCGACGTGCACGACCAGTGGCACTTCACCCCAGACCTGTTGCTGCGCCGCGACCTGCAACCGGTGCTGGTCGGCAACGTTGCCTACCACCTGGCCGCCGACCGCCGCAGCGGGTCGGACTTCTACCCCCTGCTGACCTACGCGTCCGCGCTCGGGCTCGAAGCCGGGCTGCTGATATACGCGCACGCCGATGAGCCACCGGCCCCGGAGGTCGTGGTGCGCAGCATCGGCACCCGCCTGTTGTGTGTGCCGCTACGACTCAACGTCCCGGCGGCGCGGCTCGCCGGCTCCCTGGACACCCTGGCCGAACTGGTGCGGGTGGTGTCCTACCCGCGGCAGCCGTCCTTCGCGCGCTGACCATCCGCCCCGGGGACAGGTCGGCTCGGCATACTGGGAGGTGTGTTGGCCAAACTCGTCCTGGTGCTGCTGATCATCATCGTCGGCTCGTTCATCTGGTATTTCGTCAAGGGCAAGGTCTCGAACACCCACCAGCAGGTGCGTGATCGGGCGATCGAGGGCAACTTCGGCCGGGCGATCGCGGCCGGCCCGGCCACCAAGCACCTGGCGATGATGGGTCGCACGCTCACGCTGGGGGCCGACCCGACCCGTGCGGGCGAACTCATCGTCCACGTTGCGCAGTCCGACGATCGGGTCACCGACGTGCGCTCGGAGGAGGGCGCGGTCGTCATACAGATCGACGGGTCCTATCCACAGGCACGCGCGCAGCTGATGCCCGATCGCACCGTCATCGGAGTGGACGCAATGACCTGGGAGATGGGGTTCCCACAGGGGGCCGCTGTCTGGGACCGGATCGCGACGGCGATCAGCCAGGCCGCGACCCACCAGGGGATCCCGGTCGGGGAAGGCGCACGCGAGTTCGCCAAGGACGAGTCAGCATCCGGCAAACCGGAGTTGTGGACCGTTCGCGTACCCTGAGCCAGCGCGGGTATGCCGGCGGCCTCGCCGGGCGCATCATCGAGGAGAAGATTCAGGGACATGACGCACACCGCATTCCGCCGCGTGGCGCTCGGCGCCGCTCCGGTCATGCTGATCGCCGGCGCGTTGGCCGGCTGCAACAACGACGGCGCGCCCGAGGTGCAGGCGCCGCCGGCGACGTCGGGAGCTTCGTCGGACGGGTCGAGCAACTCGGCGGCCGAGCCGACCGCGCCGTCGACCGGCCAGAGCACCGACGAGCCGGTGCCCACCGACACCGGAGTGCCGACGGTGTCTCAGGCGCCGTCGTCGTCCTCGGCCACGGGGGACAAGTCGAAGGTCTGCACCGAGCAGGAGGACTTCCTCACCCCGGGCGTCGTGGCACCGAGCACGAAGAAGGCGAAGTGGGGCAAGCCGCTGGACCTGAAGCAGAAGTACAGCGGTGTCGTGACGGTCACCCCGCACAAGCCGAAGGCCAAGAAGCCGGGCTCGGACGACCTCTTCGGCCCCGACGAGGGGCAGACCAACCTGCTGGTCAAGGTCGACGTGAAATACAAGTCCGGCAAGAGCAGCCTCATCGCCGGCATCTATTTCACTCTGCGGGACCAGAAGAACAACCTGTGTGACTTCAACTCGCTGACCCAGGCGATCCCGAAGCAGCAGCAGTTCGACGACGCGACCTTGAGCAAGACCAGCAAGACCTACTCCGGCACGCTGGTCTTCACGGTGCCGGAGGGTCAGGACTACTCGAAATACACGTTGCTCTACCGGCCGGGCACCTACAGCGAGGGCTCCGACGCCTCGGTTGCGTGGACCAAGTGAACCGCAGGCGAGAGCAGGGTCGAGCACGCGGTCTGCGTGCTGCCGCCGTCGTCCTGCCCGGACTGCTCGTCATCGGTATGACGGCCGGTTGCGGCACCGACGAGGCGCCGACTGCGAAGGCTCCGACTGCGACGTCTCCGAGCAACCCTCCGTCCGCCGCGACCAGCGCTGCACCGTCCTCGGGAGCAGCAGCGTCCGGCGCGGTGCCAACGGTGGCAACCGCGCCCAGCACACCCGCCGGACCCGACCCGTCGAAGGTGTGCACCTCGGATGCGGACGACGACTCGATGGCGCACGGGGTGGGCAAGAAGACCCAGCACGGGCCGTGGGGCAAGGCGTTGCGGTTGGACGTTCCCTACGCGGGAACGCTGAAATTGACAGCCGCGAAGCCGACGAGCAAGAAGCGGCACCCGTCCAACACGTACGGGCCCAAGGCCGGCCAGGCCTACCTCCTGGTCAAGATCTCGGAGAAGTACGTCTCCGGTAAGGCGAGCACCGTGGCCGACGGGTTCGTGTTGCGCGACCCGAAGGGCAACATGTGCGACCCGGCCTCGCCGACCGGGATCGACGGCGTCGTCCCGCAGCAGCAGGTGTTCGCCGGCAACACGATCAGCAAGTCCACCAAGACCTACTCCGGGACGCTGGTGTTCATCGTCCCGGCCGGCCAGGACTATTCGAAGTTCTCGCTGCTCTACCCACAGGTGGATGCGACGGGCAAGAACCCGGACGCTGCGCTCGCGTGGACTTCCTGACGACTGCATCCGACGCGGGTATGGCGCTCAGCCCCGCCGACCTCGAGCGCCGCAGCCGGCTGCGGAAAATGCGGCTGGTCGCCACGTCGCTGCTGGTCGTTGCGGCGATCGTCTTCGTCGTGACCCACGGACACGACGGGGTGTGGGGTTATGTGAACGCCGCATCGGAGGCCGCAATGGTCGGTGCTGTCGCCGACTGGTTCGCGGTCACTGCGCTCTTCCGGCACCCGCTGGGTCTGAAGGTGCCGCACACGGCGATCATCCCCGAGCGCAAGGACAGCATCGGGCACAGTCTCGAGGACTTCGTCACCGACAATTTCCTGACGGCCGAGAACGTCCAGCAGCGGCTCGCGACCGCGCAGGTGCCGCTGCGCGTCGGCCGGTGGCTGGCCGAGCCGGCGAACGCGCGCCGCGTGGTGACCGAGTCCGCGCCGTCGCTCGCCAAGGGCATCGACTCGATCAGCGACGCCGAGATCGGTGACTTCCTCGGCCGGGTGCTGCTGCCCCGGCTGGCCCGCGAGCCGGTGTCACCGATCTTGGGCAGCCTCCTCGAGGGCGTGGTCAAGGACGACTCGCACCGCCAGGTCGTCGACCTGGTCGTGCGGGAGTTGCACGACTGGGTCCGCGACAACGAGGCGACGGTGACCTCGCTGATCGGCAGCCGCGCGCCGTGGTGGTCACCCCGCTGGCTGGACGACACGGTCGCCGCGCGGCTGCACGTCGAGCTGGTCCGGTGGCTGGCCGACATACGTGACACACCCGACCATCAGGTGCGGGTCGCGGTCGACGACCTGCTCGCCAAACTTGCCGACAACCTGCAGAACGACCCGGCCACGATGGAGCGCGCCGAGCAGCTCAAGGTCCGGGTGTTGTCGCACCCGTCGGTGGGTGACTCATTGGTCGGGATGTGGCAGTCGGTCAAGCGGGTCCTGGTGGAGTCGCTCGAGGATCCCGAGAGCGACCTGCGGGCGCGACTCGTGCGCGCATTGACCGATCTCGGCGGGCGACTCGTCTCCGACGATGACCTGAGGGCATCGATCGATCGCCGGCTCGGTGAGGTCACCGGGCACGTCGTGACGACATACGGCCACGAGATCTCGACGGTGATCTCGCAGACCATCGAGCGCTGGGACGGCGACGAGGCCTCCAAGCGGATCGAGTTGCACGTCGGGCGCGACCTGCAGTTCATCCGGATCAACGGCACCGTCGTCGGTGGGCTGGTCGGTCTGGTGATCTACTCGTTGGCGCAGTTGCTCTGATCGACCCGCTCAGGAAGTTGCGCCGGCAGCGCGTGTCAGCCGTCGGGCGTCGACGGTGGTGGGCGTGGGTCGAACCGGACGAGCGACAGGTGGAGCTTGTCGTTGGTGGGTCCGGCATACGGCGCCCAGCGCGCTGGGTGGTGTGGGTCGGACTTGGATGTGTCGGTGCTCGATCTAGCCGTGCTCGATCTGCCGGGTGGCGGATAGGTGCGGTAGTCGGGGCCGATCCGGGTGCCGTCGCGGGCGGTGAAGGTGACGCCGTCGGGTCTGGTCGGGTCGCCGACCATGACGAAGGTGCCTCGGTGGTGCTCGTCATGGTGGAACGGGCAGAGCATGATCATCCGCTCGGCGTCGGTGCGGCCGCCGTTGATCCAGTGGTCGAGGTGGTGGCACTCCAGGTGGTGCAGTGTCAGGCAGCCGGGGAACCGGCAGCCGCGATCTCGATCCTCCAGGAGGCGTCGGGTGCGGGCGGGCACGATGCGCTGGGCGCGGCCGACGTTGACCGGCTTGCCCTCGGTCTCCCAGACCGGTTGGATCACGCCGTCGCACAACACCCGGTCGCGCAGGTTGGGTGGCAGCGCCGACTGCTTGTGCAGCCAGCCGTTGCCTTTGGTGTCCAGGTGCAGGTAGACGCGGTAGCGGCTCGCGCGTGAATGTCCCAAGGGTGCGCCGTCGTCGAGGGAGCGTTGTGCCATCAGGCTCATTGCCTCGCCGAACGACACACCGCCGTGGGTCCTGCTCGCATCGGCCGAACCCTCCCCGCAAGCGGCCGCTCCGGTCGGACGGGGCTCGCTCATCGATCTGGTGTGCAGGTGGAACAAGCTGTCCTTTGCCTCCAGCAGTGCCTGCTCGACGAGCGCACCGATGTCGGCGGGTGCGTCGTAGGTGAGCTGGAATCGGCCGCCGGCATAACGCATCTGCAGACGTGGCGGTGCGGCGGTCGGGTCGAAGGCTCCGGGCGCGGCCGACTGGGCTGCGTCGGTGGCCTCCTCGACCCGGTCGGCGTCGTCGGCCGCGTCGCCGGGCAGGAATGCGCTGCTGTCGTCCTGCTCGGTAGCCTCCTCGGCGGCAGGTTCGGCGGAAGAGTCGTCGTTACTGTCTTCGTCGTTACTGTCCTCGTCGCCACTGTCCTCGTCGGCGGTCGTGGCGTCGGCGTTGAATTGGTAGCGGCACAACGCCCGGCGGAGCTGGGTCACTGTCGTGTATGACGCGAACTCTGCCACGTCGGCGTCATAGGCAGCGGGCGTGTGTTTGGCGATGACCGCGGCGAGTCCGAGTGTCAGCCGGCCGTCTTCGAGGAGGCGTTGCATTGTCGGCAGCTCGGCGCAACGCTCCGCGATGCGCACCACGTCGTGGGCCGAGGACCAGGTCAGTCCGGCATACGCCGTCAGCCACTGCTCCGGTGACCGGAAACCGACGCCGCACCACAACTCCTCGGCCAGGACGTGGCGCATCAACGCGATTAACCGGGTGTGCCCGTTGTTGAGCTGGGCCCCGATGATCGCCAACTCCTCACGCGCGGCGGACATCGACCGTTGACCGGACGGCTCGAAGGTGGACGCGACGGAGTCCCGGCCGTGGCCGGAGTCAGCGGCCATCGACGACGGAACCGTCATGCGCTCTTCGATCATGTGTCCAGTAGAACATCGAGCACCGACAAAGGTCGGTTTTCCCCGGAATTCTGCGGAAGATGGGTCCTTTCCCGCCGTGGTTCGTAGGTCGATCTTGTGCCCAATTGCGCAGATCGACGATCTTGCGCAGATCGGACGTCCCTGGCGGTTGCGACAAAGCCGGAGGCGGTGGGTGCGAGCATGGACGTGTGGCTGATGCGGTGATCGACATACGACCTCTGGTGCCGGCCGATCGTGAAGCGGTGCTCGGGTTGGCCGATCGGTTGACGATCGGTGTCGCAGAATGGCGCTCGCGAGAGCGAGTGCTCGCCGCGGTGCGGGCATGGGTCTGCGATGCGGTCGAGCACTGCGGCACCCGGGACGGCCGGTGTGACCGGGCGCTGTTCGTTGCCGCGGATGATGCCACCGTTGTGGGATTCGTCTCGGTCAGTGAAGACGTGCACTGGTCGGGTGATACCGATGCATACATCGGTGAGCTCGTCGTTGCTCCTGACCGCGAAAAGCAAGGCATCGGAAGCGAACTCGTTGCGGCGGCGGAGGTCTGGGCGGCGTCACGCGGACTCGCCCGAATCCGCCTGGCCACCGGCGCGGCCAATATCGGCGCGCTGTCGTTGTATGCCGAGCTGGGTTACCGGCACGAGGACGTGACGCTCAGCAAGCCTGTTTCGGGCCGAGAGGGCCCGGAGCGCTGACCGCGCGGTGCGCGGCGACCGCCGAGAGCAGCAGCGCGCCCGCGAGCAGGAGGTAAGCGACCAGGAAGGATGAGTCGCCGCTGCCGCCGCTGATCAGCACGCCACCGACGGCGCCGCCGGTGAGGCTGCCGAACGACTCGGTGGAGATCGCAGCCGCGGCCGCCCGCTCCTCGCTGAAGCCGGCGGTCGGCGTCGTCGCCGCCAGATAGGTGGACGGATAGAAGATGCCGACGCCGATACCGCTGAGCAGCCAGCACACACCGCCGACCGGCCAGGGCGCGCCGAGGCTGCCGGCGACGCACGTCCCACCGACACAGATCGCCACCAGAAGCATCGCCGCACCGGGAGATACGTTGCCCAGCAAGGGAATTCGGGTGAGAGCCACACTCGTGACGCCCCACGCCGCGGAGGCCGTTCCGAGCACGATCCCGGCGACGGCGAGGGTGGCGCCATACACATCGGTGAACAGCAGGGTGAGCAGCTCGCTGGCGCCGAAATAGCCGAGTCCGAAGAGCGTGAGACCGAGCAGTGCCGCGGGTGGTCCACGTCGCGCGCTCAGTGTCCCCGGCGGCATCAGTGATCGGAATCCGGCGCCGGCGACGAGCAGGAAGCACCAGCGCAGCGGTCCGCCCTCGAGGAGGAGGAAGCCGGCAATGCCGAGTGGTACCAACAGGGTTCGCGCCTGTGGGCGACGTGCTGCCGCGGGTTGCACCGGTGGCACGCTGCGGAAGATGACCACTTGCGCGGCCACGACGAACGGCACCGGCAGCAGGAGGGTCCACCGCCAGCCGATCAGGTGCTCGGCCAGCACGATCAGCGGGGGAGCGACCAGTCCCGGCAGGATCCACATCGCCGAGGACAGGGCGATCACGGTCCGGCGCGTCGAGTCCTGCAGGTGCCGCACCGCGGCGCTCACCCCGAACACCGCGAGCAGCCCGCCGGCGAACCCTGCGATCAGCCGCCCGCCGGCAAAGAGCCACACGTCGCTCGAGATCGCCGAGAGGACCCCGCCCAGGACGGTCAGCGTGGCGCCGGCGATGAGCGTCCGGACGGAGCCGAGCGCAGCGAGCAACTGGTCGGCGAGCGGGAGCGCGAGGAACAACCCGATCGCGCTGCCGCTGACCACGACTCCGACGCGGCGTCCGGCGTCGAATTCGTCGACCACCACTGGCAACAACGTGGCCGCGACGAAGGTCGTCACCGCAGCCATGAACTCCAGCAGCACGACGCTCGCACCGAGGACCTGAGCCGCTCGCCCCGTCAGCAGGGCGTCCTGCTGACGAGTCACTGCGCTGCGGCGTGCACCTGGATCTGCTGACCGTCCGGGTCGACGATGGTGACGAAATCACCGACTTCGGACTTCTCGAGCTGCGCCTGCGCGCCGACGGATGTCGCCCGCCGCACGATTTCGGGCAGGGGAGTGGCCGTCTGGAACGTCAGTTGTATGGCGAAAGGGCCTGGCACGATGGGGAGTTCGTCCGAATAGATGTAGTGCAGCCCGACCGAGCCACCGGCGTCCGGGAGCTCCAACTGGGTGAAGTAGCGGCTCGCCTCGCCGGCCACGGTGAAGCCGAGCGACTCCAGCAGCCGACGGTCGGATGTCTGGTCGTCGACGAAACGGATCGGCGTGACGCGCAGGTCACCCGTGTCCGGTCCGGCCGAGACTCCGGTGCTGGTGTAGCCGTAGAGGTCCTCGGAGCGGCCGTTGATGGTCATCTCCTCGCCGTTGACGGTGATCGAGATTGCCCGGCCGTAGGCCTCGTCATACACCATCGACTCGGCGGGGTGTTCGTCGTTGCCGAAGCCCTGCTCGGTGAGCCGGTGCGCGACAGCGTCCAGGTCGTCCGCCTCGAAACACAGGGTGGTCTGGCCCTGCGTGGCACCCGATGTCGCACCGGATGCGCTGTGCAGCGCGACCGTGCCGGCGCGGCCGGCGAGCACGACCCAGCCACCCTTGTCACTGGTGATGCTGACTGACATCCCGAGCGCGCTGAGCAGGCGGGTCATCTCGTCGATGTTGTCGGTGAAGCGCAGGGGCTGCACGGTGAGGGTCATCGGGTCTCTCCTTGGTCGAGGTAGTCGCGCAGTGCCTGCTCGACGAGCACAGACAGGCTCAATCCGTCGTCGATCGCGCGGTGCTTCACCTCGCGGATCACGTCGGTCGGTAGATAGACGTTGAACTGCGTCTTCGTCTTCGCGGACGCTTTATCACTTGCTTGCATGCTAGCAATATAGAAAGATGGCAATCCGGTCGTCAAGACCTCCCGCGCCGGATCGGCCACGCATAACGCGGCAAGGAGTCCACAGTTAGAGACGGTTATGTATCAACGGGTGGGCAGAGCTACCATCACGAGCAGGTCATGAGTGTCAGCGATTAGGCCCCGGCTCGCTGGCCGGCAACCCTCCTCCGCGGTGGGGTGCCCCGGGTGAGGACCAGGCCACCGGTGCGGATCGCCGTGTGGCAAGCGCGGACATCACGAACGTGGGTCCGCCGCCGAGGGCGGCTGTCGTCCCCGGCGAACCTTTTGCACGGAAGGTCATGATGAGCACCGACGCCACCCCCAACTGGTCCTTCGAGACGCGGCAGATTCACGCCGGACAGAGTGCCGACCCGACGACCGGCTCGCTCGCGCTGCCGATCTACCAGACCACGTCCTACCAGTTCAACGACGCCGACCACGCGGCAAACCTGTTCGGACTCAAGGAGTTCGGCAACATCTACACCCGCCTGATGAACCCCACGACCGACGTGGCCGAGAAGCGCATCGCGGACCTCGAGGGCGGCGTCGGCGCACTGCTGGTCGCCTCCGGACAGGCGGCCACCACGCTGGCGATCCTCAATGTCGCCGGCGCCGGCGACCACATCGTCGCCAGCCCGAGCCTGTATGGCGGCACGTTCAACCTGCTGAAGCACACGCTGGCCAACCTCGGCATCGAGACGACCTTCGTCGAGGACCGCACGGATGCGGCCGGCTGGGAGGCGGCGTTCCGGCCCAACACCAAGCTGGTCTTCGCCGAGACGGTGTCCAACCCGAAGTCCGAGGTCCTGGACATCGAGTTGGTCGCCGGCATCGCGCACGAGCATGGTGTGCCGCTCTTCGTGGACAACACGATCGCGACACCATTTGTGCTGCGCCCGATCGAGCACGGTGCGGATGTCGTGATCCACTCGGCGACGAAATACCTTGGCGGTCATGGCAACTCGATCGCCGGTGTCCTTGTCGACAGCGGCAACTTCGACTACGCCAAGGACCCGGAGAAGTTCCCCGGCTTCAACACCCCGGACGAGGCGTACCACGGCCTGGTCTACGCGCGCGACCTCGGTGTCGGCAGCGACCTGGGTGCCAACCTCGCCTTCATTCTCAAGGCGCGGGTGCAGGGGTTGCGTGACCTCGGCTCCGCGGTCTCGCCGTTCAACGCGTTCCTCATCGAGCAGGGCATCGAGACGCTGAGCCTGCGCGTCGAGCGGCACGTGTCCAACGCGCGCAAGGTCGCCGAGTGGCTGCAGGACCACGAGCAGGTCGAGTCGGTCCGCTGGGCCTCGCTGCCGGGCAACGAATACTACGAGTTGGCGCAGAAATACACGCCGCTCGGCGCCGGTGCGGTGCTCGCGTTCGAGATCAAGGGCGGAGTCGACGCGGGCCGGAAGTTCGTCGAGGCGCTGAGCCTGCACTCCCACGTCGCCAACATCGGTGACGTGCGCTCGCTGGCGATCCACCCCGCATCGACGACCCACTCGCAGGGCCCCGACGAGGACCGCCTCGCGGCGGGTGTGACGCCGGGTCTCGTGCGCCTGTCGGTCGGCATCGAGCACATCGACGACATCATCGCCGACCTGGAGCAGGGCTTCACCGCGGCGAAGGTCTGACGGTGCGCCGCTGATCGAGCGGCATACCTCCGCATTGAGCGGCATACGGATTCACCCCGAATCCGTATGCCGCTCAATGCTTTTGTACGCCGGTCAATATGGGTGGGTCGGAAAATCGGTTGACCGGCATACGTCGCGACCGGGATCTTGGTCGCACACGTCACCGGCGGCATCCGGCTGCAAACGGTGGACCCGAGGGAAGGAGTCAGTGATGACAGAAGTTGAGGGCGTGCTGCCCGCTTCCAGGCTCTTTCTCGATCGGAGTTCCCCGTATGTCGCAACACCGTATGTCGCAACACCCGGAGGTTCCTGCCTCCTTCATTGATCCCCGTTTCACCTTCGACTACCAGCAGATCGGCGACCTCGAGGACGGCCAGCGCTGGTCGACCTGGGGCCGCTGTGAGCCGCTGAGTCGCGGCCCCGAACCGTGGCCGGAGTGGGTGATCACCGACGACGCCGCCGTCGACACCGAGCTCGGTGTGCTCAAGACTGGCAAGGAGGCCGACGTTTTCCTGCTGGAGCGCTCGGCGCCGCTGGACGATCGCAGCGTGGTGCTCGCCGCCAAGCGATACCGCGACAGCTCGCACCGGACGTTCCACCGCAACACCGCCTACACCGAGGGACGCAAGCTGCCCAGGAAGGGTGGTCGCGAGGCGCGTGCGATGGCCAAGAGCACGACCTTCGGCAAGTCGGTCGCCGCGGGCATGTGGGCACGGGCGGAGTGGGAGGCGTTGGTGCGCTGCCACGACGCCGGCGTCCCGGTGCCGTACCCCGTGCAGATCGACGGCACCGAGATCCTGATGGAGCTCGTCGTCGACGGCGAGGGTGCGCCTGCACCACGGCTGGCCTCGACCCGGCCGGACCGAAACCTCTTGGAATCACTGTGGTCCCAGCTCGCCGACGCGATCACCGGACTGGCCTCGCTCGGCTGTGTCCATGGCGACCTGTCGGCATACAACCTGCTGGTCGCGGGGGAGCGGTTGGTCCTGATCGACCTGCCGCAGACGGTCGACCTCTTTGGCAACCCACACGGCATGGAGCTGCTGCAGCGCGACTGCGTCAACGTCGCCACGTGGTTCGCGGCCCGCGGACTGCCCGTGGACGGCGAAGAGCTCTTCGGCGAGGTCGTCGCCCGCTCGATCTGAACCGCGACAACCGAGCCGCGAGAATGCTTTCGACGTATGCCGCAAGCGTTTGCGACAATGGTCGAGATCACCATGACCTCACCTGACCCCGCCGCGCCCGCCAACCGTCGCTCTCGCGGCCGTCGCGGACGAGGCGCTGGTCGTCCGGGCAACAGCCGCCTGCAACTGCGCGAGACTCCCGAACAACGGGAGGCACGGCGTGAGCACCGTCGCACCCTCGTCCCCGCGATCAGTTATCCGCAGCAGCTGCCGGTCAGTGCGGCCAAGGACGAGATCGCCGCGGCGATCCGCGACCACCAGGTCGTTGTCATCGCCGGCGAGACCGGCTCGGGCAAGACGACCCAGCTGCCGAAGATCTGCCTGGAGCTGGGCCGCGGTCTCGGCGGGCTGATCGGGCACACCCAGCCGCGGCGCATCGCGGCCCGGTCGGTGGCCGAGCGGATCGCCGAGGAGCTGGACGTCACGCTCGGCGAAACCGTCGGCTATCAAATGCGATTCGCCGATCACACGAGCAAGGACTCGCTGGTCAAGGTGATGACCGACGGTGTGCTGCTCGCCGAGCTGCAGCGTGATCGCGACCTGCGCCGCTACGACACGCTGATCATCGACGAGGCGCACGAGCGGTCGCTCAACATCGACTTCATCCTGGGCTACCTGCGGCAGCTGCTGCCACGCCGGCCGGACCTGAAGGTCATCATCACGTCGGCGACGATCGATCCGCAGCGGTTCGCCGACCACTTCACCATCGAAGGGCAGCCGCCGGTCCCGGTCATCGAGGTGTCCGGACGCACCTACCCGGTCGAGGTGCGCTATCGGCCGCTCATCCGTGAGGAGGGTGAGCAGGAAGTTGACATCGACCAGGTCACCGGCATCAGTGACGCGGTCCTGGAGTTGTGGACCGAAACGCCGCGCTCATCCGGGGTCCCCGCGAAGTATTCGGAGGAGCGAAGCGGGGGAGAAACTTCGTGGGGTGGTGGAGATGGCGGCCCGCAGGACATCCTCGTGTTCTGCTCCGGCGAGCGCGAGATCCGTGACGCTGCAGACGCATTGACCGCTCTCGAGCTGCCGGCGACCGAGATCCTGCCGCTCTACGCGCGGTTGTCGACCGCCGAGCAGCACCGCGTCTTCAAGCGGTCGGGCAAGCGCCGGATCGTGTTGGCCACCAACGTCGCCGAGACGTCGCTGACCGTTCCCGGCATCCGGTATGTCGTCGACACCGGCACCGCGCGCATCTCCCGTTACAGCCAGCGCACCAAGGTGCAGCGCCTGCCGATCGAGCCGATCTCCAAAGCGTCCGCGCGGCAGCGCTCGGGCCGCTGCGGTCGTGTGGCCGACGGCGTGTGCATCCGGCTGTATGCCGAGGAGGATTTCGACGCCCGACCGGACTTCACCGACCCGGAGATCCTGCGCACCAACCTCGCGTCGGTCATCCTGCAGATGACCTCGCTCGGCCTGGGCGACGTCGCCCGGTTCCCGTTCGTCGAGCCGCCGGACCCGCGGCAGGTCACCGACGGTGTGCGGTTGCTGGAGGAGCTCGGCGCCGTCGAGACACGCGGCACGCAGCAGCGCCGGAAGCTCACCCGCACCGGCCGCACTATCGCCGCGTTGCCCGTCGACCCGCGGATGGCACGCATGCTCGTGGCCGCCGCCGAGAACGGCGCGCTGCGTGAGGTGCTGGTCATCGTCGCCGCGCTGTCCATCCAGGACGTGCGGGAGCGGCCGGCCGACCTGCAGGCACAAGCTGACCAGTCACACGCGCGCTTCAAGCACGAGACCAGCGACTTCCTCACCCTGCTCAACCTCTGGCGCTATCTCAAAGAGCAGCGGAAGTCGTTGTCCAGCAGCGCTTTCCGTCGCATGTGCAAGCGCGAATACCTGCACTACCTGCGCATCCGCGAGTGGCAGGACCTGCACGCGCAGCTCAAGCGGGTCGCCAAGCAGCACGACCTCACGCCGAGCGACAACCCAGCGGGAGAGGACGCCATACACCAGGCGTTGCTGGCGGGGCTGCTGTCCCAGATCGGCCTGCGCGATCCCGACAAGCGCGACTACCAGGGGTCCCGCAACGCGCGCTTCTCCATCCAGCCGGGCTCCACCCTCTTCCGGCGACAGCCCGACTACGTGATGTCCGCCGAGCTGGTCGAGACGACCCGCCTGTGGGCACGCACCAACGCCCGCGTCGACCCCGCCTGGGCCGAGCGACTGGGCGCGCACCTGGTGAAAAGGCAATACGCAGAGCCGCATTGGTCGCGCAAGCGTGGCAGCGTGATGGCCGCCGAGCGCGTCACCCTGTATGGCGTCCCCCTCGTCGCGGGCCGACAGGTCGCCTACGGGCGCATCAACCCGGAGCTGTCCCGCGAGCTGTTCATCCGCAACGCGCTCATCGAAGGCGACTGGGAGACCCGCCACGCGTTCTTCCGCGACAACACCCAGTTGCTCAAGCGCATCGCCGACCTGGAGGCCCGTGCCCGCCGCCGCGACCTGCTGGTGAGCGACGACGAGCTCTTCGACTTCTACGACGCGCGCATTCCCGAGTCCGTCATCTCCGCAGCACATTTCGACACCTGGTGGAAGACCGAGAGTCGCAAGGACCCGAAGCTGCTGACGCTGACCGAGGACGTCCTGCTGCGCGACGACGCCGCGGCCGTCGACGCCACGGACTACCCGAAGTCCTGGCGCCAGGGCGACCTCAAGCTGCGGCTGACCTACCAGTTCGAGCCGGGCTCGGACGCCGACGGCGTCACTGTGCACCTGCCGCTGGATCAGCTCAACCAGGTGACCGCGGACGGCTTCGACTGGCTCGTGCCCGGTGTGCGCGAGGAGCTGGTCACGGCGCTGATCCGCGCTCTTCCCAAGGCGATTCGCCGCAACTTCGTCCCCGCGCCGGACCACGCACGCAAGGTGCTGCCGCAGCTGGACCCCGACGCCGGGTCGATCACCGACGAGCTGGGCGCAGCCCTGCGCGCGCAGACCGGCATCGCGGTGCCGGCCGCCGACTGGGACTGGTCACGCGTGCCGGACCACCTGCGGATGACGTTCCGCGTCGAGGACTCCCGCGGCCGCCGACTGGCCGAGGGCAAGAACCTGGAGGCGCTGCAGGAGCAGCTGGCCGGCAAGGTGCGCGGCGCCGTCTCGCGTGCCGCCGCCGACATCGAGCGGACCGGGTTGACCGCGTGGGGTGACCTGGGCACGCTGCCCGCGACATACGAGCAACGGCACGGCAAGCGCACCGTGCAGGGCTTCCCCGCACTGGTCGATCACGGCGATGCCGTGTCGCTGGAGGTGCTGCCCACCGCATCCGAGCAGGCGCACTCCACCCGTGAGGGCATCCGCCGGCTCATCCTGCTCAACGTCGACGTGCCGTGGAAGCGCATCGAGGGCCTCTTCACCACGCGCCAGCGCCTCGCGCTCGGCACCAACCCGCACGGGAGCATGCGCGCGCTGATGGACGACGTGCTCGCCGCCGCCGTCGACGACATCGTGGCGCGCGACCTGCCGGACGGCACCGTGCGCGACGGCGCACAGTTCGACGAAGCCCTGCGCGTCGTCCGGCAGCAGCTCGCGCCGCGCGTGGTCGCCGTGGTCGAGGCGCTCGCACCGGCGCTGGACCACGCGCGCGAGGTCCGCCTCGCACTGGACGCGATGACGCAACCGTCCGTCGAGCAGCTGCGTGCCGAGCTGGAGGCTCAACTGACCGAGCTGGTGCACCCCGGATTCGTCGCCGACACCGGCCTGGCCCGGCTGCGCGACCTGGACCGCTACCTGCGCGGCATGCTCGAGCGCATCGACAAGGCGCCGTCGGACCTGGCGCGCGACCGGCAACGCGCCGACGAGGTCGCCGCCGTCGAGGAGGAGCGCCGCAAACTGCTCGCACACGTCCCGAAGGCCCGGCACACCGACCCCGACGTGGTGGACCTGCGCTGGCAGGTCGAGGAGCTGCGCGTCAGCCTCTTCGCCCAGCGCCTCGGCACACCGCGCCCCGTCTCGGTCAAGCGGATCTTCAAGGCGATGGACAGCGTCGAGGACGCCGTCGCGCGGTGACGGGAATCCTCCCGCGGCCCGTGGCGTTCTCCCCAGGGAAGCCAACAACTCCAGGAGTATGTCGTGCAAGACCCGCGTGAGCTCTACCAGCTCGAGACCGACACCCACGCCAGTGCGCTGGGTGCGCACACCATGGTGGTGTCGCTCGGCGGCCTGATCGATGCCGGGAACACACAACAACTGCTGACCGCACACCTGCTCGGCGCGCTCGAGCACACCGTGGTCGCATCCTTCGACGTGGACCAGCTGCTGGACTACCGCGGCCGGCGTCCGGTGATGACCTTCGACCGTGACCGGTTCACCGACTACGCCGACCCGTCACTGCTGCTCTACCGGATGATCGACGGCGAGGGCACGCCCTTCTACCTGCTCGCCGGCCCGGAGCCCGACTACCAGTGGGAGCGGACGATCGAGGCGATCCGGCAGCTGATCCGGCGCCTCGGCGTGCAGCTGGTCGTCAGTGCACAGGGCATCCCGATGGGTGTCCCGCACACCCGGCCGATCGGGATGACCCGGTTCGCGAGCAAGCCGTCGCTGATCCCGGAGAATGACGCGGTCTTCGGCTCCGTGCAGGTCCCGGGTTCGCTGGAGAGCCTGCTGCACCTGCGGCTGGGCGAAGCCGGCGTGGACACGGTCGGGTTCGCGATCCACGTCCCGCACTACCTGGCGCAGATGGATTTCGGGGACGCTGCGGTGCAGGCCCTCGGCGCCATCACCGGCGTGACCGGCCTCGACATACCCACGCACGAGCTGGCGGCGCTGGCCGGACTGCACCGTGCCGAGATCACCAAGCAGGTCGGCGAGAGCGACGAGGTCGGCGACGTCGTCCACGGGCTTGAGGAGCAGTACGACGCGTTCACCGAGGGGCTGCAACGCCAGAACCTCCTGGCGACCGAGATGTCCCAGCTGCCCAGCGCCGATGAGATCGGTGCCGAGCTCGAGCAGTTCCTGCGTGAGGAGGAGCCGGCCGACGACACCGAGGATCGCGGCAAGGGCTCGGACGGCCCGGACTTCCTGCGTTAGAAGGTGGTTGAGTAGCGGAGGAGCTAGTCCTTCGCCTCCGACCACCGGTGGATGACGCGCGTGTCCGCGACGAACCGCACCGGCGCACCCTGCGACCAGCGGCGCGCGGCCGCCTGCAACGCGTCGTCCACCGCACGTGCCGTCTCCTGTGCGTATGCCGCAGGCGCGTGCACCAACAGCTCGTCGTGCAGGCACAGCACGATCCGCCCGCCCAATGGGCGGACGGCGTCCCGCACGGTCAGCGCCCACGCCTTGAAGAACTCCGCGGCCGCGCCCTGCACCACCGCGTTGCGGGTGAATCTGCCCACGGCCCGCCGTCCCAGCTGATCGGCAGCCGCCCGACCGGGCACGAACCGCCCGCCGTAGGTCACCACGGGCTCACCGCGCTCACCACGGTCGGCGGCGTCCTTCAGGTAGCGCAGCGCGCGCGGATAGGTGCGCTCCATCCGCCGCAACGCGTCGGCTGCCGGGCCGGACGTCTGGCCGTACATCGCCGCGAGCACCGCGATCTTGGCCGCCGGCCGGTCCAGGTTCAACTGCGCTGCGACCGTCGCATAGAGATCGTCCTCGGCGGTCGCCGCCGCGAAGTCCGGGTCGCCGGAAACCACTGCCAACACACGGGGTTCGACCTGCCCGAGGTCGGCCCGCACCAGGATGTGGTCGCGGTCGGCGGCAACGCCGGGGCGCAGCGGAGTGGGCAGGCTGTGCAGCCCCGCGCCCGCCGTCATCCGTCCGGCGCCGCCGTCGCACGCCGTCCAGGTGCCACGCAGGCGGTCGTCCGCGCCGACGAAGCGGTCCAGCCACGACCAGCCGTAGGTCGTGGCGATGCGCTCGGCCTTGCGCCAGTCGAGCAGCGCGGCCACCGCCGGGTGCACGTCGCGATAGGGCTCCAGGTGCCAGGCGCGGGTGTCCTCGACCTGAACACCCAACGACCGCAACAGGTCCCGGACGTGTGCAGGGTTGCGCAGGTCCGTCGTGCCACGTCCGGGCGTATGCCGCAACACCAGGTCGTCCCGTGCCGCACGCAGCTGTATGGCGTGCTGGTCGTCCCGTGGCCGAGGCCCGGCAATCGCGGTGATCAGCTCTTCGAGCGCGACCCGGTCGACCGGCAGGCCCTGCTCACCCAGCTCCACGCACAGCAGCGCAGCGCCGGACTCACTGGTCGCAGTGCTGACACCTCGCGGCCGGCGTGACAGCAGCGCCTCCTGCCGACGCGCGACGACCAGCGCGAGCCGCGCCAACTCCGGCAGATTCTCCAGACACCAATCCGGCCCCGAACTGGACGGATTGAGATAACCGTCCGAGCGCACCGCAGCATCGGCATCGGGTGTGCCACGGACATCGAAGAGGTCGCCCATGACCGGTGCGGGGCGACCGGCCGGGTCGAGCTCGGCCGCGACCGCCCAGATCTGCTCGGCATCGGTGTCGAACCCGCCGGCCAGCAGCCGGTGCGCCTCGGTCAGGTCCCAGCAGCGCCGCAGGTGCACGCCCGCGTGCACCAGGGGAGTGGCGGCTTCGGCAGCGGACCACCACACCCACCGCGGGGCATCCGTCGCGTGCTCCCGCTCGGTCGCCGCGACGAAGGCGATCAGGTCGGCCACCGTCCCGTCCATCACCGTCCCGTCGGCCATCTCATCGCTGGACGCGGCATCGCTGACACACACCGCCCGGTCGCCCTGGACAGCGACGGCATACAGCGAACCCCGCACCGCACCCCGCACCCGATGTGCCTCCCGCCCGACGAACGATGGTGGTCGCACCCCGAGCGGGGCGCGACCACCATCATGGCGGCTCGGTGTGACGCCGGTCAGTTCGCGGTCGCCGTCCAGTGCTGTCCGTCGGTGCCGGCGGCGATGTCGAAGACGTGGAACGCCGAATTGGACGGCAGCGTCACCGCGGCGACCTGCTTGTCCGGGTCGATCTGCATCGTGGAGGTGTAGACGCGGTACTCCGTGGTGGGATAGGCCGGGCCGTCCGGGGTGTTCTTCCCGAGCGTCCGGATCGCCACCTCGGCCCCGTAGCTGTCCTGCGCGAGGCAGCACCAGTTCGGCATACCGACCGTGCCGGAGTCACTGGTCCCGTCGGTGTAATAGACCGTCGCGGCGCCTCCGGCGGACGCGCTCGTGCCGGTGCCGAGGAACGCCAGCGCGTTGCCCTGCCCGCTCACCGAGATCGTCTGGCCCGCGCCGGCGATGTTGTCCTTCGTGCCGGGCTGCGCGTCCGGCCAGGTGAAGTCGAAGCCGTTCGCGGAGACCTTCGCGCCGGGGGAGGCACCCTCGGCCGCGAGCTTGTCGGCCAGGAAGCTGGAGCCGCCGCCGTCGAGGTTGCCCGGTGCCGGATCGTCCGACGCCGTGGTGCCGACGTTGTTGTATGCCGACGCCGTATCGGCATACGCGACAGTCGTGTTCGTCCGATCGGTCACCGTGTGCGACGTCCCGTGCACCCGGTAGGTCGCGGTGGCTGTGAGGTCCACCGTGCCCGGTTCGACACTCGCCGGAGGCGTCAAGGTGTATGTCGCCGTGAACGTCGCACCGTCGGCCAGCTCGTCCGTCGTGGTCGGTCCGTCGGCCTGCACGGTCCAGCCCTTCGGCGGCGTGATGCTTGTGTCCCGCACGGCGACCGACGTGCGGGTGTCGTTGGTGAATTTCGCCGTCACTTTCGAGTCCTTGCCGGCGACCGAGATGCTCTCGGCCTGCACGTCGAGCGACACGTTGCGGTCGTCCGGGTGCGAGCCGCCGACGGCGCCGGCGCCGTTGATCCGGACCGTCGCCGCCTGCGACGTGGGCAGTGACGTCGTCTTGACGTGGATGACGCCGGTGCTGCTGTCGTAGAACCAGCCGGAGTCGGCGGCGTCGACCGCCTGCTGCGAGGACCGTTTCGGCACCTTGTGCCCGGCGACGCTGATGCTGCCGGCCGCCTTGTCGGTGTGCACGGTCAGCCGGTAGTGGCGCTGCGTCGGCTTGCCGGCATACGACCCGGCCAGTGCGCTCAGCCGCACGGTGACCGGCCCGCTGCCGGTGCGCGGCGCCGCAACGTCGAAGCGCTGCTGGGCCGACGCCTTGCTCTGGCTGCGGCCGTCGTCCTCGTAGTTGGTGAACGACGTATGGCCGCTGGGGTAGACGTCCAGGTCGAGCTGTCCGGCCTGTTTGCCGGCCTTCCAGTCCAGCGTGCCCTTCGGGAACTGCGGGACGATGGCGCCCGCCTTGACGAACATCGGCAGCGTGTCCAGCGGTGCCTTGTAGCCGTTGATCGTCTGGCCGCCCTGATAGATCCGGCCGGTCCAGTAGTCGACCCACCGGCCCTCGGGCAGGTAGATCCCGTCGCGGACCGAGGTGTCGGAGTAGACCGGTGCCACCAGGAAGTCGTCACCGGCGAGGAACTCGTACTTCGCCTTCTCGCCCCACGTGTTGGGGTCGTTCGGGTAGTCCAGGTAGAGCGGCCGGGTGGGGCCGACGCCGTTCTTGGTGGCGTTCATCGTGTGGGTGTAGAAGTACGGCAGCAGTCGCTCGTGCAGCATGAGGTACTTCTTGTTGATGGACGTGTAGGGCTCGCCATACGTCCAGGGCTGCTTGTCCTCGTTGGCCCACCCGCTCATCGCGTAGGTCATCGGCAGCATCATCTTCCACTGCAGGTCGCGCACGTAGGTCTTCGCGCTGCCGCCGAAGATGCCGTCGATGTCACCGGTGGTGACCGGCTGGCCGGACATCGTGGAGCCGGCGTATGTCGGGATCTGCCACTTGATGTAGTCCCACGAGCCGGACTGGTCGCCGGACCACATCGCGCCGCAGCGCTGGGTGCCGGCCCAGCCCTCGATGGTCAGCACGGTCGCGCGGTCGGTCGAGTTGTCCTCGATGCCGTCGCGCGCCTTCTCGCACGCGTCGAGGCCGAAGCGGTAGCCCGGGCCGACCCAGGCGACGTCGGTCTTGCGCACCCGCACGCCTGCGGCGACCTCAGACTTCTGCTCGGTCAGGTCGCGCTGGGTCCACAGGCCGAGCTCGGAGCCGTGCTGGTGCAGCATGTCACCGGTCTCGGCGAGATCCTCGTATTCGCAACCGTATCCGTCGTTCACCAGCATCCAGCCGAGCGGCAACTTGTGCTTCTTGTAGCCGTCGGCGACGGCCGTGGAGTCGGCCAGCGTATGGCGCTCGCCGCGGTTGGCGTTGTGCAGATAGCAGTCGGCGTCACCGAGCTCCAGGGCATACATCGGCAGCGCCAGCGGGCGGCCGGTCAGCTCGGTGTAACCGTCGATGACCTGCTTGGCGTCACCGATGAAGTAGTAGGCGTCGAACCGCTGCTCGGTGTGCGTGGTGCTCACCGCACCGGAGTCGCCGCTGCCGAAGTCGTAACTGCCCGGGGCGAACGTGTCGCGCAGCACGCCGTAGCCGGTGCTGGAGATGTAGAACGGCACCGAGTTGGGCTGACCGCCCTCGTCCCAGCCGTCCTTGGAGATGGACAGTTTCTGGCCGCGGTGGCTGAAGCGGCCGTTCTGCATGCCGCCGCCGAAGTACTGCTCCGTGGCGCCCTGCGCCAGGTGCTGCGTGGTGCCGTCGTCGTTCCACGACAGGGGAGCGGTCTCCCGCCACAGGACGGTGCCGTTGCTGCGCGCCATGGTGAGCGTGGCCGGCGACTTGGTGACGGTGAGCTGCGCGTCCGCCGTGCTGATCGTGTATGCCGCGTTGGTCGTGGCCAGCTTCGAAGTGGTCGTGCCGTAGTCGGTCTTGACCACGATGTCCGCGTCCGGGGCCTTCGGGTCCTCGGGGTCGTCATTCGCCGGGTCGGTGAACTTCCCGTCCGGGGCGACCTCCACGCGCAGCAGGTCGTCGTCCACTGCGGTGACGCGCAGCTTCGCCTCCCCGGCGGTGAAGACATAGTGATCGCCGTGCTGCTCGACGGCGGTGATGTCGGCGAGGTGCCCGCCTTCTGCGGGTGCCGCTGCAGGTGCCGCTGCGGTGGCGGCGCTCGGGGTCAGTGCCGCCAGGCCGGTGAGCGCGAGGAGCGCGGCACCGAGCACTGCGACCAAACGCCGCACTGCATGATTGATCATGATTGGTTCTCCCTAGTTCAATCAGAAACAAGCGATTGGTTGAATCTAGGGGATCGAGCGGCTCCGTGGTGGCGATCGGGCCGACGACTTGGAGGCGACGTTGGCGACGACATTGGCGACGACATACAAGAGCCCCGCATCGGCAGTGCCGATGCGGGGCTCTCGCGTGCGCTGTGCAGTGACTACTGCTGCTGGCCGCCGTTGTTGGTGCCGCCGTTGGCGTCACCGTTGTTGTCGCCCTCGGGCTTCTGCAGCGTCCAGGGGTTGCGCTGGCCCTGCTGCTCCTGCTGCTCATCCGGGTCGACCGCCGGCACGGCAGTGGTCGCCTGGTCGTGGATGCCCGAGGCGCCCGCGCCGGACTGCTGGCCGCCGCCCTCCGGTGCGTTGCCACCGGACAGCGGCAGGCCCGAGATCGCCTGGGTGGGCTCGTCGGAGCGGTCGCCCGAGCCATAGCTCGGCTGGCCGCCCTCCGGCTGCCGGCTGCTGTGTCGGCCGCCCTCCTGGGAGCTCTGGTAGCCCGGCTGGTCGTATGCCGGCGTCGACGTCTGGCCGTAGGACAGGCGGTTGACGTCGTCACTGGACACGGTCTGTGTGGCGGCCTCCGAATTGTCCTGTCCGCCAGTGGAATCCGGCTGCGACGGAGCGCCCGACTGGTTGCCGGAACCCTGCTGGACGTCTTGTGCCTGCACTGCCTGGGTCGGCGCGTCGTTGAAGCCCTGCTGGCCGGACTGCGGCTGGCCGTAGATGCTCTGCCGGTCGTTGTCCGCCTGCTGGCCGGACTGTTGCGCAGGCTGCTGACCGTAGGGCGACGGGCTCTGCGGTCCGGACTGCGGCTGGCCGTACGGCGACTGACCCTGCGACTGGCCCTGCTGCTGGCCGTAGGGGGACTGGCCCTGCTGCGGACCGGACTGCGGTCCCGAGTGGGGCTGACCGTAGGGCGACGGGCTCTGCGGCCCGGACTGCGGCTGACCGTACGGCGACTGACCCTGCTGCTGACCGTAGGGGGACTGCTGACCCTGCTGGCCCTGCTGTCCGTAGGGCTGGCCGTAACCCTGCTGCTGGCCGTAGCCGGACTGCTGCCCCTGCTGCTGGCCGTAACCCTGCTGCTGGTAGCCCTGGTGCGGCGTAGCCGGCTGAGCCTGCTGCTGTCCGTACCCCTGGCCGTAACCCTGCTGCTGGCCGTAGCCCTGGTAACCGCCCTGCTGCCCGCCGGCCTGGCCACCCTGCGCCGCAGCGCCGTTCGCGCCGCCCTGCTTCTTGCCGAGCAGGAAGAGCACGATCACGCCGATGATGCCGAGCACCAGCAGGATGCCGCCGAGCACCAGGCCGATCGTGTGGAAGCCGCCGCCGATGTTGTCGGCGCGGTCACCGGCATACAGCTTGCCGGAGTTGTTGCTGCAGCTCACGGTGCCCTTGCTGCTGTCGCTGCGTGCGATCTCGTAGTACTTGGTGCCGTCGGCGGTCACCGAGAAGTCCTTGGTCGGCCGCGGCAGCGTCTTGCCGTCCAGCGTGCACAGTGCAGCGGTGCGGTCGCCCGACTCCGGGCTGTAGACCGAGAAGCCACCGTCCATCGACAGGCTGCTGCCGCTGTTGAACTGGGTGAGCTTGACGCTCGACCCGCTCAGCAGGCCGATGATCAGCAGGACGAGGCCGATGACCGCAACGACCGCGGGCACGGCCAGGAGCTTCTTGTTCCCCAGGGAATTCATATGGCGCAACCTAACGCATTGGATATCAGTGTCTTCAAACCGCCAGAGCGGCCCGGGTCTGCCGTTTGATCCTAGAGAGCATTGCGACCATTCCGCGCATCCGCAACGGAGAAACGGCTTCGGCGAGTCCGAATTTGAAGGGTATGTCCTCCGGAACGTCCAGCACCGCCTGCGCGGGCTGGCCGTCCAGGCCCGTGTGCAGGATGCCCGCGAACCCCCGCGTCGTGGGGGCTTCCTTGGGCGCGCTGAAGTAGAGATGGACCGTCCCGTCGGTCACCTCGACCGCCAGGAACAGCGGTGTCTGGCACTCGTGGACCTGCTCCAGCTGGTCGGGATGATCGGCATACCGCGCCGGCAGATCCGGCAGGTCCTCGCTCAGCTCCAGCAGCAGTTGCAGCCGGTCCCTGGCGCCGACCGCGGCGAAGTCTTCGATCAACTCCGCCAGCGGCTCCGGCAGGTCGGCGGTCTGCGCGTCAGGTGTGTCGGGGGTGGTGTCCGGCATACGGTCCTCTCAGGCCTTCGGAGTGGTCGGCGCGCCCTGCTCGACAGGCACTCGCACTGCATTGCCCCACTCGGTCCAGGAGCCGTCGTAGTTGCGCACCTTGTCGAAGCCGAGCAGCTGGGTCAGCACGAACCACGTGTGCGACGAGCGCTCGCCGATGCGGCAGTAGACGACGACGTCGTCATCCGCGGCGAGCTGCTGCTCACCCTGGTAGAGGGCCTCGAGGTCCTCGCGCGTCTTGAACCGTCCGTCCTCGCGGGCAGCCTTCGACCACGGCACGGACCGCGCACCCGGGATGTGTCCGCCGCGGATCGAGCCCTCCTGGGGGTAGTCGGGCATGTGCGTCAGCTCGCCGCTGAACTCGCCGGGGGAGCGGACGTCGACCATCGGCTTGTCGAGATGGGCGAGCACGTCGTCCTTGAACGCACGAATCGGTGCGTCGGCCCGCTCGACCACGGGGTAGTCGGCCGGCCGCGCGGTCGGCACCTCACGGGTCATCTCGCGGTCCTCGGCCATCCATGCCGAGCGGCCCCCGTCGAGCAGGCGGACGTCCTCGTGCCCGAATAGCGTCATCACCCACAGGGCGTATGCCGCCCACCAGTTGGACTTGTCGCCGTAGATCACCACGGTGGTGTCGCGCCCGATGCCGCGCTCCGACATGACCTTGGCGAAGCCTTCGCCGTCGACGAAGTCACGGGTGACCGGGTCGTTGAGGTCGGTGTGCCAGTCCACCTTGAAGCTGCCGGGGATGTGGCCGGTGTCGTAGAGCAGGACGTCCTCGTCGGACTCCAGGACCACCAGGCCGTCGTGGTCACCGGCCAGTTGCTCGGCCAGCCAGCCGGTGGTGACCAGGCGCTCGGGGTGGGCATATGCAGCGAGCTCGGAGCTCGGGTCTTTGGGGTAAGCCATAACGCCACGTTACGCGGTCGCTGAAGCCGCCTCGACGGGGCTGGCAGGATGGGCGCCATGTTCGGCAGCAGTAAGAAGAAGAGCACCCAGCCCGTCCCGCTCGACAAGGGTCCGTTGGGCGGTGCGGCGGTGAGCCTGTCGCAGAAGCTGGTCACCGTCGGCGTCGACGGGAAGGCCGGCTTCGATAGCGCGCGTGCCGTCGCGCTGGCCGCTCACGAGGCCCACCCGGCCGACGTCGAGCGAGCGATCGACAGGGTGATCTCCCAGCATCGCAAGCTCGCGGCGAGTGCCGGATTCATCACCAGCCTGGGCGGATTCGTCACCATGGCCGTGGCGCTCCCGGCCAATCTGGTCGGGTTCTACCTGCTCAACACCCGGATGGTCGCGGCGATCGCGCACCTGCGCGGTTACGACTTGGACGACCAGGCCACGCGCACCGCCATACTCCTGACGCTGGTGGGTGGGGACGCCGACGATGTACTGAAGAAAGCCGGCGTCGTCAGCACCGGGCGGCTGGCACACCTCGCCAGCGGACAGCTGCCGCCGCCCGCGGTGATGGTCGTCAACAAGGCCGTCGGGTTCCGGCTGGTCAGCCAGCTCGGCGACAAGCTGCTCACCAAGCTCGGCAAGGGCATCCCAGTTGCGGGCGGCGTGATCGGCGCCGGCCTCGACGTGTTCCTGCTCAACCGCATCGCCAAGATCGCCAAGAAGGAGTTCCCCCGACGGGAGCGACTGCGCGAAGGGCGGCGCTGAGCGTGGCTCGCCTGCCGAACCTGCGCTGGTCGGCGATGCGCCGGATCTCCGACGCGCTCCAGGAAGCCGCCGATCCGGGCGGTCCGGCCATCACGGCGCGCATCGCCTGCCTGCCCCGGATGACCAAGGCCGTCGCGCGCGGTGACTACGACGAAGTCACCGCGGGTCACCTTGCGCTGCTGGCGGCCGCGGCTGCGTATGTCGTCTCACCGGTCGACCTCCTGCCCGAGGCGCTCGTCGGCGTCATCGGACTCGCCGACGACGCCGTCGTGCTGGCCTGGCTGGCCAAGACCCTCACCACAGACACCGACCGGTTCCTGGAGTGGGAGCGGCGCCGCGGGCACACCGTCCGGGGCGAACGCATCTCCTGACCGTCTCATCCACAGCCCCAACCCGCCCGGCACGTCGTCCACAGCGCGCGTTGTCACGGTGGGCGAGGCGGTGGCTCGGGCCGCAAGCTGCCGGGCATGACCTCGAGACTGCGCGGCATCGGTGAGATCGTCGCCTACCTGCCCTATCAACTCGGCTACGTGCCGCGAGACTGCCTGGTGGTCGTCGGCACCCGGGAAGGGCGGACCAGTCTCACGGCACGGTTCGAGCGGCCCGGCAGCCGCGAGATCGGTGCACTGGCCGATCAGATCGCCCGCGCGCTGCTCCGGCAGGACAGCCAGGAAGTGCTCCTGCTGTGCTACGACGGGTTCGGCGCGATCGACCGGTTGTTCGTGGCCGAGCTGCGCACCCGCTTGCGGCAGGCCGGAGCGCACCTGGCGCACGTCGCCCGGGTGCGCGACGACGGCGCCCAGTGGCGGGTGGAGGAGTGCTCGTGCGACGGCTGTCCCCGGGTGTGGTCATCGGTTCCGCCCGCCACTGACGTCGAGCCGGTCGCCGAGAGCGTGCTGCGCGGGGTCGTGCCGGCCGACGACCGGGCCGACCTGGAGCGCCGATACGACCTCCGGCATCCGTTGGTGGCTGCCGCGATCGGGGCACGGCTCGGCGACCCGGACCCGCCGCTGCTGCCGACAGCCCAGGTGTTGCCGCGGGTGCTGTTGGAGCAACAGACCTCGGTCCACGACCTGCCGGTGGAGGTGCTGGCGTCGGCGACGCTGGCGGTCGACTCGGTGCAGGTGCGCGATCAGGTGCTGTCCTGGCTGATGCCGGACTTCCTGCCGGCGCAGGTGGTCGGCCCGCCGGACGGGTCGGACTGTGCGATCGACCCCCTCCATCTCGGCCTGCCGCCACAGTGGCTGCGCGGGGTCGATCCGTTCGACGACCCGGTGGCCGCGGTCGCGCGCCGGCTCGAGGAGTGGGTCGGGTGCGTGCCGCCGCCGTGGAGTGTCCCGGTGCTCCTGCTCAGTGCTGCAGTGCGCTGGACGTCCGGCAACGGGGTGCTCGCATCCTTCGCGGTCGACCGGGCGCTGGAGCAGGAGCCGGGGTGCCGCCTCGGCCGGCTGTTCGCGGCCGCGCTGCAAGCGGGACTGCGCCCCACCTTCGGTGATGAGCAGCGCCCTGCATGAGGGAACGGCCCGGACAGTGAGACGGGCGCGCTGCTGCTTCGACGCCGGTGGGCGATTTTGCTACCGTCATACCTGTCATGAGTCCCAGCGTTCAGTGACCTTCGGGCCACGAACACAGCCCCGGCTGGCTGGGCGGCAACCCTCCACCGCGGTGGGGTGCCCCGGGTGAAGACAGGGTCGACCGCACACGGCGGTCGGCAAGCGCGGGGCGGCGAGCCCCAAGGGCACCCAAGGAGTGGGCCGGATGACCGCCATACACACCACGTCCTCAGCGACGCAGTGGTGCGCACCGCCGCAGGACGCCAACCCCGACGCCCGCGCCATCCGGCTGACCGACGTTCACCTCGAGAACGGCGAGCGCCTGCCCGAGGTCGTCGTCACCTTCCAGACCTGGGGTCGGTTGTCCCCGGACGCCGACAACGCAGTGCTCATCGAGCACGCGCTGACCGGCGACTCCCACGTCGAGGGGGAAGCCGGACCCGGCCAGCCCACCGCCGGGTGGTGGCCGGACCTGATCGGTCCGGGCCGCACCCTGGACACCGACGAGCTGTATGTCGTCGCGATCAACGTGCTCGGTGGCTGCCGCGGCACCACCGGACCCGGGTCGACTGCTCCCGACGGCAAGGCGTGGGGGTCCCGCTTCCCGCGCACGACCATCCGCGACCAGGTCGCGGTCGAGGCTGCGGTCGCCGACGCGCTCGGCATCGACGCGTGGTTCCTGGTCCTGGGCGGCTCGATGGGCGGCATGCGCACCATCGAGTGGGCCGCCGGACTGCCGCAGCGGACCCGGGCAGCACTGGTCATCGCCAGCGCGGCCCAAGCCACGGGCGACCAGATCGCGTGGGGTCAGGCGCAGACGCTGGCCATCGCCTCCGATCCCGCGTATGCCGGGGGCGACTACTACGACACCGGCGTCATACCCGAGCACGGCCTGGGCATCGCCCGCCGGATCGCGCACGCCACCTATCGCAGCGCCGACGAGTTCAACACCCGCTTCGGCATCCAGCCGCAGGAGTCCGAAGACCCGCTCGACGGCGGCCGGTTCGCCGTCGAGAGCTACCTGGACCACCAGGCCGGCAAGCTGGTCGCCCGGTTCGACGCCGGTTCCTACGTGCATCTCACCGCGGCGATGGCCACGCACGACGTGACGCGCGGCCGGGGGAGCCTGACAGAGGTCCTCGGCAGCTACCCCGGACTGCTGCGGGTCGCCGCCGTCGACAGCGACCGCTTGTTCCCGGTCGAGCTGTCCGAGCAGATCGTCGCCGCGCACGGTCGCGGCCACGTCCGGCTGCTGCGCTCGCAGCACGGGCACGACGGGTTCCTGATCGAGACCGAGCAGATCGCCGCAGTGGTGTCCGAGACCGTCGCCGACGCGCGCAGGCGCCGGTTACCGGTGCGTGTCGCCGGCTGACGTGACGTGATCCACATCATGGGCGGCCCGCAGGTCGCGACGGTCCGGTAGCGTCGGCCCTACGTGCCGAGTCGGTGCAGGACCCGGCAGGAAGAGGTGATCGCGCAGTGGCTGTCGTGGTGGGATACGTGCCGACCAAGGAAGGCGAGGCGGCGCTGCGCCGTGCTGCCGCGGAGGCAGCGGTGCGGCAGACACCGCTGGTGGTGCTCGACTCGGCGCATGCCGCGGGGGAGGACCAGGCCGACGATGCCCGGGCCCAGCTGGCGGCGCTCGCCGATCAGGAAGTCAGCTACGAGGTCCGCACCATCGGACCGAGCGACGACGCCACGGACGAGCTGTTGCGTATCGCTGAGGACGAGTCGGCCGATCTGCTGGTGATCGGGCTGCGCCGTCGCTCGCCGGTGGGCAAACTGATCCTGGGCGCCAATGCGCAGCGGATCCTGCTCGACGCCGCGTGTCCGGTGCTCGCAGTCAAACCTTCGGAGTGACCCGACCGCCCCGAATCCCTTGGCGGACAGGACTTTTCGGCGATCGGACGCACGCGATTTCCGGCGTCGGACCGGCCCGATGGAATGTTCTGCACCCCGAATCGTTTTATAATGGTGTGGAAGCGCTCGTGGCCGGGCCGGACCAGCCGAGTGTGACGGTCGCTTCTCAACCCCAACCTCGGTCAGCCGTCGTCCCCGGACGGCAACGTAGTGGTGTCCGCGCACCGCGGGCCGACAGTTTCGGAAGGTAGTTGGTGGACCCAGTGTCGAAATCCCCCGCACCGGCATTGCCGGCGGAGTTCGCGCACCCTGCACTGCAGCAGTTGATGGCAGCCGGCCAGACGCATGGCTCGATCGACAGCTCGCAGCTGAAGGATGCCCTGGAAGCCAGTGAGATCGCCCCGCAGCGGATGAAGACCGTGCTGCGTGCACTGGACGAGCACGGCATCGCCGTGACCCTGGACTCGGAGACCGCGGCTCGCGCGGTCGCGACCACGACGACCCGTCGCAGCACCAGCCAGAAGGCTGCCAAGGGTGCGGCGAAGAAAACCACGGCCAAGAAGGCTGCCACCGCCAAGGGCGATGAGGAGCAGGCCGAGCCGGCCAAGAAGGCTGCCACGAAGAAGACTGCAGCCAAGAAGACCGCGGCGAAGACAGCTGCTGCCGAGGGAGCAACCGACGACGCGACCGACGAGGCCGCTGTCGAGGCGAAGCCGGCCAAGAAGGCCGCCGCCAAGCGCACCGCGACGAAGAAGACCGCTGCGCGCCGGAAGGCCGCGGACGTCGAGGTCGAGGACGACGACAAGGAGTCGACGGACGCCAAGGACGCCAAGGACGCCAAGGAGGAGGAGTCCACCAAGTCGGGTGCGTTCGTCATCCGGCAGGACGACGAGGACGACGCGCCCGCGCAGCAGGTCGTCACCGCCGGTGCGACCGCGGACCCGGTCAAGGACTACCTGAAGCAGATCGGCAAGGTCGCACTGCTCAACGCCGAGCAGGAGGTCGAGCTCGCCAAGCGGATCGAGGCCGGCCTGTTCGCCGAGGAGAAGCTCGGCGCGTTGACGAAGTCGGAGAAGTTCTCCAAGTCGGGTCGTGAGCTGGACTGGATCGCCCGTGACGGTCGCAAGGCCAAGAACCACCTGCTCGAGGCCAACCTGCGACTGGTGGTCTCGCTGGCCAAGCGCTACACCGGCCGCGGCATGCTCTTCCTCGACCTGATCCAGGAGGGCAACCTGGGTCTGATCCGTGCGGTCGAGAAGTTCGACTACACCAAGGGTTACAAGTTCTCGACATACGCCACGTGGTGGATCCGGCAGGCGATCACCCGTGCGATGGCCGACCAGGCGCGCACCATCCGCATCCCGGTGCACATGGTCGAGGTCATCAACAAGCTCGCCCGTGTGCAGCGGCAGATGCTGCAGGACCTGGGCCGCGAGCCCACCCCGGAGGAGCTGGCCAAGGAGCTGGACATGACTCCGGAGAAGGTCGTCGAGGTCCAGAAGTACGGCCGTGAGCCGATCTCCCTGCACACCCCGCTCGGTGAGGACGGCGACAGCGAGTTCGGCGACCTGATCGAGGACTCCGAGGCCGTGGTGCCCGCCGATGCGGTCAGCTTCACGCTGCTGCAGGAGCAGCTGCACTCGGTGCTCGACACCCTGTCCGAGCGCGAGGCCGGCGTCGTGTCGATGCGCTTCGGGCTGACCGACGGCCAGCCGAAGACGTTGGACGAGATCGGCAAGGTCTATGGCGTCACGCGCGAGCGGATCCGGCAGATCGAGTCCAAGACGATGAGCAAGCTGCGTCACCCGTCGCGCTCGCAGGTGCTGCGCGACTACCTCGACTGAGATTTTTCGCTGCGACTCCTCGCAGCACCCAGAACGGCCCCGGCGAACACGTTCGCTCGGGGCCGTTCTGTGTGCGGGGCCGTTGCGTTGGGGAACCGGTGCACAACTGACAACGGTCGCCGGTTCGGTACGGGATATGCGCCGGAGGGCGTGCGTAACTGACAACGGTCGCTGGTTGGGTACGGGATATGGGCCGGAAGGCGTGCACAACCGGCAACGGTCGCCGGTTTTGTAGCGGGGCGTTCCTCAGCGCCGCCGCAGGCGTATGCCGCTCAGCCGCGCCGGCCACCGGACGATGCGACCGAGACCACGCCGGAGCACCGCACGTCCGGAGCTCGGCAGGATCGTCGACCCGATCCGCTGCGGCCAGGACTGCTGCCGGCGGATGCCGTCGAGGATCTCCCGTGACTGGGGGTCGATCGACGTGGGCGCGGTGCCGGGTGCGGCATACCGCTCCTGCTCCAGGGTCTGCACGGCGCTGTGCAGCGCCTCCAGACCGGACGGGGGAAGTGCGGCACGGGACCGGTAGTAGCGCTCGGTCGCACGTGGTGAGCGCTCCTCGTCCGGCGGCGGGATGCCCAGGTCACCGAGCCTGGTCTGCAGCACCTGCCACTGTGCCTCCACCGGCCGGTGCTCGCGCAGCCGCGCACTGATCGACTCCCGGTGCCGGCGCGCCAGCAGCGGCAGCACGAGTGCTCCGAGCAGTCCGACGATCAGCACCGCCAGCACAACCAGGACGGTGCGCATCCAGTCGGTGTGCCCTTGGCCGGTGGCTGCGGGCGCCGCGGCCGCGGTCGGCTCCGCCGAGCTCGACGACGGAGCGGCCGAGGCAGAGGACGAGGGTGCCGACGAGGCCGACGGCACGCGGCCGCCGCCGTTGGCCCCGGTCTCCTGGTCGGTGTAGGTCGGCGGGGCGCCGGTGCGCGTCGCCGGGGTCGGCTCGAAGCGGGTCCACCCGAGCCCACGCAGGTAGAGCTCGGGCCAGGCGTGCGCGTTGGACTGCACGACGGTGTAGACGTCGGTCGCCGACGGCACACCGGGCAGGAATCCGAGCGCCATCCGAGCGGGTATGCCGTCCGCCCGCGCCAGCATGATCATCGCGGTCGCGAACTGCGTGCAATAGCCCTGCTTGGTGACCAGGAAGTTGGACAGCGGGTCCAGCGTCTTGCCGTTGACGGTGCGGCGAGCCGCCAGTTGCAGCGAGTAGGTGAATTCGTCGCCGCGCAGGTAGTCCTGGATCCGGACCGCCTGGTCGAAGGAGTTCTTGCCGCCGAGCTTTGCGGCCAGGGCCTTGATCCGGGACGCCGAAGCCTTGTCCAGGGTGAGCGTGTCGGCGAACCGTTTCTTGTCCGCCGGCGCTCCGGTCCGGTAGCCGTCCTTCTGCGGGATCCGGTAGTCGACCTCGTAGGACTTCGCCTCGCCGGTGACGTAGGGCTGCTGGGTCGACGGCGAGTAGCCCCAACCGGTCTGCCCGAAATCGCCCGACTCGAGCGGGAACGGCGCCGGCACGTTGGGCGCGGCCATCGTGTTGTCGGTGACCTTCATGTGCTCGACATACGCGTCGTCGGACTTCGTCTCGCCGACGGGCGGCGGCAGCGGCTTGCCGTCCGTGCCCACGGTCAGGCCGGATGCCCCGGGGAAATCGCTCCACTCACCGTCGGAGTAGTCACCGCCGGCGGTGACTCGCAACGGCGGCGGGGCCAGGTCGGTCGTCTTGAAGGTCAGCACCGGACTGCCGTCGGTGCTGCGCAGGTCCCTGGCGAGACTGACCGTCGTGCTGAACGCGACGACACCGTCGCCGCCACCGTTGCCACCGCGGCCGAGCCCCTTGGCGAAGTAATGCGGTTCGGGATGGGGGAGCAGCACCGGCACGATCAGCGCCAGCACGATGGTGGCGATGCCGATGGTGCGCGCGGTGGACGACAGGCCGGTGATGCCGAGCTGATCCTCGTGCAGGGTCGGGGTGAGGGCGCGTGCCCGGACCGAGGACCAGCCCCGCACCAGGACGCCGCTGCCGTGCGCCAGCATGGTCAGCCATGCTGCGGCCAGCAGGATGAAGAAGACCGGGTTGAGCGCCGTCCCCGTGTTGGACGTGGACAGCATGTAGATGATCATCATCGGCACGCCGGCCAGGGCCGGCTGGCGCGACGTCACCGACAGGAAGTCCACCGCGATCGCCAGGCCCGGCACGATGAGCTCGAGCATCATCAGCAGCCCCGGCGTGACGGGAGCAGGCACCGCGGACTTGCGGACGGTGTCGTTGGCCTCCACCACCAGGTCGTGTACGCCGGAAGCGAATGTCGAGTCCAGGTGTCCCTGCAGGTTGAGCAGTGCGACCACCACGAGGAGTGCGACGACCTGGACCAGCAGCACGGCGCTCGCAGGCGCGCGCACGGTGCGCATGCCGGCACCGACCAGTCCGACGAAACCGCACAACAGCACCAGCGCCCACAGCCACGCGCCGCCCTCCAGCAAGGTGGTGAGCGGCCACAGGGCGACGACCGAGCCGACGACTGCCAGCGCGGTTTCGCTGAGCCGTGCCCGCGCGATCACAGCGAACCCACCTGGACGAGTGCCTTGTTGGTGACCGTGGTCCACGCCTGCTCAATGGGCAGCTTCGGGTTGACGATGACCACGCGCCAGCCGGCGGCGGCGAGTCGGTCGCGCAGTCGTACGGCGGCCCGGCTCGGCTCACCGGCGGCACCACCGGCACCGCCTGCGAAGGTGGCGCTGTCGAGCACGAAGCCGAGCGCGGCCGCACCGGGCTGCCGCAACCCGGCGAGCTGGCTGGCGATGTTGTCGGCGCGACCGGTGTCGGCAGCTGTGTCGGCCCCGTCGCCGGCTGTTCCGGCACCGTCGCCACCGGCGGCGACCACGGCGGTCACCAGCCCGCCGGAGCCGATGCGGTCGTTGCCGGCCGACAGCACGCGGGCGAACTCCTCGTCGGTGCCGAGTGCGGCCGACGCCAGGTCCTGCACCATCTGTGGCGTGGGCACGTCGATCAGGTCGTAGTGCGATGCGTGCAGGGCCTCCCGCGTGACCAGTTGGGTGCGGTAGCCGAGCTCGTCCAGCCGGACGACGATCGACGCCACCGCGCTGACCGCCCACTCGAAGGAGCTGGCTGCGCCGGTGCCGCCGTGTGCCGACGCGCGTGGGTCCAGCAGCACCAGCGCCGAGCGGCGGGCGGGCCGGTCCTCCTGGCGGACCATCAGCTCGCCGCGGTGCGCCGTGGCGGGCCAGTGGACCTTCCGCAGGTCGTCACCGTCGTGATAGGTCCGGATGCTGACGTCGTCATCGCCGTGCAGGGCCACCATCTGCGGCGTCTCCCCGTCGTTGCCGATGCCGGACCCGGGCGGCTGGGTCGCACCGAGTGGCACGACGCGGGGGAGGACGAGCAGCTCGTCGGTCCGTGGCAGCGCACCGGTCACGTGGGTCAGTCCGAAGGGGTCGCGTTGCGTCATCGTGACCGGCCCCAGCGTGTAGCGCCCGCGCAGGTGACTGCGCACGACATACGACACCTCGCGTGACGCTCCGGGCTCGAGCTTGGCGACCACGAAACGCGGCCGGTCACCGAGCACGTAGTCGATGCGCTCCTCGGCGAGGTAGACCCGGCTCGAACGGCGATCGACGTTGGTGAATCGCACCACCACCTCGGTGCGTTCGTCGGGTATGGCGGTGGGTGGTGTCACGGTGCGCTGGACCTCGATGCGTGGCGCAGCTCGTCGGGCGAAGACGAGCGCCAGCAGGGCGAGCACGATCAGCAGCACGCCGACGCGCACGATGTCCTCGAAGCCGAGGAAGAGGCCGGCTGCGCCGAGCACGATGCCGGACGTGAGGAAACCCCGGCCCATGCCGGTGAAGGTGTGCCGACGTGGTGCAGCCATCAGCGCGGACCGGTGGGGACCGCCACTCGTCGGACGATCTCGGCGAGAACCCCGCCGACACCGCGGTGCAAGTGCTGGTTGTCGCTGGAAAGGATCACCCGGTGGGCGAGCACCGGCTCGATGAGGCGCTGCACGTCCTCGGGAATGACGTGGTCACGACCGGCCAGCGCGGCTGTCGCCCGTGCTGCGCGCAGCAGTTGCAGCGACGCGCGCGGGGAGGCACCGAGCCGCAGCGCGCTGCTGCCGCGGGTCGCGCCCGCGATGTCGACGATGTATTGCCGCAGGGCCGGGCTGGCGTGTACTTCGGTGACCCGGTTCGCCATTCGCTGGACGGTGGCGCCGTCGGCGACCGGCCGGAGCCGGTCCAGGGGTGAGACGCCGCCGTGCACGTCGAGCATCTCCAGCTCGGCGGTCGCTGTCGGATAGCCCATCGAGATGCGGGCCATGAAACGGTCGCGCTGCGCCTCCGGCAACGGGTAGGTCCCCTCCATCTCGATGGGGTTCTGGGTCGCCATGACCATGAAGGGCTCGGCAAGTCGGTAGGTGTCGCCGTCGACGGTGACCTGCGCCTCCTCCATGCACTCCAGCAGCGCCGACTGGGTCTTGGGGGAGGCGCGGTTGATCTCGTCGCCGACCACGATGTTGGCGAAGATCGCGCCGCGCCGGAACTCGAAGCTGCGTGAGTCCTGGTTGAAGACACTCACCCCGGTCACGTCACTGGGCAGCAGATCCGGGGTGAACTGGATGCGCCGCATCGGCGAATCGATAGACCGGGCAAGCGCTTTCGCGAGCATCGTCTTGCCGACACCCGGCACGTCCTCCAGCAGCAGATGCCCGCCGGCGAGCAGCACCACGACCGCGGTCGTGATGACGTCGGACTTGCCCTCGATCACCGAGGAGACCGCGCGATGAATGTCGGCCGCGACCCGCTGCACGTCGTCGATCGAGGTGGGCTGGTCGCTTGCGGCACCGGACTCCGGGGTGCGGGGGTCCGTGTCGGTAGTGGAGGACATGTCTTGATCCTGCCTGATGGCTGTCCATCGGTCATCTGATTCGGTCAACGACGCATACCAATCGTGACCGTCGCCACAGCGGGCGCGCTCGCCGGGTCTCCCCACTTCTCCCCACGACCCGTCGAGCGGACGCCTCCGGCGACCCGGTTCGCACCGGTCGGTCACCGGTCGGCGCCGCAATCACGTGGGTTTTCGGCGTATGCCGCGCTGCCGGCCCGTGGCGAACGCGTGACCGACCAGACCAGAACGCCCTGGGCCGCCGCCTGCCTCCCCACTTCCACCCACCGCCGCTGACCTGCGCAAATGCCCGAATCTGAGCTCCGGCGGGGTTCGTGGGGGACGACATGTGGGGAGAAGTGGAGTAGAGTGGGGGCAGTTGGTGAGCAGCGGCGCAGATGGAGGAGGTGCGGTGCATGTTTCTCGGCACGCACACACCTCGTCTGGACGAGAAGGGCCGGCTGGCCCTGCCCGCGAAGTTCCGCGAGAAGCTCGCCGGCGGTCTGGTCATCACCCGTGGCCAGGAGCGCTGTCTCTACGTCTTCGCGATGTCCGACTTCGAGCGGCTCACGGCGGAGATGAGCAACACCCCGGTGACCAACCGCGCCGTCCGCAACTTCCAGCGCGTGCTGCTGTCGGCCGCGTCCGACGAGATCCCGGACAAGCAGGGGCGCGTGACGATTCCCGCGGTGCTGCGTGACTACGCCGGCCTCTCCAAGGAGTGCACGGTCATCGGCACCGGCAACCGGGTCGAGGTGTGGGACACCGCGGCCTGGAACGACTTCCTCGCAGCGACCGAGGACGACTTCGCCGATCAGGGCGAGGAGGTGATCCCTGGCGGGTTGTTCTGATCCTCGGCCTCCATCCGCTTATTCCACAGGCGATTCCGGCGCACCTTCCCCGGTGCCGGACTCACCACCAGGACTGCGAGCGGCTGGGGACCAAGGCTCAGAAAACCGCCGGGATCACCGAAGGCAGACATGACGATCGCGCAGAAGGAGACGGGTGTGAGCGAACGAGGCGCAGCCGACCGGCATACGCCGGTGCTCGCCGCCCGCATCACCGACCTGCTCGCTCCGGCACTCGACCACCCCGGCGCCGTCTTCCTCGACGGCACCCTCGGCATGGGCGGGCACACCGAAGCCATCCTGGCGGCGTGCCCGCAGGCAACGGCATACGGCGTCGACCGCGACACCGACGCGTTGCGGCTGGCGGGGGAGCGGCTCGCGCCGTTCGGCGACCGCTTCCGCCCCGTGCATGCCGTGTATGACGACGCGATCGACGCACTCGCCGAGCTCGGCGTCACCTCGGTCGACGCCGCACTCTTCGACCTGGGCGTCTCCTCGCTGCAACTGGACGAGGCCGACCGCGGCTTCGCCTACAGCGTCGACGCACCGCTGGACATGCGCATGGACCAGACCACCGGCCCGACCGCCGCCGACGTCCTCAACAGCTACTCCGCTGCCGACCTCACCCGCATCCTGCGCGTGTATGGCGAGGAGCGCTTCGCCCGCAAGATCGCCGGCGCGATCGTGCGGGAGCGCGAGCAGCAGCCGTTCACCGACTCCGCGCGGCTGGTGGAGCTGCTGCGCCGGGTGATCCCGGCGGCGTCCCAGCGCTCCGGAGGGCACCCGGGCAAGCGCACCTTCCAGGCGCTGCGCATCGAGGTCAACGGCGAACTCGCCGCGTGGGAGGACGCGCTGCCCGCGGCGATCGAGGCGCTCGCCGTCGGCGGGCGGATCGCGGTGCTGTCCTACCACTCGCTGGAGGACCGCATCACCAAACGGGCACTGGCCGCAGGAGCCAAGAGCACCGCTCCGCCCGGGCTGCCGGTCGAGCTGCCCGAGCACGCGCCATACCTGAAGTTGCTCACCCGCGGTGGTGAGCAGCCGACGGAGGCAGAAATAACCGCCAATCCGCGCGCGGCGTCCGCACGATTCCGCGCCGCCGAACGTATCCTCCCCACAAACCGTGGGGTCCAGCAATCAAGGACGAAGGGACTCCGTCGATGAGTCAGTTGACCGCGCTCCCACGGCCTGCCACCAAGGCCGCCCGCACCGCCCGACCGACTCGCGCGCCCCGCGCCGCCGAGTCGAGCACCCCACGGTTGCAGGTCGTCCAGACCAAGGACACCGCGGAGCACGCCGGCGTCGGCTTCGTCGTGCTGTGCGTGGTGCTGCTGGTCGGCGGACTGCTGGCCCTGCTGCTGCTCAACACCAACCGGGCGCAGGAGTCCTTCGCGATCGACAAGCTGCAGGCCAAGTCCGCGGCGCTCACCGACGAGCAGCAGCAGCTGTCCAGCGAGATCGACGCACAGTCCGCCCCGCAGCAGCTCGCGCTGCGCGCGCAGAAGATGGGCCTGGCTCCGGCCACCAAGATCCGCTACGTGCGCAAGGCTGATGGCACGGTGCTCGGCGTGGCGAAACGCCCGACCAAGGACGACACGTTTACGGTGGGCACGCTGCCGTCGACACCCGCCTCGCGGGCTGCGGGCACGGCCGTCAGTGCCGCCTCCGAGGGGCTGCTGGTGACCAAGCCCCCGACCTTGAAGGTGACCAAGGCGAAGGCCGAGAAGTCCACTGAATCCAGCAAATCCAACAAGCCCGACAAGGCCGGCAAGCCTGACAAGAAGTCGTCGAAGACTGCCGCCAAGGACAAGGGCACGTCCGACACCGCAGCCGCCGCCCAGAAGTAGCCGATCATCGCGAGGTAGATAGTGACCACGTCCCGACGCCCCGGTGCGCGATCGACGCGTCCCAGCGGTTCGTCTCGGGGATCCGGCGCGAGAAGCTCCGGCAGGAGCACCGGCACCAACTCGGGTCGGGCGGCCGCCGGCAAGCGTGACACGGCGCGCACCCGCGCAGCGCGGGCTCGCGGTGAGCAGCACGCCGCCCGCAACAAGGCGGCGCGTGACCAGGCTGCACGCAATCAGGCTGTACGCAATCAGGGCCCCGGCCGGCCGCGGGCAACTCGCTCGACCGGCACACCGCCGCCGCGGCCCCGTCGCCCCGTCGCTCTGGGAGTCGGCCACCCGCGGCGGCGAGCCCGCCTGCTGATGATCGCGACGCTGATCGTCTTCAGCCTGTTCGGCGCGCAGCTGCTGCGCATCCAGGGCCTGGATGCGCAGAGCGTGTCGGCCAAGGCCATCCAGTCACGGTTGCGCACGACGGTGCTGCCGGCGCTGCGCGGCTCCATCGTCGACGCGAACGGCACGGTCCTCGCCTCGAGTGTCGACCGCTACAACGTGGTCGACGACCCGACGGCGACGGTCACCTACAAGAAGCGGATCGACGGTCAGGTCGTCAAGGTCGGGCTGGCCGGTGCGGCGACCGACATCGCGGACGCCATCGGCATCGAGCCGCAGCCGCTGCTGGACGCGATGAAGTCGGCATACAAGAAGAAGTCGCAGTTCACCTACCTGACCAAGAACATCACCCCGCGGCAGTGGCGTCGCATCGCCGAGCTCGGCATCCCCGGCGTGACCAGCGAGACCAGCACCGACCGGCAGTACCCGCAGGGCACGTCCATCGCGCCACTGCTGGGGTGGGTCGGCGGCGACGGCAAGGGCGGCGCCGGTGTGGAGCAGATGAAGCAGAAGGTGCTCAACGGCACGCCCGGCAAGCACGTCTACGAGCAGGCGCCCGACGGCACCGCGATCGCGACCGCCGACAACCAGGACACCCCGGCGGTCGACGGCGAGAACGTCAAGCTCACTCTCGACAACGACCTGCAGTGGTACTCCCAGAACGCCATCGCCGACGCCGTGAAGAAGTCCGGCTCGCTGTCCGGCGAGGTCGTCATCATGGACACCAAGCAGAACCTCAAGGCGGTCGCGAGCTACCCCAGCTTCGACAACAACAACCTCGCCGGAGCCAGCAAGGGCGAGTTGCAGTCCAAGCCGTTCACCCAGGCCTACGAGCCCGGGTCCACCAGCAAGGTCATCACGATGGCCGCACTGCTGGACAAGAAGAAGGCGACACCGACCTCGCACGTCGTCGTGCCGCCGACGCTGACCCGCGCGGGCACGACGTTCCACGACGCCGAGGTGCACGGCACCGAGCACCTGACACTGGCCGGCGTGCTGTCGCAGTCGTCCAACATCGGCACCATGCTCGAGGGCAGCAAACTGGACAAGGGGACGCTCTACCACTACCTGCGCAACTTCGGCCTCGGCCAGACCTCCGGTCTGGGCTACCCGGGCGAGTCCAAAGGCGTGCTGTCGTCATACAAGAACTGGAGCGCCACCCAGCGGTTCACCGTGATGTTCGGGCAGGGCCTAGCCAGCACCGCGATCCAGGAGGCATCGGTCTTCGCGACCGTCGCCAACGGCGGCGTCAAGGAGCCGGTCAAGCTCGTCAAGGGCGTCGGGGAGGGTGACGACTACACCGCGCCGCAGGACGACCGTAAGGCCAAGCGGATCATCAAGAAGTCCACCGCGAGCCAGCTGACCAAGATGATGGAGGGCGTGATCTCCAAGACCGGCACCGCCAAGGCCGCAGCGGTCGACGGCTACTCCATCGCCGGCAAGACCGGCACCGCGGACCGCTACGATCCGAGTCTGGGCCGCTACAACGGTGTGACGGCGTCGTTCATCGGCTTCGCGCCGGCGGAGAACCCCCGCTACATCGTCGCGGTCACCCTGCAGCGACCGACCAAGGGCAGCCACTTCGGTGGTGACGTCGCCGGCCCGGTCTTCTCCAAGGTGATGAGCTACGCGCTGACCCACAGCGGTGTCCCGCCGACCGGGAAGCAGCGTGCGCCCTACCCGCTCACCTATGACCCCTCCAAGACCACGTCGGAAGGCACCACGTCGAAGAACCAGCCCGGCGGCCGAGACCAGACCGGGCAGAGCCGACCCTGACAAGCCGATGATCGCCATAACTCTCCATGACATAGCCGCAGCCACCGGCGGCATTCTGCACGGTGACGACCGCACGGTCGACGGGCCCGTGGTCACCGACTCGCGCGAGGCCGCACCCGGCAGCCTGTATGTCGCCCGCGTCGGCGAGCACGCGGACGGGCACGACTTCGCGGCATCCGCGGTCGAGGCGGGCGCCGTCGGCGTGCTCGGATCACGGCCGTTGCCCGGCATACCCACCGTCGTGGTCGACGACGTGCAGCAGGCGTTCGCCGACCTGGCGCGTGCGATCGTGGACCGGGCGCCGGCGCTGCGGATCGTCGGCATCACCGGCAGCTCGGGCAAGACCTCCACCAAGGACCTGCTCGCGCAGGTGCTGGCGCCGGTGGGCGAGACCGTCGCGCCGGTCGGGTCCTACAACTCCGAGGTCGGGGTCCCGCTGACCGTATGTCGTGTCACTTCGCAGACCCGCTTCCTGGTCGCCGAGATGGGCGCGACAAACATCGGCAACATCACCTACCTGACCCACATCGCGCCGCCGTCGATCGGCATCGTGCTCAACGTCGGCACCGCCCACGTGGGGGAGTTCGGCTCGGTGGAGGCGATCGCGCAGACCAAGGGTGAGCTCGTGGAGTCGCTGCCCACCACCGGTCTTGCCGTGCTCAACGCCGACGACCTGCGGGTCGCCGCGATGGTCCGCCGCAGCGTCGCACGCGTGGTCACCGTCGGTCGCGGCGCCGACGCGCAGGTGCGGGCGGTCGACGTGGCGCTCGACGAGCAGGACCGGGCGTCGTTCACGATCACCGGTCTGGACGGCGTCGACGCACTGCGCGTGCAGCTCGGCCTGCACGGTGAGCACCAGATCGGCAACGCCCTCGCGGTCGCCGTCGCGGCTCGTGAGCTGGGCGTCGCGCCCGAGCAGATCGCCGCCGGACTCGCCGGAGCCCGACCGGTCAGCCGCTGGCGGATGGAGGTCCACCAGCTGCCGAGCGGGGTGACCCTGATCAACGACGCCTACAACGCCAACCCGGACTCGATGCGCGCTGCGCTGCACGCGCTGCAGCGGATGGGCCAGGGCCGCGGCACGATCGCCGTGCTCGGCGAGATGCTCGAGCTGGGCGAGCTCAGCGCGCAGGCACACCACGACGTGGGTGCGGCCGCCGCGCAGCTGGGCATCGGCACCGTCGTGGCCGTCGGCGCCGGTGCGGAGCCGATCGCGGCTGCGGCCGAGTCCGCGGGTGTCCGCGTCGAGCGGGCGGCCGACGTGGAGGAGGCACACCGCGTGGTGATGCAACTTCTCGCGCCGTCAGACGTCATACTCTTCAAGTCAAGTCGTGACTCCGGCCTGCGTTATCTCGGGGACCGGATCACTGTCGAGCAAGGTGGGTTTTTGTCGGAAGATGGATCGACGCATGCGTAGTTCGCAGGGCATATCGACGACGCCGCTTTCGGCACCGATCGGGCGAGAGGCGCTCCGGTGAAGCTCGTACTCATCGGCACGCTGGTCGCGCTGATCATCGGGTTGGTCGGGACCCGCTATTTCATCTCGCTCGCCGTCCGCAAGGGCTGGGGCCAGTTCGTCCGTGACGACGGCCCGACGAGCCACCACACCAAGCGCGGCACGCCACAGATGGGCGGCACGGTGATCATCGCCGGCACCGTCCTGGGTTATGTGCTGGCGCACCTGTTCACCTGGGACGCCCCGACCGCGTCGGGTGTCCTGGTCCTGTTCCTGATGGTCGGGCTGGGTTTCGTGGGCTGGCTGGACGACTGGCTGAAGATCTCCCACCAGCGTTCGCTGGGCCTGCGGTCCGCGGAGAAGCTCATCGGGCAGACACTGGTGGCGGTCATCTTCGCGATCCTGGCGACCAAGTTCTCTCGCGGCGGCATCAGCCCGGCCAGCTACCGCATCTCGTTCGTGCGCGACACGTGGTTCAACCTCGCGGCCGGCGGCACCGTGCTCGGCGTCATCCTCTTCGTGATCTGGGCCAACCTGATGATCGCCGGCACGAGCAACGGCGTGAACCTCACCGACGGCCTGGACGGTCAGGCGACCGGTGCCTGCGTGATGGTCTTCGGCGCCTACGTGCTGATCAGCGTGTGGCAGTTCAACCAGAACTGCCAATACGTCACGTCGTCCAAGTGCTACGACGTGCGCGACCCGCTCGACCTGGCGGTGGTCGCCGCCTGTGTGATGGGCGCCTGCTTCGGCTTCCTGTGGTGGAACGCCTCACCGGCCAAGATCTTCATGGGCGACACCGGATCGCTCGGCCTCGGCGGCGCTCTCGCCGGCCTGGCGATCACCACCCGCACCGAGCTGCTGGTGATCATCCTCGGCGGCCTGTTCGTGCTGGAGACGATGTCGGTCATCCTGCAGGTCGGATACTTCAAGCTGACCAAGACCAGCAACGGCGGCGTCGGCAAGCGTCTGTTCCGGATGACGCCGATCCATCACCACTTCGAGCTGCTCGGTTGGGAGCAGATCACCGTCACGATCCGCTTCTGGATCATCTGTGGTCTGTGCGTCGCTGCCGGTCTCGGGATCTTCTACGCCGAGTGGGTCGTGGGCGGCGTTGTCTAGCCAGCCCACGACGTCGGATGCTCGTTGGGCGGGACAGCACGTCGTGGTCGTCGGCTTGGGCCTGTCGGGGTTCGCTGCCGCCGACGCGCTAATGCAACGCGATGCCGTCGTCACGGTCGTCAGTCGCGATCGCAACGAGACGATGGACAAGCGGGCGCAGATCCTCGAGACGCTCGGTGTCACAGTGCTTTTCGGCGACGACGTGCCGGGCGCACCACCGGCCGACACCCAGCTGGTGGTCACCTCACCCGGCGTCCCGCCGACCAACGCGTTCCTCGTCGCTGCAGCCGACGCGGGCATCCCGGTGTGGGGCGAGGTCGAGCTGGCCTGGCGGATGCGACCGGAGGACGCACCGCCCTGGCTGGTCATCACCGGCACCAACGGCAAGACCACCGCGGTGACGATGCTGGAGTCGATCCTGCAAGCGGCCGGTCTGCGCGCCACCGCGGCCGGCAACGTCGGCACGCCGATCCTGGACGCGGTGCTGGATCCGGAGCCCTATGACGTGCTCGCCGTCGAGCTCTCGAGTTTCCAGATCCACTGGTCGAGCAGCCTGTCGCCATACGCCTCGTGCCTGCTGAACGTCGCACCCGACCACATCGACTGGCACGGGTCGTATGACGAATACCGGCGCACCAAGGGCCGAGTCTTCGAGCGGACCCAGGTCGCCGCGGTCTACAACGCGCAGGACCCGACGACCGAGGAACTGCTGCGCGAGGCCGACGTCGTGGAGGGCTGCCGTGCGATCGGCTTCACCACCGGCACACCCGACATTTCGATGCTCGGCGTCGTCGACGACGTGCTCGCCGACCGCGCGTTCGTGCCGGACCGGCGCACGACCGCCGCCGAGCTGGCCACCATCGAGGACCTGACGATCGACGGTGCGCCGCCGGCACCGCACTACATCGCCGACGCCCTGGCGGCGGCCGCCCTGGCCCGCGCCTACGACGTCAGCCCCGCCGCGGTGCAGGCCGGCCTGCGCGCCTACCGCCCGCAGCCGCACCGGGTGCAGAGCCTCGGTCGGGTTGGTGACGTGTTGTTCATCGACGACTCCAAGGCCACCAACACCGACGCCGCGATGGGCTCGGTCACGGCATACGACAACATCGTCTGGATCGCCGGCGGGTTGCTCAAGGGAGCCGACGTCGACGACCTCGTCCGTGCGGCAGCGTCGCACCTGCGCGGTGTCGTGCTGCTCGGGCGTGATCGGGCCCGGCTGGCGGAGGCATTAGACCGACACGCGCCGGATGTCCCGGTCGTCGACATCGCCAGCACCGACACTGGGGCCATGACCCAGGTAGTCCGCGCCGCGCACTCCCTCGCCCGACCTGGGGACGTCGTGTTGCTGGCGCCGGCCGCCGCCTCGATGGACATGTTCGACAACTACGGCGCGCGCGGCGATGCCTTCGCCGCCGCGGTGAGCGAGCTCGACTCCTGATGAGCTCCACGAGTTCCTCCTCCGAGGCGTTCGACCTCTCCCGGCTCCAGCCGAAGAGCCTGATGCGGCGGCTGGAGTCACCGGTCGCGCCCTACTACCTGCTGCTCGGCTCCACCGGGATGCTGCTGCTCTTCGGTTTGGTGATGGTGCTGTCCGCCTCGAGCGTGACGTCCTACCAGTCGAGTGGCTCGTCATACACCGTCTTCAAGAACCAAGCCATGTATGCCGCGATCGGCGTCGTCGTAGCGGTGATCGCCAGCCGGGTTTCGGTGCGCCTGTGGAAGTGGTTCGCGCTGCCGGCGTTCGTCGCTGCGGTGCTGCTGCAGCTGGCGGTCTTCTCGCCGCTGGGCCGGACGGTGCAGGGCAACCGCAACTGGATCGGCCTGGGCAGCTTCAGCGTGCAGCCGTCCGAGGCGGGCAAGATCGCGATCATCCTGGTCTCCGCGATGATCCTGACCCGCAAGCGCAAGGTGCTCGGCGAGTGGCGGCACATCCTCATCCCGCTCTTCCCGATGGTCGGGCTGCTGCTCGGGCTGGTGCTGCTGGGGCACGACCTCGGCACCACGATGGTGCTGGCGGCGATTGTGGGCGCCGTGCTCTTCGTGGCCGGTGTCCGGATGCGGCTGTTCGTCATTGTCGGTGCGCTCGCGGCTGCGGTCACTGCCGGATTCGTGGTCACCAACAGCAACCGCACCGGCCGACTCGACGCGTGGCTGGGCACCTGCATCAACGAGCACACCGCTGGCTGCTATCAGAAGGTCCACGGGCTCTATGCCATGGCCGACGGCGGCTGGTGGGGCGTCGGCCTCGGCGCCAGCCGGGAGAAGTGGTCGTGGCTGCCGGAGGCGCACAACGACTTCATCTTCGCGATCATCGGCGAGGAGCTCGGCCTGCCCGGCACGCTCGCGGTCATCGCCCTGTATGTCGCCCTCGGCTACGCCTGCTACCGGCTCATCGTCACCAGCAAGGACTTCTTCGTTCGGCTGGCCACGGCCGGCGTGATGGCCTGGATCCTGGTGCAGGCGATGATCAACATCGGCTCGGTGACCGGCCTGTTGCCGATCATCGGTGTGCCGTTGCCGCTGGTGTCCTCCGGTGGATCCGCTCTGGTGACAACACTTCTCGCGCTCGGCATCCTGATCTCGTTCGCCCGCAACGAGCCGACCTGCAAGGCGGCACTGGCTGCCCGGCCGAGCGCGGTCAAGCGGACGCTGGCGGTGCTGCCGGTGGGTCGCCGCTGAGCCGTCTGCCCGCCCGATGGCCGGTGCTGCACGAACAACTCGCTACTGTCGTGGGTTACTCGCCCGAAATGCCAGGTATCGGCGAGTAACTCGCTACTGTCGTCACTTTTTACAGTCGTCACATTTTCCAGGCACGAGGATGCACGAGGGATCATGAGTCAGCCGATGTCCACAGTGAAGTCCGTCCTGCTCGCCGGTGGTGGCACCGCGGGCCACATCTCGCCGCTGCTGGCGACCGCGGACGCACTGCGACGCCGGCACCCGGACGTGCGCATCACCGTCCTCGGGTCGCACGGCGGGCTGGAGGAGACGCTGGTGCCGGAGCGCGGATACGACCTGCGGTTGGTCGACAAGGCGGCCTTCCCGCGGCGACCCAACGCCGACGCGGTGCGCTTCCCGATGACGTTTGCTCGGGCGCGCCGGGACGCCGCCGCGATCGTCCGCGAGGTGGATGCCCAGGCGGTGGTCGGTTTCGGCGGCTACGTCAGTCCGCCGGCGTTCATGGCCGCGCGCAAGCTGGACGTGCCGATCGTGGTCCATGACGGCAACGCCCTGGCCGGCTTGGCCACCAAGCTCGGCTCGCGGTTCAGCAAGCACGTCGCGACAGCGTTCTCGGTCACCAAGCTGCCGCACGCGCAGGTCATCGGGATGCCGTTGCGCCGCGAGATCACCACGCTGGACCGTGCCGGCCTGCGCCCGGAGGCACTGGCGACCTTCGGGTTGCGCGACGACCTGCCGACGGTGCTGGTCACCGGCGGGTCCAGTGGCGCGGTGCGGGTCAACGAGCCGGTGGCGGCGTCCGCTGCGGCATTCCGCGCGGCCGGGGTGCAGGTGCTGCACGTCACCGGCAAGGGCAAGGAGGTCTCGGTGCCGGAGGGTGGCCCTGCTGATCCGGCATACGTCGTCCTCCCGTATGCCGACCGGATGGACCTCGCCTATGCCGCCGCCGATCTGGTGATCACCCGGTCCGGCGGCAACATGGTGTGTGAGACCTCGACGATCGGGCTGCCCGCGGTCTTCGTGCCGCTGCCGGTCGGCAACGGCGAGCAACGACTCAACGCTTCGGACGTCGTCGGCGCTGGGGGAGCGCTCCTGGTCGACAACGACGACTTCACCGTCGATTACCTGCAACGAGAAGTGATTCCGCTCGTCCAGGACGGCGATCGGCTGGCCCGGATGTCCGAGGCGGCGCGTCGCCAGGGCCACGGCGACGCCGACGAGAAGTTGGTCGACATGATCGAAGAAGCCGTCACCCAAGGTGGTTGAGCAAGCCGGAGCGCCAGCGGGGCAGCCCACAAAGGTGGTTGAGCAGGCCGGAGCGCTAGCGGAGGCCGTGTCGAAACCACACCACCACCAAGGATTTTCAACACGAGGACAGGTGACATGACCGACCACACACCGGACGGCGTCAACCGGCGCTTCGACTTCGCGGCGCAGTTGCCGGCCCTTGCCGACATACGCGCCGCGCACCTGATCGCTATCGGCGGATCGGGTATGTCGGGCGTCGCGCGGCTGCTGCTCGCGGCGGGCGTGCGGGTGTCCGGGTCGGATCGCGCGGAGAGCGCGGTGCTGGACGAGCTGCGTGCTGCCGGTGCGGAGGTGTGGGTCGGCCAGACCGCCGAGAATGCCCAACGCATCCCGGAGGACGCCGTCGTTGTGGTGTCATCGGCGATCGCAGAGGACAACCCGGAGCTGGCCGCGGTGCGAGCCCGCGGACTGCAGGTGCTGCACCGCGCCCAGGCACTCGGCGTGCTGATGGCCGGCCGAGCCGCCTTGGCGGTGGCCGGTGCCAACGGCAAGACCACGACCAGCGCGATGGCGACGGTGGCGTTGCGCACTGTCGGTGCCGACCCGTCCTTCGCGATCGGTGCTCCGATCGCCGGTATCGGCGCCAACTCCGGTGTGGGCCAAGGAGATTCGTTCGTCGTCGAGGCCGACGAGAGCGACGGGTCGTTCGTCGTCTACCACCCGCAGGTCGCCATCGTGACCAGCGTCCGCGACGATCACCTGGACTTCTACGGCACCTCCGAGCGTCTGCAGCAGGCGTATGCCGACTTCGCCGACACCATCCGTGACGGTGGCCTGCTCGTCGCGTGCGCGGACGATCCGGGTGCTGCGGCGCTTGCGGCCAGGCACCGCGAGCTCGGCCGCCGGGTCGTCACCTACGGCTGGACTGCAGACGCAGACCTGCGGTTGGTCGACGAAGGAGGCACCGGATTCGACTGGGGCGCAACGCTGTTGCCCGCCGACGGTGGCCGCATCCCGTTGCGCATCAAGGTGCCCGGGGCCCACAACCTGCAGAACGCCACCGGCGTCGCGCTCGCGCTCAGTGAAGGCTTCGGGTTGCCGCTGGAGAATGTCGTGCCGGCGCTCGCCGAGTTCACCGGATCGGCGCGACGGCTCGAGCCGCGTGGTGAGGCCGGAGGAGTGCGGGTCATCGACGACTACGCACACAACCCCGACAAGCTCGACGCCGCGGTCCGCGCCGGTCTCGGGCTGCGGGACGGCGGGCGGCTGATCGCGGTCTTCCAACCACACCTGTTCTCCCGCACCCAGCACGCCGCGGCCGGTCTGGCGGCCGCGCTGTCACTGTCCGACGTGGCGATCGTGCTGGACGTCTACCCTGCGCGGGAGGCACCGGTCCCCGGTGTGACCGGCGCGCTCGTCGCGGATCAGGTCACGGACGCCGATGTCGTTTACGCGCCGACACTCGACGAGGCACTGCAGGCGGTCCTGGACCGTGCCCGGCCCGGCGACTTGGTGCTCACCCTCGGCGCCGGCGACGTCACCACGATCGGCCCGAGGCTGCTGGCCACACTGGCTCCCTGAGGAACCGAAGCTGGCCCCCTAGCGGGGGACCGCATTACCCAAGCTGGTTGAGTAGGCGGGGGAGCGCAGCGGAGGAGCCGTATCGAAACCCTCACCAGCGAGCGAGTTCGGACCAGCGGTCGATGTCGACCACGTAACCGTCGTCGACCAGCGCCTGTTGCAGGCGCTGCCGGGAGCCGACGTCGACGCCGGCGTTCTCATACTTGCGACGGCCCGAGCGCAGATGGCTGCGCGTGGTGTCGATGCTGATCCCGAGACTGCGGGCGAGTGCCTTCGCGGTCGGGGCACGCCTGCTGGTGTATGCCGCCATGATCTGCAACTCGCGGTCGGTGAAGCGCGGGCCGGCGTCGTCCAGCGCGGGTCGGTCCCGGCGATCGGCGTCGGCGACGGTGCAGATCTGTTCGGCGATCTCCGCTGTGCCGAGCTCGGGAGTGAGCCACAGTTGACCGCCCTCGAGTGCGGTCCGGTGCTGTAGTCGCTCATCGGGATCGCCGACGATGATCGCGCTACTTCCGACGTCATACAACGCCCGGACTTTCAACGACAACGGAACGTGATCGTCCAAGTATGCGTCTACGACAACGACGGCTGCGGAGAAGTCCCATTTGGTCACGAACTGCACCCAGGAGTATCCGCAGTGGCTTACCAATCGTCCAGCTTCGTGCAAAGAACTCTCGATGGCATGTGCAACTATCGGGCTACTGTGCACAATGTAGATGCAGGTTCGGGGAGCCATGATGCCCAGGGTGTCCAATCACGAGGAGGTCGTGATGAATAGTGCCAAACCGGCGCGATTCCCGGAAGCTCAGGGTCCGTCGGCTCAGCCGCGAGTCGTGGTGCTCAGCCCCAGTGCACTACATCGCGAGGCCCTGGTTGCCACTTTGACCGCGTCCGGCGTCTTCGGTGCCGTCGAGGAGCGCTCGGACGGCGTCGCTCCGGCGACATACGACGTCGCGGTGGTCGATCTGCCCGCGCTGGGGCTGACTGCCGTGCGCGAGATCGTGCGGGTGGTGCCCACGCTGGCCTGGGGCGGCTATCTGCACGGCGGCGCGGTCGCGGAGCTGGTCGATGCCGGACTGCGCGGCTACGTGTCGGTGATCGGTTCGCAGCGTGACCTGGTCGTCGCCGCGGCTCGCGTCGCGGCGGGGGAGTTGTGGCTGCCCGAGCTGGAGTCGAAGACGATCCGGCTGACTCCCGCCGAGCAACGCGTATGCCGCGCCTACCTCGTCGAGCTGGCCGACGTCCCACGGTCGTTGGTCGCTGCCGAGCTCGGGATCAGTGAGCGCACCTTGAAGGTGCACCTCGCCAATGTCCGCGCGAAGGTCAACAGCACCGCCGCCAACCGCGTCGAACTCGCCCGGCACCTGCGTGCGCGCGGTGCCCTCCTGCCCTGACCCGGCCGCGCCGCTGTCAGCGGGCGCGAACGTGGACGGTCGACCTAGTACTTTCTGGTGGGTTGCACCAGTCCTGCTCGCACCTCCGGTAAAGTAACTAAGTTACGATGCGGTAATGAAGAAGGATCAATCAATTAACCGCCTGTATGGCGAGAGCTAGTCCTTGCTGACTAATTCGCCAAAGGTTGGCGATGGAGCCCTCTAGTGTCCTCTCCGGTAACCACCACCTGCTCGCGACATTCTTCGCAAAGGCAGGTGGTGCCAATTTCTGCGAAGGGGTTCTGTCACTGTGGGTATTGAGAAGAGCGCGGTCTCGCGTCGCACCGTCGCCAAGGGTGCGGCGTGGTCGTTGCCGGTCATCGCGACTGCGGCCGCAGCGCCGGCCGCATCGGCCAGCACGGCCCAGGCGGGGGATGTGGTGATCTCGCACGCCTGCGGTGGCGCCACGTTCGCGGGTATCGGTCTGTCGATCCCGACATTCACGGTCACTGCGGTCGGCCAGGCGATCGACGCGGGGTCGACCTACACGCTGCGTGGTTCCGGTTTGGCCGATGTCCGCATCGGCGCGCCGAACGACCTGGTTCAGATCGACGTGCTGTCCTCATCTCGCGTGACCATCACGATCCCGAACGCCATTCCGGCAGGTGGCAACGTGACCTTCCAGGTCCTCGGGATCGCGAGCCTGGCGGTCCTCACGAGGTTCACGCTGACCCTGGCGAACGAAGTCGGCAACGACAACACCAACAAGCGCAATGACACGGCGAGTGGTTCCTACACCGGCCTCGCACTCGGCGGAGGCCTCATCGGCGTGTGCGGCAGCACCAATGCGGCACGCCGGGCGGAGGAGAGCAGAGCACGTCGCGCGGGGCTGATCTGACCGACCGGTCGCCGCGGCGGGAACCGACGGGTTCGTCACGACCCCGTCGGTTTTTTGCTGTGAATTTTCATAGTCCTTTCTGATTAGTCCGCATGAGGGAGGTGGAGATCACTCCTACTGTCGTCCGTGGCGAGAACGCGGAGACTCCGGAGCCGGGGGTCACAGTGATCGCGCCGTTGTCGTTCACGTCACCTCGGAAGGCACACACCCGATGTCCGATATCCGCAATTCCAATTCCACATCCAGTTCAAAGATTTCTCGTCGCACCGTTGCCAAGGGCGCCGCGTGGTCGGTCCCCGTCATCGCAACAGCCGCTGCCGCGCCCGCCGCTTCTGCCAGCACCACGCCGACCTGCCCGGAGAACTGCGCCGCAGCACTCACCAATGCGGTCACCTTGAGCACTGGTATCTTCAGCAAGGGCACGAACACCGCTGACCTCTCGATCATCGCGGGTGCGTTCGTGGCCAACTTCCTCACCACCGGTTGCGGCCAGGACGGACTCCTGCAGGCGTCGCTGTTCACCGTCACGTCGTCGACGCTCACAATGAGCGACGGAGCCACCTACACGACCACCAGCGGTCTGCCGGTCGGCGTTTCGGCGGCGAGCCTCTCCACGCTGGCGGACGTCGGCACGACGTTCTCCGACGTCAAGTTCCCGAACGGCAACATCCTCGGCGGCGTGCTGAACGCTCCGGTCAAGCCGGCCAGCATCTGCTTCGAGTACAACCTCGTGCTCAACATCCTCGGTAGCGGTACACCGCCGCAGACAGAGACGTGTCCCGGCCAGGTCTGCTTCGGTTTCAACCTGCTCGGCACCTCGGTGTACAGCGTGAACCAGGCTCTTATCCCGAACACCGTCACCTACGTTGCGACCGGGCTTGCCCTCTGACCGAGACGGTCACCGTTCGAGGCTGGGCGGGCGCATCCCTTGCGGGGATGTGCCCGCCCAGTCCCTTTTCGAGTCTCTCCTGGTCAGTTGGTGGAGTCTTCGTTGACCTGGTCTGCCTCGTCGCTAACGGCTGTCGCGAGGACTTCTTCGCGCCAGCCGTCCTTGAGAACGAGTTCCTGAATGGCTGCCTGTCCGCCGGTTACGCGATGACCCAAGGGGTGCCCAGGCTCGATAAGCACCACTGCAGGCGTGAACGGTATGCCCATCGTCTGAGCGAGGCTTCGATCGGCATACCACGCGTGATCGACCAGAGCGGCGAACTCGGCTTGCGCCTCGAACTGTCTCGGGCTTCCGATGAAGACCGGTTGAATGTCGTAGCCATCCTTGAGCAAGTTCGGCCACCACCGGAAATGCTCGACGATTGCTCGGCACCCGCCGCATCCCGACGAGAAGAACACCAGGAACGTCGGCGGGTCCTGGAACTCGGTGATCGGCAGATGGTTGCCGTCGACATCCTGCACCGTCAGCGTGCGGATCAGCCGGGCGCGCTCGCGGCGGGTGGCGACGGAGCGCCATACGACCAGACCACCGGCAACGGCGAGCGCGAGCACCGCGGGGAGTGGGTAACACCAGCCGGCCAGCCGATCCGCCGCCACGCTCGCCGGCGCCCGGTGCAGGATCAGCGCTGCCACCGCGAGCGCCACCAGCACTCCATTGCGTATGACGGTGCGCGCGTCGACCGTGTCATCGCCCAGCCCACCGAAACAGTTGCACGACACCGGAGCCGGGCGACGGCGTACGCGCACGACGAGCACGAGGAAGGCGACGAACAGCGCGAGGATCGCCGCGGCGGGCAGCAGCTGCACGGGAGCCGGCAGCAGGAGCAGGGCCAGGCCGAGAGTTATCTCACACCAGGGGAATGCCTGGGCGAACCGTCGGTCCTGCCAGGTCCACTGGGGGAGTCCGAACTGCGAGAGCGTCACCTGGAACGTCTTCGCGGTGCCGAGCTTGAGCACCCCGCTCGCCACGAGCACCAACCCGGTCAGCCAGCTGAGCGTTGCGCCGATCCAGTCGATCATCGCCCGGTCTCCAATGCGTTCACGCCTCGAATCCTAATGAGTAAGGCGCCGGTCCGCGGTCAACCTTGACGGATGCCCGATCGGCGCAGTGTCGACCCTCCTCACCGTCAACTTCAGGTCGATACTCGCCGCACGCATGTGTTCGCGCGTAGCATGCCGCAATGCTGCTTGCGTGAGGTGTTGACCGACGCGCCACGGTGTGTCGATTAGGGCAGCGCCGCCATCAACGTCATGATCATGGTGACTGTGTGGTGACCGCGTTCCGGCGTGGCGATCGCAGTTCGGCATACTTTTGCTTGCTTCACATCGTCTAACGCTGGAAAGGCCGTTTCTCGTGGCAACTCCGCAGAACTACCTGGCCGTCATCAAGGTCGTCGGCATCGGCGGCGGTGGCGTCAACGCCATCAACCGGATGATCGAGGTCGGTCTCAAGGGCGTGGAGTTCATCGCCATCAACACCGACGCGCAGGCGTTGTTGATGTGTGACGCTGACGTCAAGCTTGAGGTCGGTCGCGATCTCACCCGCGGCCTGGGCGCCGGCGCCGACCCCGAGGTGGGCAAGAAGGCCGCCGAGGATCACGCCGAGGACATCGAAGAAGTCCTCAAGGGCGCCGACATGGTCTTCGTCACCGCCGGCGAGGGCGGCGGCACGGGCACCGGCGGTGCGCCGGTGGTCGCCAAGATCGCCAAGAGCCTCGGTGCACTGACCATCGGTGTCGTGACCCGGCCGTTCACCTTCGAGGGCCGTCGCCGCGCCAACCAGGCGGACCTCGGCATCAACGCGCTGCGCGACGAGGTCGACACCCTGATCGTCATCCCCAACGACCGGCTGCTGTCGATCAGCGACCGCAACGTGTCGATGCTCGACGCCTTCCACAGTGCCGACCAGGTGCTGCTCTCCGGTGTCCAGGGCATCACCGACCTGATCACGACACCCGGCCTGATCAACCTGGACTTCGCCGACGTGAAGTCGGTCATGCAGGGCGCCGGTTCGGCGCTGATGGGCATCGGCTCGGCGCGCGGCGAGGACCGTGCGGTCCAGGCCGCCGAGTTCGCGATCTCCAGCCCGCTGCTCGAGGCCAGCATCGACGGCGCGCAGGGCGTGCTGTTGTCGGTGCAGGGTGGCAGCGACCTCGGCCTCTTCGAGATCAACGAGGCTGCCCGCCTGGTGCAGGAGGCCGCGCACCCGGAGGCAAACATCATCTTCGGTGCGGTCATCGACGACGCCCTCGGCGACGAGGTGCGCGTGACCGTGATCGCCGCCGGCTTCGAGGGCGGCGCTCCCAACAAGCGCACCGACGAGCGCGCGCTCGGGCAGATCCAAGGCGGACCTGCCCCGCGGCAGCAGCAGTCCCCGGCCGCGGCCACCGGCGCCATACCGCAGCAGGACGCCCAGCAGGGCCAGCCGCAGGGTGCGCCGGCACAGGGCAGTGGCCAGCAGGGTGCCCCGGCACAAGGCGGTCAGAAGGCCGGCCAGCAGCCGCAGGCGCAGCCTCAGCAGGGCGGCAACGCCCCGCAGCAGGGGCAGCCCCAGCAGAGCCGGCCGCAGCAGGCTCAGCAGGGCGAGCGCCCGCAGCCTGCCGCGAATCCGGGCGAGGTGAAGCAGACGCCGAGCAACCGCCCGCCGAACGAAGTCAGCTTCGACGACGGCCAGGACCTTGACGTCCCCGACTTCCTGAAGTAGCACTCACTGCACGAGTCGCTGCACGAAGTTTCTCGCCCGGCGGCGCCTCTGCGGAGGCCTCGCCGGGCCTCCGAGGCTGCCGTTCCGGCATTCCGCCGGGACGGATCCCGCACAGACAGGACGGGCGATGTGGTGGTGGCGTGACCAGCTGACCGGGCCGCACGGCCGGGTCGTCGACGTCGGCTTCACCGACACCGAGGGCGGCCTGAGCGCCGGTCCCGTCGGCTCGCTCAATCTCGGCGGCGCGGTCGGCGACGATCCTGCCAACGTCACCGGCAATCGTGAGCTGGTCGCCGCGTCCGTCGGGGTCCCGTCGCGCGATCTGGTCTTCATGCACCAGACCCACAGTGACCGTGTCCTGTCCGTCGACGCGGAGGGCACTCGCGACCCTGCGGGTGACGGCATCGTCACCAGTGCCGACGACCTCGCGCTCGCGGTGCTCGTCGCGGACTGCACACCCGTGCTGCTCGCCGACCCCGACGCCGGAGTCATCGGCGCCGTCCACGCCGGACGGCCGGGCATGACGGCGCGCATCGTGGATCGGGCGCTGGAGCGGTTGAGCGAGCACGGAGCGACCAATCCCGTTGCAATCATTGGACCTTCGGTCTGCGGACGGTGTTACGAAGTTCCGTTGCAGATGCGCGAGGACGCCGCCGCGATCACCCCGGAGAGTCGCACGGTGAGCTGGACCGGCACCCCGGCGATCGACGTCGCCGGCGGTGTCGTGGCGCAGTTGCACGCTGCGGGCGTCGACACCCGCTGGGTGTCCGGCTGCACGCGCGAGAGCGACCGGTTGTTCTCCTACCGGGGCGATCATCGGACGGGCCGGTTCGCGGGAATCATCGTGCAGCGGGACGGCGCAGCACGGTAGAAGTGGATCGAGGGGACCTCGATCACCACAAAGGGACAGTGATTGCAGATGTATGACGCTGAACGTCGCGACGCACTTGCCGCGAACCTCGCGCAGGTCCACGAGCGGATCGACCGCGCCTGCGCCGCCGCCGGGCGTGACCGCGACGAGGTGACCTTGATCGCAGTCACCAAGTTCTTCCCCGTCTCGGACGTCGAGCACCTCGCGGCACTCGGGGTCACCGACATGGGGGAGAACCGCGACCAGGAGGCCGGCGCGAAGTTCGCCGAGATTCCCGCGCAGATCCGCGAGCAGCTCACCGTGCACTTCATCGGGCAGTTGCAGTCCAACAAGGCGTCGCACGTGGTCGGCTACGCCGACGTCGTGCAGTCGGTCGACCGGGCGAAGATCGCGCGCGCCCTCGACCGCGCCGCTCTCGCGCAGGAGCGCACGCTCGACGTGCTGGTGCAGGTCGACCTGTCCGGTGCGACGGGACGCGGCGGTGTCGCGCCGGCCGAGGCCAGGGCGCTCGCCGATCGGGTCGCCGAGGCCGAGGCGCTGCGGTTGCGCGGTGTCATGGCCGTGGCTCCGTTGGGTGCCGATCCCGCCGAGGCGTTCGCCCGGCTGGCGGAGGTGGCGGGCGCCATACGCGCTGACCATCCGGAGGCCGATCAGCTGTCCGCGGGGATGAGCGGCGACCTCGAACAGGCAGTGGCTGCGGGCGCGACACACCTGCGTGTCGGCAGCGCAATCCTCGGATCTCGCCCCACTGCCCGGTAGCGTCGTCCGCGACCGACCGAGCACCTTAGAGGCTGGTCCCGCCTCATGGTGAGAAGGAGCACATTCATGGCTGGGAAGCTGCGCGCGACGATGGAATATCTCGGCTTGGCCGAGGCTGACCCGCATTACCGCGAGGACGAGTATGCCGGGGAGTGGGCCGAGGAGGCCTACGACGAGGCGCAGGACAGCGGCTACCCCGCCGAGGAGACGCATCGCGAGCCCGCACCGGTCACTCAGTTGCACACCTCGCCGGCTGTCCCGGCATCGCATCCGCAGGAGGCCGGCGATATGAGCCGCATCAACACGATCCACCCGCGCACCTACAACGAGGCCAAGGAGATCGGCGAGAGCTTCCGCAGCGGTGTGCCGGTCATCATGAACCTCTCGGACATGGACGACACCGACGCCAAGCGGCTGGTCGACTTCGCCGCCGGACTGGTCTTCGGACTGCACGGCACCATCGAGCGCGTGACCAGCAAGGTGTTCCTGCTCTCGCCGCACGGCATCGAGGTCGCCACCAGCGGCCCGGAAGCCGCCCGCCCGAGCGGCCGCGGCCTGTTCAACCAGAGCTGATCCACCTGCTCGATAGCACTCGGTGGCATCCGGTCAGTGGGTTGGCGGTCGGTCCCAGCTGCCCCTGACCGCACCATCGCGCGTGCGCCGGCGCGGCATACGTGCGACCCGGCGGCGGTGTGAGTGACACGCCACCACGGCCGCGCTCGCACACCACGTGCCGATGCCGCAGAATGAAGTCATGTCAGCCGTCCTCAGCGTGGTGTCGCTGCTGCTCTATGTGTTCTTCATCCTGTTGCTCGGCCGGCTGGTGCTGGATTGGGTCCAGGTCTTCGCCCGCAGTTGGCGTCCGCGTGGGCCCGTGCTCGTGGTAGCCGAAACCATATACAGCACAACGGATCCGCCGCTGAAGGCACTGCGCAGGGTCGTTCCGCCGCTGCGGTTGGGGCAAGTTCGCCTCGACTTGGCGTTCCTGATCCTGATCCTGGCTGTCTCTTTGCTGCTCGGTGTCCTAAAGTGAGCACGATATTTATCCGATTGTTGCGGTGAGTGCTGCGTGTCCACCTGGACACACCTGCTCTCCGTCCTGACGTTTCAACTGAGGTGCACACATGGCGTTGACGCCAGAAGACGTGGTCAAGAAGGAGTTCACCAAGCCCAAGGGCTTCGGTCGTAGCGGTTACGACGAGATCCAGGTGGACGACTTCCTCGACGAGATCGTGGTCGAGCTGCGTCGGCTGAACGCTGAGAACGAGGACGTTACGTCCAAGCTCGAGGACTGCCGTCGCTCGAAGGGCGTTCCCGGCCGCAGCGAAGCCGACTCCGGCCAGGGCTCGTCCCAGGCCTCCGCCGTCCCGGCGCTCACGCCCGTGGGCCGTCGCAACGACGACGCTGACAAGACGCAGGTCGTTCCGACCGCCAAGGACGCCGAGGCGGCCAAGGCTGCCCGTGCCGACCTGGAGAAGACCCAGCAGCAGCTGTCGACCGCGCAGGCCGACCTCAAGTCCGCCAAGGAGGAGCTGACCCGCACCAAGGCGGAGTTGGACCAGGCGCAGAGCGCGTTGGCGGCCGCCAAGAAGGAGCAGGCGCAGCTTGCCGAGCAGCAGCGTGTCGCCGAGCAGCAGCGCGCGGCGGCGGCGAAGGCCGAGCCCCAGCAGCAGGCGGACGTCAAGCCCGGCCAGCTCAAGGCCGGCGACGCCAACGGCAAGACCGACGTCTCGGCGCTCGCGTCGACCGAGGGCGCTGCCGGAGTCATCGCGCTGGCGCAGCGTGTGCACGACGAGCACGTCCGCGAGGGCGAGACCAAGCGCGACCGGCTGATCAGCGACGCGCAGGCGCACCACGACAAGGTTGTCGGTGAGGCCAACGCCAAGCGCGACGAGCTCATCGGCGCGGCGCACAACAAGCACGACGAGCTGATCAACGCGGCGCAGACTCGCCACGACGAGCTGATCAACACCGCGCAGAGCCGTCACGACGAGTTGCTGTCGACCGGTCAGAGCAAGCACGACGAGCTGGTCCGCACCGGCACCGAGAAGTCCGAGAAGATGGTCCGCGAGGCCGAGGAGCGCAAGAACTCCATCCTCGGTGAGCTCAACTCCGAGCGCGACAAGGTCAGCGGCCACATCGAGCAGCTGCGCTCCTTCGAGGGCGACTACCGCAACAAGCTGCGCGGTTACATCGAGCAGCACCTCACGCAGCTGGACCAGACGGCGACGGACGACAAGCCGAAGTCCGACAACTGAGCCGTCGGCCCGTCCGCCATACGACGTAGACCGCCGGACAGGGGTCACTGAACCGATCGAGGTGAGGTGCCCCTTGTCCGGCGGTTTGCGGCTGTCGGGCGGCTGCTTGGTGCCGTTCGGCAGCGGTGGTGGCGACTGGTCACGCCTATGGCGGACGGATCGCGGCGGCGCGCGGCAATTTCGTTGTATGTCGGCGGCGGGTCGCTTATCCTGCCCGCAGTCAGTTCGGGGGCGGTCTCCTGTTCATCCACCGGGTGCGCCGGTCCGCTGCGAGAGGAAGAGGATGCGATGCCCGCCAAGAAGACGGCCGCAACGTCCAGCTCCACGGGCCGATCCCGCGTGACGACTGCCCTGCGCAAGGCGTCGGGTGTTGTCGCCAAGGCTGCCCGCCGCAGCGACGGCTCCGCGAGTTCCGGAGCTACCAAGAAGACTGCGAAGAAGACCGCGAAGAAGGCGGCTGCGACCAAGAGCACTGCGAAGAAGGCGGTGCCTGCGAAGAAGACCGCGGCTGCGAAGACGGCGAAGACCACCAAGACTGCCAAAACTGCGAAGAAGGCAGCCGCCAAGAAGGCTGCGCCGGCGAAGGCGACAGCTGCGAAGAAGGCGGCCAAGAAGGCGCCGACGAAGACAACAGCCAAGAAGGCGACTGCCAAGACAACGGCGAAGAAAACGACGGCCAAGAAGACGGCCGCGAAGACTGCGCCGGTGAAGGCGACGGCGGCGAAGAAGGCACCCGCCAAGAAAGCCGCGCCGGTGAAGGCGACACCCACGAAGACTGCCGCGAAGACGGCCCCGACGAAGAAGGCTGCCACGAAAACCACCGCTGACCGGGCCGCGAAGCCGGCCCCGAAGACCGCCACGACCCGCAAGCTGAAGGTTCGCGACGACGAATCCCCTTGGACTGCAAAGGAACTCGCGGCTGTCCGGGCCGAGCTCGAGACCGACATCGAGCGGCTGACGCACGAGCTCAGCGGCTTCGAGGACGACATCGCCGGCCTCATCAAGGACAGCGGCGACGGTGCCGGAGACGACCAGGCCGACACCGGCGCCAAGACGTTCGAGAGGGAGCACGAGTACTCCCTCGCGCAGAACTCCCGGGACCTGCTGGAACAATCGGTGCATGCGCTCGAACGCATCGACGACGGCACCTACGGAGTTTGTGAAAATTGTGGCGACGCGATCGGCAAGCTCCGGCTGCAGGCATTCCCGCGGGCGACGCTGTGCCTGACGTGCAAGGCACAGCAGGAGCGCCGCTGAGCCCCGAGCCGGTCGACGACGAGCAGGCAGCCACTCCTGCACCCAACCGTCCGTCCGGCAAGCTCATCGCGCTGCTGGTCGGCGTCGCGGTTGTCGGCTACGGGCTGGACCAGGCGACCAAGGCGTGGGCTTCCTCCGCGCTGGACCCGATGCGGCCCAAGCAATTGGTCGGGAGCCTGCTGCAGCTGCACCTGACGCACAACCCGGGTGCGGCGTTCTCGATCGCCACCAATGCCACCTGGGTGCTCACCATCGTGGCGAGCGTGGTCATCGTGGTGACGATCTTCATCGCGCGCCGGCTGCGCAGCAAGCCCTGGGCGTGCGCGCTCGGATTGCTGATCGGTGGCGCACTGGGCAACCTGACCGATCGCTTCGTGCGGGACCCGGGCGGCGGCAAGGGACACGTCGTCGACTTCCTGGAGCTGCCGCACTGGCCGATCTTCAACGTTGCCGACATCTGTGTCGTCAGCGCGGCCTGCCTGATCGCGCTGCTGGCGTTCCTCGGTGTCGGCCTGGACGGGCGGCGTGCCACGACAGGAGCGGACGAGGACGACACCGCGGCTGGCAAGGCGAGCCCGGACAGTAAGGCGAGCGCGAAGGACAACGCGGACGGAAAGGCAGACGACACCGGTGAGTGAAGTGAAGGCCCTCGGCATACCCGACGGCCTCGAGGGGGAGCGAGTCGACACCGCGATCGCCCGGGTGCTGGGCTTCTCGCGCACCCAGGCGGCGCAGCTGGCCGCCGACGGTGAGGTCACGGTCGACGGCAAGGTGGTCGGCAAGTCCGATCGCGTCAGCGCCGGCCAATGGCTCGAAGTCCGTATGCCGGAGCGCGTCGGCCCCCGCGTCGCCGAGGTCAAGCCGCAACTCGTCGAAGGCCTGCGGATCGTGCACGACGACACCGAGATCGTGGTGGTCGACAAGCCGGCCGGTGTCGCGGCGCACCCCAGCGTCGGCTGGGACGGGCCCGACGTGGTCAGCGGTCTGGCGGCCGCCGGCTATCGCATCTCGACCTCTGGCGCGGCGGAGCGGCAGGGCATCGTGCAGCGCCTCGACGTCGGCACCAGCGGACTGATGGTCGTGGCCAAGAGCGAGCGGGCATACACGGTGCTCAAGCAGGCGTTCCGCGACCGCACCGTCGACAAGACCTACCACGCGCTGGTGCAGGGCCTGCCCGACCCGGTCGTCGGCACCATCGAGGCGCCGATCGGTCGGCACCCGGGGCACGACTACAAGTTCGCGGTGATGCAGTCCGGCCGCGAGAGCGTCACGCACTACGAGCTGCTCGAGGCGTTCCGGTCGATGAGCCTGCTGACGATCCACCTGGAGACCGGTCGCACGCACCAGATCCGCGTGCACTTCGCCGCGCTGCACCGCCCGCTGGTCGGTGACCCGGTCTACGGCTCCGACCCGACGGTCGCCAAGCGGCTGCGGTTGGACCGGCAGTGGTTGCATGCCGTCGAGCTCGGTTTCACGCACCCGGGGTCGGGGGAGCACGTCACCTTCACCAGTCCCTATCCCGCAGACCTCGAGCGTGCCCTGGAGATCGCCCGCGACGCGTAGGCGGCGATTCGACGCCCGGGGTTCGGCCGCGTGTGCACAAGCCTCAACGGTTGTGGGTTGTGCGCGGCATACCGGAGATTGGCGTGCACAACCGGCAACGGTCGCTGGTTGTTTGCGGCATACCGGAGACTGGCGTGCACAACTGACAACGGTCGCCGCTTATGAGGCTGAATCGTGCCGGAGCGCGTGCGTAACCGGCAACGGTCGCCGGTTTGGCTGCCGATTGCGTCGCACGCCGTGCATAACCGGCAACGGTTGCTGTCTGTGACATCGATCCGCCTCGGAACGCGTGCACAACCGGCAACGGTCGCCGTTTGGGATGCGCCGGTATGACGAACCGCCCCAACCGCCATACCACCAGCATCATCCGTCACGGATCCGCGTGCCCTGACCGTCCTGTCCGACCCCGGACTTAGACTCATCGCGATGTCCGATCCTGCCGCCTCCGCCAACTTCGTGCACCTGCATGTGCACACCGAATACTCCATGCTCGACGGCGCCGCCAACGTCGGGAAGATGTTCGAGGAGGTCGAGCGACTGGGCATGCCGGCGATCGCGATGAGCGACCACGGCAACATGTTCGCGGCCTACGAATTCTTCGGTGCCGCAAAGGATTCCCCGGTCAAGCCGATCATCGGCATCGAGGCCTATGTCGCACCCAGCACCCGCTTCTCGCGCAAGCAGGAGTTCTGGGCGCCGGGCGGCAAGCGCGACGCCAACGTCGACGGCGAGGGCGGCAAGGACGTCTCCGGTGGCGGTCGCTACACGCACATGACGATGTGGGCCAAGGACGCCCCCGGCCTGCGCAACCTCTTCAAGCTGAGCTCGCTGGCCAGCTTCGAGGGCTACTACATGAAGCCCCGCATGGACCGCGAGCTGCTGGCCGAGCACGCCAAGGGCATCATCGCCACGACCGGCTGCCCGTCCGGTGAGGTGCAGACCCGGTTGCGGCTGGGGCAGTTCGACGAGGCGCTCGCGGCCGCGGCGGCATACCAGGAGATCTTCGGCAAGGAGAACTACTTCCTGGAGCTGATGGACCACGGCCTGGACATCGAGCGGTCCGTGCGATCCGGCCTGCTGGACATTGCCAAGAAGCTCGACATACCGCTGCTGGCGACCAACGACAGCCACTACGTCACCGAGGACCAGGCCGACAGCCACGACGACCTGCTGTGCATCGGTGTCGGCAAGAACAAGGACGACCCCGGCCGGTTCAAGTTCAACGGTTCGGGCTACTACCTCAAGTCCAATGACGAGATGCGCGAGCTCTTCCGCGAGCTGCCCGAGGCGTGCGACAACACGCTGCGCGTCGCCGAGATGATCGGTGACTACAGCGAGGTCTTCGAGTATGTCGACCGGATGCCGCAGTTCCCGGACGTGCCGGAGGGCCAGACGCAGGCGTCGTTCCTGCGCGAGCAGATCAAGGTCGGTCTGCAGGAGCGCTACGGCGACAACCCGAGCCAGGAGGTGCTCGACCGGATCGAGACCGAGATGAAGGTCATCGAGCCGATGGGCTTCTCGTCATACTTCCTCGTCGTTGCCGACATCTGTAAGTACGCGCGCGACAACGGCGTGCCGGTCGGCCCGGGACGTGGTTCGGCGACCGGTTCGATGGTCGCCTACCTCACCCGCATCACCGAGCTGGACCCGCTGGAGCACGAGCTGCTCTTCGAGCGGTTCCTCAACCCCGAGCGCATCAACCCGCCGGATGTCGACCTCGACTTCGACGACCGCCAGCGCGACAAGATGGTGCAATACGTCACCGCGAAGTACGGCGCCGAATACACCGCTCAGGTCAACACCTTCTCCACCATCAAGGCGAAGGCGGCGATCAAGGACGCCAACCGCATCCTGGGTTTCCCGTTCAGCCTCGGTGACCAGATCTCCAAGGCGATGCCCCCGGACGTGCAGGGCAAGGGTGTCCCGCTGTCGGCGACCTACGACGAGAGCCACCCGCGCTACGCCGAGGGCGTCGACTTCCGCGCGATGATCCAGGCACAGCCCGAGGTCAAGAAGGTCTTCGACACCGCCTGCGGCCTGGAGGGCAAGATCCGCGGCACCGGTGTGCACGCCGCTGCGGTCATCCTGTCGTCGGCCCCGCTGCTCGATCTGATCCCGATGCACCGTCGGGACAAGGACGGCACGATCATCACCGGGTTCTCCTACCCGCAGTGCGAGGACATGGGCCTGATCAAGATGGACTTCCTGGGTCTGCGCAACCTGGGCATCATCGACCAGGCGCTGCACAACATCGCATCCAACCGCGGCGAGACCATCACCACCGAAGGCATCCCCCTGGACGACGCGAAGACCTACAAGCTGCTGGCCAGCGGTGACACCCTGGGCGTCTTCCAGCTCGACGGCGGCGCGATGCGCAGCCTGCTGCGACTGATGGTGCCGACCCGATTCGAGGACATCGCGGCCGTCCTGGCGCTCTACCGGCCCGGCCCGATGGCCGCCAACGCGCACGTCAACTACGCCGAGCGCAAGAACGGCCGACAGCCGATCACCCCGATCCACCCGGAGCTTGAGGAAGCTCTCGAGCCGATCCTCGGCACCACCTACCACCTGCTGGTCTACCAGGAGCAGATCATGGCCATCGCCCGCGAGCTCGCGGGCTACACCCTCGGCGGCGCGGACCTGCTCCGCCGGGCCATGGGTAAGAAGAAGCCCGAGGTGCTGGCCAAGGAGTGGGACAACTTCTCCGCCGGCATGATCAAGAACGGCTTCTCCCCGGAGGCGACCCAGGCGCTGTGGGACGTCATGCTGCCGTTCTCCGGTTATGCGTTCAACAAGTCGCACACCGCCGGTTACGGGCTGGTGAGCTACTGGACGGCATACCTGAAGGCCAACTACCCGGCGGAGTATGCCGCGGCGTTGCTCACCTCGGTCGGTGACTCCAAGGACAAGATGGCGATCTACCTCGCCGACACCCGCAAGCTCGGCATCAAGGTGCTGCCGCCCTCGGTCAATGAGTCGGTGCACGACTTCACCGCCGTCGGTGAGGACATCCGCTTCGGGTTGGGTGCAGTGCGCAACGTCGGCGACCACGTCGTCGACGCCACGGTGCGGGCTCGCGAGGACAAGGGCAAGTTCTCCTCGTTCGACGACTACCTGCGCAAGGGTGGCACGTCGGTGTGCAACAAGCGCACCGTCGAATCCCTCATCAAGGCAGGCGCTTTCGACGATCTGGGACACACCCGGCAGGGTCTGGTCGCCATACACGAGACCTATGTCGACTCCCTGGCCGACGAGGCCAAGAAGAGCGAGCAGGGCCAGGAGAGCCTGTTCGCCGGGTTCGGCGACGACGAGGGCGTGAGCCTGGCCGCGCTGCCGCCGATCCCCGAGATGGAGTGGGACAAGCAGACCAAGCTGGCCTTCGAGCGGGACATGCTCGGGCTCTACGTCTCCGACCATCCGCTCTTCGGCATCGAGCACGTGCTCGCCCAGCACGCGGACGTCTCGATCGCGAAGCTGCGCGGTGACGACGCGCCCAAGGACGGGTCGATGATCACCATCGCCGGGCTGATCACCGGGCTGCAGCTCAAGCGCAACAAGCGCGGTGAGTTGTGGGCGATCGCGACGGTCGAGGACCTCGAGGGCAGTGTCGAGGTGCTGTTCTTCGCCAAGACCTACATGACGGTGTCCACCATGCTCAGCCCCGACACCGTGTGCGTCGTCAAGGGCCGGGTGATGGAGCGGGACGACTCGATCTCGTTGTCGGCGCAGGAGCTGACGATCCCGGAGCTGAAGGGCGACGTGCGTGGCCCGGTTGTGCTGACGTTGCCGCTGGTGCGTGCCAACAACGGTCTGGCACAGCGGCTCAAGGGCGTCCTGGGGGAGCACCCCGGGGCCACCGAGGTGCACCTCAAGCTCACCCAGCCGGGCCGGTCGGTGACCGTGCGGCTCGACGACGGGTTGCGGGTGACGGCGTCGCCGGCGCTGTTCGGCGACCTCAAGGCGTTGCTCGGCCCGGCCTGCCTGGTGGGATAGCGCCGCAAAGCGGGTCGAGTGCCGGAGGAGCGGGCGGGGTCCCCGCGAAGTATTCGGAGGAGCGAAGCGGGGGAGAAACTTCGTGGGGTGCCGAAGCGGGGGAGGTGTATCGAGACCCTCGTCAATCCGGCCGATTTACCGTTCGAAACGATATGTTTTCGATCATGAAGCGTTATTCGAGCCCTGTCGTGCCGTCACGGCGTCAATTGCTTGCCGCCGGCGGCGGCATCCTGGCCGCGGGCGCGCTGGCGGCGTGCGGTGGCAACACCGGTCGTTCCTCCGGCAGCGGAGGCAGTGGAGGTAGCAGCGGCGGTGGCGGCGGCTCGATCGCGCAGTGGTATCACCAGTACGGCGAGCAGGGCACCGAGCAGGCGGTGAAGAAATACGCCGCGGCATACAAGAAGGCCACGGTGAAGGTGCAGTGGATCCCGGGCAACTACGACCAGAAGTCCGCAGCCGCGCTGCTGACCAAGTCCGGCCCGGACGTCTTCGAATACGGCAATGGTCCGACGATCGACATGATCACCGGCAAGCAGGTCGTGGATCTGACCGACCTCTACGGCGACGCCAAGAGTGACTTCACCCCGTCACTGCTGGAGCGTATGACGTGGAAGGGAAAGATCTATGGCATCCCGCAGGTCGTCGACATGCAGCTGTTCGTCTACCGCAAGTCGATGCTCAAGGACGCCGGTGTCGAGCCGCCGCAGACGCTCGACGAATTGGTCACTGCCGCAAAGAAACTCACCACCGGCAAGGTCAAGGGTCTCTTCCTGGGCAACGACGGTGGCGCAAGTGTGCTGGCGGGCCCGGTGCTGTGGAGCAGCGGGCACGACTACCTGACCGACGACAACAAGCCGGACTTCGACAACGCCGACGTGGCGTCGGCCCTGGGCAAGTTCCACGACCTCTTCAAGTCCGGGCACCTGCTGCTCGGTGCCCCCACCGACTGGTCCGACCCGGGAGCGCTCACCAGCGGGCTCACCGCGATGCAGTGGACCGGTCTGTGGAACTTCCCGATGCTCAAGGACAAGCTCGGCGACGACTTCGGCGTGCTGCCCTTCCCGTCGATCGGCTCCGCCGGCAAGCCGTCGGTGCCGGTCGGTGCCTACGCCTCCTGCGTCAGCGCGAAGGCCAAGGACGTGGAGGCGGCCAAGGCGTTCTTGAAGTGGCTGTGGGTCGACCAGACCGATGACCAGCTCGACTTCGCACAGAGCTACGGCTTCCACGTCCCGTCGCGGACGAGTCTGATCGAGAAGGCCACGAAACTGCAGTCCGGAGAGGCGAAGACAGCTGCCGGCTACCTCAAGAGCTACGGGCACCCGCAGACGCCGCTGCTGTGGTCACCGAAGTCGTCCACCGCGATGACCGACGCCATCGACAAGATCGTCCGCTCCGGTGCGGACCCGGCCAAGAGCCTTGCCGGGGTCGCCAAGACGGTGACTGCGGAGCTGAAGCGGATCGGTGGCTGAGCAGGCTGTCGAGCCGACCGGTTCACCGACGCGATCGACGACGCGGTCGGTGAACCCGCGGCGCAGGTGGACCGACAGCCCACACCTGTGGTTCTGGATCTTCGTCGGTCCGTTCGTCGCCGGGCTGCTGGTCTTCGTCGTCATACCCATCCTGTGGAGTGTGTGGCTGAGCTTCTACGACGCTCGAAACACCGTCACCCCAACGCATTTCGTCGGGTTCGACAACTACACCCGGATGCTCGGGGACTCTGCGTTCCGCTCCAGCCTGCTGACGTTCGTCCTCTTCGCGGTGTTCATCGTGCCGACGACGTTCGTGCTGTCGCTGGGGCTGGCCGTGCTGGTCAACGGGGTCAAGCACGCCAAGGCGTTCTTCCGGTCGGTGTTCTTCCTGCCGACGGCGTGCAGTTATGTCGTCGCGGCGATGATCTGGCGGCACTCGCTCTTCGGCGGGACGGCCGCCGGGATGGTCAACACCGTGCTGGGTTGGGTCGGCGGTGCTCCGATCGCGTGGCTGTCGGTGGTGCACCCACCGTGGTACTGGCTGGTGCTGGTCACGGTGCGCCTGTGGCTGCAGGTCGGCTTCTTCATGGTGCTTTTCCTCGCCGCGCTGCAACGGGTGCCCAAGCAGCTCTACGAAGCGGCCGCGCTGGACGGCGCGACCGGGTGGAAGGCGTTCCGCTACATCACCTTCCCGCAGCTGCGTGCCACCTCGACCGCGGTGCTGATGCTGTTGCTGGTCAACGCGTTCCAGGCGTTCGACGAGTTCTACAACGTGCTGTCGACGACCGGCGGCTACCCGCCCTACGCGCGGCCGCCGTTGGTCTATCTCTTCAATGTGGCGCTCGGCAACGGGCAGGACTTCGGTGACGGCAGTGCCGGCGCCGTCATACTCACCCTGATCATCGCGATCTTCGCGCTGGTGCAGGGCCGCTTCACCGGCATCGGGAGGCGCGAGGTATGAGTGTCAAGGCCGCCCGTTACTTCGTGCTCACCGCCGCAGCGGTGATCTTCCTGGTGCCGTTCTACCTGCTGCTGCGCGGTGCGCTGTCCAGCGAGCAGCAGCTGGTCGGCATCGATCACTGGACCTGGTTCCCGACCGACCCGCAATGGTCGAACTTCGCTGACACCTTTGATAATTCGGCCGTGCCGTTGGCGCGCAGCATGTTCAATTCGCTGGCGATGTCGGTGACGCAGACCGTGCTGGTGCTGGTGATCTCGGGTATGGCGGGATACGGCCTCGCCCGGTCGACGGTGCGCTATGCGAACGCCGTCTTCTACCTGATCGTGGCGACGTTGCTGATCCCGGCGGCGGTGACGTTCGTGCCGTCGTTCGTGATGGTGTCGTCGCTCGGCTGGGTGTCGACGCTGCGCGGGCTGATCATCCCCGGGCTCTTCCAATCGTTGGCAACGTTCCTCTTCCGGCAGTATTTCCTGGGCTTCCCCAAGGAGTTGGAGGAAGCGGCACGGATCGACGGCGCCGGTCCGATGCGGACGTTCCTCGCGATAGTGGTCCCCAACTCGTGGGGGTTCACCGCCGCGATCGCGACCATCACGTTCATCGGCAGCTGGAATTCGTTCCTCTGGCCGCTGGTGATCGGCCAGGACCAGTCGGCGTGGACCGTGCAGGTGTCGTTGTCGACATACATCACGGCGCAGTCGGTGGACCTGTCCGGCATGTTCACCGCCGCGCTGGTCTCGATGGTGCCGCTGCTGCTGATGTTCCTCTTCCTGCAGCGCTGGATCGTCGCCGGAGTAGAACAAACCGGCATCAACGAGTGACTGCCCTCGCGGCCCCTCTTCGCCGACAGGCCCACGGATTGCCGACAGGCCCTCCGATTCACTCCTGAATACCCCCGAATCGAGGGGCCGCTGGGCAATCGAGGGGCCTGTCGGCGAGATGCGTAGGCTGGTCCGGTGACTTCTCCCCAGCCGCCACAAGCCCGCCGACTGCCGACCGAACGCACCTTCCACGGCGACACCTTCGTCGATGACTACGAGTGGCTGCGCGACAAGGAGTCACCGGAGGTCATCGCGCACCTGGAGGCCGAGAACGCCTACACCGACGCGCTCACCGAGCATCTGAAACCGTTGGCGGACAAGCTTTTCGGCGAGATCAAGGCACACACCCAGGAGACCGACCTGTCGGTGCCGGTGCGGATGGGCGACTGGTGGTATTTCACCCGGACCATCGAGGGCGAGCAGTATGCCGTGCACGCGCGCTCGCCATACCGGGCGGGTGACCAGCGGCCCGATCCACAGCCGGGGGAGTCGCTTCCCGGCGAGCAGGTGCTGCTGGACGGCAATGCCGAGGCGCAGGGTCACGACTTCTTCGAAGTGTCCGATCTCGCGGTCAGCCACGACGGTGCCCGCGTCGCGATCGGCCTCGACGTCGCGGGCGACGAGATCTACGACCTGTCGGTGCGCGACGCCGCCACGGGTGAGGTGCTCGACGACACCGTCCGCCGGATCGGCAACGGCGTCGTCTGGTCGCTCGACGGGCGCCACCTGTTCTACACCCGGCGCGACGAGGCATGGCGCTGGCATGAGGTATGGCGCCACGAGCTCGGCACTCCCGTCGAGCAGGACGTGCTGGTCATCCGGGAGGGCGACGAGGAGTTCGCCCTGATGATCGGGGAGTCCCGCGATGAGCGCTGGTTGATCGTGATGATCGGCTCCAGCACCACGACCGAGGCGCACCTGCTGGACCTCGCCGACGCGACAGGGGAGCTGCAGGTCGTGCAGCCGCGGGTCGACGGCCTGGACTATGACGTGGAGGTCGACGGCGATCGGATCCTGTTGGTGCACAACGCGACTCGGGTCGACTTCGACCTCGCGCAAGCGCCGCTGGCGTCGCCCGGCCGCGAGCATTGGACCCCGGTGATGACCGGTGGGGACGGCGACCGGATCCTCGGGGTGGACGCGTTCGCGCGCTTCGTGGTGGTGACGATGCGGCACGACGGGCTGCGGACGCTTCGTCTGCTGCCCAAGGGTGAGGACGGGACGCTGGGGGAGCCTCGCGCCATACCCGTGGAGCCGGAGCTGCACACCCTGGGGCTCGGTGCAAATCCCGAATATGACACGGACACAGTGCAATTGGCTCTCACGTCGTGGTTGACGCCGAGCAGTGTGCTCGACTACTCGCCGACCACCGGCGAGCTGAGTCTGCTCAAGCAGAAGGCAGTGCCCGGCTACGACCAGCAGCTCTACACCGAGGAGCGTGTGTGGGTCACCGCGGACGACGGAGTGCGCGTGCCGGTGTCGCTGATGCGGCGCCGGGACGTCGAGGCGGACGGGAGTAACCCCGGATACATCTACGGTTACGGCTCCTACGAAGCCTCGTGGGACCCGCACTTCTCGGTCGCGCGCCTGTCGCTGCTGGACCGCGGCGTTGTGTGCGCGGTGGCGCACGTCCGCGGCGGCGGCGAGCTCGGTCGCTCCTGGTATGACGACGGGAAGCTGCAGGCGAAACGCAACACCTTCACCGACTTCGTCGCGGCGTCCCGCGCGCTGGTCGATCTGCACTGGGTGCATCGGGATCGCCTTGTGGCAGAAGGTGCTTCGGCCGGTGGCCTGCTCATGGGCGCCATCGTCAACCTCGCGCCGGAGCTGTATGCCGCGGTCCATGCCGACGTGCCGTTCGTCGACGCGCTGACGTCCATGCTGGACCCGTCGCTGCCGCTGACCGCGGGGGAGTGGCAGGAGTGGGGGAATCCGATCCAGGACCCCGAGGCCTACGCCTACATGAAGTCCTACACCCCCTACGAGAACATCCGCGCGACGCGCTACCCGGCGATCCTCGCGACCACGAGCCTCAATGACACCCGAGTGTTCTACGTCGAGCCGGCCAAGTGGGTGCAGCGACTGCGTGCGACCGTCGACACCGACCCGGCGCGGCCGGTCCTGCTCAAGACCGAGATCGCCGCCGGGCACGGCGGGCGCAGCGGTCGCTACGACGGGTGGCGGCAGGTTGCATTCGAGTTCGCGTTCCTGCTGGACCGCCTCGGCATTTCACGCTGATCGAGTGCGTGAGGCGCGACCGGACGTGTCGAGACCTTCCGGGGTCTCGATACGGGCTCGCCCAGCGGCTCGCCTACTCGACCAGCGTCTTGGCTCGGCTGTGTTCAGTGCATGATCAACACGGGCGACGTGGCGTGCGACAGGAGGTCGACCGCGACGCGACCGAGAGTCAGTCCCTCGAATCCGCCGATGCCGCGCGCGCCGATGACGACCATGTCGCTGTCGTGCGACTTCTCGACCAGCGTGCGGGTCGGGTTGCCGTCGACCAGCTCGGTCTGCACCTTGACCGACGGGTGTTGCTGCTTCTGGTCGGCAACCGCGGCCTCGATCTGCGAGCGTGCCGTCGCCATGTAGGACTGCCAGTCGGCGCTGCCGAGGCCGGGGTCCTTGGCGTCGTCGGGCTGCCAGATGTGGATCACGCGCAGATCGGACTGGGTGCGTGCTGCTTCCTCGAATGCCCAGCCGAGCGCCTTGCGACTGTGGGGGGAGCGGTCGACCCCGGCGGTGATGCGGCCGTATGCCGCCGAGTCGGCCTCCTTGCGGATCACCGCGACCGGGCACTTGGCGTGCGCCGCTACCTGGTGCGCGGTCTCACCGAGGGATGAGATGTGCAGCATGCTGTCGCCGTGCGATCCGAGAACCACCAGCTTGGCGTGTGCGCTGGCTCGCACGAGGGCTGCTGCCGGGTAGCCGTCGGGGTGGGACGTCGTCACTCTCGCGGCGGTGTCCTTCAGCAGCACCCGGTTGCGGCCGCGGGTCAGGACGCGCTCGCCGGCGGCATACAACTTCTCCGGCTCGGCGCCCATGTTGAAGACCAGGTCGGGCCGGTCGTGGCTGAAACCGTGGACCAGATGCACGGGTGAATGGGTGCTCAGGGCGTAGTCGGCGGCCCAGTCGAGTGCGGTCATCGAGGACGTTGATGTGTCGATCCCCACGACGACACTTCCGGGTTGCAGTGAGCCTTCCATGGTTGACCTCCGCGTCGACCTTGGCGGCGGTTGCCTCGTGCGGCGTCCGTCGTCGCGGGGCGCACCCCCGCCTATTTCAAGTTAAGCACTAACCCTGAGTGGATGCTGATAACGATCTGACCGGCAGCGCGAAGTTGCCGGGGTATGCCGCGGGCCGTCGGAGCGGCCGGTGACGGGCTTCCGTCAGTGCTCTGTCCTTGCCCCGTCGCTGTCCTGTCGCCTGTCAGGGGTGTTCGAGCGCGTCGCGCAGCCGCTGCGCATAGTCCGCCTGCTCACCAGCGGCGTACTTGACCCGTGGCCAGAAGAAGCCGCGCAACCCGTCGCCCTTGGTGCGCGGCACGACGTGACAGTGCAGGTGCGGAACCGATTGGGACACTTTGTTGTTCATCGCCACGAAGGTGCCCTGTGCACCGAGCGTTTCGGGTATGACGGCCGCGATGCGGCGGACCTCGCCGAAGAACGGTGCGAGCAGCTCGTCGGGCAGGTCCGGCACGGTCACGACGTGCTGCGTCGGGACGATCAGCACGTGCCCTTTGAAGACCGGTCGATTGTCGAGGAAGGCGACGGTGTGCTCGGTGCGCGCGACGACGTGAGCGTCGTCGTCGCCGCTGGCGATCGCGCAGAACACGCAGTCAGTCACGAAAGTGCCTGTCTAGGAAGCGGATTCGACGTCGTTGCGGATGCGCTGCAGTGTCTGGCGCATGCCCTCGGTCAGGTCCTGCTCGAAGCTCTGCTCGCCGCCGAGGAGCTTCTTGATCAGCATCTTGGACACCTTGGACGTGCCGCCCGAGACGTCACGCGTCTGCACGAGGCGGGTGCGCGTGTTGTCGTCCAGCGGCTCGAGGTCGAAGCTCCAGACGGAGTGGTTCTCCTTGATCCGCCACGCGATCCGCTTGCCCGGATCGAAGTCGACCACCCGACTGGTGGTCGGCCAGACACGCAGCCCGATCCGGTTGACGTTGACCATCGTGCTGCCGGCCGTGAGCGCTCCGCCGCGCAGGAAGACCTTCCGGGTCGACGGGCTCCACCGCGGCATACGACGCAGATCGGACGCGACATCCCACACCTGCTTCGGCGTCGCGTTGATCTCGATGGCGACCTCGAGGTTGCTCGACATACGAATCCTTGCTGCGTCGAATGGTTTTCGTCGAACCTACCAAGAAGCGTGGGTCACGACTGATGACGGTCGCGCTCGCGCACACGCAGGCCGCTCGCGATCAGCCGGCGGATGAGCATCGTGCCACTCACCTCGGTCGCGCCGGCGGCGACGACCTCGGCATACCGCTCCTGGGGGATGTCGTAGTGGTCGTGGTCGAACAGCCGCCGGGGTATGCCGAGAGTGGTTGCGAATGCGTGCAGTTCGTCATACGACTGGTCGCTGACCAGGTGCGACCAGAGTCGGTCGTGTGCCGGCCACATGGGTGGGTCGATCAGGACGGTCACGCCCGGGCAACTTTGATGAAGCGCAGGCCGGACGAGTTGGTGAATCCGCCTCGGGCGACGAAACTCCAGGTGTCGCCGGCGGCGATGTCGACACCGCGTTCGGTTGTGCCGAGCCGCGATTTCGTGCCGCGGTAACGGAAGAAGGCCCGGATCCGGTGGTGGTCGGGGTGCACCGTCAGCTGCAGCGGCTTGCCCCAGCGCGCGACATGATCGGTGTCGTCGACCTGCACCACCGGCCGTGCGGTCGCACGAAGGAACCACCCGTTGATCCAGTGCGGGCGCAGGGTCACCGTGATGGTGGCGTCGGTGGAAGTCATCGGTCCGAGGTTACAAGCGTCGGGGTGATCCGGTGTCAGTGCGGGCTGACCAACGGCAGGAACACCTCGTCGATGATCGCCTCCACCTCGGCGCGGGAGACCTTCCGGTGCGTCAGCAGGAGTCGCTCCCGCACCAGATCCGCGGGGACGGCGAGGACGAGATCCGTTGCGCGCTCGGGGTCGATCTCGCCGCGTTCCACCGCACGGTCGATGACCAAGCGGGTGCCGATCGTCACGAGTGCGTATGTCGGGCTGACTCCCTCCGAGGTGCCGCATGCGTCGATGCAGACCCGCGCGCTGCAACAATTGGGCGGCGCCTTCGGTGTGGCTCCTGGTGCGGTCCTGCTCCAAGCACTCGCCGGTCACGGCGTGGTCAGTGAATTCCACTGGGCCTTCTGGGTTTTCACCACGCTCGCCGTGGTTGCGTCCGTGGGCAGCTTCACCCTGCCGGTGGCCGAACGGCCAGTTCGCAACTGACCGGACGTCATGCGATCTTGCTCACTTCGCAAGACGAATGCCCACATGATGGGAGCCTAGGCACCATGCTGGGGGCCATGTTCGATCACATGCTGGCCTTCGACGTCACCGAGCAAGGGCGCGCCGCCTCCGAGCCGCTGCGCGAGGATATCCGCCTGCTCGGCGGGATCCTCGGTGAGGTGATCCGTGACCAGGAAGGCGAACAGGTCCTGGAGCTGGTGGAGGAGGCACGCACCCGCGCGTTCGCGGTGCGTCGGCGGGAGGAGCACCGCGATGAGTTCGCGGCGATCTTCGACGACCTGCCGACCAAGGACGCGATGAAGGTGGTGCGCGCGTTCAGCCTCTTCGCCCTGCTGGCCAACCTCGCCGAGGACCTGCACCGCGAGCGACGCCGGGCGATGCACGTGAACGCCGGCGAGCCACCGATCGACGGTTCGCTGGCAGCGACCTTCGGCAAGCTGGACGAGGCGAAGCTGACCGACGACACGGTGCGGGACGCGCTCGGTGGTGCGACCGTCGTGCCGGTCATCACCGCGCACCCGACCGAGACGCGGCGGCGCACCGTCATCCAGACCCAGGCACGCATCAAGGAGGTCATGCGCCGGCGGGAGCAGGGCAACCTCAGCGACGCGGAGCTGGCGTCGGGGGAGCGGGTGATCCGACTGCAGATCCTGACGCTCTGGCAGACCGCGCTGATCCGGTTGCGGCGGGTCGACATCACCGACGAGATCGAGGTCGGGCTGCGGTGGTTCGAGGCATCGCTCTTCGAGGTGATGCCGCAACTCAATGCACGCGTCCGGGATGAGCTGGAGGCCCGCTATCCGACGGCGCAGGTCGCGAAAGAGCCTGTGCTGCGGGCAGGTTCGTGGATCGGCGGCGACCGTGACGGGAACCCGAATGTCACCGCCGATGTCGTGTCGACCGCCAGCGGGCGCGCCGCGCAGACGGCGATCCAGCACTACCTGACCGAGCTGGAGAAGCTGGAGGACGAATTCTCCTTCTCGGTGCGTATGACGCCCACCTCGCCGGAGCTGCTGGAGCTGGCGACACAGAACACCACCGATGAGCGGTCCGACGAGCCCTTCCGGCAGGTCATCTCCTGGATCCGCGGCCGGTTGTCCGCGACCCACAGTCATTTCTTCGGCGACTGGTTCGACGCTGCCTTCGAGGTGCCGGGCGCGGCGCCATACGACGAGGCAGCGGAGCTGCTGGCCGACCTGGACATCATCGACGCCAGCCTGCGGGAGGGCTCCGGGTCGCTCATCGCCGACGACCGACTGCTCGGATTGCGTGAAGCGGTGCGGACTTTCGGCTTCCACCTCTACGGGTTGGACCTGCGACAGGACTCCGGGATCAACGAGGAGACGATCGCGGAGGTCTTCGCCTGGGCCGGCGTGCACGGCGACTACCTGTCGCTGGACGAGGACGCCCGGGTGCAGTTGCTGACCGACGAGCTGGCCAATCGGCGCCCGCTGGTCGGTGAGGGCGCCGAGTTCACCGAGCAGACCACCAAGGAGCTGGCGATCACCGCGGCCGCGGCGCGTGCCGTGCGCACCTTCGGGCCGGAGGCTATCCCGAACCACGTGATCAGCATGTGCACCTCGGTGTCGGACATGCTGGAGACCGCAGTGCTGCTGAAGGAGGCAGGCCTGCTCGCGCCGGGCGATGGCGCCGGGGGAGCGACCTGCTCGGTCAACATCGTCCCGCTCTTCGAAACCATTGAGGATCTTCAGCTTTCGGCCACCACGCTGCGGGCGGCGCTCGCCGTGCCGGCATACCGGCAGCTGGTGGACTCCAAGGACGGCCTGCAGGAGGTGATGCTCGGTTACAGCGACTCCAACAAGGACGGCGGCTACATGGCCGCCAACTGGGCGCTCTACCGGGCGGAGCTCGACCTGGTGGAGGCCGCGCGGGAGACTGGCATCCGGCTGCGGCTCTTCCACGGTCGTGGCGGCACCGTCGGTCGTGGTGGCGGCCCGAGCTACGAGGCGATCCTCGCCCAGCCGCCGGGGGCGGTGCGTGGCTCGTTGCGCCTGACGGAGCAGGGCGAGATCATCGCGGCGAAGTATGCCGAGGCGCAGCTGGCAACCCGCAACCTGGAGACGCTGCTCGCGGCGACCCTGGAAGCGTCACTGCTCGACGTCGAGGGACTGGCCGACGACACGGACGATGCCTACGCCGCCCTGGACGAAATCGCTGCGCTGGCCAAGGAAGCGTATTCGGACCTGGTGCACCGCACCGACGGCTTCGTGGAGTACTTCACGACGTCGACGCCTGTCGCCGAGATCGGTGCGATGAATATCGGCTCGCGCCCGTCGTCACGCCGCGCGACGAAGAAGATCAGTGACCTGCGGGCGATCCCGTGGGTGATGTCCTGGTCGCTGTCTCGCGTGATGCTGCCCGGTTGGTACGGCACGGGGAGTGCCCTGGAGCAGTGGGTCGGCGACGACGAGTCGCGGCTGGCGAGGTTGCGCAGTTACTACGAGCGGTGGCCGTTCTTCCAGACGGTGATGTCCAACCTCGCCCAGGTGATGGCGAAGTCGGACCTCGGCATCGCGGAGCGTTATTCACACCTGGTGGAGGACGAGGCGCTGCGGGAGCGGGTCTTCTCCAAGCTCGTGGATGAGCATCAGCGGACGTTGCGGATGTTCGAGCGGGTGACCGGTCACGAAGATCTGCTGTGGGACAACGCCGCGCTGAAACGCTCTGTTTTCAATCGTTTTCCCTACCTGGAGCCGCTCAACCACCTGCAGGTCGAGCTGTTGCGGCGCTACCGCAAGGGTGATGACGACCCGCAGGTGCAGCGCGGCATCCTGCTGACGATGAACGGCCTGGCGACGGCGTTGCGCAACTCCGGCTGACCCGCCGACGTCGATCGAGTAGCGATGAAGGAGCGTATCGAGATCCCAGCTGCGCCGAACCAAGCTGGTT
>NZ_JBPYUM010000001.1:62288-846046 GCF_052905685.1 Flexivirga sp. B27 | reverse complement strand
CGGGGTGGCCCCACCACGTATCGAAACCCCGCAGCCCGAGCTACTTCGGGATCGACAACTTCACCGTGAAGGGGTCGACCTTGAAATGCTTTGTCTTCTCCGGGTATCCGTAGGTCGCGGTGCCCTGCGGCGCATATTTCAGCTCACCCTTGGTGAAGCTGTCAGGGACCAGGATCCCGAAGCTGCCCTCAAGACCGGCGTCAGTGTCGGGGTGATAGGTCTTGCCGTCCGCGGTGACCGTGATGCTCTTGGCCCAGCTGACGGTGAACTCAGTCGTGATGTTGTGTGGCATGTCCGTGATCGGGATCTCCAGCCACGCCTTGCCCTCGGGCGCCCATCCCTTCTGTGCGTCGAAGGCCGTGAGAAATGCGACCGGGATCGACCCGCCGCTCGTGTAGGTGACCTGACTGAGCGAGTCGTCGTCCGGCGACTCCCATTTTTTGTCGGGAATGGTCGAATTCACCTGCTGCACCGGTGATTTGCGTGCCTGGTTCACATTGCTCACATCGCTGGCCACCTCGCCGCCCGAGGTGGGGACAGCAAGGCTGTGCCCGTCGACCGACGCCGAGATCTTCGGCTTGGCATCCTTGGGGAGCGTGGCGATCAGGATGTAGTCGTTGTTGTCGGACGACGAGCCGTCGGTGCTCGAGCAGGGGACCCGCTCGCACTCGATCGTCATCGTGCCGTCCGAGTCGCCCGAACCGCCCCACGCGTTGGCGTCCTCGGCGTGGTGGATCGTCAGCTGCTGCCCGCCGGCCGACAGGCTCAACTTGGTCGACGCGTCCTTCTCGCCGTCGTCGCCGTAGTCGGAGCTGTTGGGATCCGGGTATGCCGAACCCGGCCCGATGGTGACCTTGTAGGCCACGACCTGTTGCCCGTCAGCCGGGCGGAACGACGTCGACTTCTCCGGCTCGACGCCGGAGCCCGACGGCTCATCGGACGAGCTGTCGTTGCTTTCGTCGGTGTCTCCCTTGGCCGCGTCGGCGAACCAGCCCGGCACGGTCGCACTCTTGGCGCTCGCGGTGACCGACACCGTCGCCGACGGGGTGACGATCGTCGCCGGCTTCTGCAGCGGCGAGAAGTTCAGTCCGGTCTGTGTCTCACCGGCGTCCATCAGATAGGCGTAGTCGTGGAAGCTCGCTTGGGGTGCCTTGGCGGCCGCGACGTCCTTCTCGGGCGCCGGCGATGCACCGTCCGGGCGCACCAACAGTGTGGCGTCCGCCGCCTTCCCGACTTCCTGCGGTCCGTTGACCGACACCTTGCCGGCGGCTGACTCGTCGTCGGTGCCGAGGATCGTCGCCGAGTAGACATCCCAGACCTTGCCCTTGCCGTAGCCGGCGCGCTTGATCGGGCCGCAGAAGATCTTGGGCAGGTAGTCGTCGCTGCCCTTCTCGGTGCGCCGGAAGAAGCAATCGGAGTCGTCCGCGATGGTTGCCGACTTGCTGTCGATCGCCGACTGGTTGGCGGCCAGGAACTTGCTCTTCGCCTGCTTCAGCGCCTTGCCCGGATCGGCCAGCTCGACCGAGTCGATCGTGATCTTGTCGGACTTGTGCGCGTTGCTGCCTCCGCTACACCCACCGACCGACAGCGCGGTCACCGAGAGCATCGCGATAATCCCCAAACTGCGTCCGTGCATGCGAACGCCACCTCCCTCTCCCTGAGCGTTCGCCACGATCATCGGTGCCCGGACCGCAGGCGCACTTGGATGTGCACAGATTCTTTACGAAGATTTGACGCCCCCTTGACTTGTCTTGACTCATGTCGTCGACGTCTCCGTCATTCGAAAGGCTGTTGCCGTGCTCGCAATTTGATCGAGCAACAGGACGGACTCCCAGTCGCCGCAGGACAATTCGATTTGCAACTATCGAAGTGCGTTGAATTGCAGGTGATTTGATCTCCGAACGACTCGTCGGGGAGTGATCCGGTCGCGCTGAGACGCGAAATATCCTGGCATGAAACGACTTTGGTGCTTGGGTCTTGCGCGAGACTGTGCTTGGGTAGAGCTGTTTCAGCACGAGAACACCTCGTCAGAGCCTGTCCGGAAGGCAGCACCGTGTGGGACTTCCTTGTTGACCGCCGCGCGCAATTCCTGATCAACGCGTGGAATCACGCCTATCTGGTGATCCTCGCGGTCTTCTTCGCGACACTCATTGCTGTGGCGCTTGCGGTGGTCGTGACTCGGGCGCCCAAGCTGGAGCCGGTCGCCAACGCGCTGAGCGCGGTCGGACTGACGATCCCATCGCTGGCACTGATCGGCCTGTTGATGCCGCTGACCGGTCTCGGGGCGAACACCGCGCTGATCGCGGTCACCTTCTATGCCGTGTTGCCGATCCTGCGCAACGCAGTGGTCGGCTTGCAGGGGGTGGACCCGGCCCTCATCGAGTCCGCGCGCGGCATGGGCATGAGTGAGCCGATGACGCTGGTGCGGATCCGGTTGCCGCTCGCGTGGCCGGTGATCCTGTCCGGCATCCGGGTCTCGCTGCAGATGTGCATGGGGATCGCCGCCATCGCGTCATACGTGCTCGGACCGGGTCTCGGTGGCTGGATCTTCCAGGGGCTGGCACAGATCGGCGGCAAGAACGCCATCAACCTCGCGCTGTCCGCGACGATCGGCATCGTTGTGCTGGCGTTGATCCTCGACTTCTTGCTGCTCCTGCTCGGGCGGCTGACCACCTCGAAGGGAGTGCGTGTCTGATGACCGCTGTGGAGCTATCCAAGGGCAGCACGAGTGTCAGTGGGGCGGAGATCCGCCTCGACGGCGTGAGCAAGATCTACCGCGGGCAGAAGGTCCCGGCGGTCGACAACATCAGCCTGACCGTGCCGGCCGGCGAGATCGCCATGTTCGTCGGGCCGTCCGGCTGTGGCAAGACCACGACCCTGAAGATGATCAACCGGCTGATCGAGCCGTCGTCGGGCACGATCAGCATCGGCGGTGAGGACATCCGGTCCAAGAAGGTCGACGAGCTGCGCCGGACGATCGGTTACGTCATACAGGGCGGGAGTCTCTTCCCGCACATGTCGGTGTCCAAGAACATCGCGATCGTCCCCAAGCTGCTCGGTTGGGACTCCTCGCGCATCAAGGCTCGGGTCGACGAGTTGCTGGACCTGGTCGGTTTGGACCCGGCGAAATATCGCGATCGATACCCGCGGGAGTTGTCCGGCGGGCAGCAGCAGCGTGTCGGTGTGGCGCGCGGCCTGGCAGCCGACCCGCCGGTGATCCTGATGGACGAGCCCTTCGGTGCGGTCGACCCGATCACCCGCCAGCGGTTGCAGGACGAGCTGCTGTCGATCCAGCGCGAGCTGCGCAAGACGATCGTGTGCGTCACGCACGACATCGACGAGGCGATCAAGCTCGGCGACCGGGTGCTGATCCTGCAGGAGGGCGCGCACATCGCGCAGTACGACACCCCCGAGATGGTGCTGAGCAACCCCGCGAACGACTTCGCGCAGGACTTCGTCGGCGCCGGCTCGGCGCTGAAACGCCTTAGTCTGGCGCGGATTTCGGATCTCGATCTGAAGTCGCCGACGACAGCAACGGTCGGGGAGAAGACCGACGAGGTGACCAAGCGGGCGCAGGCAGCCGGCGACAGGTCGGTGATCGTCCTCGACAGCCGCAACCGTCCGCTGGGCTGGCCGTGGCTGCGGCAGCTCAAGGGCGGGACGATCGTCGACCCGGGTCAGGACCTGGTCAACCTCGACTCGCGGGCGACGCTGAACGACGCACTGGACACGATGCTCGTCAGCGGTCACGGCGGTGCGGTCGTCACCGGTGACCGTGACACCTACCTCGGCGTCGTCGACTTCAAGACGGTCACCGATTACATCGAGGCGATGCAGCGCGAAGCAGAGGCCGGCAGTGCCGCGTCCTCGTCGAACGGCGACGAGCACCCCGCAGAGCGCATCTCGATCGCTCCGACGGACGAGGAGCTCGAGTCCGGGAGCACGCGGTGAGCATCGACACCGGGGCGCCGGAAACCGAGGCAACAGAGGTCGATTCGACCGGAAGTTCCGGCGGCCGAATGAGTCGCGGTATGGCGATCGAGCTCTTCGCCATACCGGTCCTGGTGATCGTCGGCTTCCTGCTCTACGTCTGGTGGCGGCAGACCGCCACCCTGGACTCGATCGAGTCCAGCTCGCTGGCGTGGGCCGACGTGCGGCTGCAGCTGTGGCAGCACATCAAGCTCACCATCGTCGCCTCACTGATCGTGGTCGCCATTGCGGTGCCGTTGGGTGTCGCACTGACCAGGCCGGGCGTGAAGGTGCTGGCACCGTTGGTGGTCGGCGTCGCCAACGCCGGACAGGCGGCCCCGTCGATCGGTCTGATCGTCCTGATCTTCATGTGGCTGTCGAGCTGGTCCGGCTTCTGGGTCGCGATCCTCGCACTGACCCTGTACGGCGTGCTGCCGGTGCTCCGCAACACCATCACCGGCCTGCAGGGTGTCGACCCGACACTGGTGGAAGCCGGTCGTGGCGTTGGACTTTCGAACGCATCGGTGTTGCTGCGCATCGAGTTGCCGCTCGCCCTGCCGGTCATCATGGCCGGCATCCGCACCGCGCTGGTGCTCGTCGTGGGCACCGCCGCACTGGCGACGTTCGTCGACGCCGGCGGCCTCGGTGGAGTCATCACCGCGGGCATCAACCTCTACCGCTATCCGGTGATGGTCGCCGGCGCCGTGCTGATCGCGCTGCTGGCGTTGCTTGTCGAGTGGGTGGGCCGGGTGCTGGAGTTGCTGGTCCGACCGAAGGGGATCTGATGCGAATGACGTTGCGCCATACACGATCTCGGCGGCGGGCACTGGCGACCGCCGCGGGCGCGACCGCAGTCGCGCTGACCACGACCGGATGCCTGGGCCTGGGCACAGCGGGCGGTTATGTGCCGTCGGCGCAACTGGCCGGACAACTTGCGAAGACGAAATCGCTTGATGGAGAGACGATCTCGGTCGGCTCGAAGAACTTCACCGAGAACATCCTGCTCGGCAAGATGGCGATCATCCTGCTGAAGTCGGCCGGCGCGAAGGTGACCGACCTGACCAACATCCCGGGCTCGGCGTCCGCGCGAGACGCGATGCTCGACGGGCAGATCGACGCGATGTGGGAATACACCGGCACCGGCTGGATCACCTACCTGAAGCACGAGAAGCCGATCCCGGACGAGCAGAAGCAGTATGTCGCGGTGCGCGACGAGGACAAGAAGAAGAACAACCTGGACTGGCTGCCGCCGGCACCGATGAACAACACCTACAGCTTCGCGGTCACCAAGAAGGTGGCGGACAAATTCCACATCACCAAGCTGTCGCAGCTGTCCGAGGTGCCGAAGTCGCAGCGCACCTTCTGCGTGGAGTCCGAGCTGATCAACCGCCCGGACGGGTTGAAGGGCATGCTGAAGAAGTATGACGTGCCCCTCGGCAGCGGTGTGCCCCGCAAGAACCTGCGGGTCTATCAGACCGGCGCGATCTATGACGCGACCGCGCACGGCAAGTGCAACTTCGGTGAGGTCTTCACCACCGACGGCCGGATCGTCGCCCTGCACCTGAAGGTGTTGGAGGACGACCGTTCCTTCTTCCCGAAGTACAACGTGTCCTTCGTGCTGCGTGACAAGACGCTCAAGGACAACCCGCAGATCGCGAAACTCTTTGCGCCCGTGAGCAAGAAGCTCACCAACAACGTGCTGCTGCAGCTCAACGCCAAGGTCGACGTCGACGGCGAAGAACCCGCCGACGTGGCGCTCGACTGGCTGAAGAAGGAAGGCTTCGTCAAGTAACCAAAGGTGGCCGAGGAGCGAGGAACGACAACCAAGGTGGCCGAGGAGGGTGGAGGAGCGAAGCGGGGGAACCCGTCTCGAGGCCCCGTTCGGCCTTTCGAGACGGTCGCTCGTGCCTCACGACCTCCTCAAGGACCTTTGCTCGAGGCCCCGAACCAAGCTGGTCGAGTGCCGGAGGAGCGAGCGGGGTCCCTGCGAAGTATTCGGAGGAGCGAAGCGGGGGAACCCGTCTCGAGGCCCCGTTCGGCCTTTCGAGACGGTCGCTCGTGCCTCACGACCTCCTCAAGGACCTTTGCTCGAGGCCCCGAACCAAGCTGGTCGAGTGCCGGAGGAGCGAGCGGGGTCCCTGCGAAGTATTCGGAGGAGCGAAGCGGGGGAGAAACTTCGTGGGGTGCCGGAGCGGGGGAGGTGTATCGAGACCCGCGCCCGCGCCTCGAGACCACCACTCTCGCCGGTCAATCCCCGTCGCGCACAGACGGATCCGGCCCGAGCAGTCCGAAATGCCATAGCGAGTTGGACAATCCACCCAACCCGACGAACCCCAGCAGCAGGCCCCACGCCGTGTCGCCCCGTGTCAGCGTTGCAATGCCGGCGATCAGCATGACCACGCCACCGACGAGCACGATCCATCCATTGAGCCGTCGTTGTTTCTCCCCTGGCCAATGCATGCCGCCATCGTGCCATCAGGGGCGAGTATGACGCGATGAGCGACATACGGGCGCTCGCTCGACGCCCGTGCGAAGCCTCACCTGAGCTGGCCGTGTCGTCTCTGAGGTGACCGAACTTATCGAGGTCACGAATCAAGCTGGTCGAGTGCCGGAGGAGCGGGCGGGGTCCCTGCGAAGTATTCGGAGGAGCGAAGCGGGGGAGAAACTTCGTGGGGTGCCGGAGCGGGGGAGGTGTATCGAGACCCGCGCCCGCGTCTCGAGGACATGCAGCGATCCTTTCGACACGCCCGGGTGCTTCTTCTTCGCCATACGCGAAAGCCTGTCAGGTGGGAGTCGGGTTTCGCTACCGACGCGGAGCGCCCCCGACGAGGACTGCCCCGTCGGACGGCACGATCTGAGCACCCAACGGCTGCAACGAGATCGGCACCATCTTGAAGCTCGCGATGCCGAGCGGTATGCCGATGATCGTGATGCACAGTGCCACACCGCTCACGATGTGTCCGATCGCGAGCCACAGGCCGGCGAAGATGAACCAGATGATGTTGCCGATCGCCGACGCCGCGCCCGCGCGGGGATCCTTCACCACCGTCCGGCCGAACGGCCACAGCGCGTAGTTGGCGATCCGGAACGACGCGATCCCGAAGGGGATCGTGATGATCAGGATGCAGCAGATCACGCCGGCGATGACGTAGCCCACCGCCATCCAGAAGCCGCAGAGGTTCAGCAGGGTGCGCATGTCCTCATTGTGACCCGAGCTGGCCAAGGAGCGTCTCGAGGTCACAATTCAAGGTGGCCGAGGAGCGAGGAACGAGCGTCTCGAGGCCCCGACCCGTCGCGCACAAACCGTGACAACCCCGGCCCAGTGAGCGATGCTCGATTGATGGCCATCGAAGTCCGCCCTGCGACATCCTTCGCCGACGTGCGCACCATGGTCGGCCCGAAACGCCCGGATGCCAACGTGTGTTGGTGCCTGAGCTACCGCATCCCGGGCAAGGAGAACCAGTCACTCGTCGGCCCGCAACGCGGCGAACGTGTCCGCAAGCTCTGCCGACGCAAGGTCGCGCCGGGCGTCCTCGCGTATGACGGCGACGATGTCGTCGGCTGGGCAGCGGTCGCCCCGCGGGCGGAAACAACCTTCGCCGCGAACCGGAAGATCCCGCACGTGGACGATCTGGACGCCTGGTCGTTGTGGTGCGTCCGGATCCGCCCCGGGCACCGCAAGCAGGGCCTGCTGCACCCGCTGATCGCAGGGGCCGTCGACTTCGCGCGTGACAACGGAGCTCCGGCGCTCGAGGCGTATCCAGTGGACAACGACGGAGCGAAGGTCGATCTGACCATGGCGTTCGTGGGCACACGAAAGATCTTTGAGGACGCGGGATTTCACAAAGCTGCCGACACCGACTCGGTGCTCAACGGCTTCCCGCGGGTGTTGATGCGTCTCGTGCTGACCGATTAGCCGAGAGTCGTCGGGCGTGGAGTTCGCCCACAGGAACAACGCCACCGAGCAACGACCTCCAAGTGTCCGAGGAGAGCACGGGCGATGATCCCTGTCGTGCTCAGAAGCTCCCGACCAGTCGCTCGACGGGCTGGCCGGTCACCTCAGCGATGAGTTCGAAGTCTCGGTCGACGTGGAGGAGAGTCAAGGACTGCTCCTCGGCGACAGCGGCGATGAGGAGATCCGCGACACCAGGACCACGATGATGGCCACGCGTTGCGAGTCTGCCCTGCACATCGATAGCTCGTGCCTCTGTGTGAGCTGATGTGAGCGCTCGCGGCATCAGGGACAGTGGCGGAATCGTTCGAACCTGCTGCCACTCCGTCGCGCCGCGAGCGGAGTAACCGATCTCCAGCACGGTGACCGCGGCGACGTGCAAAAGACCACGTTGGAGCCTATCCAGCCAGAGCTCGACGTCCGGCGAGTCGGCGAGGCGCTGGTATGCCGACTTGTCGATCAGCCACTGCTGAAGGCGGGTCGGCACTACTCCCAGGCTCCGCGCATCACGTCGTCGTCGAGCACGTCCGTGGTCAGCGCCAGCGACATACGGAGGGCATCGACCGTGACGGCGTCATCCTTCTGTCTGCGAGCGAGCTCGTGCGCTTCCCGGCGCAAGAGTTCATTGCGCGACAGGCCCTGGCTGGCTGCCAGGGCGTCGATCGCCTTGAGATCGTCTTCGTCGATGTTGCGGACGAGCACATCAGCCATTGCTATCACCTCTCGCACTCATGATATCGCAGGATGGTCCTTGGTCGGACCTGCGCAGAGTCACCCAGACGCCGGCTGCCCACCCAGCCGGTCCGCGAGATCGACCTGCGTCGACCGGTAGTCGCTGACGAACAGTCGCAGCAGGTCGTCGAAGACCTCGGGCTGGAAGATCGTCGCCGGCATGGTCAGCTGCTGCCACACCGAGTGATCGCGGACGACCCAGCGTGACCAGAGTTCCTTGCGGTTGAGCACGTTGACGTCGACGCAGGCCTGTCGCCGTGAGTGGGCGTTGTCGACGACGCGGGTGAAGAGAATGATCGCCGGCTTGCCGGGCGTGACGCCGGCCCACAGGCGAACACCGTTGATCAGCAATGGAATGTCGTCGTCCTCGTCGAGCTCGAGGTCCTCGTCATACGCACTGCGAAGATGGGCGAGGAGCGCGCCGAGCGCCTGCTCGCGCGTCTTGGTGAAGAGCGCCGTGACGTCGTCGCCGTCGTCCGTTGCGGGCACGGTGCCGCGCACCGCGAGGCCGAGGATGCCGAGGCCGGCCGCCGCGGCGCCCTTGGCAGTCACGGTCAGCAGCTGCGGATCGGGGGCCCGGAAGCGGCCGCCTTCGAGCACAGTGCGCAGCTGGTGCAGCGCGCCCGCCGGATCGTCCGGGGTCGTGTAGACCTCGTCCCACGTGTAGTCGATCTTGATGACGCCGTCACCGTGCGGCGCGATGTCGATCACCCACGGCTCGGGGTCGTTGACCCTCGGCACGTAGAGCTGCAGCTGGTCCCACGGATCGATCATGGTGGACACGTATGCCGCGAGGCGCCGCTCGAACAGATCCCACGGCTCCATCGACACCGCCCGCTGTGTGTGCTCATTCATCGCGAAACCCCTTCCTTCAGTCATCACTCTGCCAGGGACCACCGACAGTGGCGCACGCCCGCGCTTCGGCGATCGCAGTGCGCCAGAGCAGTCCGTTGATCTCGTGGCGCCCCACTGCGTTCCGTATGTCGCGTGCCGCGTCCTCCGGCGACATGTGCCGATGCTTGACGGCGTACAGGAGGGCAACGGCCGGAGTCCGGTGCTCGGCCCGGACGCAGTGCATCAGGACCGTATGACCGTCCTCGCGAAGGCCGTGAACGGCGTCGGCGGCGTCGTGCAACGCCCAGGTGAGGTCGCCGTTGTCGGCCGCGTTGTCGCTGTCCACCAGCCATTGCTCGAGGTGCACGGCCACTCCCTGGGGATGACGGTCGCCCGTGCCGATCCGGCACAGGGACACGACTGCGTCGCAACGCAATTCGCTTGCTCGGGGTAGGTCGGCCTCGGTGCCGAGGATCACTCCGGTGTCGCCGGGAAGCGGCGCGCCGAGCGTGCGCGTCTCCTGTCGGGTGGTCTCGGCGAGCGGCCACTCCCCGGCACGGATGGGTCGTCCCACACCGGCGGACGTCGTCTGCAGAGCGAGCTGCACCAGGTCGTGTGCACGCATGCCCGGCCAGCCGTGCACCTGCCGCCGCCAGTCGTGACGGAGGCCGCTCGCGCCATACCGGGCGCCGAGGAGGGCACCCGCAATCGCGGCGACCGTGTCGGTGTCGTGCCCGATCGAGATCGCCATCTGCAGTGCGCGATCGACGTGGTCGGGGCTGGGCGTCCTCGTCTCGGTATGCCAGATCGCCGACCACGCTGCTTGGAGCGCCTTGACGGTGAAACCGTTGGCAGTGAACGACTTCGGATCCTCACGCTCGGCGTCGTCGAGCCACGCAGACCATTGCTCGCGTTCGTCGTCAGCCAGCAGATCAAGCCCCGCACGCATGTCGAGCCGCCCGTCCACTACGGCGACGCGCACCGCCTCGGCTTGCAGCACGCACGACGCGGCGACCAAGGGATCGGCGTGCGTCAGCGCGGCGACTGCGCGCGCAGCTGCAGCGGTCGCCTCCCGACCGGTAAGGCGCGTGAGGCCGACGATGCCGTTGCGCATCAGGGCGCCATTGCCCGCCGACCGGTTGTGGGTCGCGCTGTAGTCGGCGGCTGCGTGCTGGAACGGTTTCGCCCAGCTGTCGAGGTCGTTGCGGCTCATCGATGCGTCCATGGCCGCGCCACCGATCATCAGGTCCGCAGCACTGATGACAGAGGCCGTCTGATTGCCGATGTCGGATGCACCGCGAAACCGCCACTCGCAGAAGCGCTTCGCGATCGGATCGAGCCCGGCATTCGTGCTGAGATCAGCGCCGGTGGCTGCGACCTGGGCGATGCAGATGGCCATCTGCGTGTCGTCGGACCATTCGCCGGGGGAGTAGGGACCGAGTCCGCCGCCGATCATGTGCGCGGTGCCGACCTTGATCGGCGGCTTGAACTCGTAGGGGACGCCCAGCGCATCGCCGATGGCTTGACCGAGCAGCACGCCGGCGGCACGGTCGTTCTGTGTTGCGGAAAGGTTCATCGGTGACCTCCTTAAAATTATTGTCGATATGACCATAAAAACTGGACGGTGTTTTCTTGTCAAGATGACATAAGCTGCGGGTATGACGAACTCGGATCGCCTGACCGCGTGGGTCGCCGCCGACATCGTGGCGCTGACACTGCGCGACGGCGCGCTCAACGTCGCACTCGTCCGCCGCAAGGCGAAGGCTGCCCGGGGGCAGTGGGCGTTGCCCGGCGGCTTCTTGCTGAAGGGGGAGTCGGGGGAGCAGGCGGCATACCGCGAGCTCGCCGAGGAGACCGGCCTGGGCAAGCGCGGAGTGCGCCTGGAACAGCTCGCGACCTACAGCGATCCGCGCCGTGACAGCGAGCATGACCAGCGCGTGATCTCCGTTGCCTACCTGGCGCTCGCGGCCAACCTGCCGGAGGCGACCGCCGGCACCGACGCGGCCGACTCCTCCTGGGTGCCCGTGGAGGAGGCGCTGCGACGCCGACTCGCGTTCGACCACGCGCAGATCTTGCAGGATGGCGTGGAGCGGGCGCGCTCGAAGCTCGAATACTCCACGCTCGCAACGAGCTTCCTCGACCGCGAGTTCACCATGCGGGAACTTCGCGCCGTCTACGAGGCGGTCTGGGGCGTCACGCTCGACCCGGCGAACTTTCACCGCAAGGTCACCACCACGACTGGTTTCGTGCAGGGCACGGGTGAGTCGCGTCGTGGTCGCGGTCGCCCGGCGGCGCTCTTCACGGCCGGTCCGGCGGGGTCGCTCAACCCGCCGATCACGCGCTAGTGGACCGCGCGTGGCGGTCTCTCGCAACGCCGGTCCCGCCGCTGTGCGCAGCCATTTGCCCGTGAGGCCGGGTCTGAATGGCTCGGATCATCTGTCGAGAACGACGAACCGCCCCATCAGCCGAAGTACCTTTTGTGCTGCAAGATCGTCGATGACGACGTCGAGGCGCGCACGGATGGTTGCGCCTTCACGACGAAGAAGAGGGACATGACGTGATGACGCAGGTCTGCACGCTGCATGCCGCCTGGCTCATCGAGGACGTGTCGTATGGCGTTTCCGATCTCGATCCGGGGATCGTCTCGATGGCTCGGTCTGCTGCGCCCTCGCTGACGCGGACAAGCGTGTAGTTGGTCGGCGTCAGTCCTTCGGGCCAGACGAATTCACGGTCACCTTCATGGTGACGCCGACTGCGAGCTGAAAGCCATCCAACACGTCGCACGGTGACTGTTGCCGTGATGCTGTGCAGGAGTCGTCGACGATCCGTCAGAGTGCCTGGTAGAAGTCGCGGATCCTGGCCGCCATGAGCTTCCGACGTTCGACGAGGAACTCCGGGTAGTCTCCGGCCGTCACTTCGCCCAGCTCCAGCGGAACGGCGTTCTCGTCAAGGTTTCGTCGCAAGTCGTCGGCGTCGGTGATTTCACCGAGCGTGAGCCGGCCCGTGGCGATCTGTGTCGCGACCCCCGCCATGTATGTAGCGGGTGGCTCGTTGCTGATGCTGATGTTGATCGGGGTCTCGGTCAAGGCGAAGTTTGCGACCTGGTTGTAGTCCGCACGGTCGGGGAAGCCGTTCTTCTGGAGGTAGTCCTTCGGCACAATGTGGTGGATGTCGCCTGCCTGCTGGTGCATGGCCGCGACAGTGATGCTCTTCGACAGGAAGCCTCGTGCTCCGGTGGCGACCTGAGACGCCAGGAACGTCTGGAAGTAGGGGCTGGTCACGCTGGTCGTGTTGAGTCGATCCGGCAACGCCGTGGACCAGAAGGCGTCGGACAAGTCTGACTCCTCGAGTTGCTTGAGGTATGTCGAAGCGCCCTGATCACGGATGCGTCGGATGTCCTGCTCCCAGGTCGACTCGAAGCTGCCGGAATGGCGCCCGGTCAACATCGACAGGACAAACCAACGGCGCGTTATACGTTTTCGTTCTCCCTCGGACATACCGGTGTCCGAACGTAGCCTGAGATAGAGCGCGTAGGCGAAGTTCAGCGCGTTGCGGGAGTTGACCATCGTGGGGGCGATGAACCCTGCCGACTTGATCAGCATCAGGAAGTTCTCGAAGTTGTACTTGCGCACGATCTGACCGAGGGCCGTCTCGAGTCGGTTGTATGCCGCGGGGATGCGGTCCTCATCGACGCGCCGTGTGTCGGGGTCTCGACCGGACAGTTCGCTGACGATGCTGGAGGTCTTGCCGCGGTCGAATCCGACGAGCCCGGCGACCCGGATCACGTCACCGTAGGTTGGATCGTAAAGGTCTTCGGAGTCGTCCTTGAGCCACGAGATGGCTTGGAGGTAGGGCGTATCGGCGAATTCGGCGTCGTTGGTCGCGATGTCGTCGTAGGCGTGCGGAGCAACCGCCAAATGGCAGAAGTAGTCGATCTGCTTGCGCAGGTTGCGGCCCCGATCACCGTATGTCGCAATCTTGCTCATCACGAAGTCCGCGCTGCTGAGTGGAACCCCTTTGGAGTTGATCCGGATGAAGATCTCGGTCACGGTCTCTACATCGAGATCGTCGGCAAGGGCGATGATGCCGATCTGTGCATTCTTGATGCTCTCGAGAAGCGCAAGGTTGGCCTCGAAGGTCACCTGATCGACGTCAGGATTGCGTTCGAGATATTCCCGTGCGAACGCGAATGAGGATGTCGCGTTGAAATAGTCACTGATGTCGCTGATCCATTGAGGATCCTTGCGGATCACCGGAGTGAGAGTCGCGAACTCCTCGGTGATCGGGTTGAAGGAGATGCGGATTCGGACCGACCGGTAGCTCTTGTCGACCACAGGCAGGCCGGCGACAGCCGCGCGGAGTGCGGTCACCCGCTGTTGTCCGTCGATGAGGATTTGTTGGTGCGCAGCGATGGCACCTCCCTTCAGCTTTGCGCCGATCGACTGCCACGTGATCAGGTACCCGACGGGGTAGCCGCGGTACAGCGAGTCCATCAGATCCCGAACCTTGATGCTGTTCCAGACGAAAGGTCGCTGGAGCTCGGGTATCGCTATCTTGTCGGTGCGGACGTCGGACAGCAGCTCGGTCACTGCGGACTGCTTCACCGAATACTTGGCCATGAGTCTTCCCTTTCTTTGCTGTCCACAGTCAGTCGAGCAAGGACGATCTCTCTCCGTTCCAACTGACAGCCAACACGTCACGGGCGCGGGTTGCCGCGACGTAGAGCAGTGAACGCTCCCGCAGCATCGCGTCGGCGAAGTCCTCCTCGCTCGACTTGTAGTCCTTCAGCGCGCTCGGCACCGATCCCTCGTGTACGCCGAAGAGGAGCACGTGCGTGAACTCCAGGCCCTTCGCGCGGTGCATCGTCATGACGAGCGGCATTCCGGGCTTGGCGTTCTCCTGATCCACCGAGCGCACCTGGACACCGCGGTCCGCCAGGCCGCTGACCACGGTCTGGCGACGGTACTTGTCGCGCACGAGGATCGCGATCCCGTCCGGCGCCGTCGCCGGGACATCGTCCCCGTCGGCGTGCAGCCACGACTTGACGAGCTTGGCCGCTCCGTCGAGCTCGTCGCTCATCGAGGCAGCAGGGTGCAACTGCGGCACCGGACCCGAGCGCGCGGAGTGATAGCTGTGCTCCTCGTTCTCACCCTCGAGGTCGGTGAAATCGCCTCCGGACAGGATGTGCATTGCCCAGTCGAGGTTCTGCGCCGTGGTCCGGTAGTTCAGCGTCAATCGCCGAGATCGCCCACGGACCTGTATGCCGACGTGGGACAGCACGACCTTCTGCCCGTAGATGCGCTGGTGCGAGTCTTCGCAGATGAACAGGTCGTTCGGGCCGACCGCGACGAGCGCCCGCAGGAACAGGAGTTGGGAGGGGTTGAGGTCCTGCGCTTCGTCCACGAGGACGTGGTCGAAGTAGTGCCGGTCGTTCAGCTCCAACCATGCAGCCGCGAGCGCGGCCTTCTCGACGAAGTCGGTGGTGTCGCTCGCGCGACCGAGTGCACGGTATCGCTCGATCACCTTCCAGACCTCGATCCGCTTGGCACGGTCGAGTGCGACGCCCCGTCCCGCGCGGCGCACCCTGATGTATGCCGTTTGGGTCGTGATCCGGCGGGGGAGCACGACCATGGCGTACTCCGCCTGGAAGAACGCGGGAGTGGTCAGCTCCGCAGGCAGGTCGGGGTCGGCGTCGTCGATCGCCTCGCGCCAGGCGTCACCGCCCGTTGCGCCGGTCACCGAGGATCGACCGTCGCCGAGCACGCTCGCGGACGCCTCGGCGATGCTCGGACCGGCGGCCTGCAGGACGGCGCGCACCACCTGGTCGACGCCCTTAACCTGCGCGCCGGGCCCGTCGAGGTGGGTCTGCAGCGTGATCGTCTCGTCCAGCTGTCGCAGCCCACGGGCGAGGTCGTCGGCGAGGTTGCGGGTGAATGTCGTCAGCAGGATTCGCGACTCGGGATCCTCGGTGAAGAGCCGCCGGGTGCGGTGCAGCGCCACCACGGTTTTGCCGGTCCCTGCCCCGCCGGACAGCCGGAATGGCCCCTTGTAGTTCCCGTCGACGTAGCGCTGCTGCTCCGGGTGCAGGAACAGTCGCCAGGCGACGAGGTCTCCGGCGTCGATGATGCGGCGGAGCTCGTCGTTGTCTTCGATCCAGTGGAACGACGACTGCGCGGCGGGGTGTCGCAGGCTCGCGAGCAGCTGCTCGTCCTCGGTTCCGTCGCCCACGTCGACCTTCTCGTCGAGGCCGTATGACGTGCGCACCTCCGCGACGGGCGTTCCCGTCGCGAGCTCCAGGAGGGCCTCGCCCTGCCACTCCACGCGTGCCCTGGCGATGATGCCGAGCAGGTCCTCCTCGGTGGGCGCCCGGAGCGCGTCGGCGGCCAGGCCCTCGTCGATGCCGAGCCTGTCGTGCAGTGAGGTGGCGGTGACATCCGCCGGCCAGGTGGGTGCTTTCGTCGCGGGTGATGTTTCAGCGGGTGCCTGCACCTCGGCGGCGACCTCGGGTGTGGTCTCGACCTGCGATTCGACCGGCGCAGAGGCGGTGACGGCCGGAGCATTCTCCGGCTCGGGCGAGCCGGCCGCGATCGTGTCGACAGCCTGCTCGACCTCGGCCATGCCGTTGATCGGGTTCAGCGAGAGCCGGACCGTTTCTGCGATCTTGTTCGCCTTGTCGTGCGGCCACACCCCGTGCACGACGTAGGCCGGCTCGTCCTTGCCGGCGATCTTGAAGAGCACGCAGCGGTAGTTGTCGTCGACCCGACCGGTGCGGACCCTCGGGTCGACAGAGCCCTTGATGGGTTCGATGTGCAGCCCCGGAAGGGAGTCGTCCTCCTGCAGCTTCTCCAGGAAGGCATAGGCCTTCTTCTTCATCGACGGGTCGAGCCCGTCCTTGACCTTGTTGAGGATCAGCAACGGCATCGGTCACTCCTTCTTCGCGGTCAACGAGGTGCGTACGGCGTCCACGACCGCTCTGGGGTCGGTGTCGGTGGTCATGCGCAGGACCGTCCAGCCTCTTCTCTCCAGGTCGGCCGCGTCGTCGTCGGCGCCCTGGGCGCCGAGCACGACCACCTTCGAGCTGTCCCATGCGAGGTCGACGACTATCCCGTCGTCGACCTCCTCCACGAGGTGGTCGGGGCGCTCGACGTCGGCGGATGCGAGTTCTTCTGCGAGCGTGACGATTTCGGAGTCCAGAACGGACAGGTCGAGATCGGACCAGACACCGGCCAGCCGGGTCTCCGCCCCGGACGCCTCCGACACACCCGCCAGGACCGACGACGTCACGGTGATGTGCGCGTCGACATCGGACAGCGCCAGGACGTTCGACAGACGCAGCCACTCCCGCCAGGAGTCCACGTGCTGCGGATCGTTGAGCGCCTGGGTGGTGTCGTCCAGCACGAGGGCGATCTCGACCGGGTGGACGCCCTTCAATCGAGCGACGAACGCGAGGTGTGGGATGTGCCAGGTGATCAGCCTGTCGCCGGAAGGCGGCGACGTGCGCTCCGCTCCGTTGATCAGGTCGGTCGCCACGACACGCAGGTCCTCGTCGGGGCCGAGCCGGCCGATCCCGCCCCCGGGTCGTTTCGCGAGCAGGAAGGGCAGGTTGTCGGCCAGCACCGTCCTCGGTGTCGCGGTCGGGTCGGCGATGATGCCTTCGATCATCGACAGCGATCCGCCCTCGAACTCCTCGACAGCAGCCTGGGAGATGCCGGCACCCGACTTCGTCTCCATTAGCGCACCGATCACCTTCGGGTCCAGCCAGGCGGGTGGTGCCGGGTCGTGCAGGTCGGTCCACGGGATCGAGAGAACACGGATGCCGTTGTCACGCAATGTTTTCCGCTTGGAAGCATCGTCCGCGAGACCGTTGTGCGCGGGCGTGGCGTGGAACTCGTGCCCGTCGGTGTAGATCGCGTAGGGTGCGATGCCACCGTTGGCGGTGAGCTCGAAGTCCGGACGGGTGCCGTGCATGTCGACCTGCGGTTGCAGACGCCATTGCCGATTGCCCGCCGCCGCGATGCGCAGCTCGATCCCCGCCGGGGTCGTGCTCTGCTTGACGGTGGCCTTGCTGCTCAGCCGCTCGGCCAGTGCGGTGCGGAATCTCTGTTCGAAGGGCGACTCGCCCCAGCCGGCTTCGACGGCCCGTTCGGTCACTTGCCAGGCCGGAGCATCCAACTCCAGCGAACCGAAGGCCCTGTCACCGTCGACGTCCATGAGGACACGTAGGGCTCGCAACGCGTCCAACCGGGTGACCGACGACGCATCGCGGGTGAACGGCAACAGGCAGCGGTGGCATGCCGCCCGCTCCTCGAACTGACACGGGCAGTCCTCGAGGACTGTCGCGGCGCGCAGCAGGGTTGCCCAGAGCCGTTCCGGTGACGCGAGATCGGTGAGGTATCCGGTCCCGCCCGGCACGGTGTCGTGCAACAGCAGAGCCTCGCGGGTCGCACCGTCGTGCGTGCCGAGCGGGTGCGGCACCGGAACGATCCGCAAGTGGTCGGGGGAGCCACCCATCGTCTCCCGCAGGCCGAGCAGCAGTGCCGCCTGCAGACTGGGCACGCTGAACTGGTCGGCGGTGACGCTCGGCGGCAGGCTGATGGCGACGCCTTGGGTGATCAGCTCGCGGCTCAGTGCCAGCTCCTGGGTGTGCTCGGTGACCGCGTTGCGGTGCGGGCACCAGGCGCGGTGCTCCCGGGGTGAGTTGGTGCCCGAGTCCAGGTCGAGCTTCCCGCAGACCTCGCAGACTCGGAAGAGCGGTGCGGCCAGGTCGCGACCGGCTATCGTCCTCGTGCTCGGTGCGCCGGTCACTCGGCCGAGGTTGAACCATCGCACCGGCAACCGGCGGTAGTGCGCGACCCCGAGCCCGACCTGCTCGACCGACCACTGCCCGGCGAGCCGGGCCGGGTCGAAGTCGACCGCAGTGAGCACCTCGAAGCGCGTCGACCGACGCAGGTCGTCGTGATCGTCGATGGTCGCGTCGTCGCGGCGGATCTCGGAGAACACCCGCTTGAGCCGGACGGCGTCGAAGCGTTGCCCGGTGTCGGCCATCCCGTCGCTGCCACACCGTGGGCACGCGCCCGGTGCGGCCTGCTGGGGTGATGCGAGTGTCGTCAGGTAGCCGCACGTGTTGCACACCAGGTGGTGCACGACATCGGTCCGGTCCCGGCCCATCTCGATGCCGTCGACTCGCATCTCCAGTCCGTGTGCGTAGAAGTGCGTTCCCGGCGCGAGCTCGGTCAGGGCGCGCGCGGACCCCCGGTCGAGGGTCATCGAGTCGCTGTCGAACCGTTGCGTGTCGGGGTCGACCCAGGAGACCTGCACGTCCAGCTCGACCGTGTCGTCGAGCAGCGAGTAGTTCGGCAGCAGCCCGCGGACCTCCAGGCCGCTGATCCACGGCGCATCCTCCAGATCGGAGAGGACCTTCTTCAACAGCATGGCGGTGCCGACGGCCGAGCGGTATGCGCTCTTGTCGTCGTCGCTCGCTGCCGACAGCCCGGCCCGTTCCTTCAGCTCGGGTATGGCGTCGTTGACCTCCCGACGTCGGCGGCGCAGCTCCTCGACGTCACGGACGTGGTCGTGCACCGCGCGGTAGATCGTGCCGGCGAAGCTGTCCTCGGTGCTGTCACCGGCGAGCGCCCACTCCTTCAGCGCGTCCAGGCCGGGCGTGTCTTCGTCGGCGAAGGTTCCGACGAAGTCGCGGACGAGCCGTCGGGCGTGCCGCTTCCTCCGCTCCACGACGGTGCCGAGGAACGAGCCCGGATCGGCGGACTTGAGCGCTTCGCGCGACTTGGCCGGAACCTTCGTGTCACCGGAGCGGACGAGATCGTCGATCACGTAGGCGATGAACTGTCGCCGCAGTATCTCCTCGGCGTCCAGGTAGGTCGCGGGTGGTCGCACGGCACCGTTGATCATCGACGTGGGGTCACCGAGCCTCGGCAGTTGGTCGCCGCGGCCGGTCACGTAGGCGAGGGCCAATGAGCTGCCGGTGAGGCGCCCCGCACGTCCCACGCGCTGCAGATACTTCGCGACCGAGTCCGGCAGCGACGACAGCATGACCGTCGTCAGGTCGCCGATGTCGATGCCCATCTCGAGGGTCGGCGTCGCGACGAGCACGTTCGGATCGCCGGGCTTCTGTTCCTTGCTCTTGAAGCCCGCCTCGACCATGCGCCGCTCGGCGCCGTCGATGAGACCCGTGTGCTCGTGGGCGTCGACCCGCCGCATGTCGGCGGTGGCGAAGAGCCGTCGATAGAACGTGTCCGGGTCGCCGGGGACCGGGCGCAGACGTCCCTGGCACCGATCGGTCGGGCACGGGCCGTCCTCGAAGAGGGTGCCGAGCGATGGAGTCGTGGGACGGGGCGACCGGCATGTGTCGCACACCAGCAGAGTGATCGAGATGCGCAGGTCCTCGTCGGACAACGGAGTGACGACGACGTGCGAGGGCGGTATGCCGAATGCGCGTGCCTGCTTGTCGGTGTTCGTCTCCGAGAGCGTCCCTCGTGCCGCGAGCTCCTTGAGCAGCCGTGCCGCGAGGCTCGCACCGTGTGCGGCGTTCACACCCAGGCACTTCGCCGTCCACCGCGCGTACCAGCTCTGCGGGCTGGTGACCCGGACGAAATCGCTCTTGCTGTCGACCGTCCCGTCGGTCACGGCGTATGCCGGTGCGCCTCGCCCCGACGGGAACGCCGGCGCTCCTTGAGTTCGATTGCGTTTGCCCCAGATCCAGACGCGCGCGCCGTCGTCCTTGACGTACTTCGTCAGCCATTCGTGGTCGATCGCACCGTCCCGGCGCAGCCGATCGAGCGTCCCGTGCACCCACCGCAGCAGCGCCCGGTCGTCGACACCGAGGTCCGGCAGCGTCGCGTTCTGGTCGTCCGACACGGCGCGTCGCGCGCTCGCGAGCACCTTGTCGTCCGGTCCGGCGTCGACGTGGACAGCCACCGATCCGGTGGCCTCCAATGTGCGGCCGTATGTCGACTGCAACCCGACCTCCAGCTCGACATCGAAGAGCAGTCGGCGACGCATCGCGGTGCGGCTCGCAACCGGGATGCGCTCGGATCGCTCCGGCCGCCACCACGGGATGAACGCCTCGTGGTCGACCAGTGCCCGTGGCACCAGCCGATAGCGGGCGAACGGGTCGGGTTCGGCCCGGCGCAGCACCTCGTCGGTCCAGTCGACCAGGGACATCGGTCCGGTCAGCGCCGTGCGCAGGGCGGACCGCAAGGACAGCGTGTGCGAGCGGGTGTCGACGAAACCGGCCCGGTGTGCGGCATCCTGCACCGAGTCGGTGAAGATCAGCGCCCGCTTCTCGCGGGAGTCGAGGTCGGGGTCGCCGAAGAGCGTGGACAGGGTCACCGACAGCAGCGTGGCGATCGCGCTGCCGAGGAATCGGATCTGGTCGTCCTTCCCGCACGATGGGCACCGGTCGCTCCGGGACTGCTTCTCGACGTCCTCGGTCTCGCCGTCGAGCATGACGACGGGCAGCACGCGACCTTCCAGGAGGTCGGGGTCGTCATCCGCCGGTGCGGAGGTGAGCAGGGTTCGCCGCTGCATGTGCAGCCAGCGCAGGTTAGGGGCGTGCTTCACCGCCTCGCGGTCGCCGGCGGCCGCGGCCTGGGTGACGAGTGCGGCTTCGCCAGGCGCGTGCAGCAGCGCGCGGAATCGTCCGGTCTTGCGTACGTGGTCGGCCCGTATGCCGCTGTCGGACGCCGCGAGGTCGCGTCCGGTCGGGGCGAGGCTGACGCCCCACCCGGAGCGGCCGCACGACCGGCAGTAGATCGCAGGCAGTGCAGGGGTCGCGTCGTCGGCGGGCGGGCCGTCGTCGCTCCATCGGAAGCTCGGCTCGGAGGAGACGGTGCGGTCCAGGCGGGTGACCTCACGCACCCAGAGCGTCACCTCGACGGAGACCTCGTCGCGCCGCCCGAGTCGGATCCGGCTGAGCGCTGCGAGGACCGTGGCGATCGCGCGCTGGGCGTCTGCGGCCGGAACGTCCGTGCCGAACCGATCGGCTGCGAGCACGCCCAGCGGGGCGGCGTCCGAGGCCGCGTCAATCAAAGCGCGCACGTCGTCGTGCGCTCGCAAGAGCGTTGCCGCGTCAACGGATTCGGGCATCGTGTCGCGGTCGTAGAGACGCTTGACCACCTCGGTCAGCAGCGCATCCCCGTCACCGACGTGCTGGAGACCGAGCTGGGCGAGCTCGTCGACTTCCGTTGACAGCATCGAGCCGAGCCGTCGCGGTGCGAGCTGCGCGGTCGCCACTGTGGTGCGTGCCGCGTCGGTGAACTCCTCGACGTCGACCCGGCGTTCGGTGATCGCGGCGTCCCGGGTGAAGGGCTCGCCGAAGACCTGCGCGGCGAAGTCGAGCATCTCGGTCGGGTCACTGCCGTCGCCGAGCGTCGCGGACGTGGCCACGGGCGTGACCTTGCCGAGGGGGAGTGCGTGGAAGAGGTCGACGGCGGGGTGGTCGTCGGTCACGTGGCTGCGGAGTCGCAGCCCGAGCCGGCGCAGCAGCATCGCGACGTCGGTGCCCTGCGCGCCGTCGTAGGTGTGGAACTCGTCGAGCACGAGGTAGGTGAGCGACAGCACGCTCTTCTCCCACAGCGGGACGTCGTCGGGTCGCAGCAGGAGCTGGTCGAGCATCTTGTAGTTGGTCAGCAGGATGTCCGGTGGGGTGTCCCGCAGGATGGTGCGGTTGGTGATCAGCCCGTCTGCGGTGACCTTCGAACGGCCCTGTCCCTGGCCGTCTCTCGCGTCTCCGGTGTAGAGCCCGGCGGTGACGTTCGCCAGCGCCGGGTCGCTCATGATCAGCTTCGTGAGCCGGTCGGCCTGGTCGTCGGCGAGAGCGTTCATCGGATAGAGGATGAGCGCCTTCATCCCGGTCACGCCGTCGCGGCGCGCGCGCAGCACGTGGTCGATGATCGGGTTGAGGAAGGCCTCGGTCTTGCCCGAGCCGGTGCCCGTCGTCACGACTGTCGGCAGCGGCCGCAGCTTGTCGGGGCCGAGGTCTTTGGTCGTCAGCCGGCGATAGGCCTCCTCCTGGTGCCGATAAGGCTCGAAGGGCGGCTGCCAGTCGAGCGGCCGTTCTCCGGTGTCGTCGGCCTTGCGGAAGGGCAGCCGCAACCGGACGTACGGCCCCTTGAAGATCCCGTTGTCGGGGTGCTCCAGGAACTCGTTGAGCGCCTGCCGCGGCTCGGCGTCGGCCAGCGCGAACGTCGTCGTCAGGAAGTCGACCAGCCCGGTGCGGATCCGGTCGGCCTCCAGGCTGGGCAGCAGTTCGGTCATGTGCTCGCCTGCTTCGCGGCGAGGCGCCGCTCGAACTCCGCGTATGCCGTGCGGAAGTCGGCCTCTCGGTCGCGTGTGGCGAACGGCAACTCGTAGGTGTAGGCGATCCCGCTGCCCGGATGTACAGCGGTGCGCTCGTCCTCGCTGATCGCGTCGGCCTTCTTGCGCCACACCGCGAGCACCGAGTTCGGCACCAGCCGTCCGTTCGCGTCGAAGGTGTACTCGCGGCGGTCATAGCCGTACAGCACCGCGAACTGAGTGCGGTAGATCGTGCACAGGTCATCGACCGGCACACCGAGCATCAGCGCGACCAGCGCGTCGATCTCCACCTGCGCGTTGCGCCGGTCCACGGCCCGGCGTAGCGGAGCGTCGGCGGTCCAGGTCGGACCGATGGGGTGTTCGTCGAAACGCTCCAGGATCGGTGCATCCGTGGCGGATTCGTTATCCCAGCACTCCGTCCAAAGATCCGCATAGGCATCGGTGGCGCAGTTAAGACGGAGAGTTCGCCCAATCAGAGCGCGCAACAGGGGGTGATCGAGTGGCACGAGCGGGAGTCGGCTGAAATTCGCCAGGTAGATGCCGCTCTTGGGCGCAGCTCGAAGGGTGAAATCAGACAGGAGGGTTGACGAGCACGCCTGCAGAGCAACTAGGTCCAGCAGCTGTCGGTTCGGCACTCCGACAGAGAAGACACCATTGATGTGTGCTGCCCCCGGTGGGATGAGCCCCGAGATCAGCGTGCGCTCACCGGTGTTCGCTGCCATGGCTCGCCAGGCGACGCGGTAGAAGTCCGGTGCGGGGACGCGGTCCTCACCCCAGTGCGTGTACGAACTGTCATAGACATGTCGGTCACCCGCCGGCTTGTAGGCCGTGACCGGCAGTGCGTCGGCCGCCAGTGCCTCGAAGTCCGTCGCCGACCAGTCCAGGTTGTTGCGCATCGTCGAGTTCGGCTCCTTGTAGAGCGGAGTCGACACGTGCAGGTGGGGGCCCTGCAGGATGGCGTCCCGCCACTCGGCCTTGCCCCATTCGGAGACGAACCGTCCACGCTCCCGGTCCGCGCGCTCGTGCCAGCCCGCTGAGAACTCCAGCTCCAGGCTGGACACGCGTGACGCCTTGGCAAGCTGCGCCAGGGTTCGCTCGGCGGCTGAATTGACGGTGTACACCATCGGCGTCGCGGCCCACGAATCAGAGCCCAGCACGTCGCGCCACAGCCGCAGGATCGACTCCTCGATGCGTTGTAGCCGGGAGCGGTGCGGGCGCTGATCGAAGTGGCCGTCCTCGTCCTTGAGTCCGGGTTCGGGCCCTGTTCCGTCGTGTTGGAACGATCGGACCACTGTGTCCGGGTGGTACAGCGAGACCGCGTGCCAGAACTTGATCGGTCTCGGTGAGCCGTACACATTGACGCTGTACGTCACCAGGTGGTGAATGTCGAACAGTCGCAGCTCGTTGATGAACTGCCAGTGTCGTCGGAGGCGGCGGTAGGACTCCGCGCGAAGCGTCGCAGCCTTTTCGTCGGTGAAATGTGACTCCATGTGGATGAGTGCGCTGATGCCGGTCGATGAGGCGTGCGACCAGACCTGGCTCATGAACGCCCGATAGAGATCAGGCTGGCCGGACAGGACCGGATAGACGGTGGAGTCGCTGAGTACATCGCCGAGCACCGACGCTTCGGTCGATCCATCGAGGACGTGCGCGACAACGTCAGACTCGGCGAGGTCGTTTTCTCGGCGCTTTCGCTTGGCAGCCTCGGACGCCTTCGATGTGACTGCCCACCAAGGGTCGCTGTCGGCCAGCAGTGACTCCACATCGACGACCGGTCGCACCCACGGCGGGTTCCCGACCTGCAGGTCGAAACCACCACGCGCGAACACCGTGGCGAAGTCCAACTCCCAGTGGAAGAAGCCCTGCTCGTGGGAGACTCGCTGGCACACGCCGAGCCACGGGAACTTGTCCAGAACCCGTGAAATCGGTTGGGCACCATTGAGATTGAGGTCGAGCTCCTCGGCGACACCGAGCTCGGCCCAATCGGTGGCCGACCCGAAGGTGTCCATACCGGCACGTTTGGCGTCGGGTGCCGCGCCGATCAGGTCGCGGCACGCATCGATCCACTGATCGAGAGTCGGCGGCTCGACCTCGGCCTCGGTGAGCGGCCAGTACCAGAGCGCGCACCAGGCATCCATCACCCGACGCAACCGTTGATACGCGCCGTCGACGTCGGCGAGGGACTGCTCGATCTGCTCCCGGGTCACCGCGCCACGATCGGGTTGCGCGTCACGGCCCCACAGGTCGATGGATCGGCCGGACTCGGCCTCGGCGATCGTCAGCCGACGCAGCGCGAACTCCCACAGCGCCTCGATACGCTGCGCGAGGTTCTGCAGTCGCTTGACCTGAGCTGCACTGGGCTTCTTGCGGATTGACGTCCGCCAGCTCTTCAGCCGCTTCAGCAGCTCGGGGTCGGCGAGGTCGCGCACCGACTTCGGCACGTCGACGGCGGACCCCCACCCGTTGGCAGGCAACAAGAAGTGGTGGATCTTCGTCCCGATGCTGGTGGTTTCGACAGGCTCAACCACCGGTTCCGCGCTGGTCGAGTAGGCCGGAGCGCTAGCGGAGGCCGTATCGAGACCCGCGACGTCGGAGCCGGGTCTCGATACGCGCTCCTTCGTCGCGCTACTCGACCAGCGGCTGTTGAGCGGCTCCGGCTCCGGGGCGGTCTTGAGCCAACTCTTGTCCTTGACCCGGTGCGCGGCATACAGCGCCCGCCTTGCACCGACGAGCGAGTTGCCGCGTCGCAGTCGCAATCCGAACCATGGCGCCTGCAGGCCAGGCGCCATGGTGTCCAGCCACAGCGACACCTCGGCCAGCTCGACCGCCGTCGAGTTGAGGTCGACGCCGTAGACCTGGTGCAGCGCGATGTGCGCCTTGACCTTCTGCAGCTCCGCCGGTCGGCTCTCCGGGTCGATGCGCTCGCCGAGCTCTTTCTCCCGGCGTCGGAGGTACTGCTCCGCCAGCTGCCGCACGGCCTCGATCGCGAATGCCCCTGAGCCCAGGGCAGGCTCGCAGATCGTCAGCCGGAGGACCTCGTCGGCGGTCGTCCGTTCGTCGCCCTCGTCGAGCAGCTCCGCGAGCGCTTGCTCAACGGTGAACTTCGTCAGCACCTCGGGTGTGTAGTAGGACGCAGAGCGTTGGCGGTCGCGACCCGACAGCCGATAGACGAAGGACCCACGACGATGGATCACCGCCCTGGTCTCGCCCGTATCCGGGTCGGTTTCCTGCACGAAGTCCTTCGCGTCCAGGTGCCCGGACTGCGCGATCGGCACCACCCACGACCCGCCCGATCGGTCACCGCCCGGCGCGACCTCGTAGAGGTCCTCGTGCGCGAACGAACCGGTGTAGGACATCAGGCCCTCGTAGACCGCGCCGAGCTGGTTGATGCCGAGCTCGACATAGGAGATGAAGCCGCGCTGCTTCTTGGCCGTCTCCTTGCTCAACAGCAGCTTGCGCAGCACCTCCAGCATCGCCTCGTTGCCCAGGCCGACCTCGTCGATGAGTGCCGTCGCATCCGCTGCGAAGAGGTCGGCGCGCAGCGCGTTGAAGGTCAGGCCGTCCGGCAGCTGCTCGTCACCACGTGGCGTGTGCCCCTGGTCGACGAGCCGGAACAGTGTTGCGAGCGAGTCGTAGAGGTGAGTGCCGCGTCGGGCGCGGTCGGTCTGCAGCTCCGTCAGCGCGAGGTCACGCAACCGGTTCAGTCCGTAACCGGCGTCGTACTCCTCGGCGCCGACCGGCAGCACCTGCAGCTCGGGTGACGCCTCGGCATACAGCAGGAAGAGGATGCGGTAGAGGTAGCGAAGCGACTGGACCGCCAGCGGCTGCGCCTTGTTGTCGGGGAGCGGGAGGAGGTTCTGCGCGCGGCGGCGGGACACCACCTCGCCGGCGATGATCTCGATCGAGTCGCGCACACCCTCCTGCAGGTCCTTGCTGACACCGACGGTGTGCTTGATCGACTCCTCGAGCGTTGTGGCCCACCACGTGTCGCCCGACGGGTCCGGTGCCAGCGAGGCGGCGTCGAGGCAGGTGAGCGCGCGGTCGATCTCGCCGCCGCGCCTGGTGTCGTTGCGCTCGCACACCAGCTGCAGGTCGACGGCGAGCCAGCGGCCCTCGGGCCAACGCTCGCGCTCGGCGATCAGACACCAGCGACCCGCAATGACCAGGGCAAAGTCCGGTCCGCCCGCCTGGGTCATGAGTGTCGACAGCGCGGTCGACACCGAGTGGATCGAGTCCTCCTCGTCGCGGTCCCATGCGGTGAGCAGGGTCGGGGAGTGCTTGTCGATCAGGCCCTCGACAGTGGTCGCCGGCCGAGCAGCAAGGATTGCCAACGGTTTCGACGACTCGAGGTTCGCGGAGGTGATGAACTCGATCGGCCCCTCTGCGACGCAGGTGTACTGGCCGGTGCGGAAGCCGAGGATGTCGGTCACCCGGTCGTAGAGATCGCGCACCCGGTCCAGCTGCTCACCGGTCAGCGCGGGCGCGTCGCTCAGCCGCTCGTCGTCGCCGGAGTCCGCGTCGACTTCGGTGCCCTGCTCGACCAACTTGACGAAATCGGCCTCGAGCTCCCCACGGCCCGCGGTGAAGCGGCTCCGTGTCGAGACGTCCTCGTCGTCCCACTCCGCGCGGCGCTCCAGCACCCGTCCGGTGAAGGACTCCTTCTTGGCATCGGTGGTGAAGTAGTGCTCGCTGATCCAGTCCTCACCCACGACCAGTGCGTCGCTGACCGGCATCGTCACTCACCCTCCTGTCGGGCGACGGCATGGCCGGCCGGGACGACGACGAGCAGTGGTCGCAGCTGGGTCCGGTCGGGGCGTCGCTGTTGTGCCAACGACTCCTGATCGGCCACACCGATCCGTCGCAGTCGCAGATCGTTCCGTTGGATCAGCGCCTCGGCTTCCCGCTCCCAGGCGGTCGCCCGTGTCACCCACTCCTCGACATGCTGCGCAGCCTGCCGCTCCGCCGCGGTGAAGGTCTGGGCGAGGTGCTGCTCGACACGACGCATCGCCGCGGGGATCAGCCCGCTCAGCGCGTCGACGTCGGCGACCGCACCCGGGTTCGACATCGTGGCGCCGACGCCCACCGCATCGAGCATCCCGGCCGCCGAGCCGTGCGGGGTGACGAGTGCCAACGGTGAATCGGGGTCGGGGAACTCGACCTGGAGCCATGCCGACGAGACCGTCTGACCGGCGCGGTTGGTGAGGGTGCCCAACACGAGGACGCTCGTCGCGTCACCCGAGCCGCGGACGGCATAGACCTCGCCGCGGCCGAGTCGGGCGAGTGCCCGGTCGCTGACCCAGTCGAGCACGGGGTGCAACGGTCCGAGGTAGTGCGCGGCCGGCCACGACGACTCCTGCTCGTCCTGCAGGGCCGCCGCCATCAATGCCTGACCCTTTGCGACGCTCGTCGCCAGCTTCAGCCGAGTGGTGACCTCGCGCTCGCGCAGGTAGGACTGGGGGAGCACGGCCAGTCGGCTGCGCAGGTCCGCCGGGGGAGTCAGCTCGACGATCTGCTCCGCACGGTGCTCGACCCAGCCGATGCCTCCGCCGCCGGAGGTGAGCGGGGCCTCGTCGGGCCGCGGGTAGACCTCGGCGACGGCCTCGCGCAGGTAGTCGACCGGTGCGTCATACAGCCCGGAGCCGGTCGCGGCGGTGCGCCGAGCAGTCGGCGTCTGCTCGTCATCGCCCTGCCCGAGACGAGCGAGGAATGCTTCGAGGTCGTCTCCGTCGATCACCTCGTCGGGCTCGGCTATGACCTGCTCGAGCTGCTTGCGCCCGCGCAGCACGTCGAGGATTTGCTTCTCCTCGGCGGCGACGTCGTACTTGCCCATGATCGACGCCGTGTCGCCGAGTGCGCGGTGCGCTTCGTATTCCTTCTCCATCAGTGATCGCAGCACCCGCACGTCGCCGGAGAACCGGTCGTCGCGTGGTTGCAGGAGGAGTGTCGTGATCAGCGGCGGGAACTGCTGGCCGTAGCGGTCGATGCGGCCGTTGCGTTGCTCGATCCGGATCAGCGACCACGGGATGTCGAAGTGGATCAGTTCGTGGCACTGGCGGTGCAGGTTGACACCCTCGCTGGCGACATCGCCGGTGACGAGCACCCGGATCGGAGAGCCCTCCTGCTTGAAGGAATCGACGATCTCCTGTTGCTCGACGTCGCTCAGACCACCGTGCAGGACACGGACCTGCTGGTCGGTCATCCTGCGGTCACGCATGATCCGGTCGCGGAGCCAGTGCAGGGTCGCGACGCGTTCGGCGAACACCACCACGCGAGAAGGCGATCCGACGCTGATGCCGATGCGGTCGAACTCCTCGAGGAGCGCGGCGTATTTGCCGGTCCGCTGGTCCAGGGACTGCTCGGCGAGGTCGGCCAGACGGGTGAGGGACTCGTGGTCGGCGAGACTCATGTGCTCGGCGCGCTTCATGCGTGCGCGGGCGGTCTCGGCGAGTGCGGCCGGTGAGGACAGGAACGCCTTGCCGAGGGTCCAGCCGAAGAGTGCCTCGCCGCCGGTGCGGGGCGGTCCGCCGTACAGCCAGTGGTCGGCGAGCTCCTGGGCCATCGCGTCCTCGTCGGGCGAGGCATCGACCAGGATGTTCCGAGGCTCCTCGCGCTCGGCCCAGTCGGCGCCGACCACGGAGGCGACCTCGGCCGAGTTGCGGTGACGACGGACGACGAGCCGCTCGATGTCCGCGGGGTCGATCTCACCGTCCGGGTCGACCGAGGTCGGCTCCAGCAACCGCATCAGCTCCGCGAACGACTCCTTCCTGCCGTTGTGCGGTGTCGCGCTGGCCAGGATGAGCGCATCCGTTTGCGGTGCAAGGACATTCGCGAGGCGGTTGTTCTGGGTCGTCGATCCGGTGATGTTGTGCGACTCGTCTATCACGACGGCGTCCCAGCGGTGCTTGCGCAGGTGCGCCAGGTAGCGGTCGCTCTTGAGCGTGTCGATCGAGATGATGGCGCGGCGGTAGACACTGAACGGGTTGCGCGTCGCCGGGAGGCGGCGCCGGACCTGTTGGATGCCGACGGAGTCGAGGCGGACGAACGGGAGCGCGAACCGGGTCCACATCTCCTGTTGCATCTGCTCCAGGACATGACGCGGTGTCACGATGAGGATGCGCTCGCCGCGGCCCCTGCGGACCAGCTCGGACAGGATCATGCCGATCTCGAGGGTCTTGCCGAGTCCGACCGCGTCGGCCAGCAGGATCCGGGGTCGCAGGATCGACGGGTCGAGTGCCTTGTGAACGGCCTTCCGCTGGTAGTCGAGCGGGTCGAGCAGCATGTCGTCGGCGACCGCGAGGGTGGGGTCGTCGATCGGCAGTGGCGTCTTGCGGAGTGTCGCCTCCAACCACAGTCTTGCCCGCCGATAGCCGGGGGAACTGTCGGCGACGACCTTGGTCAGGCTCGGGTCGAAGACCTCGATCCGGTCGAGGTCCTGACTGAACTGCGCCGAGGTCCCGGCAACGAGCTCGGAGAGGCCCTGGACGTCGACAAGCAGACCGTCGCGCGTCTGTGACACCTGCGTGACGAGCCACTCCTCGTCGCGCACCACCACCAGGGAACCCGGTGCGATGTTGTCCGGCGTCGACGTCTCCCCACTCACCAGCGCATCCTATGAGTCGAGCAGCTCGGGTGACCGCGCAGGTTCGACTGGCGTGCGGTCGTTTTCGGCTGCTTCGAGCGCCAGCGGTGAGGTGGGGACCTCGGCGGCGGGGAGGTTCATGAAGCTGCGGAGCAACTGGATGAGCTGCTCCATGTCCGACCGGGCTGTCCCGGAGTCGGTGGGGACATCGAACTTCAGGTGCAACTCGTCGTCGGGCAGGTAGACGTCGAGGGTGATCTCCGACCACTTCTCGTTGGCCGACGACTTGACGTAACGCACGTCGCGTGTCCGCATGATGTGCCACGGCTCGCCGTTGCGGTCGATGTCCGAGGCACGGCCGACCAGGAGCCGCTCGCCGGTGACGGCGAGGTAGCGGTCGCCGGAGAATGCGCCGCGAGCATCGCCCACGGCCAGGGCGAGCAGCTCTTCGGAGCCGGTGAGTTGCCACCGGAGCGACTCTGCAACGCGCTTCCTATGGTCCTCGTCGACGATGAGCGACACCCTTGCTTCGGGGACCGTGCGAGGCGCGTAGTCGATCTCCTTCTCGAGCACCTCCAGTCGGGTCAGGAAATCTCGTGCGGATCCAGAGACCTTCTTGCGTGCGCTGTGCGCGCGACCGACGGGCATGGTTCTGCTGCCGGGGAACTCGGCGAACACGGCGAACTGCTGGTGGAGCGTGGATACCAGCTCTTTGACCTTCCCACTCGACTTCTCCCACTCGACCTGGGCGTTGTCGACGATGCGGGAGATCAGTGCGTCGTTCGCGGGTGTGGTCTCTGCGCCCTCGTAGAGGTGTCCGGCACGCAGGCCCTGGTAGATGAACCACGCCTGCTGGGTCGCCACGAGCGACAAGACATCCGCCAGGATCGCTTCGCCGTGCTCGTCGAGGAATTTGCGCCGATCTGTGTGTCCTTTCTGTGCGCGCAGAGCACGGACCTGGTCGTCGACGGCCCGCTGGGCCCGTTTGCGCTCGCGGCGCAGATCGTCCTCGAGACCGGCGATGTTCTGCCATACGCCGTCGGTCACCTCGCCGATGTCCTGGGCTTCTCCGAGTGCGTGGGCAAGGGTCTCGCGCAGTGCGGACGCTGACGACCAGCGTTCGTTGCGGGCCTCCTTCAGCACCGCCTCGGTGAGCTGCAGGTTGTCCTGCATCAGTGACTTCATCTCGGCAAGTTGAATCTGGATCGCGAGCGTCGCGAGTGCCGGACCGATCGTCGCGGCCGCGCTCGCCCCCTGCACGCCTGCTGCAGGCATCCATCGCACCGAGTGCGCGAAATGCCCACTCGAGTCCACAAGGGTGCCGAGATTGACACCCCCGGAGGTCAAGGGAGTGGCGGTCTGGAGCGCCTTGAGCGTCTCGGGTGCCAGCCGGACGATGCCCTGCAGATTGGTCTGCCCCATGAGCGCCTGCGCGCCGAGGTTCCCGGCGCCGATCAAGGTGCTGACCGTCGATGTGATGTCGTGCTTGGCCCGGTCCGGGACCACCGCGGCCTCCAGCAGTTCGAAGCCATCAGGGACCGAAGGACCCAGCAGGGCCCCGAAGCCGGGTGCGATCTCCACCAAGGAGTGCTCCGGCGCGGCATCCGCCGGTGACGCGGCGATGTCGTCTGACATGAATCCTCCTGTGGGATCAGGGCTTTAGCTGGATGAGTCCGTCAGTGCCGATGAGGCATTTGCGGTCGAGGACGAGATTGAACTGCTCACAGCTGGTCTCCGGCAGCAGCAGACAGGCATGGCAGGCGGCGAGGTTCATTCCGTCGACACCCGAAGGACCGGACTCGATGCAGACGGGATCAGAGGTGCACCAGCGCGCGCGTTCGAGAGCCGAGCGGAACACACTGTTGAAGCGATGCTTGTCGCTCAGCGCGGCAAGCCCACCGAGGCTGCCGGCGCTGTCCGCGGTCGCGGTGTAGATCAGGATGCCCGCCTGGCCGTCCTCGGCATACACCCGCTCGCGCAACGAGGCGGTGGGGTACCCCGCGGTCAACGAGAACTCGTCCAACAACACATGCGCGAGCGAGTGCAGAGCCAGCGAGCGCGCAGTCACTTCGAGGTGTGACGCCAGTGAAGTCGCGCCGAGCGCTTCCTGACTGTCGAGGATCTCGCGCACCCGTCCCTTGGCGAAGTCGGTCTCGCACCATGCGGAGAGGGCCTTCTCATCGATTCGGAGGAAGACGCCCTCTCCGAGGACCTCCATGGCTGGCAACCACGACGTGTGCGTTGCGCTCAACGGCACGAGATTCGACTTGCTGCTGTCGGCTTCCGGGTCAGCAGGGGTCACCCGTGAGAAGCCGCGCAGCGCGCGCACTTCCCGCAGGCGGGACACGCGTGACACCTGGGCGATGATCTCCGGGAGATCGCTGCCAGTGAGGTCCAACTCCTCGCACAGGAACAACTTGCTGTCCTCGTCACTCTCGTCCAGCCCATGGACCAGCGCCGTGTATTCCTCGGCGCGCAGGTCGGTGTTGGTCGGCCTGTGCCGGGCCTCGAGTGGGAGTCGCAACTCGACGATCGCGTCGGCGAGATCCTGCGGTGTGACTCCGGTCGGCGGCTTGTACATGTTCGCGACCAGCACCGGATCAGCGTCAGGTGCGAGCCGTTTCATCAGCGGCCGCGCGAACCGCATTGCCCGCTCATGCACGGACGGGATCGAGATCGCCGATCGTGTCGCCGCGAACCAGACGTTGGAGGAACCTCGTTGGAGGGTGCGGAGGGTCCCGTCGCACGGCACGTCGTCGGCGGACCCGGGGAGCCAGGGGCGTCGGCCGCCGCACGGCTTCAGTTCTCTGAGCGCAGTGAAGCCGAATGCTCCGTCGAGCGATCGGCGCGCACCGCACGTGTCGCAGACGACTTCGAGGTCCGCAAGTGCGGACGACTCGCCCTTGGTGAGCAGCCTCAGCTGATGCCCGCTGACATCGACACCCTTGTCGTGCGCCCACCGCTGGTAGGGGAAGTCCTCGATGTGCCCCCTCTCGCAGCAGGCGACGAAGCGCGACGGCGTGATGGTCCCCTCGTTGCACTTGGTGCAGAGGCGAGACTCTTCCTTGGTGAGCTTCCAGACGAGATCGACCCGCCGACACTTCGGGCAGAACGCCCAAGTCGGGAACCGAACGACAGGGACGTCACCGTTCTTCCGACCGGTTGATGGCTGCCGGAACTCCTGCACGCCGAGACTCGCCTCCAGGCGCGGTTCGTGCAGCTCCGACACGAACTTGTCGGGCCAGTGCTCGAGACCGCAGATCATCACGCTGTCCTTCTCCGCCGGGTAGAGCGACCCGACGCCGAATGTGGACACCAAGCTGGTGCGACGTGCACGGGCGACGATCTTGCTAACCACGTGAACTCCTTCTGGAACGGACCAGGAACAGGCTGGACTCGGCATCGACATCGCGCATGCTGGTCAAGGTCGGCCATGGTGGATCCTCGACCGGGAACTCGACTCGCTCGTCGTCGTTCCGGACGACAGCCTTCGAGGCTTCGACGAGCAAAGCGCCCTTGGCGCGGTCGAACCAGCCCTCGTAGTGATCGACCTCGAGATCATCCGCCCAGGTGTTGACGAGTGTCTCCAGCTCGTTCCTGACCCTGTCGGGGTGCTGGTCCTCGGGCACATCCTTGGTCGCGGCTGCGAGTGCGCTTGCGCGCTCGACGATCTGGTCCACGCATTTGCGCAGAGCTTCAGGCCAGTCCTCCGCGTGACCTGCGGCTCTGCTGTCGGCGGCAGCAGCGATCGTCATTCGAGCCATGGAGACCAGCACACCGTGCAAGCCACGATCGCGGGCGCGTGGCGCGAACGGTGTCGCGCCGGTCGCCTCGACGTGCCGGTAGAGCATCCGGTGATAACCGGCGAAGTTCTCGTAGTGCGACAGGTCGCGGCTGCGTGCGCCGTTCAGGACAGCGACGACCAGACCCGGGTCACGACGTCCTACGCGGGACGTCGCCTGGATGTACTCGGATGTCGTCTGCGGCTGGCCCATCACCGCCATCACACCGAGCCGGTCGACATCGACTCCGACCGAGATCATGTTGGTCGCGAGAACGACGTCGGCACAGTCTGTCTCGCCCCGTTTGCGCTCCATGATCTTCAGTTCGTGCGGGATCTCGGTCGATTTCTTGCGGGAGGTCATCTCGCGCGGGTCGTCGATCGTTCGCTGGTCTTCGTGACGACGGCCGGCGATGACCTTCATCTCGGCCGGGACGTCGTCGATCACCTGCATGTACGCACCACCGAGGAGGCGAAGAGCGTTGAAGTAGCCGAGCAACGTCCAGTAGAGATCTTTGGTGGCGCTGTCCTCAGGGACCATGGCCGCGCTCTGGAGCAACGACGCGTAGACGCGGACCATGAGTGTCGTCTGGCTGGTTCCCGCGCCGAGCACACCGACATACTCCCGGGAACCCTTCTTGTCGCGTGGTGCCTCGACGGAGAAGTACGAGTCTCGATAGGTTCTGCCGGGTGGCGGGAACTGGCGCGCCTCTCGATCGAACACGGCACGGACCTGATCGGTGGCCCGCCGGATCGTCGCGGTGGAAGCAACGAGTTTCGGTTTGCTCGGCCGGGTACAGGCGGCGTCGACCGCAGCTTCGTAGAGACCGACCATTGTGCCCAACGGCCCACTGATCAAATGCAATTCGTCCTGGACGATGAGATCGGGCGGTGAGTTGGTCGCGCCATCCGCAGTGGCGCCGGCGCTGCCGAAGAGGTTGCCGACCTCCCGCTTCCACGCCATCATCGCGAACTTGTCGACGGTGCCGATCACCAACGAGGGACGCTCGCGATAGACGTCCTCATCGACGATGTGCACAGGCAGACCGCCGCCGAACTGACAACCGACGTGCGGGCACACAACGTTCATCCGACCGTCAGCGACGTCATAGTTCTTGTGGGTGAGTTCTGTGCCACACCAGGGGCATTGGCGCAGCTGAACGGGATCAGACGCGTCGTCCGCGTCGTCGACCCGACCGCTCTTCTGATGTTTCAAGGCCTGGCTCGCGTCAGCCAAGCTGTTCGGGGTCGATTTGCGACCCACCCAGAGACCGATCGAGATCGGTCTCGCTGCTGGAAGGTGTTTGCGACGCAGCTCCTCGAGCGCGCAGATCAATCCGGTTGCGCGTTCGTACTGCTGGAGCGTCAACAACCGGAGGGTGTAGCGCATGATCACCGACACGCCGCCGTCACTCGAATTGCGCAACCGCCGGAGCAGGATCGCGATCGCGATCAGACCCAGGTAAGCCTCGGTCTTGCCGCCACCGGTCGGGAACCAGAGCAGGTCTGCGATCTCCCGATCGGGTGACTCGGGGTCGGCCAGCCCGCGGAGATTGACGAGGATGAACGCGATCTGGAAGGGCCGCCAGGACGCCGCCTCAACCGCGGACTGCGCCGGATCCCCGATCTGGCCGTTCCGATGGTGATCCTGGCGGCTACGTTGCTGTGCCATCGCAAGATTCATCAGGTCGAACGCTCGGCGGACATTCGGGTCGGAGAGCAGCAGCGAGATGCCGTCCGACATACGGTCGGCGGCTTGTCCGGCCTCGTCCTTGTGACGGTCGAGTGCTGCGGAGAAGTCCTCGTCGGAGAGCCCGTCATCGTCGAGCCCGTCGATCCAGTGCCGGTAGGCGGAGACGAGGGAGGTCAGGTCGGCCAGATCACCGGATTCGGACAGGTGGACCATGCGCAGATCGATGCCGTCGGGGCCGGCGGGACTGCTGAGCAGGACTTCGTGCGACGGGATGAATGACGTGTGGATCGAGGTCACGTCGTCGATCCATCCGACGCCGCACCCGTGGCCGATCGCATACGACTGCACGTCGCTGAACAGCAACCGCTGCGACGCGACCTCGAGGTCGTCCAGCCCGGCGATCACCGACTCGGGGCGAGCGACGAGTTCCCCTGCGGGCGCGGTCACCGTGATGGTCGGGTTGAACCAACACTTCGCATCGCGCTCGCTTCTCGGCGCAGTCTCGTCGTTGATGAGCGCAAGCGTGATCGGGACGGCGCCGTCTCGCGGCTCACGGACGACTCTGTGCATCTCCAGTCGGACGCCGTCGACCACCTGCTCACGTATGGCGCCAGGCGTGGTCACATCGAGTTGGATCGGTCCGGCGGTGATCGTCTCGCGGATCCAGCGTTCCTTGCCGGTCGGGGTGTCGGAGCGGATGTAGCGGGAGGCCTCGACGGTGACCTGGACGTTCGTGGCGGTCTCGGCTGCGGCGAAGGTGAGGCCCATGGTGCGTGGATTACGGACTCGGGCAAGGGAGACCTGGGGGTCGTCAGCGCCCTCGGTGGTGGGGGAGCCCGCGTCGCCGTCGCTGGACTTGTCGATGTCGTCGTTCTCCGGGCTGTCGGAGGTCGCAGCGGGTCCGGTCGAGTCGACCTGGGGGTAGAGCACGCCGACGACGAAGCGGGTCATCGGCCGCTCGCTCAGCTCGGCATCGAGCTCGTCACCCAGCAGATCTCCCTTGAGCCGGTCGACGACGAACTTCCTTGTCGCGTAGGCGTCTTGCAGGTTCATCAGGTTCACTTCCAGTCGAGGTCGACGGGTCCGGAGATTCGTGCGGCCAGCCACAGTCCGTGGTGACCGGGAGCATCCTGGCGTGGAGCACCGACAGCCGTCTCGAGACCGTCGATGCGGGCGCCGCGCAAATCGGGGATGACGGACCCGAAGACCCTGCCGGTCATGAATTTTCCGAAGTCGGCGCCGGTCGTGGCCACCGCGACGTCGTCGACGAGAGCGCGCCAGCTCGGGATCTCCTCGCCGTCCATGAGGATCGGCTCATCGTGCTCCCAGGTGACGGGCTGGCCCACGAGATCCCGCAGCGGCGCGGTGGTCGGGCCGAGACCACGCGCCATCCACGGCTCGATCAGGACTCCGAACAGACCGCCCCGTCGCTTCCACGCCTTCGTCCAGACCGAGCGACTGCCGGCCTCGGCGGGACGCCACGGCTGTGTCGATGCACCTTCGACCGTGGTCACGTTGGTGGTCGCTCGTGACAGAGCGACATACAGGAGCGCGGACGCCCCGGCGAGGTCGTCGTCCCAGACCCATTCGTTCGGATCGACCAGCACCACGTTGTCGAACTCCAAGCCCTTGGCGCGGTGCACGGTCGACACCACGATCCGGGAGGTCGGTGAGCGGCGGAAGAGGTTGCGGCCTCGTGGTGTGTCCAGCGCCGACGCCAGCGCGGGTATGTTCAGCGAACTGCCGCCGGGTGCCAGTGCACGTGCAGAGCGCCAGGCCACTTCCGGTGGCGTCTCACATCCGGAAGTGGTTGCCAACTCGACGAATTCGTCGAAGCCGACGGTGTCTTTCGGGTGATCCGCAAGGGAGACGGCGATCCACGGAGGCAATCCGGCATCTGTCACGGAGGTTGCGGTTTCTGCCAGGAGCCCGAAGTCGGCGAGTTGCTGTGCGGCCAGGCCCGCGCGTGCGTTGGTGTCGCAGAGGAAAGCGGTGCGTCCTCGCCAGACGGAAACGGTCTCGGCGGCGTCTGCATCGAGGTCACCGAGCGGGGAGAGGTCGGCGAGCGCCGACTGCAGTCGCTGAAAAAGGGGCTTCGCGTCCAGCTTCTGCAGCTCGCCACGCAGTCCGCTGATCGTCCTTGCGGTAACGGTCCTCGACCGATGGTCGCCGAGCAGCTCGACGACGGCTGGGTCGAACGAGGTCTTGATCTCTGCGAGGAAGTCCGAGCACGTCTTCGGATGCTGCTTCGTCAGTTGGAAGTCGTACAACGCCTGCATCGGATCTCCGAGCAGAGTGAATCCGGTGTCGTCGCGGACGCCATGTCTCAGCAGCGCAAGGACGAAGTCGGCGCGAACACCGACGACGTCCTGGACCTCGTCGACAATGACGTGGCGGAGGTGGTCGAACACCGGTTCGTCGGCTTGACGCATCAAGGCCGTCGCCTGCTCGATGGCCTTGTCGTAGCCGCGGAACGTCGGCTCGTCCTCGGAGAGCTCCCTGATCACCTCAGCGGCGAGGGAGTCGATGGTGCGTACCTCGACCCCGTGTCCCTCATCCACGACCTCAGCTGTGCGTTGCTCCACCACGCCGACTGCGGCCCGGCTGAACGAGATGACGAGTAGCTCCTCGGGGAAGGCTCCTTCGTCGTCCACGAGATGAGCAGCGAGGGCACCGACCACTTCCGACTTGCCGGCGCCCGGGCCGGCCAGAACGATCTGTCGGTCGCCAGGCGAGACATCGACGGCATCGCGTTGCGCGGTGTCCAACACGACCGTCACGGCGTCTCCTTCTCCCAGAGGTAGTCGAAGTGTTTGAACGCGAACTCCTCGCCATAGTTCGTGATGTTGTCCGCGACGTTGACGATCCGCACAAACTCGCTGCCACCGTTCTTCGGCCCGCGGAGCCCACGACCCACCATCTGTTGGTAAATGTTCGGGCTGAAGGTGGGGCGGGTGATGTAGACCGCGTCGACTGCCGGCACATCAAACCCTTCCGTGAAGACGCCGTAGTTCGTGAGGACTCGCACTCGACCTTCCTTGAAATCCTCGATGTACTGCCGCCGCGCGGCTGCGCCCGTTTCCGAATCCACTGCGCGTGCCTCGACGCCGTGATAGGTCAGCAAGGCAGCAAGGACGCGGGCATTCTCCACAGAGGTGGCGAACAGCAGCACCTTCGACGCAGCATCCTCCTGACACAACGACTCGACGATCCTGTTATTGCGCCCATGGTCCTGGCTCAGGCGCTGTTCCACGGAAGGCGCGAGCCGGTTGAAGCCCTTTGCTTCCTCGAGCTCGGCCTCGGTCAGGAAGATGTCACTTCCCTCCAGCTCGACCTGGTCTACCTTCGCCAGCACCTGGAGTTCCTGAAGGTAGCCGTAGACGTCATCATCCGGGAACGCGCCGATGTCCAATCGTTGGTCGTAACGATCGATGAGTACCTTCGTCTCGGTCTCGTTGAAGCCACGGAACGGTGTTGCGGTGAGCCCGAGCAGTGGGACCACCATGTCGTTGGTTCTGCTCGCCTCGCCTATGGCTCGAAGGATTCTTGCTTGCTCATCGATGGCCTTGTGAGCTTCGTCCACGACGATCATCGCTGGTTTACGCAGCCAGCCGTAGGTGTCGGTCCAATCAGCACGGCCGAGGATCATGCGGATCTTCGCAGGCGAAGCGACTACCACCTGCAGGCCGTCCCGTTCTTCCGGGGCGTTTCCTCCCCATAGTCGGCTGAGTGTTAGTGGCGTTCGCTTACGACCCAGCTCCCGCCATACAGCCAACCAGGACTGAATCGCCTGCTCGCACAACTCGTCGGTGTCTGCGACCCAGAGCACACGGATATCTCCACCCTTCTCGGTCATGTGCTCGACGATGGCCTGGACAGCGACTCGGGTTTTTCCCGAGCCGGTGGGCAGAGAGACCAGGCCCCGGTTCGAGCGGGGTGAAGCCGAGAAGAGTCGCTTGATTTGATGGGCGATCGCCTTTTGGTAGTCGTGCAGGTCGCCGAGGTCGAGCGGTCCATCTACCTCAATCTCCGGCTCGCGCTGGGAGGTAGTGAAGCCAGCGAATTCGATTGGGAATCCAAGGTCGCGGACCCATGAGCGCGCGGCGCCACGACCCGCCCACTGAGTCGGTGGGTTGAGCTCGTTCTCGGCCAGCTGCCGTCGATGTTGTTGAAGCACCTCGTAGCCATCGACCGCAACCGCAAGTCGAGCAAACTCTGATGGCTCTAGTTCTCTTCCGAGTGACCCCGAAAGTGCATCGATGGCGGCTTCGGGAACCGAAGACTTCAGGCCGTCTACTCCGATGGCAAGAACCAACTTGTCGAGGATGTCCTCGGTGTCGCGGATGCGAACCCGAAGTCGCTCCAGGCGCTGCTTCTCCATCCGGCGGAGGATCGCGTCCGCATTGAAGGCGGTCTGCGTCTCCTGGGCAATGACAGCCAGCACGTCACGGTCCTTGACGACCGTCGTGTAGAGCCGATTGCCCTCGAGTCTCGCCTCGAGGGCCCGAGAGGTCTGACCTTTCGGGGTGGACGTGAGCAGTTGGATGGAGTTGCAGGGTTGGACCTCGAGGTCATGCCATTCGGTGCCCAGACTGAGCCGCAGTGGCGCGAATCGGTCGAGGGCGAGGTAGGGCTCACCGGACTCCTCGGAGACGACCTTCTCGTCGAGCATGCGCTCGCCGATCGCCAGTCCCCACTGCTCCGCGAGCAGCGCCGCATCGTCGCTCGACGCGGACTTGACCACCGGGATGTTGGCCGCGACCAGCGAGGCGTGCACCTCGTCCGCCGCGGTGACAGCCGCGTCAGACGGTGGCACTCCGACATGCCCAGGTCCGCGATCGACCTTGATGGTCTGCGGTGGAGCGACACCGCAGTAAGCGGCCCACGCGTAGAGCTGGAAACGGCGCTCGGCGTTCCACCCCGAGGCATCGCGGAGCAAGGCGGTCCACGACTCGGCGTTCAGCTCATCCGGCTCGGCCTTCAGGTGAAGCACGTCGGCTTGTTGGCTGCTGACGACGTCGACCAGGTAGGGCAGGCAGGTGGCGTCGCGCGGATCGTCGAACTCGTCAGGACGTGTGAGGCACTGGGCAACGGGTTGGAGACCGGCCTCTGTGCGGAGGACGCCGTACTTGCCGAGCCTGAGCCAGGTCGGGTCTACCACGGAGAACGACAAACCACCGGTGTCACGCGTGAGGCGCCATACCTCGCAGCCGTCCAATGCACGCAGAGCGACTCGCGTGATCGCCGCTCTGCCTTCGTCCGACAGGTCGGGCATGAACTCGAGCGGCCACAGCACCCGATCGCGATCGATGTCGATCCGTGCGTCGGGCAGGCTTGGCTGCTGGGTCTGGTCGCGGTATTGCTGTCGCGCATCTTGAGCGTTGGCAGTCCGCCATGGTTCCGCGGCCGGATCCTTGGTGCGTTCCGGCCGCTCCACGAAGCCGAGAGCGGCGAGCAACCCGAGGTCCTGCTTGTGGAATCTGTGGTCGACGACGAAATCGCCATCGCGCCCAGCTCCCTCGGGAATCACTTCGCCGGGCAGAAAGCTTTGGCCGGGCGACTTCCACTTGCCGGAGAGCGTGCGCGCTCGGACTTTCGTGATCAGTTGATCGGGGCTGACGAACACGTCACGGAAAATCACCTCGGCCTCGCGGGCGTCGAGCCGGCGAGATGAGGACCACACTCTCTCCCAATTGATCTCTGGTTCGGTGAGCTCGCTGCGAAGTTCGCCGGCATCGTCGAAGATCTCGATGCCGAGGATCCCCAGGGCATGCTCCACAGCAGGATCGGCCGCGAGCACTTGATCGATGATGAGCTGGCCGGGTTTGACATTGCCACCTGGCAGGAAGACCTGGCCGCGGCGGGGCGCGTCGAGCGTGCCGTCCTCGAGGAGGAGCACTCGGGCAAGTCTGAGCTCGTCCCTGAGGCTCGAATCGCGCTGAACCATCGAGGCGACGATGCGGACGGCGGCTGCGGAACCCTCCACCCCGCTCTTCGCGACGTGCTCGACCCATTCCTTTACACCGACTGCCGACTTCTGATGGAAGTTGAGCAACCGCAACACTTTCGAGCGGCGTTCGGCGCTTTCCACCTGATGACTGGTCCAACGCTCGGGGTCCTTGCACACGGCCGCCCAGAGCTCCAGCTCCTCCGCAGTGATCTTGTCCGGATGCAGCTTGACCATTCGCGGATGGCGGAGTTCCCCGAGCATGTTGGGGATGCATTGACCACGCGACACGGCTTCGTAGATCGGCTGGTTGATCACGTTGTCGGCATGACCTCGAGCTTCCTTACCGCGGGCCGGGAGCGCGTCGATCGCCACACATGGCCGCGCAGCGGTAGTCAGGGACGGCAGCGCGGACGAAATGAGCGTGGGCAACACCTCGGTCAACAACTCGTCGTTGAAGGCGCCGGCGAGCAACCGCTCCCGGTCGTCGGCGAGCTTCCACGGTGCGTTCACGATGCCCGAGAGAGTCGTCATCTCGGCGGTGGGGAAGTACGCCCAGAAGAGTCCGAGCCTCTGGGTGGCTCCCTCCACAGGTGCCGCCCAAGCGATTTCTACCGACTCCCGGGCCGCTTGGTAGCCGCCCTCCCGAAGAGCGTCGGCGGAGGGTGAGTGCCGTTTTGACGTCACTGACCACTTGGATCGCCTGCCGGCGTCGTCGAGTGAGACGAGGCCGTCCTCAGCTCGGCTCATGGTGATGCGGCGCGCCGTCCCGTCCGACAGGCGATCTTCGAGGTCCAGCTGGGTCACGTGCCGGGAGAAGAGCAAGAACTCCGCAGGGAAGGTCCTGATTGCATCCGCGATGTGTTGACGTCTCGTGAGTCGCGGAAGAACCACCACGGTTGTCGCCCACTTCATCAGCCCGTCGAGAACTGTGTCGTTGCGTCGTGCCTCGGTCGGATCCAGTGCGTCCGCGAGACGAGCAACGGGGTAGTGATCTCTGCCCGGCACTTCTTTCGCGAGACGGGCTCGTGAGCCCGCGCGGTCGAACCCCAGCGAGCCCGAACGGCTGTAGATCCGGGGCGAGTCGGTCACCGCTAGAACAGACTTGAAGCCGAGGCCGAACCGCCCGATCTGGTCGTCGCGCTTGGCAGATAGGTGGGCTGCCATCAATGTCTCGACGCCGTGAACGGAGAGTGGAGCGCCTTGGTTCGCGACATACAGAGTGTGATCGGTGAGCAGGACTTCACAGCGGCCCTCGCCGGTCCGCATGGCGTCCGCGGCATTCTGCAGGAGTTCGTACAACTGTCGTTGGGAGTAGGCACCGTCATGGACCGAGCGCTCGGTGTTCGCGTCCTCCTCGAGTCGTTTCGGGTCCGCCCGATATGTCTCGATCAGTCGTTCGTTCTGGTCCTCGACTGCCGCCGCGAGCTCGCCGTCGACGCTTGCCCAAGTCGCCATCTGCTGCTACCCCTGTCTCGCCGTCCACGCCGCGACCGCTCCCGTATCGGTGAGGCGAACGGTATCCCGATTCGACTGCTATCGCTGGGTTTCCGCCATAGTCAGCCCGTCCTCCACAATGCGTATCCCCTCTTCCAGAGGGGTGCACTCCCAGATTCGTATCACGGCCCAGCCGCTATCCAACAGATGTTGATTCGTGTCGCGATCGCGATCACGGTTTCCCGCGAGCTTCTGCTGCCACCAGTCGCGGTTTGATCTCGGCTCGGTCGCATGGACCGGGCAGCCGTGCCAGAAGCAGCCGTCGACGAAAACGGCGACCCGTGCTCCTGGGAAGAGCAGGTCGGCTCGCCGCCGCGGGAGACCGGGCAGAGGAGCATCCACGCGGTATCGGTGCCCACGGGCATGAAGTGCCCGGCGTAGCGCGAGCTCAGGAGCGGTGTCCCGCCGCCGTTGACGGCGCATGCGCTCCGAGACTCCTTTGCTCGAAGGACGTGGGGCCATGCTTCCTGTCTACTCCTTCCCGCTTCGTGGCGCGTCTGAGGTCACTGGTCGGTGGCTGGGGCTACCCTGCTGCCATGAAGGTTGAGATCACCGTTGTGGATCTGTTCAGCGGTGCTGGTGGTCTGACAGCGGGCTTCCACTCGGCCGACCCGCGATTCCGGACGATTGCCGCGGTCGAGCATGATCTGTCGGCGGCCGCGACCTTCGCTGCGAATACTCCCGAGGCCGATGTCCACTGTGGGGACATCACCGCGTGGGTCGACGCGGGGTCGGTCCCGACCGCGGACGTCGTCGTCGGCGGACCGCCGTGTCAGGGCTTCTCGGCGCTCGGTAAACGAGACGTCAACGACGAACGTAACCAGCTGTGGGAGCAGTACGCCCGAGTCCTGTTGCTTGCCCGCCCGAAGTATTTCGTCGTCGAGAACGTCGCTGCGTTTCTCCGAAGCCCTCAGTTCTCCGAGTTCCGCGAGAGGATCGATCACGGCGATCTGTCGGACTGGAGCGTGAAGTTCGACGTCCTCAACTCCGCCGACTACGGTGCAGCGCAGGAGCGCAAGCGTGCGGTGATGATCGGATATCGCCGCGACATGCCGGCACCGGAATGGCCGGAGATTACACATGACAAGGCGCACCGGGTGGATGTGAAGTCGCGTCTTCTGGGGCTGTCGGAGGTCGTTCGGCGCCAGCTCCTCCCGGATCGGTTCATCGAGTTCGAGGGGCGCAAACTCCCCGGCGTCTTCACGACCGACGAGCTTCACCTCACCAGGACGTACGAGCTGATCTCGCTCAAGCGGTTTGCGTACATCCCAGAGGGTGGGAACCGGCGGGATATCCCGGATGAATTGTTGACACCGTGCTGGCGGAGCCATCAGACGGGCGCAAGCGACGTCATGGGGCGCCTGCATTGGAACAAGCCGTCTGTCACGATTCGGACCGAGTTCTTCAAGCCGGAGAAGGGACGCTTCCTGCACCCAACCGAACCACGGGCAATCACACATCAGGAAGCCGCGCGGTTGCAGGGCTTCCCGGACGATTACAAATGGGTGGGGAACAAAACCTCGATTGCTCGTCAGATCGGCAATGCTGTGCCGCTCGAGCTCGGTGCCGCCATAGGTGCGGTCATCGGCTCGGCGCTCGAGTGACGCCGCTCAGCCGGTCAGCCTTCGTCGCAGGAACCGCGACGTTAGCTGCTTTCGTCCGTTGATCCGACATCGATCGACACCGGCAGGTAGTAGAGACCGCGTTCATCTTCCTGTACGAGGACATGGAGGCGGTCGCCGACATGGACGTAGTCGTCAACATGGATCATGCCCGACGCGCCAACAGCGTCACGGACTGCTCGAGCGGGAATGAGTCCCTGCTGTCCATCACTGTCGACCGCGAGCGCGTACTTCTCACCTGTAGTCCGGACACGCACGGCGAGGCTGTCCGAGGAGTCCGCGGAATCATGGTCCGCGTCGGCCTCACCGATGTCCGCCGCGGACTCGAGCTCAACCGCGAGATCGTCAGCGAGCTTGTCGACCTCCGCCAGGAGGGATGCCATGGCGCGCCCGACCGACTCGTGGAATGGCTGGGGCTTCATTGCCGCCCCGGGCTTGTAGAGATCTTCATGGGTCAGCTCACCCCATGCATCCTGCAGGCGTGTCTTGATCTGGACCTCGACCAGCACCGGGTCTTCGTTCAGGACGGGAACGCGCAGGATGACGTGGCAAGCGCGATATCCGGACGGCTTCGGGTCGGCGACGTAATTGCGCTCCTTGTGGACACCGAGCTGACCGAGCGCCTCGAGATCGGTCAAGAGCTCGAACACCGCCTTTTGATCCCGGGTCGACTTGCAGAGCACCTTCATCCCGACGATGTCCGTCAGCGCTCTCTCGACATCGGAGACCGAGGAGATTTCGAGGTCCTCCTCGATTGCCTTCTGCCGCAACTTGTCCAGAGCCCGAGCGTGCTCCTTGATGCGCGAGTGGCTCGTGTCCAGTCGGGTGCGATCAGCACCCGTGAGAACCTGGTCGCAAATCTTGCCCAGCCAATGCCCGACGACGTCGCGTGCCGATTGCCAAGCGTCACCGCGCTCGTCATACGCGCGCTCAACCCATGCTGCGATGTCTGGTTCCCCTGAAGTACTCATGCTGCTCACCCCTGAGCGTTCTCCGCTTGACTTCACTCAGTGTCTATCACGGTCGGGACTCCTCGGTGCTGCCGTGAGGCACGAAATCTCGTAGGGGGTGTGGCGCAACACCGGGGGACCGTGACCACCCAGGTCGCGGCATCCTGCACTATGCCGGCGAATCCTCAATGTCCACACCGAAGCTCACTGCCAGAGTCTCCAGCCGGTGCTGATAACCCTGCCCGATTGCGCGGAAGCGCAGCGTGTCGTTGCGCCAGTACACCGAGGCGAGGAGCAACGATGCTTCCCGATCGGCCGCATCGAGCGTCGCATGGACCAGTGACTGACCTTCCACGGTGCGGACGTCGAGCTCGATAGCCCCGAGTTGTCCGAAGACACCTTGACCATCGATGGCGGCGGCCAGCGTGATGCGTCGATCGTTGCTCAGGTTCTCCGGGCGGACAGTGGCCGACGCCTGGCCGACGGTGTCGAGCTCGAGGTCCACGAGACCGTCGGGATGTTCGCGCTGGTTGTAGAAGCAGAAGTCGGCGTCTTCGTCGACCAACCCGTCGCTGCCCAGCACGAACGCGACAACATCGACCTCGCCGATGGCGGCCGAGTGCGACCATCGAGCGGTCACGACGAAGGGGACCGTGTCGAGGTCAGTGACACCGCCTCGAGGTAGCTCGGTGACGGCCGTGTCCACAACGACGGGAGTGCCCGTCGTCAATGTGTGCGCCACGGCCGCTGAGCGATCCTTGTCGAGCGGCTGCAACGTGTCGGCGTCGAGAAGCAGGAGCTCGCTGTCTCGCACACGTTGCCACCGCCCTTCGCGCTCATGACCGGGAAGCGGCACGGCGGCCGTGACTGAGGCGGTGAGGTTGACGGCGCAAGCACCACCCAGCGCGACGATCCGGTCACGGACCGACCGCGCTTCGTCCGCAGCGCCGCCGAGGATGAGGACCCGATGGCCGGCCAGTCGGCCGGTCGGGGGAGAGGTCGGTCGGGACGGCTTGTCGCGTGCCACCGGCTTCTCGGGGACCGCAGGCGTGGTTGGGGTCTTCGACTCGGTGTTCTTCGCGGTGCCGGGCTCAATCGTTGTCAGCAGACGTCGGTAGTCCGGCTCGTTGAGAGTGCTTGTGCCTTGCAACTGCGCGCGCTTCGCCTTGTGGGTTGTGGTCGTGTTGTTCGAAACCAACACGCTGGTGCGGCTGCTCACGCTGTTCATCACGGCGAGTCCGGCATCTGTTGCCTCTGCGATCAACTCGGCTCGATCAACGGCCATCGGTCCGGTGAAGACCACCGTCATACCTTGACGAAGTTGCCCGCCTGGCGTGTGCCGACCGGGATAGGTCCACGGGCAACTGACCCGTGGCGCTCGCGGTGGATAGCCGTCCGTCGGCCGGGGGCGGGAGATCGGCAGGTTCAGGTGCAGGAACGATGCGTACGCCAGCGAGTGTCGCGTGACCTCGACCAGTGCGCGGACGTCGTCGGCAGCGTCGTGTGGGCGAGCCTGCGCGACGCCCCAGTACTTGCAGATGGTGCCCAGCTTCAGGTTCGGAAGGGGCAAGTCGAACATTGCTGACGTCTGCCAGGTGCACAGCCGTTGATGGCTCGGGAAGTGCACCGACGCACGCCGTGCTTCGGACGAGAGGAAGTCCCAGTCGAAGCGCGCGTTGTGGGCTACGAAGACGCGGCCGTCGATCAGCTGATGGATGTGGTCGGCGACGTCGGCATAGCCGGGTGCCCCGCGGAGGCGGTCCTTGGTGATGCCGTGGATGTGCGTCGGGCCTGGGTCGCAGCCAGGGTCGATCAAGGTGGTCCAGTGGTCCTCGATGGCTCCACCCGCCGTCAACTGGGTGACCGCGATCTGCAGGACTCGATCCCGTTCTGCGCTGAGTCCTGTCGTCTCGACATCGACCACTGCATACGAATAGGGAAACGCATCAGTAACTGACTTCGGTAACACTGCGCTCCCCGACATATGGGGATGGTAGAAGCCAAAGCGTTCGGGCGCAGCTTTCTTGATCACATGCATCGCTTCTGGCGGCCACCGCCACGTGTGGCATTGCCATCCCACGGGCAGGGGCAGGGGCGCGACCTCGCTGCTGCGGGAAATTCGATCTCCAGGTGCGTTTGAGGGCTAATCTGCCGCGATGGATTGGGTAACGCTGGTAAGCGTCGTGGTTGCGATAGTCGGCGCCATCGGAGGCTCTGAGTGGATGTCGCGGGATCGAGAGCGATCGAAGTTGGAGCGGGACGTTGCTCTGTTTCAGATGGACCTGCCGGTTCATGCGCGGCATTCGCTCGACGCCGCCATCAATACACGTGCATTCGTGATCGCCGAGCGGGAGAACGAGGAGTCATCCCGTTTGATGGGCTACGTCTACGGCATCGTCCTCACGTGGAGTCTGGCCCTGGTGGGGTACACGGCCTGGCGACTTGCGTACGCCCTCACCGTCCTGAACTGGGTCTGTTTCGGTCTCGCCTTGGCGTTGCCGGCGTTCACGATTGGTGCCTTTGCATTTCGAACGGATCGGCGGCGGGCGCTGTATCGACACCGGCTTGCTGAACGGGGCGAGACAGCTGAACCCGCGGGGTGAGCTTCCGCGGCAGTGCTGTGTGGCTACCTCGATCCGGTCGGTGTGGCAAACCATCACGCGTGACGCGCTGGGTCTCCGAACATCTGGTGAAGCACGGTCATCCGCGGTCATCACTGATCGACCCGGCTCACGCGCGGCCTCTTGGCTCGGGGACCGTCAATTCGCCTGCCACCCGAGCTCCGAATGCCGCGCTCGGGTCGTGCCACTCGGTGCCGCAAAACCCCCGCAGGCTCGGTTGGCTGTCTCGGACAACGCAACCGCCGACTTGGACGTTCGCTGGCCACGTGTCCTGGTAATCGGGGAGGGGCTCGCCATACGCGATCGCGTTGACAGCGGCGCTGCCACAGATTGGGCATTCGCCGAGGTCCTTCAGTAGTTCGGGCACTCAGTCCGACTATGACCGAGGTGTGACACCTCGGGTGCCCGAATCCATTGATCTCGGCGTCAGAGGTCGGCGCGGGGCGACTTCGAGAACACTCCGGGCCGGACGGATGCCGGTCTATGACGACGACGTGCGGCAGCGGCTCGGCCTCGAATTCGAGGTACGGCGCGCCGTTTCGGCTTCGGCGATCACCTCGACGTCGGCGAACGTGCTGCGCCATCTGGAGTGGAGGCGTCGTTATGTGCGCCTGCTCTCCGGATCTGCTTCGGACGCATCGAGCTTGGCCGCGATTCGGCGTATGTCGGCAAGGTCTCGGGCGCTCAGTCGATCGGCGAAATGCGTTCGGACAGAGGCCAAGTGGGTCGGCGTGGCACTGCGGAGGGCGTCACGTCCGGCTGGAGTGAGAGTGAGCAGGCATCCTCGTCCATCGGCCGGGTCGGGTGCGCGCCGGATGAGACCCCTGTCCTCCATGCGGGTCGCATGGCGCGAGAGGCGGCTTCTGGACCAACCCATCTTGGCGGCCTGCTCATGCAGCGTGCTCGTCGTCGCGGGGCGCTCGACCAGGGTGCTCAACACCTCGTAGTCGGGCTCGGACAGACCCGTTCCCGCGAGGTCGCGGGCAGTGCCGGTGCGCACGCCGATCATCATCCGGCGGAACGCGCGCCAGGCGAGCTCCTCCTGCTCGTCCAGCACCGGAAAGGCGGAGCCAGGCTTTTTCGTTGACATGTAATCAGTCTACTGGTTACGTTCGATTACATGTCAACGAAATCTCTTGAGGTCATGGTCCTCACCTGCAGCACACGTCCGGGTGCCGCCGGCCCGCTCATCGCCGACTGGGCGATGAAGGCTCTTCAGCCGGCTGCTACCGCGCTGGGCGTGCACCTACGGCCGGTGTCACTGGCCGAGCTCGGGCTGCCCCTCCTCGATGAGGAGGAACACCCGTCGACCGGGATCTACCGGCAGCGCCATACCAGGGACTGGAGCGCTCTGGTCGACGCAGCGGACGGCTTCATCGTGGTGACCCCTGAATACAACTACGGCATGCCGGCGACCTTGAAGAACGCCCTGGACTACCTCGGGCGCGAATGGGCCTGGAAACCCATGGGATTCGTCAGCTACGGCAACACTTCTGCAGGCACCCGATCTGTGCAACATGCCAAGCAGGTCGTCACGACATTGCGTCTCGTGCCGCTGGGAGCCACCGTCGCGTTGCGTTTGACCGATGCCATGACGCAGACCGGCGCGGTCCGTGACGACCCATCACTGACCGCGGCAGCCGACGGGATGCTGAGCGAGCTCACCCGCGTTGCACACGCACTTCGCCCGCTGCGCGAGCTGGGGCGCGACGATGCGGTCACCGGACCAGTGCCGGGCTCATATGTCCGTCCGCTGACTCCTGACGATGCTCCACAGATGGTCGTGCTGCAGCGATGCTGCTGGGTCGACGAAGCGCTCGCCAACTCCACGCTGTCACTCGCGCCGCTCCAAGAAGGCACGCACGACGTCCGCGCCTGGCTCGAGGACTGGTCAGCGCTGGGGTTGTGGCGCGACGGGCGGCTCCTCGGCATGGTCCGCACACGGACCGACGGCGGTGTGGGTCACATCGGCCGTCTCGCAGTGGTGCCCGACCAGCGCGGGGCGGGGGTCGGTCGCTGGTTGCTGGGCCTTGCCGAGACGCGCTTGGCAAGCGGGTGTGCGCGTCTTGAGTTGAGCACCGGTGCGCAGAGCAAGGACAACATCCGGTTCTACGAAAGCGCAGGGTTCGCCCAGGGCGGCGACGCGACCGACGGCGTCATACACCTGAGCAAGTCCCTCGTCGACGCGCGCACACCGACCCTGACCTGACACTGAGCCGCAAAGGTAGCCATAGTCATGGAAAACGCAACACTACGAACGCAATTCGGCATGCACAGCTCCGTCGCGGATCTGGCCGATGCCACGGTGGTCCTGATCGACTACCAACAGACCTACACGTCCGGTCCACTGCAGCTCGACGGCTGGGAGCCAGCACTCGATGCGGCCGCCGACTTGTTGGTGCACGCACGATCCGCCGGCGCCACCGTCATCCACGTCGTCAACGACAGCGGGCCGGGCAGCCCTTTCGACCTGCAGGGGGAGAACGGACGCATCCACCCCAAGGTCGCCTCTGTAGCCGGCGAGGCCGTGGTCACCAAACGCGTGCCGAATGCGTTTATCGGCACCGACCTGTCACAGCGACTCAGGGCCGCGGGCAGGAAGCATCTCGTGATCGCCGGGTTCATGACACACATGTGCGTGACCTTCACCTCCGAAGGCGCGTTCCTCGAGGGGTATCAGCCCACGATCGTCGCGGACGCCTGCGCTACCCGTGCGCTGCGATCGGTGGCTGGTGCGGTGTCCGCTGCTCAGCTGCACGAAGCGGCGCTGGCGACCATCGGTGATCTCTACGGTGCCGTTGTGAGCACCGTCGGCGACCTCCGCTGAAGGCCAGGCAGCGTATGGCGCTCGGGGCCGGCGAGGTGGTCGCGGGGTCTCGATACGCTCGTTCGTCCCTCACGAGCTACTCGACCAGCTTGGGGGCGTCACTCGACCAGCTTGGGATCGTCACTCGGGCAGCGTCGGCCGTCAGTCCTCGCCGGACACCTGGCTGCCCACCAGACCGGGCTTGCGGCCACGGCTGCCGCGGGCGAGCGTGGAGTGCTTGCGGCCGTAGGCGAAGTAGACGACCAGGCCGATGACCAGCCACACGAGGAACCGGGTCCAGGTCTCGACGGCCAGGCTGGCCATCAGCGCGAAACACAGCACCGCGGTGATGATCGGCAGCAGCGGCACCTGCGGTGTGCGGAAGGGCCGCTCCATCTTGGGCTTCGTGCGGCGCAGCACAGCGACGGCGATCGCGACGACGACGAATGCGAAAAGCGTTCCGATGCTGACCATTTCGGCCAGCGTCGCCAGCTTGACGGTGGCCGCGATCACGGCGACGACGGCGGTGACACCCAGCGTCAGGTAGAACGGCGTCTGGAACTTCGGGTGCGCCTTGCCGACGCCCTCCGGCAGCAGGCCGTCCCGCGAGAGTGCGAAGCCGATGCGGCCCATCGCGACGATGTCGACCAGGATCACCGAGCTGAGTCCACACACCGCCGCCAGACCGATGAGGAATCCGGCGATGCCGATGTGCGGTTTGAAGGCCTCGGAGATCGGAGCGCCCTCGTCGAGGTTGGTGTATTTCACCATCCCGGTGATCACGAAACACACGGCGAGATAGAGGAACGTGCAGATCACCAGCGTCCCGATCAGTCCGCGCGGCATGTCCTTGCCCGGGTTCTTGGTCTCCTCGCCGAGGTTGGCGACCGCCTCGAACCCGCTGTACGCGAAGAACACCACGGCCGACGCGACCAGCACGCCCGCGATCCCGTATGACGACGGCTCGATCCCGGAAACCCACTGCCACAGCGGTTGCTTCAGCGCTTCGCCGGTGCCGTGCGCCGGCTTGGACTCCGGGAAGAACGGCGTGAGGTTCGACATCTTCAGGAAGAAGAGACCGGCCACGATGACGAACAGGCAGATCGCGACCTTGATGACCACCAGTGCGTTGGTGATCCACTTCGACTCCTTGATGCCGACAGCGGCCACGATGCCCAGGACGACCACGATGAAGACCGCACCGAGATTCACCGTGGACCCTTCGCCCATGATGCTGTCCCAGAACGACCCGTGCAGCCCGAGCGAGCTCTGCAGATAGCCGGACCAGCCGCGAGCGACCACGGCAGCGCCCAGACTGAACTCCAGGATCAGGTCCCACGCGATGATCCACGCGAAGATCTCACCGATCGTCGTGTAGGCGTAGGTGTAGGAACTGCCCGCGGTCGGCACCGCGGACGCCACTTCGGCATAACACAGTGCCGCCATCATCGCGACGATCCCGGCGATCAGGAACGAGATCACGATCGCCGGCCCGGCCTGGTTCTTGGCCTCGACGCCGGTGAGGGTGAAGATGCCGGTGCCGATGACGATCCCGATGCCGAAACCCATCAGGTCCCTGGACGACAGGCTCTTGGCGAGCCCCTCACCGGAGCTCTCGGCTTCGTCATTCTGATGTATGACGGTGTCGACGTCCTTGGTGCGGACGAGCGTTCGCAGCATTCCCATCGATTGACCGTATGTGGCCGTAGGTGATCTATGAGGAAACTGAATGTGTGACTTTCGCGGGTCTCGGATCTCGATACGCAGGTCACCTCGCTTCGCTCCGGCACCCGCCAGAGAGTCTTGTCGAGAAGCCGGTGATCGCATCGGCGAGGTCGGCCGGCGCTTCGAGGGGGATCAGGTGACCACTCCTCGGGACCACCAGGAAGTCGACGTCGGACAGGTAGGGCACCAGGTTGTCGCGGAGCACATGGGCCGGCTCGACCTGATCGTTCTCCCCGGCAACGACGAGTGCTGGGACATCGATCAGGCGCGTGTGCTCGGTGATGTCTTCGGCGATGCCGTGTAGTGGCCACTCGGTCCGGGCGGCCTCGGCACCGGCGCGCGAGTCGGCAACGACCTGGGCACTGACGGACTCGGGCAACCCGATCGCGGTGAGGACGTTGTCGCGTGCGCTCGCGACGGACGCGTCGGAGTCGTATGCATGAGAGAGCGCTTCTCGGTACTCGGCAGTGACCTCTGCGGCAGGCTTCGCCGGCCCGGACCCGACCAGGATCAGGCCCCGCAAACCTGTGGGCCGGATCGACGCGACCAGTTGCGCGACCTTGCCGCCCATGGAGTGTCCGATCAGGACGTAGTCGGCGACGCCCGCGTCGGCAATCGCGGCAAACGTGTCGGCTGCGAGCTGGTGCAGCGTGTAGGGGCCGGGCAGCGTCCTTGAACGACTCCATCCGCGAAGATCGAGAGTGAGGGCGGCGCGATCTGCCAAGCGGTCGACCACGAGATCCCAGGTGCGAGCCGAGCCACCCCAGTAGTGCAGAAACACCAGGGTTGGCCCGTTTCCCGGACGGTAGTCGTAAACGGGCAACAGCGGCTGCTGTGTTGTGCGCATGGAAACTCCTGGATCAGGGGGATTGAGGCGAATCTGACCCATCCATTGAACTTCCGCTACGGGTATGGCGCATGAGCACAACTGGGCACGCGATGGTGGAAACTGGACACATGACAACGGTCCGGCAGATGACCTACGAACCCCTCGGGCACGGTGCCGACGCTGTCGAGACGCTCACCTTCGGCCGCCTGCGGGAGCTGAACGACGGCGGCACGCAGCGCGCCGACTTCCACGTCCTCGCCGTCGTTGACGCCGGCCATGGATCGGTCACGGTGGACTTCGCCGCGCACCCGCTGCGGCAGCGGACCGTGGTGTGGGTTCCTCCTGGCGCGGTGCACCGGTGGGATGACATCGCCGACGTAACAGGACACGTCGTGCTGTTCGTCACGACGGCGCCCGTCACCCGCGCCACCCGGGAGTTCGTGGCATCACCGGACCGCGCCGCGCAATGGCGCGTTCCCGACGCCGACTGGCCGTTCGTCGACGCCGCGCGTAACCATCTACTGCTCGAGGTCTCCGCCGCTCCGGGGGACCCATCGCTCGAGCTACGCGAGATCCTGCTCTCCGCGCTCATCGCCCGACTGCGCCCACCGCAGGGCCAAGAGGTGGCGGTCAATCCGACGTTCCGTCGCTTCCGATCGAGTGTCGAAACAAACTTTCGCGAGCACCACGACGCCGGCTACTACGCAAGGACTCTCGGTTATGCGCCGCGCACCCTCTCCAGGGCGGTGCAGCACGCCACTGGCCGGACCGCGAAGGCGTTCATCGTCGAGCGGATCGTCCTGGAAGCCAAACGGCTCCTCGCGCACGACCGGCTCACCGCCGCCAGCTGCGCCGCCCGGCTCGGGTTCCCTGATGCCTCCAACTTCTCGGTGTTCTTCAAGCAGGCGACTGGGATGCGTCCGGGGGCCTGGCAGGCTACGGTTTCCGGCACGTGAGACCGCGCAATCGCATGTGGCGCGGGACCTCGAGGCGCTCGCTCCTCGGCCACCTCGCGTGCGTCGGCCCTGGTCGTGGCTGTGCGCGACCAGGGCCGTGGGAGGGAGGTGTCGAGAGATCGGTCAGGGCGCGAGGACGAAGCCGCACTGGCCGATGACGTTCCGACCGACGGTGCTGAAGGGATAGCTCGGGTCGGGTATGCCGTCATCCGCGTCGCCGATCTGCGGCGCCGGGACCATGTTGGTGCAGATCAGGTTCTTCCCGATCGTGTCGTGGACGATCTCGTTGCCATCCGGATCGCCGAGCATGATGTCGGACAGCGTGACGTTGCCGTCGATCGTGCTACGGATGACGCCGAACCACGTCGTCGACAGTCCGCTCACGGTGAGGTTGCCGTGGATCGTGTCGTCCTTGACCGAGAACGGAATGAAGCCAGGGAAGTCCGCGCCCGCGCCGCCGCCGACGGAAGTGACGTTGCCGTTGACGGTGAGGCCGTCGAGTGCCGCGTTGAAGACGTGATCGAAGGAGGCGTTGCCCATGATGGTGATGCTGGACTGTTGACCGGCATACGGGCCGTTGCCATCCGGCCCGCCGGCTGTGCAGCCGCCGTGCGCGGCGGTGCAGCCGAGGCCGGTCGATGACCCGGGTGCCGCGGTCACGTTGTGGCCGACGGTGATGGTTGACGGAGCGCTGTCCGCGTCGAGTCTGGCGCTGCTGAGCACGTTCAGGTTTCCGGTGATCATGACGGTGGCGTGTGCCGGGACCGTGCAATTTCCGGTCACCGTGACAGAGGAGTAGGTCCCGGACGGGATCTCGCCTCCGGTGCAGGTCAGGGCCGTCGCCGTCGACGGGGCGGCTTGGGCCATACCTGCCGGGAGCATCAGGGCTCCCGCTGCGGCCAGGGACATGACGACCCCGAACCGCGTGTTTCGCTTCATGGTGGTTCCCTTCTTACGACGACCGGGGGTTCCGATCGACCGATTCGGTAATACACCTGAGATCCGGTGCGGCCAGGGATAATTTCGTCTGGGTATGGCGGAGGGGGCCGGCCCCGATACGCAGGTCTCGATACGGGTCTCGATACGCTCGCTCGTCCCTCACGAGCTACTCGACCGGCTTGGGGTGGCTGCTCGACCTGCTTGGGGAGGCTGCTGGACCAGCTTGGGTGGCGCTCGTCGCCGAACGGTGGGTATGACACGACGAATGGTCCGGCGCGTCTCATCCCTCGACCGTGTCGCGACGAGGCGTTGAATTTCCGCACCGTGCGGGGTCGGCGTGTGCGACATTCGATCGTCGACAAAATGGCAGCAGTTGTGGTGACCTCGAGACGCTCGTTCCTCGCTCCTCGGCCACCTCGGGTAGAACGAGCCGGAAACAACTGTGAGTGAAGCGAATACGACGGCCCCGCACAGCCCGAAGAAGCTGCGGCCACGACACATCACGATGATCACGCTCGGCGGGATCATCGGCTCGAGCCTCTTCGTGGGCTCGTCCAGCATCGTCCACTCGGTCGGTCCGGCCGCCGTAGTCTCCTACCTCGTCGGCGGACTGCTGGTCTACCTGGCGATGCTGATGCTCGGCGAGATGGCCGCGGCCCGGCCGGAGATCGGCTCGTTCATGGAATACGCCCGGGTCGGCATGGGGGACTGGGCGGCATACCTCGTCGGCTGGCTCTACTGGTATTTCTGGGTCGGCGTGCTCGCCTACGAGGCGGTCATCGGCGGTCACACGCTGCACGGCTGGCTCGACTGGTTGCCGTCCTGGCTGTGGTCACTGCTGCTGCTGGCGGTATTCGTGATCAGCAAACTGATCTCGGTCCGGTCCTTCGGCGAAGCCGAGTTCTGGCTGGCCAGCATCAAGATCATCGCCATCGTGGTCTTCCTCGTCGTCGGCGCGCTCTTCGTGCTCGGGCTCTGGCCGGACGGCGACTTCGTCGTCCAAAACCTCTGGCAGCACGGAGGATTCGCGCCGAAGGGGGTCGGCGCCATACTCACCGGTGTTGCGCTGGTGATCTTCTCCTACTTCGGCACCGAGATCGCCGTGATGGCCTCGGCAGAGTCCGAGGACCCCGCCAAGGGCGTGAAACTCGCGACCGTGACCGTCATCTGGCGCGTGCTGCTCTTCTTCGTTGGATCAATCCTGATCATCACCATGGCAATCCCGTGGCAGGAGCTGCCCGAGGCGACCGGCGTCGCGAACGCGCCCTTCACCGTGCTTTTCGAGAAGTTCAATATCCCCGCGGCGTCCAACATCATGGAGCTGGTCATCTTCACCGCGGTGCTGTCGGTGCTCAACTCCGGCCTCTACTCCGCGTCCCGCATGTTCGCCGCGCTGGCCGACAAGGGCCTCGCGCCGAAAGCAGTGTCGTACAAGGCAAAGAACGGTGTCCCGGTCGTCGCCGTCTTCGCCTCGACCATCGGTGGTGTCATCGCGGCGATCGCCAACTTCGTGGCACCCGACTCGGGGATCTTCGACTTCATCATGAACTCCGCCGGGCTGGTGGCGCTCTTCGTCTACGTCTTCATCGCGCTCACCCAGATGCGGTTGCGGCAGAAGATGACCCCGGAGGAAGCCGCCGGGCTGCGGGTCAAGGTCGGCTTCTTCCCGTGGCTCAACGTCATCCTGATCGCTGGTGTCCTCGCGGTCGTCGTGATCATGCTGACCACCGACACCGGACGCACCCAGGTCTGGACCAGCCTGGTCGCCACCGGTGTGCTCGTGCTCTTCTGGCCGCTGGTGCGACGCAAGCTCGCCGTCATGCGGAAAGCCGAGCAGCGGGACGAAGTGCTCGTCGGCGACTGAGCTTGTATGACGCGAGGGGTTGTTCGGGGCCTCGACAGGCTCGGCCGCCTCGGTTTGTGGCCTCGAGACGGTCCCTCGCGTTCGCTCGGACCTCCTCGGCCGCCTTGGTTGTCGCCTCGACAAGCTCGGCCGCCTTGATTTGGCTCGGCCGCCTTGGTTGGTGGCGTCGACAGGCTCGGCCGACTTGCTCTCTTGCGTTGAAGTCGACTTCAACTTCTAGCGTGGTGTCCCCGACCGCAAACTCGGAGGAGACGCACGATGAAGGCAGTTGTAGCAACGCAATTCGGCCCTGCTGATGTCATGGAGCTGCAAGAGTTTCCTGATCTCGAACCTGCAGCGCATCAGGTGGTGGTGGACGTGGAGTTCGCCGCGGTCGGCACGCTGGACCGCTTGGTCCGCAGCGGCTGGGGCCGAGAGTTCTTCGACATCCGACCGCCATACGTGCCCGGTGACGGGGTCGGCGGTGTGATCCGCGCGGTCGGGCCCGGGGTGGATTCGTCCCTGATCGGTCAGCGTGTGGTCGGCGGCACCGGCCCACGCGGCGAGGACGGCATGTCGACCGGCCCCACCGGCGGGTATGCCGACACCGCGCTGGTCGACATACGGGCGATGGTGCGGGTGCCCGACGAGGTGTCGCTGGAGACGGCGACGGCGCTGCTCAACGACGGCCCGACGTGCGAAATGCTGCTCGATGCCACCGATCCGGGACCGGGCGACATCGCCCTGGTGCTGTCCGCGTCCGGTGCCGCCGGGATCCTGCTCGTGCAGGCCGCGGCGGCTCGCGGCGCCGTAGTGATCGCGGCTGCGCACGGCTCGACGAAGACCGAGGCGCTGCGGCTGATGGGTGTGCAACACGTCATCGACTACAGCGCCGACGACTGGGTCCGCCAGGTGCGTGCGCTGGCGCCCGCAGGTGTGTCGGTGCTCTTCGACGGTGCCGGTGCGACCCTCGGCAATACGGGCGCCGAGCTGGTGGGTGAAGGTGGCCGAATCGCCAGCTATGGCAGCAGTGCTGGTGATTTCGCCCGTCCGGACATCGACGCGCTGCGCGACCGCGGGATCGTCTTCAAGGGCCTCTTTGATCTGCAGCCGCAGGTTGCTGGCTCGCGCCGCGAGCTCACCCTCCGGGCGTTCCAGGCCGCCACCGCCGGCGTCGCCGAACCCGTGGTGACGTTGGTGCCCTTGGCCGACGCCGCTCGCGCGCACCGGGCGCTCGAGGAGCGCACCGCCATCGGCAAGATCCTGCTGACGTCCTGAGCGGCCTGTGCAGCAGGTTGTGGCACCCTGACCCGATGCGCGTGATCTCTTGGCTCCTCATGCTGCTGCCCGTGGTCATGGTCGTCGCAGTTGTGGTCGTGGTGGTGCGCAACACCCGCAACTCGCCGGCTCGCGGCAGCGCGTCATACGACATGGCGACCGGGACGGGCGTCTGGTTCGCCCAGGTCCGCGAACCTGGGTGGCAGATGCAGACCCCGCTCACCATGGCGAACGGGTGGGGGCAGTTGCGCGTGTATGACGGGCAGGTGTCCTTCACCCCGGACGGTGCATCCGCGCCGGCGTGGACGGACCCGGCGAATCAGCTTCGGGTGCAACGGCCCTCGGGCTTGTCGACGGACTTCCACGCCGAGGTGCCGCAGCTGGGCGAGGTGGTGATTGAGCCGAGCACCAGCAAGATCGCGCGCTGGCGGTCTGCCGGGTCGTTCGCCGGCTCCAACTACCGCACCACCCAGGACGTCGTGACGATCCTGCAGGGTTGGGGAGCGCACTGACGCCTCTCGTCGCTGTCAGAGTTCTTCGGGATGGACGATCTCGAGTAGGAGATGGCTGATCAGTCGGAAACTGCGCGAACCCGCTCGATCCAGTCGGCGATGAGGCTGGTGAGTGCCCGCGGTCGCTCGTGCAGCAGGGCGTGCCCGGCGCCGTCGACCACCGCCAAGGTTGCGCGTGGATAGACGTCCAGCAGCCGCATCGCATCGTCGAATCCCACTGTCGTGTCGTGCAATCCGGCTGCGATGAGGGTTGGCCGTGAGAAGGTTCGCTGGCCCATCTCGATCGGCCACTCGGTGAAGATGTCTGTCAGCGCGGTCTGGTCGACCAGCGTCATACCGGGCGCAACACAGTCACGGAAACGACGCGCCATCGCCGGTGTGCGCACCACGAAGTATTCGTCGAACGTTGCCCAATGCTCCGGCTCCAGCTCGTCGTATGCCGTGTCGTCCTGGACCATCACCTCCGGCGCGGGCAGCTGACCGGTGCTCTGCGCGAGCGGGCACACCAGCGCCAGCCCGGCGACCAGCTCCGGGCGCTGCGCGGCGACGCCGCGGGCGAGGTAGGCGCCCAACGAATGGCCGAGCAGCAGCACCGGCTCCTGGGCGGTGCGCTCGATGAAGTCGGCGATCACACGGACCACGTCGTTGTTGCTGGCCAGCCCGTCGGCCGTGGAGGCACCCATCGCCGGCAGGTCCGGATAGATGCGCCGGCAGCCGGAGTCGGCGACGAGCGGCTCCAGCGCACCTTCGAGCTCGCGGTGATCGACGCCGACGCCGTGCAGCGCGAAGAGTGGCAGGCCCGTGCCGTGCTCGGCGTAATGGATCACGACATCGTTGATCCGGCACTCCATTCGTCCACGCTACCCGCCGTCGGCAGCGTCGTGGAGACGTCGACGAAGTGCTGCAACTCGCTCGGCTAATGCGGCGGACCCGCCGACGGGCACCACCGGCAGACTGAGATATGACTGTCGCATGAGGTCGCGGCGGACAGCATCGGAGCAGGTGACCCGACCGTCCGGTCGGCTCGCTTTGGCCGTGTCGGCCGGCTGCGTCTCGGTGCTCCTGACTGGATGTATGGCGGCGTCGAGCAGTGACTCCGGCGCATCCCCATCCGCGGTGACCCGGACCGTCACCGTCACGCAGGTCATCACCTCTACCGCGCCGGCGCCCGCCCCGACGGACGCGACGAGCCCGTCGGGTTCGGTCGAGTGGACGTTCACGGCGCCGGCGGATTCGGCTGTGCGGCATACGAAGAGCCTGCTGGCGACGCTGCCAGTGAAGGGACGCGCACCCAAAACCGGTTACGACCGCAGGGAATTCGGTGTGCGCTGGAGCGACGACGTGACCGTCCAATCGGGACACAACGGCTGCGACACCCGCAACGACATCCTCCGCCGCGACTTGACCGGCATCACGCTGAAGCCGGACACCCACGGATGCGTCGTGCTGACCGGCACGCTCGCCGACCCCTACACCCGGCAGCAGATCAGCTTCCAGCGCGGCGTGGGGACGAGCAACGCCATCCAGATCGATCACGTCGTCGCACTGTCCGACGCGTGGCAGAAGGGCGCGCAGCAGCTGAGCCCCGAGCAACGGCAGGACCTTGCCAACGACCCGCGGAACCTGCTCGCCGTCAGCGGCCGGGCGAACGCCCAGAAGCGCGACGGCGACGCGGCAACCTGGCTGCCCAAGAACAAGAGCTATCGGTGCACGTATGTCGGCAAGCAGGTTGCGGTGAAGTCCGCCTATCACTTGTGGGTGACCAAGGCCGAGAAGGCAGCGATCACAAGGGTTCTCGATAGTTGCTCGTGACGTGACTCGGCCCTGGTCACCTCGGAAGGGGCCTCGACACGGCCCTCGCGTTCGCTCGGACCTGCTCGACCACCTTGATGAGCTCGGTCCTGCTCGACCGGCTTGAGTCGGGGCCTCGACACGGTCCTCGCGTTCGCTCGGACCTGCTCGACCGCCTTGATGGGCCAGCTCGGGGGACAGGACGGCGCAGCGGGCGTAGCGTCGAATGTCATGGCAGGTTCAATCCTTGGCACCCGTGTCCGCCGCGTCGAAGACGCCGACCTGGTCACCGGCGCGTCGACCTTCGTGGGCAACCTGCAGCTCGACGGGCTGCTCCACGCGGCGTTCGTGCGTTCCCCGGTCGCGCACGGCCTGATCGAGAGCATCGACACGACCGAAGCCGCCGCCGCGCCGGGTGTCGTCGCCGTTTACACGGCAGCGGACCTGAACCTCCCGGCCCACCACCGCATGATGGTCGTCAACCCGAAAGTGCCGCGGCCGCCGCTCGCGACCGACCGCGTGCGGTTCGTCGGCGAACCCGTCGCAGTCGTCGTCGCAGAGACCCGCGCCGCAGCGGTCGACGCCGTCGAACTCGTGGACGTCGACTACGACCCGTTGCCGGCAGCCACGGACCCTGAGACCGCGCTCGCACCCGACGCCGAAGTGCAATATCCCGAGCTCGGCACCAACCTGGTGATCGGCAATCGCACTGCGGTGCAAGAGGATCCGCTGCTGGGAGCCGACACGGTCGTGCGTGCGCGGCTGATCAACCAGCGCGTCGCAGTCATGCCCATGGAAGGCAACGCCATCGCCGTCGAACCCGCGGGGGACGACGAGCACGACCTCGTCATTCACGTGTCGACCCAGATGCCGCACGGCCTGCAGGCGATGGTGGCCGACGTATTCGATGTGCCCAAGGAGCGGGTGCGAGTGATCGCGCCGCACGTCGGGGGCGGCTTCGGCGGCAAGGCCGGTTTGATCGCCGAGCACACCGTCGTCATCGGCGCGGCGCGCACGCTCGGCCGGCCGGTCGCCTGGGTCGAAACCCGCTCGGAGAACCTGCAATCGATGCACGGCCGCGGTCAGGTCGGATATTACGAGCTCGGCCTCACCCGCGACGGCACGATCACCGGTCTGCGTGCGCGAGTGATCGGCGACGCCGGTGCGTGGGCCGGCTTCGGCGGCGCACTCCCGATCCACATGACCGCGCTCGTGGTGCCCGGTGTGTATGACGTCCCGACCGTCGCGTATGACGCCGCCTCCGCGGTCACCAACACCGCGCCGATGGGAGCGTTCCGCGGCGCCGGACGCCCCGAGGCGGCGGCGCATCTGGAGCGGATGATGGACATCGCCGCGGACGAGCTGGGCATCGACCCGGTCGAGCTCCGTCGGCGAAACTTCCTGGACCCTAACGCTTTTCCCGTCACGACACCGATGGGTGCGACCTACGACTCCGGCGACTACGACCTGCCGCTGCGGGAGGCGTTGCGCATCGCCGACTACGACAAGCTCCGCGAGGATCAGGCCGGTCGCCGGGAGCGCGGCGACGTCATACAGCTCGGCGTCGGGGTCAGTGTGTACGTCGAGGTGACGGCACCCGGCGGCGGCTCGGAGTTCGGCTCGGTCACCGTGCGCGACGACGGCACCGTGACGGTGTCGTCCGGCACGTCCGCGCACGGGCAGGGGCACGCAACAGCCTTCTCGATGCTGGTGTCCGACGCGCTCGGCATCCCGATGGACAAGATCACCTACGTGCAGTCCGACACCGCGGTCGTGCCGCGCGGTGGTGGCACCGGGGGCTCGCGGTCGCTACAACTGGGCGGCAGTGCGGTCGCATCTGCGGCCGCCGATGTCCGCGAGCAAGCGCGTCGGCGCGCGGCGTCGCTGCTCGAGGCGTCGGTCGACGACATCGTGCTCACCGAGGAAGGCACGTTCGGAGTGAGCGGGGTGCCGACCAGCACCGTCAGTTGGCAGGAGGTGGCACGGGCGGCGCGCGATGCGGGGGAGCGGTTGACCGCCGGGCTGGATGTGAACCAGGAAGGCTCGACCTTCCCCTTCGGTGCGCACGTGTCCGTGGTCGAGGTCGACACCGAGACCGGGCGGGTGAAACCGTTGCGGCACATAGCTGTTGACGACTGCGGCCGCGTGCTCAACCCGTTGCTCGTCGAGGGCCAGCAGCACGGCGGACTCGCTCAGGGCATCGCCCAGGCGCTCTATGAAGAGGTCGTCTTCGACGCCGACGGGCAGCCGATGACCGGCACCCTCGCCGACTACGCGATGCCCAGCGCGATGGATCTGATCAACTTCGAGACCGGCTCCACCGTCACCCCGACCCCGCTGAATGCGTTGGGAGCCAAGGGGATCGGGGAGTCGGCGACCATCGGGTCGACCCCGGCCGTGCAGAACGCCGTTGTCGACGCCGTCAGTCATCTGGGGGTGCGGCACATCGACCTGCCCTGCACGCCGCAACGGGTCTGGCGCGCCATACAAGACGCTCGTGCCGGCACCCTGCCGGACCTGTGGCGAGAGCCTCCTGCGGTGTTCGACGGCCTCCCGGTCAGCGGCGGCGTCGACAACTCCGCAGGGATCTGAGCGGTCTCGATACGGCTCGCCCTTTGGGGCTCGCCTACTCGACCAGCTTGGGGGCAGATTGCGGTCTCGATACGGCTCGCCCTTTGGGGCTCGCCTACTCGACCAGCTTGGGGGCAGATTGCGGTCTCGATACGGCTCGCCCCTTGGGGCTCGCCTACTCGACCAGCTTCTAGCTCGCCTACTCGACCCGCTTGGGGGCAGACTGCAGTGATGAGCGATCGCATCGACATACCCACCGCCGACGGCGCCATGCCGGCATTGCGTTTCCTGCCCGAGTCGGGGTCGGGGCCGGGCCTCGTGCTCTTCCAGGAGATCTTCGGCGTCACCGACTACGTCAAGGACCGCGCCGCCGATCTGGCCGCTCTCGGATATGTCGTCATCGTGCCCGAGATCTATTGGCGGCTGGACGATCCCACGATCGACTACGAACGCGAGGACTGGCTGCAGCAGGCGATGGGCCTGATGCAACAACTCGATTGGCCGACGACCGTTGGCGACGGCGTGAGCGCGGTCGCCGCGGCCCGTGCCGACCAGAACGTCACCGGCCCGGTAGGTGTCTTCGGCTTCTGCTTCGGCGGCGGCCTGGCCTTCAACGTCGCCGCTTCGACCGACGTCGCCGTGCTGGTCAGCTACTACGGCTCGGCCATCCCCGGCCTGCTCGACCTCGCCGACAGCGTCACTGCCCCGAGCCTGCATCACTTCGGGCGGGCCGACACCTTCATCCCCGGCGACGTCGTGGAGCAGGTCCGCGCCGCGGTCACTCGCGACGGCGTGCGATTCGAGACGTATGACGGCGCCGGTCACGCCTTCGACAACCCGAACCCCGCGTTCCACCATGCCGAAGCATCGGCCGCGGCCTGGCGCAACACCGAGGACTTCCTGGCGGCACACTTTCCGGCCAAGTGACGATTCGGTTGCGATCGGCCCGCCACGGTGCGGACAAGGGGTGGATTTCCAAGGTCGAATACGTACCCTGACACGCGGCAAGTGGTAATGGGGGCCTCGTGAGGGGGTATGACGTGATCGATCAGCCGAGCCGACGTGCGGCGATGGGCGGTGCATTCGCGACCGCGATCGCACTGGGTGTCGCGGCCTGCGGGGACAACGAGCACAGCTCGGGACCGGCGCAGTCGGGCAGCGACGCGCCGAAGAGTCCCGAGGCGTCGGCGTCCTCGCACGCCGCTCCGCCGGCGAAGATCAGCGTCAGCGGGCTTGACGAAGGCGCCGACGGTGGCGCCATACCGTTCGGGCAGACGGTGACGCTCACCTCGTCGGAGAAGTTGAAGTCGCTCACCGTGAGGGACGACGACGGCAAGGCGGTCGACGGCAAGCGCGCCGATGACGGGATGTCGTGGGCCAGCACCGGACTGATCGGGCCGGACGCCTCCTGGTCCTGGAAGGCGGTCACCGCCGCCGGTGCCGTCAGCGGGGGCAAGGTCGCGTCCACCGCTGCCGCGCGCACGGTCCGAGCCACCGCAAACATCGGCGAGGACGTCACGGTCGGTATCGCGGCACCGGTCGTCGTCAACTTCAACGCCCTCGTCACCGACAAGGCCACCGTCGAGAAGCATTTGCGGGTGCTGGTGCGGCCGGGCTCCAAGGGGGCGTGGAAGGAAGCCACCGGCTCCTGGGCGTGGCTGCCGGACAGCGCACCCAACTCGGAGGCGCATTTCCGCACCAAGGAGTATTGGCCTGCGCACAGCCAGGTGCACGTCATCCTGCCGCTAGGGAGCCTCGACTGGGGTGGGGGAGTCACCGGCCGGCAGGACCTGGACTGGAAGTTCAACATCGGTCGCTCGCAGATCGTGGTCGCCGATGCGCGCAAATACAACATCGTGGTCTACCGCGACGGCGCGAAGGTGGCGACATACCCCGCGTCATACGGGCTGGGCTCGGACCCGATCCGCAACACCCGCACCGGCATCAACGTCGTCACCGAGAAGCTGAAGACGGTGCGGATGAAGTCCGAGCGCTACCACTACGACGAGATCGAGCACTGGGCGGTGCGCTTCAACAACAACGGTCAGTTCATCCACGCCAACCCGGACACCGTTGAGCAGCAAGGCAATTCGAACGTCTCGCACGGTTGCATCAACCTGTCGCCGAAGAACGGTAAGGCCTACTACAAGACCGCGATCTATGGGGACCCGGTCGACGTGCGCGGCACGAAGGTCAAGCTGGCCGACACCCGCACCGAGCTCTACGACTGGGCGTTGTCGTGGAAGCAGTGGACGGAGATGTCGGCGCTTACCTGACCGGGGCGTCGATGGCCCCGGCAGTGGAGTCGGCCAGTTCGGCGCGCCCGGCTTTGCGGCGAGTCGGAACCCAGATGGTGCGATCGGCCGGCATTCACAGCGTGAGGGCACATAATCGAGGGATGACCTCTTCACCCGCACGACGGCGTCACCTGAGCAACAGTCCTTTCCAGCCCGTGGTTGAGCAGGAGATCGAGCGGTTCGAGTGCGGCGACACCGTCTGCCACGACTCCTACGGGATGGGACACGTCGTCAACCGAGAGACCGACGCGGTGACGGTCGACTTCCGCACCACGACCGTGCGTGTCACCAGTCCTTTCCGGAAGATGACGAAGCTGTAGCAGCAGACCGAGCGTCGGTCACCGCAGCCCGCAGCGATCCGCGCCATACCGTGAGCGCCCACTTCGCCACCACCCGTCGCCGCACCTGAACGGGCCGGCGATGTCGTCCGTGTCGGCTACTGTCCGGTGAATGACGACCAACACCAGTGCGGATGCCGCGTCCGCGATCCGCGGGTATGCCGCGCACGCACGCGAGAGTCTGCGCAGCGAGCAGTCGAGCGCAGTGTCGTATGCCGGGCTGTGGCTGCTGCTCGCGAGCGTCGCGCCGGTCGTCGAAGAGCCCGAGAAGTTCCGCAGTGCTCTCGGACTCGATCCGCGTGAGGCGATGGATGCCGCGGCGCGACTCCTGAGCGATCCGCACCCGGCCGTCGGTGCGGCGATGGGGAGCTGGCTGGCGCCGGGTGTCACTCTCGGTAAGGAGTTGCCGGTGACCCTGGATGAGCTTCCCGCGCAGTCGGTGCTGGACGAGTGGGCGCGGGACATGACACGTGGTGTGTTGAAATCCTTTCCGGTGCAACTGAGTCCGGACACGATGCTCGTCCTTGCGTCGGCCCTGGTGCTCACGCCGCGGTGGGCCAGGTCGCTCGGCCGGGACGAGTTCGACGACATGCTCGTCCTGCGCGACGGACTGCAGGCGGTGGTCGACACGTCGGTGGGACCCGTGGCGGTCGCTCGGCCGGACACCGAGGACGGCGTCGATGTCGTCAGCGTGATCGCCGGGCCCGATGTTGCTGCACCCGACGTATGGCCGGTTGTCAACGAGGTCCTCGCGATGCTCGATGACGGGAGCCTGCGCAACAACTCCTTCCCCGGCGAGATGTCGCCGGACGACACGGAGGACGGCCACGCATGGACGTCGCACGAGACGGTGCAGGAGTTCTGGGGAGACGCGCCGGAGGACGGCTCGCAGGTGTGGGAGTCCAGGCTGCCGGAGTGGTCGGTCTCGGCCACCCACTCGTTGGAGAGCGCGCCCGCTGTCGACCTGGTGGCCGGGCCGCTGCAGGCACTGCTTCCTCCGCCCGCCGACCTGAGCTGTGTGCAGAACGTCGCTGCCACCTACGACGATGAGGGTTTCAGCGCGGCGGCCGTCACGGCCATGGGCATCGCCGGATCTGCGCCCCCGAGGCCCGAGCCGTGCCGCATCCGGCAGATCACGCTCAGCTTCGACCGTCCGCACGCTGTGGTTGCCGTGGCACGTGGCGGGGCGTGGGACGGCATACCGCTCTTTCACGCCTGGGTCGACCCGAAGGAGAGGACGCGATATGAGTAGCGCACGTAATGGGGTGAACCTCCCGGACGACTGGTTCGCTGCAGTGGGCCGGCATGGCTTCGCGGGCGACATCGATCAACTCGTGTCAGGGGCCTACGACGGTGCAGAGAAGGTCTTTCCACCGAAGGATCAGGTCTTCCGGGCATTCCAGATGACTCCGCTCGAGGCAGTCCGAGTAGTCATCGTCGGTCAGGACCCATATCCGCGTGAGGGCCAGGCAAACGGTCTGGCGTTCTCCTTCGACGGCAACCCTGCTGACCTTCCGCGTTCACTTCGCACGATTTACAACGTGCTGGAAGCCGATCTTGGCGGGCAGTTCCACCGACCGTCGGATGGTGACTTGGCTCCGTGGACGCGGGAAGGCGTCCTCCTGCTCAACGCGACGCTCACCGTGCCAGAGGGCACGCCCGGTTCGGCAGCACATCGCAAGCGCTGGAAGGAATTCACCGACGCTGCGTTGCGAGCGGTCGATGAAGAAATCGACCCGGTGGTGTTCCTGCTGTGGGGCTGGCCCGCCATCCGGAAGGTGAAAGCGGTGCTGCGTGATGCCGGATCCGACAGGGTGCTCTGCTCAAGTCACCCAGCAGCCTGGACCAGCAAGCGGCTCAAGCTCTTCAAGGACAGTCGACCATTCTCCGCGGCCAACGAGCGTCTCTCGAAGTCTGGTCGCCAGGTGAATTGGGATCTGACCAACGCAGGCTGATCGAATCCGGGCCCGCTTTGGCGGAGCCGAGCGATCTCACGCTCCTGGGCTCTGTGTGGGACCGGCTCACTGCGACGGTTCGGCGGTCAACCGCGCGCTCGTGCAACGGCGGTGGCGACTGCGTCGTGGAGCGTGCCACGCCATACCGGACCGTGGCCGGGCAGCAAGGTGTCAGCTCTGATGTCAGCCAGTGCGTCGAGAGCAGTGACAGCTGCAGCGGAGTCGTGACTGAAGAACCCCGGGAGCAGTTGCGGTCCGTCCGTGCCGACGATGGGGTGACCGGTGATCAGCGCGTCGCCCGTGACGACGGCACCGGCAGCGGGCAGCAGGTATGCCGTGTGCCCCGAGGTGTGCCCGGGGCAGGAGATCGGGATCGGTCCACCTGGCAGGTCGAGCGCCGAATTGCCCGGTAATTCTTGTGTTTCGGGCACATGGATCTCCGTGCGCGCACCCGCACGCGCGACGGTGATCGCCCACTTGGCGACCCGGGGTCGCCAAGAACGGGACACGACGTCCCACGTCGTCGCCTGCTCGTGAGGCTCGCCACGCAGTGTCGGCAACTCGCGATCGTCGGCGTATGTCGCCACCCGGTGCAGCTCGAGCAGCGCTGGTATGGCGCCGACATGATCGATGTGTGCGTGGGTGATCAGCACAGCTCGGACGTCCTCGATCCGATGCCCGATCTGCTCTATCGATGCGACGACACCGGCTGCGTCGCCGGGGTAGCCCGCGTCGATCAACGTGAGGTCGGTGCCATCCCGGGCAATGACCCAGTTGGACGCGATGCCCTCCGCGAGAAAGACATCCGATGTGACCTGCTGCAACCTCATGGGGGTCATTCTTCCGTCCCGGGGGAGGAGTGCCCCGCAGAACGTGCGGTATGCCGCACGATCTGCCGGACCCAACTCGTCATACGACGCGAAACGCCCCAGACCACATTGTGGTCCGGGGCATTTCACGGACTGGTCAGTGCGTCTGGGTGCCTCCCGTCTGTGCGGATGCATAGAGTGCGGCCACCTGCTCCGGCGTCAGGCTGTTGCCGAAGATGCTCAGCTCGTCGATCAGCCCGGTGTAGACGTCCTTGCCTGCGTTGCTCTGGGTGCTGCCGATGGCGGCACGGCTGAGCGGGAAGGCAGCCGGGATCGTGCCGACCGACTTGCCGTTGGCATAGACCGTGATCTGGCGCCCGTCACAGACGTAGGTCAGGTAGGTCCAGCTCTTCAGCGGCGCGACGTAGTCGGTGGCGTAGTCCTTCACGTAGAAGGCGGTCGCCCCGACCGCACCGCTGGTGACGTTCTGCTGGATCTTCAGCGAGCTGTTGCCCTGCACGCGTTCGCCGTTGATCAGGTTCGCGCTGTGCGAGGTGACGCTCGGGTTGACCCAGACGCCGACGGCCCATGGGCCCGACAGGTTCGGAGCCGAGGTGTTCACCGGCGCAACCGTCCCGTCGAACTTCGCCGCCTTGCCCGCCTTACCCGTGGCCAAGGTGGTCGATCCGGTCATTGTGCCGTCGAACTGGTCCTTGCCGTTGTCGGCGACGACACCGTCGACCGCGGAGTCGAAGGTCCAGTTGTCCGCCAGCGTCGGATCCGCGCCGACGGACACCGTCACGGTGGCCGGGTTGGACGTCCGCCCTTCGGCGTCCGTCTGCACCGCCGACAGCGTGTGCGGGCCGTCGGTGAGCGCCTCGGACGGTGCACACGACCAGCTCTCGTCCGCTGCCACCGTCGCCGTGCACACCGGCGACCCGGCGTCGGTCACCGCGACCTGCGCGCCGGCGACCCCGGTGCCCGCGACGCTGGTCGGAGACTCCGGCAGTGACGAGCCGTTGACCGGCGTGGTGATCTTCGGCTCGGCGACCGGCTTGACCCCGAGCAACTTGGTGATCTTCCGTGCATAGGAGACGGTGTTGCCGCGCGGCACGGTGGGGTAGTGCTTCGACGACGAAGCGAACTTGTCGCCGAACGCCAGCCAGTCGATCTTCTCCGGCGCCGAGCCGGTCTCCATCGCCGTGCGCAGCGAGTCGAAGTACTTCTGCCAGCCCGGCTGGTAGTAGTCCTCGATCATCCCGGAGGTGAGATGCGCTGCGTAGTTCAGCAGGTCGTCGTTGCCGGCCGACGGACCTCGGTTGCTGAACCAAATCGACCAGAGGTCAAGCAGATTCGTGCGGTATGCCGCCGACTCGGCCTTGCTGTGCCCGGCCTTCTCGGCGTCGGCGACATACGTGCCGATCGTGAAGTACGGCACGGTGCCCAGCACCTTGTCGTCCAGTTGCATCGCTGCGAGCCAGGTCTTGGTCAACCCGTTGAAGGCGGCCAGGTCCTTGTCGTCATACGCCGTGCTGATCTTCGGCAGCTGCGAGTTGGCCCAGTTGGTGATGACCTGGTTCGACACGTCGGCCAGGTCGTAGTTGTATGCCGCCGGCTGTGTCACGGATTTGGCCGCGCCGGTCAGCAACGGCAGTGCGGTCGCAAACGTCTCGGTGTCGTAGCCGACCGAAATCGCAGCGTTCAGTGACGGTGTCTTGCCGAGTGGTGACTCCTTCTTGCAGCAGGTGATCGGCCGCTTGTATGTCGTGGAGATGGCAGACCACGCTGCTGCGGCATCCGTGGTCCCGTAGCGTCCCTCGGCATACTTGCTGAACCATGTGTCGAGGTCGAACGCCTTTGAATGCCAGGGGAGTTCGGCAAAGAGCTCGAAGGCGGCGGGGTCGTTGAGGCCCTCGGGGGCGAACGAGATGCCGGTCATGTTGCTTCCGGACTTGGCGACCTGCTTGTAATAGCGATCGATCCAGACCTGCCCGTTGGCGCCCATCGCCGTCTGACCGCCGCCGAACGGGATGGTGCCGAACATCCACGGCGTGTCCGGCCAGTCGGTGTCGCGTTCCGGCATCGAGGAGCGGGTGTCGGTGATGCCGTCGGAGATGAGCAGGTGTGACTTCTGCTCGGTCGTCAGACCGTCCAGCTGCTCCTTGGTCGGGTTCTTCTGCCAGCCCAGTTGCATCCAGGTGGCTCCGGGCTCGGCCTTCTGCAGGGCCGTCATGATCGCGTTGGCAGCCTTGCCGGGATCGATGCCACCCAGCTTGCCGCCCTCCTGCAACGGGTTCATGCGGTACATCGCGCTCTTGCCGAGCAGTTTGTCCGCGTGCTTGTAGTAGGACGCGGCGACCTTGGGGAAGAGCGGGTCAGTCGGGTCGAGCCATGCGGGGCGCTGCGTGAGATTCCACGTCCCTTGCTGCACGACGTGCGGCGGGTTTCCATTGCTCGCAGTGGAATTGACCTCTGCGAAGTCGGTCGGAACGGTCCCGAAATAGCCTGGCAGGACCGGTGTGATGCCCAGCTCCTTGCACCGCTGGATGATCTTGCGCCCGAGTGCGGCGCGGTCGTCGAGCAGTGCCTGCGAGATGGGTGCGGTGTCGTTGGACAGGTTCTGCATCACCCACCACGGCTGCGTCGCCGGCAACGGGACCCACGCCTTGGCCTGCGCCGCGGTGTAGCCGAAGTCCTGCAGCATCTCCTTGTGGACGGCGTCACTGCCGGGGAGGACGTAGACCTCGTTGATCCCGTGCAGGGCATACATGTCGAGCATCTGCTGCCACTTGGACCAGCTCATGTAGGGGTTGGTGTAGCCGTCCTGGGTGTCGTTGCCCTCGTAGCGGTGCTGCACACTCGAGGAGTGGCTGATCGGAGCCTTCGGTGCCGGCAGCACCCGCGGGACGTTCGGTGTGAAGTTGCCGAGGTTGACGTCGGCGTGGACGACATACTTCAGGTACCAACCGGCACCGGTGGTCGCTGCCGAGCGGGTCGACGCATTGATCCTGATATGACCGGGGGAGCCGGAGATGGTGAATTTCTCCGGCCCGGCGGACTGCTTGACGTCGAAGCAGACCTGCCGTGCCGCGTGGCCGATGGTCCGGCTGAGGACCGCGGTCAGCGCACGACCGTCCGGGCTCCTGCTGTCGCAGCCACTGTGGCCGGCGGCATCCGCTCGGGTCGTGGGCAGACCGACCGTCGCGGCCATCAGGCACACGATCGCGATCAGGACCGAACTGACTCGCTTCATCCGACGTTCCCTTCCTCACGACACCACCGATCGGGGGTTCGGATGGTGTCTTTCGACGGCGGTCGCCGGGGCAGCGACCGGGGGGTCACGCTTTTAGTAACGTAAAGTTCGTAACTATCCTGCGACAGATTCGGCTGGTGAAGGTGAGAAGTGGACGATGAAATCTGTACCGGCCGGTAGCGGCCCGCACGTGCTGCGTCGGATGAATGCCGCGTCGGTGCTGAGCGCGTTGCGACAGGGCGGGCCGTCGCGGATCGCTGACCTGATGCGCTCCACCGAGCTGTCGCGCCCGGCAGTCACGCGGGCCGTCGAGTCGCTGCGCGCCGAGGGCTGGGTCGGTGACGGGACCGCTGATCGGGCTGGCGATGAGCAGGGCGACGGACAGCACGAGCGCCACAGCGATGGACACGCCCGCCTCGGTCGGCCGGCGGCGCTGCTGCGGTTCCGCGCCGAGGCCGGGCACGTGCTCGGTGTCGACGTGGGTCCGCACAAGGTCGTCGCGATGGTGGCGGACCTGGCCGGTGACGTCGTGGCTGAGCACCGGGCCGACACGCGTGGTCTCGACGGACGTGCCGTGCTCGACGCGATCGTGTCGGTCACGGCGAGGGCGGCCGCGGACGTGCCGGAGAGTTCGCTGCTGTCGGCGGCGGTCGGCACGCCGGGGCTGGTGGACCCCGAGACCGGTGCCGTGACGCTCGCGCCCAGCATCCCCGGCTGGGATCAGATCCCGATCGCCGCCACGCTGCGGGAACGTCTTGCGTGCCCGGTCACCGTGCACAACGACGTCAACCTCGCCGTGCTCGCCGAGCGGTGGTGCGGCGTCGCGGCTGCCATCGACAACCTGGTCTTCCTGCAGTGGGGTGCACGCGTCGGGACCGGCATCGTGATCGACGGTCGATTGCACATCGGTGCGGCGGGCGCAGCGGGCGAGCTCGGTTTCCTGGACCTGCAGGACGCGGGCCGGCAGTCCACCGATTCCGTTGTGCGAAAACAAGACTCGCAGGCATCCACGATGGGTCCGTTCGAGCGGCAGGTGGGTGCCGCCGCTGTCATCGAGCTGGCGATCTCGCAGGCAGCACAGAAGGACGACGCGCAACTGCTGAGCCTCATGCGTGCGGCGCAGGCGGACGACGACGCCGCGGTGTTGTTCGACGCAGCACGCGACGGCAGCGCGCTCGCCGAGCAGATCATCGACACGATCTGTGGGCGTATGGCGGGAGGCCTGGCCGCCCTGCAGCTCATCCTCGCCCCCGACCTGATCGTGATCGGCGGCGGTCTGTCCCGCGCCGGCGACCAGCTGCTCGACGCAGTGGACGCACACCTTCGGGAGCGCACACTCGCGCCGCCGCGTCTCGCGCTGTCGACGCTGGGTGACACTGCGGTTGTGCTCGGCGCGGTCCGCAGTGCGCTCAGCGACGTCGAGAGCCGGGTGCTCGGTATCTCCTGACCCAACTCGTCATACGACGTGAAATGCCCCGGACCATAACGTGATCCGGGGCATTTCGGGGTCGGCGGTCTCGATACGCGGCTCGTTCCTCGCCGCCACTCGACCAGCTTGGAACTCAGATGTCGTAGTACAGCTCGAACTCGTGCGGGTGCGGGCGGAAGCGCAGCGGGTCGACCTCGTTGAGACGCTTGTATTCGATCCAGGTCTCGATCAGGTCCGCGGTGAAGACGTCACCCTCGAGCAGGTAGTCGTGGTCGGCCTCGAGCGCGTCCAGCACAGCCGGCAGCGAGTCGGGCACCTGCTCGATGTTGGCGTGCTCCTCCGGCGGCAGCTCGTAGAGGTCCTTGTCCACCGGCTCCGGCGGCTCGATGCGGTTCTTGATGCCATCCAGACCGGCCATCAGCTGCGCCGCGAAGGACAGGTAGGGGTTGGCCGACGGGTCGGGGATGCGGAACTCGATGCGCTTGGCCTTCGGCGACGTGCCCGCGATCGGGATGCGGATGCAGGCCGAGCGGTTGCGCGCCGAGTAGACCAGGTTGACCGGAGCCTCGTAGCCCGGCACCAGGCGGTGGTAGGAGTTCACCGTCGGGTTGGTGAAGGCCAGCAGCGACGGCGCGTGCTTGAGCAGCCCGCCGACATACCAACGAGCCAGGTCGGACAGCCCGCCATACCCCTTCTCGTCGTAGAAGAGCGGCTCGCCGTTCTTCCACAGCGACTGGTGGGTGTGCATGCCCGAGCCGTTGTCGCCGAAGATCGGCTTGGGCATGAAGGTCGCCGACTTGCCCGCCTCGAAGCAGGTGTTCTTGACGACGTACTTGAACTTCATCACGTCGTCGCCGGACTGCAGCAGCGTGCCGAACGTGTAGTTGATCTCCTGCTGACCGGCGGTGCCGACCTCGTGGTGGGCGCGCTCGACGTTCAGGCCGACATTGTTCAGCTGGGTGCTGATGTCGTCACGCAGGTCCGAGAAGTGGTCGACCGGGGCGACGGGGAAGTAGCCGCCCTTGTAGCGCGGCTTGTAACCCAGGTTGCCGCCGTCCTCCTCGCGGCCGGTGTTCCAGGCGCCCTCGACGGAGTCGATGTAGTAGTAGCCGGCGTTGGGCTTGGTCTCGAAGCGGACGTCGTCGAAGATGTAGAACTCGGCCTCGGCGCCGAAGTAGGCGGTGTCGGCGATGCCGGTCGACTTCAGGTAGGCCTCGGCCTTGGCGGCGATGTTGCGCGGGTCACGGGAGTAGGGCTCACCGGTGAACGGGTCGACGATCGAGAAGTTGAGGATCAGCGTCTTGTGCTTGCGGTAGGGGTCCAGGTAGGCGCTGGTCGGGTCCGCGATGAGCTTCATGTCGGACTCGTGGATGGCCTGGAAGCCGCGGATCGACGAGCCGTCGAACATCGCGCCCTCCTTCAGCGCCTCTTCGTCGAGGGTGGCCGCGGGTACGTTGAAGTGCTGCATCACCCCGGGAAGGTCACAGAATCGGATGTCGACGAACTCGACCTCTTCATCCTTGATGAACTTCAAGACCTCTTCGGCCGTGGTGAACATGGATCCTCCATCGATGTGATGTGCAACGGCTCCGGCGCCGTGCGTCGCCATGACTTTACGTGGTCGGCGTTTCCCGGCCATGACTCGGATGTTTCGGCCGTGTTACGCAAGAGTTGGTATGCCGCCTACCCGGGTATGCCGAAAACCGTTGCAGCGGTAGCGGATCGGTGGCTCGCGTGCTGTTGCACAGGTCACTGCGCCGGATCGGCGAAGGTGTGTCCTACGCAACATCGAGCAGCACGTTTGCTGAGCCGACGCGGCCGCCGTCTACCCTGGTTGGTCGTGACGAGCAGTGACCATTCCGCATCCGACCCGAGCGACGGTTATCCGGGCGCAGGGCTCGGAATGCCGGCCGAGGGCATCGGTGCGATGGCCCGCCTCGGCCCGCGGGTGGTCGCGATCGTCATCGACTGGTTGGTGTGCTCGGTGATCGCGGCCGGCTTCTTCGGCTACAGCTTCGGCGGTGGTGGCGCGAGTTGGACACCGCTCGCTGTCTTCTTCGTGGAGAACGTCCTGCTCGTCGGCACCCTCGGCTCGACGCTGGGGCACCGCGTGATGGGTCTGCAGGTCGTGCGCGAGTCCGGCGGCCCGACCGGTCCGCTGCCCGCGCTGATCCGCACGTTCCTGCTGTGCTTGTTCGTCCCCGCCGTGATCTGGGACAAGGAAGGCCGCGGCCTGCACGACCGCTTCGCCGGCACAGTGTTGCGTCGGATGCGCTGACCGTCGGCGTACGTAACCCGCGACCGTTGAGGGTTGTGCGCAGGAACCCGCCGGTATGACGTGCAGAACCCGCGACTGTTGAGGGTTATTCAAGGGATTCGCGGGTATGGCGTGCACAAGCCGCGACTGTTGAGGGTTATTCACGGGATTCGCCGGTATGGCGCACAGAACCCGCAACTGTTGAGGGTTGTGCGCAGCGCGACAACGACAAAAGCCGGCCAGGAGCCAACGTGAGCGTGGCTGCCTGACCGGCTTGTCAAGGATCCGAAGCGGAAAGCTCGGCCTCAGCGGCCGCGCATCGCCTTCCGGTCCATCCGCGGCGCATTGCGCGGGTCCATGCCCTTGGGGATCGGCGGCTTGGCAGCACCGAGCGCGCGCAGTCGCTTGGTCACGGCCTTCGCCTCGGCGTCGGTGAGTTTCTTCGGCAGCTTCTTGATCGTCTTGGTCAGGTCGTTGAGCTTGACCGTGTCGTCGCCGTCGCCGACCCGCAGCACGTGCACCGGGACCTCGCGGCCGGCAACCCGGCTGACCCGCTTGCGCTCGGACTCCAGCAACTTGCGGGCGCCACCGCGCGGGCCCTCACCGATCAGCACCACACCGGGCTTGCCGACGGCGCGGAAGACCATGGCGGCGTTGGACAGCTCCGACATACGCCGCGCCTTGCCGGCCTCGGCGGCGACCGGCTCCTGCTCGTAGGTCCAGCCACGCTTCAGCCCCTGCAGCGCTGCGCCGGTGCCGCCGGCCCGGCCCTCCAGGGCGCCGAACGCCGCGCGCTCGGCGAGCCTGCCGAAGACGATGATCGTCGCCAGCAGACCGAAGATCAGCGCGAGGATGCCGGTGTAGATCCAGCTGCTCCAGATGAAATGCAGCAGGAACAGGAAGACCACGAAGGTGACCACGAAGGCCACCGCCATCCACAGCGGGATCTTGGGGTTCTGCTTCACCGACGCCTGATAGAGCGTCTTGAACTGCGACACCCGCCCAGGGTTGTCCGGATCCTTCGGTTTGCGCGAAAAACGGGACTTCTTCTGGGGCTGCGTCGACATGCTTTCCAGGATATGTCAGCGGGCGGGATAGGACGAAGCGGAGCGGTCGTCGGTCCCCGGCCGGGCGATCGGAAGGGCGCTAGGTCAGGCCGTCGCCGCGTCCCGCTCGACCAGCGACGCGGCCTCCTGGCGCGCGAACGAGCCGGCGGCCTCACCCAGGTGCGTCAGGTGCGGCGGCAGCTCGCGGCCGAGCTTGGCCATGGCACCGGCATACAACTTGCCTGCGCGGTATGACGATCGCACCAGCGGCCCGGCCATCACGCCCAGGAAGCCCATGTCGGTCGCCACGTCGGACCAGTGCACGAACTCCGTCGGCTTGACCCACCGGTCGATCGGGTGGTGCTTGGGGGAGGGACGCAGGTATTGGGTGATCGTCAGGATGTCGCAGCCCGCCTCGTGCAGGTCGCGGATGGCCTGCTCGACCTCGTGGTCCTCCTCGCCCATGCCCAGGATCAGGTTGGACTTGGTGATCAGCCCGGCCTCCTTGGCCATGGTCAGCACGCGCAGCGACTTTTCGTAGGTGAACGCCGGGCGGATCCGCTTGAAGATGCGCGGCACCGTCTCCAGGTTGTGCGCGAACACCTCGGGGCCGGCGTCGAAGACCTGGCTCACCAGCTCCGGCTTGGCGCCGAAGTCGGGCGGCAGGATCTCGACCCCGGTGTTGGGGTTGAGTGCGTGGATCTGACGGATCGTCTCGGCATACAGGCGGGCAGCGCCGTCGGGCTGGTCGTCACGGGCGACGCCGGTGACGGTGCAGTAGCGCAGGTCCATCTCGCGGATCGACTCGGCGACCCGGCGCGGCTCGTCCATGTCCAGCTCGGTCGGGCGGCCGGTGGCGATGTCGCAGAAGTCGCAGCGGCGGGTGCACACGTCACCGCCGATGAGGAATGTCGCCTCGCGGTCCTCCCAGCACTCGAAGATGTTGGGACAACCGGCTTCCTGGCACACGGTGTGCAGGCCCTGGCTCTTCACCATCTGGTGCAGCTCGGTGTATGCCGGGCCCATCTTCGCAGTGGTGCGGATCCACTCCGGCTTGCGCTCGATCGGAGTCTCGGAGTTGCGCGCCTCGACGCGCAGCATCTTGCGGCCTTCTGGTGCGACAGTCACGAGATCAAGGCTACGTCCCTGGTCGGACGCCGATCCGCCGGGCCGGTTACTCGTCGGTCTCGTGCGGAGTGCCTCGTGCGGAGTGACGGTCTCGATACGCGGCTCGTGCCTCACTGCTGCTCGACCACCACCACGAGGGACTTAATCGGGGCGACGCATGTCCAGCCGCGTGTCGGCGGTGATGCCGTAGTAGGTCGTGGGTCCGCCGGCGCGCAGCAGCGGGTCCGCGGCGAGCGTGTCGAAGACGCCGCTGTCGATCAGCCGCTCGTCGATGTGCACGCCGACGACCTCACCCACCACGAACCAGCTGCCGACGGCTGCGCCCTGCGCGGACTGCAGCGGGACGATCTGCGTCACGCGGCATTCGAAGTTGACCGGAGACGCCGCGACCCGGGGCGCGCTGATCTCGGTCGACGGCGCCGCCTCCAGACCGGACACCTCGAACTCGTCCACGTCGTGCGTCGTCGACGTTGCGTTCATCTGCTCGGCAACTTCGCGGGTCACCAGGTTCCAGGTGAATTCCCTTGTGGTGTCGCAGTTTCCGACCGTGCCCTTCCAGCCGTTGCTGGAGAAGCCGATCAGCGGCGGCCGGTAGTGCAAAGCGTTGAAGAAGCTGTATGGCGCCAGGTTGCGCCGCCCGTCCGCGTCGAGCGTGCCGATCCAGCCGATCGGCCGCGGCGCGACGATCGAGTTGAACGGGTCGTGGGCGAGCCGGTGGCCTTCGGCGGGTCGATAGAAGTGCACATGCCGATTCAACTACGTGCAGCGCGGAAATCGAGACGGGGCAGGCTACGCCTGCGTAGGTTGTGGGCATGGCGACTGGCGGCGAGCTTCCGGGCCGTGTGCGCGCCGGCTACGGGCTCGGATCGGTGGCGACCGGCGCCTTCGGCACCGTGCCGGGCCTGATGTTGCTGCCCTACCTGACCGACACCCTCGGCATCACGGCACTGATCGCGGGCGTCATCGTCTTCGCGCCCAAGGCGTGGGACGTCATTCTCAACCCGATCGCCGGCCGGGTCAGTGACCGCTTCGTCGACCCGCGCGGGCCGCGGCGGCCGTTCCTGCTGCGCTTCGGGCTGGCGCTCGCGGTCTGTTTCGCGGTCCTCTTCGCCGGGCCCGACCTCGGCTCGAAGTGGCTGAATGCCGGCTGGGTGCTCGTTGCCTTCGTCGCATGCGCGACGGCATACGCATTCTTCCAGGTGCCCTACATCGCGATGCCGGCCGAGATCACCGACAGCTATCACGAGCGCACCCGGCTGATGACCTGGCGCGTGTCGGTGCTGGCGTTCGCGATCATGGCGAGCGGCGCGGCTGCACCGGCGATCCGCAACGCGTTCGGCGGGCGGGCCGGTTATCGGGTGATGGGCGTGGCGATCGCGCTGTTGCTCGTCATCGGGGCGATCGGTGCGTATGCCGGCACGCGCCGCGCGCCCATCGGGACAGTTGCGCCCCGGCCCGGGTCGATTCGGGAGCAGCTGCGGTTGGTGGCCGGTGAGCGCGATTTCCGTTTGCTGCTGGGCACTTTCGTGCTGCAGGCGATCGCGACCGGCGCGATGCTCGCGGGCGTCGACTACATGTCGCGCTGGGTGCTGGGCGACGACAACCTGTCCACGGTGCTCTTCGTCTGCTTCGTAGGGCCGGCGCTGGTGTGCACGCCGTTGTGGGGGAGGGCGGGCCACCGGGTCGGCAAACGCGTCGGGTATGTCGCGGCGTCGCTCGTCCTCGCGGTCGCTGCGCTGGTCATGATCGGTGCGCGATCCCTGCCGCACTGGAGCGTCTTCGTCGCCACCGGACTGGTCGGTGTCGGGTATGCCGGCATCCAGCTCTTCCCACTCGCAATGCTGCCCGACGTGGCTGCGCGCGACGCAATACGCACCGGCAGCAACCGGATCGGCGTCTACACGGGTGTGTGGACGGCGGGGGAGACGCTCGGTCTCGCGGTCGGTCCCGGCGTCTACGCGTTGGTGCTGGCGATCGGCGGTTATGTGTCCTCGACGTCCTCCGGTCATCCGCAGCCGGGTTCGGCGCTCACCGCGATCACTCTCGGGTTCTCCCTGGTGCCAGGCATTCTCGTTCTCGTCAGCTTGGTTCCGTTGCTCCGCTACTCCCTCACCGAAAGGTCTCTCGATGCCTGACCCGCAGATCCTGGAGCAGCTGCACGCGATGCAGCAGCACGACGTGCCGGTGCACGGCGGCCGAACACTGGCCTATGTCTACGACTCCGGCCTGGCGGATGCCGACGAGACCGGCCGCGCAGCGGTCGCGGCCTACGCCGGCTCGAACGGCCTCGACCCGACGGCCTTCCCGAGCCTGCTGCAGATGGAGAACGAGCTGGTCGGCTTTGCCTGCAACCTGCTCGAGGCACCCGAATCCGCCGTGGGCACAGTGACATCCGGCGGGACCGAGTCCGTGCTGCTCGCGGTGCAGACCGCCCGGGACGCCCACCCGGAGGTCTCCCAGCCGCGGATGGTGTTGCCCGCCACCGCACACGCCGCGTTTCACAAGGCGGCGCACTACTTCGGCGTCGAGGCGGTCGTGGTGCCGGTGGGGGAGGATCACCGGGCAGATGCTGCTGCGATGGCGGCCGCGATCGACGAGCGGACCGTGCTCGTCGTGGCGAGTGCCCCGTCATACGCGCACGGAGTGGTGGACCCGGTGACCGAGATCGCCGCGGCAGCAGCCGCGCGCGGCGTGCGGTGCCATGTCGATGCGTGCATCGGCGGCTGGGTGTTGCCCTACGCGCAGCGGCTCGGGCGACCGCTGCCGCCGTGGACCTTCGCCGTCGACGGTGTCACCAGCATCTCGGTGGACCTGCACAAATACGCCTACGCACCCAAGGGCACGTCAATCCTGTTGCACCGCAACGCGACTCTGCGACGGCCGCAGTTCTTCGCCAGCGCGCAGTGGCCCGGCTACACGATGCTCAACTCGACCACGCAGTCGACGAAGTCGGGAGGCCCGCTGGCCGGTGCATGGGCCGTCGTGCGGCAGATCGGTGACGACGGCTATCTGGAGCTGAGCCGCTCGATGCTGGAGGAAGTCGACCGCCTGGTGTCGGCGATCGACGCCATCGACGCGTTGCACACGATCGCCCGGCCGGACTCGACGCTGGTGGTCTTCGGGACCGATGCCAGTTGTGATGTCTTCACCCTCACGGACCTGCTGGCGCGGGCGGATTGGCATGTGCAGCCGCAGCTTTCATTCGACGGGCAGCCGCCGACGATCCACCTGTCGGTGAGTCCGGCGACCGACGTGGATGCCTTCCTGACCGTGCTGCGCGATGCGGTCGCCGAGGCAGTGCGCGTCGGTCCGGCACAGGTCTCGCCGGACATCGCCGAGTTCGTGTCGGCGCTGGATGCGGCGACGCTGACGGATCAGGACTTCGACAACCTGCTGGCGGCGGTCGGCATGGCGGGCGACGGCGGCCTGCCGGAGTCGATGGCGACGGTCAACGCACTGCTGGACATCGCGCGTCCCGCACTGCGGGAGGCGCTGCTCACGGCATACCTCGATCGCCTGTCTCGTCCGACTCGCTGACTGCCGGCTCGTCAGCCGGCGGCGACTCGACGTGCGGTGAATTCGCCTGTCCACCAACACGGTCCAGCAACGGCTGCACGACGTCCAGCGGCAGCGGTATGACGACCGACGACTTGCTGTTGCTGCCGACCTCCATGAGTGTCTGCAGGTAGCGCAGTTGCAGCGTCGTCGGGTTGCGGCTCATCACGTCGGCCGCGTCGGCCAGCTGTGCCGACGCCTGGAACTCGCCCTCGGCGTTGATGACCTTCGCGCGGCGCTCACGCTCGGCCTCCGCCTGCCGGGCGATGGCCCGCTGCATGCTGGAGGGGATCTCGACGTCCTTGATCTCGACCACGGAGACCTTGATGCCCCACGGCTCGGTCTGCTGGTCGATGACCTTCTGCAAGTCCTCGTTGAGGCGGTCGCGCTCGGCCAGCAGGGTGTCCAGTTCGGCCTTGCCGAGCACTGCTCGCAACGAGGTCTGCGCGATCTGGGTGGTGGCGGCGAGGAAATTCTCGACCTCGACGATCGCCTTGTTGGCGTCCATCACCCGGAAGTAGGCGACCGCGGTGACCCGCACCGGCACGTTGTCGCGGGTGATGATGTCCTGCGCCGGCACGTTGAGGGTGACGATGCGCAGGTCGACCCGCTCCATCCGGTCCACGACCGGGATCAGCAGGGCGAGCCCCGGCTCCTTCAGGTCGACCAGGCGACCCAGCCGGAAGATGACCCCGCGCTCGTACTCGCGCAGGATCCGGACCGACGAGCTCAGCAGCGCGATCAGGACGAAGGCGAGGATCACAACGAGAGTGACGGCGGCTTCCATGTCGGCAACACCTCCCATGCGGTCGGGCGGCGCACGGTCACCGAGAGACCGTCGAGTTCAGCGACGATGACCTTGTCACCGGGCGCGGGCAGCGGGTCCTCCCATCCGTAGGCGAGTTCGGCGCGCCAGAGGGCGCCGTCGACGGAGACCTGCCCTTCGTCGCCGGACCAGGACCCGACGACGGCCTTGCGGCCGATCAGCGCGCTCGGCCCGGTCTGCAACTCCCGCTTGCCGGCGACGAACACCTCGCGGGCGATGACCAGCATCGCGATCAGTCCCGTGATCGCCAGCAGCACGGCGACCGGGATCATCACCCACAGGGGCGCACCAGACGCCCCGAGAATGAGGCCGATGCCGCCGGCAGTGGCACACACGCCTGCGACGCCCAGCACTCCGGCGGTGGTCACATGTGCTTCGACAACGAGCAGAATCAGGCCGACCAGCACCGCGGCGACTCCGATCAGAACCATCTCGATCACCTCGTGGGCGGATCGGAGGTTGCCGTGTGGACCAGAGGGGCCAGCGGGTTCGGCAGCCTTCCCCCGTTCCCACTCCCAGGATATCCCTCGGGCGCGATGCGGCACGGCCGGCCGGCTCGGCATACGGTGTCCTGGTGATCGAACTCAAGTCCCCGTCCGAGATCGAGGCGATGCGCCCGGCCGGCCGTTTCGTCGCCTCCGTGCTGACCGCGCTGCAGGACGCAGCCGATGTCGGCGTCAACCTCCTGGAGCTGGATGCGTTGGCGCACAAGATGATTCGCGATGCGGGCGCCGAGTCGTGTTACATCGACTACCACCCCAGCTTCGGGGCGATGCCCTTCGGGAAGGTGCTGTGCACCAGCGTCAACGACGCGGTGCTGCACGGCCTGCCGCACGACTACACGCTGCGCGACGGAGACCTGCTGTCGGTCGACTTCGCCGCGAGTGTCGACGGATGGGTGTCCGACTCGGCGTTGTCCGTGGTCGTCGGCACCCCCGACCCGGAGGACCTGCGCGTCATCAAGACGACGGAGGAGGCGCTCGCCGCCGCGATCGAGATCGCGCGCACCGGCAACAAGCTCGGTGACATCTCGGCGACGATCGGTGAGGTCGCGCGGGCGGCGGGTTACACCGTCAACACGCAGTTCGGCGGGCACGGCGTCGGGCGCACCATGCACGGCGACCCGCACGTGGCCAACGACGGCCGCCCCGGCCGCGGCATGAAGCTGCGGCCTGGCTTGGTCATCGCCATCGAGCCGTGGTTCATGCGCGACACCGACGAGATCTACACCGACCCCGACGGCTGGACGTTGCGCTCGGCCGACGGCTCGCGCGGTGCGCACTCCGAGCACACCATCGCGATCACCGACGGCGACCCGATCGTCTTCACCGACCGCACCACAATCGCCCAATGACGGCTTCCTCGCCGAGAGACGGCGCTATGAAGCCGTCACTCGACGGGGAGACCGTCACTCGGCGCGCGCTGGTCGGCCCGTTGACCGGTGTGCCCGGCGTCCGGGTCGCCGAGGCAACCGCCGATCAGGTCCCGGCGATCGTCGCGCTGCTGGTCGACGACGTGCTGGGCCGGGACCGCGAGTCAGGGGACACTGCGGTGTATGACGAGGCGTTCGCGACCATCGACGCCGACCCGACGGAGCACCTGCTGGTCCTGCTGGACGAGCGCGACACCGTGGTCGGAACGGCCCAGCTGGGTTTCGTGCGGAGTCTGTCGCGCGGTGGCGCCATACGTGCACAGGTTGAGGCGGTGCGAATCGGGGAGTCGTTGCGCGGCCGGGGCGTGGGGCGTGCGTTCTTCGAGTTCTTGATCGACGCTGCGCGCCGGGAAGGCGCCGTGCTGGTGCAGCTGACGAGCGACCTGCAGCGCGGGGGCGCCATACGCTTCTACGAGTCGTTGGGTTTCGTGCACAGTCACGCCGGGCTCAAACTCGCGCTGACCTGACCTGACCCGACCCTCACTCGAGCTCACTCGTCCTGATCCCACGCCGAGTGACGGCGCTTTCGTTGAGTGACGGCGAAATTTCACCGTCAGTCGGCGAGGAAGCCGTCACCGGCGGGAATGGTGCTGCCGGTCGCCCTGTCCTTCGATGTGCGCGCACGCCTTGCGCAGGAGCGCGTTCAAGCGGGTGAGTTCGGCGACGGACAGCCCGCCCAGCAGGTCTTGCTCGGCGGCGCTCCAGCGCCCGATGATCCGATCCCACGCCGAGCGACCGTCGGGCGTGATACGGACGACGACACCGCGGCCGTCGGCGGGGTCGGGGGAGCGCACGATCAGCCCGGCGCGCTCGAGCTTGTCCAGCCGACCGGTCATCGCCGCCCGACTGACGCCCGCGTGCTCGGCGAGACGTGCAGGTGTCGACGTGGCCACACCGTCGTCGACCTGGCCGCCCACCAGGGCGTGCAGCGTCATGAACTCGTCATACGACAAGTCATCGGTCCGCAACAGCTCGCGCAGCGCCTCGCGTGAGTGGCCCGCGAGGCGCACCATCCGAAAGAGCGCGCCTTCGGTCAACCGATCGCGCCCGTCGGCGTCGAGCCACAGGCGTTCCCAGCGTGCGAGGTGCTGATCGGCGACGTCGTCAGGGGTTGCGGCCACGCGCCGGATTCTCGCACAGCCGTCGTCGGTAGTTGGGCGACAACCATTGACAAGTAATTCGGCACCGAATTAGTTTTCTGGGTGTGAAACAGCTCTGGAGGTTCGCCGATTTCCGCTGGCTCGCCCTCGGCCAAGGATTGTCATGGCTCGGTGACGGGTTCGTCGCGGTGGCGTTCGCGGTGGCCGTGCTCACCCACGGCGGCAGCGCGTCCGACCTCGGCATCCCGATCGGCGCGACCATGGCCGGCCGGCTCGTCTTCACGCTGGTCGGCGGCGTCTGGGCCGATCGGGTGCAGCCGACCACGGTGATGCGGGTGTCCGACTGGCTGCGCGCCGCACTCACCACCGGACTCGCGCTCAGCTTCGCGACCGGGCACTGGAACGTCGTCTCGCTGGCGCTCATCTTCGCCCTGCTCGGCGCCGTCGCGGCGTTCTTCGGCCCGGCGATGATGTCGCTGAAGGTGCACCTCGTCCCGCCGGATCAGCGGCAGTCGTCCAACTCGACTCTCGGGATGCTGCAGAACGTCGCGTCGATCAGCGGCCCGGTGCTGGCCGGCATCCTTGTCGCCACGGCAGGCGCGCCCAGCGCCTTCATCGTCAACGCCCTGTCGTATGTCGTGTCGGCGATCTGCATCACCAAGGTGCAAGCCAGGCCGGAGCAGACCGAGCGCTCCTCGTTCCTGCGCGACCTGCACGGCGGGCTGCGGGCGGTCCTCGACCGTCGCTGGCTGTCCGCGGGGATCCTCGCGGCACTCTGCTATCACATCGGCAACGGCGTCGTCCTCATCCTGGTCCAGGTCGTGGCCGTGCGCGACCTCGGTGGCGCACACGCCGTGGGCTGGACCGAGGCGTCGATCGCGATCGGCAGTCTCGCCGGGTTCCTGCTCGCCATGCGCTTGCACCCGAGGCGACTGCTGGTCGCCGGCTACCTGTTGCTGGTGCTGACGCCGCTCGGCATGTTGCCGCTGGTGCCGCCCATGCCACTGCCGGTCGTGATGGCGGGTCTGGTCGTGGGCTTCGCCGCGCTGATGACCTTCTCGGTCTTCTACGAGACGGCGCTGCAGGATCACGTCCCGCCGCATCTGTTCGCCCGGGTGGCCTCCTGGGACATTCTGGGCAGCTGGGCCGTTCTGCCGCTGAGTTCGGCGTCCGCCGGTGTGCTCGCCACCCACTTCGGCACCGGCCGGGTCATCACCTGGTGCGTGGGGTTGATGCTGTTGGCGAGCGTCGGCCCGCTGCTGGTGCCGGACACCTGGCGCATCACCCGCATCACGCACACGCCCCAGGAGGACGCCTCCGCTGCTTCGCCGGTATGACGCGGGCCTGTCGCCACCCGGCGCACGCCCGGTCATTGCGCGGATCTGCGCCCGGTCCGAAGTAGAGTGGCGCCGATCGCCATACGCCACCGCCTGAGGAGCTCGCCCGCTCGTGTACGTCAAGAGCCTCACCCTGAAGGGCTTCAAGTCCTTCGCCTCGGCGACCTCGATGAAGCTCGAGCCGGGCATCACCTGCATCGTGGGCCCCAACGGCTCCGGCAAGTCCAACGTCGTCGACGCGCTCGCGTGGGTGATGGGGGAGCAGGGCGCCAAGAGCCTGCGCGGCGGCAAGATGGAGGACGTCATCTTCGCCGGCACGGCGGGGCGCGCGCCGCTCGGGCGCGCCGAGGTGACACTGACGATCGACAACACCGACGGTGCGCTGCCGATCGACTACACCGAGGTGACGATCAGCCGCACGATGTTCAAGGGCGGCGGCTCCGAATACGCCATCAACGGCACGTCCTGCCGGCTGCTGGACATCCAGGAGCTGCTCTCCGACTCCGGCATCGGACGCGAGATGCACGTCATCGTCGGGCAGGGGCAGCTCGATGCCGTGCTGCGCGCGACTCCGGAGGAGCGGCGCGGCTTCATCGAGGAGGCCGCGGGCGTCCTCAAGCACCGCAAGCGCAAGGAGCGCGCGCTGCGCAAGCTCGACGCGATGGAGGCCAACCTCTCGCGGGTCACCGACCTGACGACCGAGATCCGCCGCCAGCTGGGTCCCCTCGGTCGCCAGGCCGAGACCGCCCGCAAGGCCGCCACCATCCAGGCCGACGTGCGCGACGCCCGGCTGCGGTTGCTGGCCGACGACCTCGCGCAACTGACCAGCAACCTGGAGCAGGAGGTCGCCGACGAGACGGCTCTGCTGGAGCGGCAGCAGTCGGTCGAAAAGTCTTTGGCTGCAGCGAAATCGCGCCTGCAGCAGCTCGAGCATGAAGCCGCCGAGATCTCTCCGGCGCTGACCAAGTCGCAGGAGCAGTGGTTCGGACTGTCATCGCTCAAGGAGCGCATCGAGGCGACCGCGTCGCTGGCCGGCGAGCGGGTGCGATTGCTGTCCGAGGACGACCAGCACGAGGAGTCGCGCTCCGGGCGCAGTCCCGAGCAGCTGCAGCAGCAGGCCGCCAAGGTCCGCGACGAGCACGACGAGCTGCAGCAGCAGATCTCGCAGGCGAAGGTCGCGCTGGAGCAGGCAAGTGAGCGGCGCGCCGACCTCGAGCAGGCACACCAGGCCGAGCAGCAGCGGTTGACCAAGCTGGCCCGTGCCGCAGCCGACCGCCGCGAGGGTCTGGCCAAGCTGGAAGGCCAGGTCGGAGCCCGGCGCAGCCGCACCGAGGCACGCGAGTCCGAGCTCGGCCGCCTCACTGCGAGTATGGCGGAGGTCGTCGAGCGATCCACGCGCGCCGAAAAGGAATTCGCGGCCCTCGAAGCCACCATCGCCCAGGACGAGGCCGGTGAGGAAGACCTCGACACGGCATACGAAGAGGCGCAGAGCAAGCTCGACAAGGTCAAGGAAGAGTTCGAGGCCGCGCGTGAGGACGAGCGCACCGCCGAGCGGGAGCGCACCGGGCACCAGGCGCGGCTGGAGGCACTCGAGCTGAGCCTGCGTCGCAAGGACGGCGCTGCACACCTGCTCGGCGCGGAGGGTTCCAGCGGCCTGCGCGGCTCGGTGTCCGAGCTGGTGTCGGTCGAGACCGGGCACGAGGCCGCGATCGCCGCCGCGCTCGGCTGGGCCGCCGATGCCGTGGTCGCCGACTCCTTCGAGCAAGCCGCCGACGCAGTGCAGACCCTGCGCAGCGACGACGCCGGGCGCGCGGGCCTCCTCTTCGGCGGCGCGACCGCGCAGTCGACCGAGTCCTGGCCGACGTTGCCGTCCGGTGCCCGATGGGCACGCGAGGTCATCGGCGCGCCCGCCGACATACAACCGACGGTGGAGGGGTTGCTCGAGCGAGTCGCGCTCGTCGACTCCATTGATGTCGCGAAAGCCGTTGCTGCACTTGGTGATCGGGTTGTCGCTGTCACGCCCGACGGTGATGTGTATGCCGCGGGCTTTGTCCGCGGTGGCTCCGCCGGAGCACCCAGTCTGCTGGAGATCCAGTCCGCGGTCGACGAGACCCGTGAGCACGTGGAGCAGGCGACCCACCGCCGGGAGAAGGCACAGTTCGCCGCAGAAGAAGCACGCGCGAAGGCCGTCGAGCTCAGCAGCGAGGTCGACGCGGCGCTGGAGCGACTCAACGAGTCCGACGCCCGAATGTCCGCAGTGGCCGAGCAACTCAGCCAGCTCGGTCAGGTGATGCGCGGAGCCAAGGCCGAGCGGGAGCGACTGCAGTTGCAGCACGCCGAGGCGGAGAAGCAGCTCGCCGCCGGCCGCGAGGAGCTGGCCGACCTCGAGCAGCGGCTGGCGGCCGCGTTGGAGGAGCCCTCGGAGGAGGAGCCGACCACCGACGAGCGCGATCGGTTGGCTGCCGAGGCTGCGGCAGCACGCAGTGCCGAGACCGAGCAGCGGCTGTCGCTGCGCACTCGCGAGGAGCGCGCGAAATCGTTGAGCGACCGTGCGAAATCCCTTGAGTCCGCTGCACGTTCGGAGATCGAGGCGCGTGAACGGGCTCGTGCCCGACGCGAGCGTCGTGCGCGCGACGCGCAGGTTGCTCGCGCGGTGCAGGCCGGTGCCGGGCACGCGGTGGGCGTCGTGGTCGAGCTGCTGCAGATCGCGGCCGAGCGCCGCGCGGAGGCCGACCGGATCAAGGGCGAGCTCGACAAGGCACTCAAGGAGGAGCGCGCCCGGGTGACCGCGGTCGGCGACGAGCTGCGCGAGCTCACCGACACCGTGCACCGTGACGAGGTGGCGCGCGCCCAGCAGCGGCTGCGCATCGAGACGTTGCAGACCAAGGCGGTCGAGGAGCACGGCATCGACCCCGACGTGCTGGTCGAGGAGTTCGGGCCGCACCAGCTGATCCCGCACGTGCCCGGCCCCGACGACGACCCCGACAACCTGCCCGAGCCGATCGCCTTCGTGCGCGAGGCCCAGGAGAAGCGCCTGCGGTCCGCGGAGCGCAAGCTGAGCCAGCTCGGACGGGTCAATCCCCTTGCGCTGGAAGAGTTTGCGGCGCTCGAGGAGCGGCACAAGTTCCTCACCGAGCAGCTGGAGGACCTGAAGAAATCCAAGGACGACCTGCTCGACATCGTTGCCGAGGTCGACAAGCGGGTGGAGGAGGCGTTCCGCGAGGCGTTCGAGGACACCGCGCGCGAGTTCGAGGGTGTCTTCAGCCGGCTCTTCCCCGGCGGTGACGGCCGGATCACGCTGACCGACCCGGGCAACATGCTGACCACCGGCATCGAGGTGGAGGCCCGCCCGCCGGGCAAGAAGATCAAGCGCCTGTCGCTGCTCTCCGGTGGCGAGCGGTCACTGGTCGCGGTCGCCCTGCTGGTCGCGATCTTCAAGGCCCGCCCGAGCCCGTTCTACATCATGGACGAGGTCGAGGCCGCCCTCGACGACGCCAATCTCGGCCGACTGATCACGCTCTTCGAGGAGTTGCGCGACTCCAGCCAGCTGATCGTCATCACGCACCAGAAGCGCACCATGGAGGTCGCCGACGCGTTGTACGGCGTCAGCATGCGCGGCGACGGCGTGACCACGGTCGTGTCGCAGCGGATCAAGGACGTGCTGCCCGGCGGTGGCGTGCAGGTCGAGACCACGCACAGCGTGACCGAGGGCAAGACGGTCGAGGATTCCGGCATACCCGCGCTGTCCTCGATGAGCTGACGCTCGAGCCCCGGGCGGCACGGCATACGCCACCTCATTTGCCGAGAGGCCCCCGGATGATCGAGAGGCCCTCCGATTTCGGCCGAAAACGGGCCGAATCGCTGGTCCGCTCGGTGAACGGGGTGCCTGTCGGTGAAATGGAAGGTCGGAGAAGGAGGGGCGGGGTTCAGGCGGGTTCAGCTGACGAACGCGCGCCTGGGAAGCGGACCGTCCGGGACCGGCCAGCCACCGTCCAGCACGGACCGCAGGCGATGCGCGGCGAGCAGCCCGTGCAACTCGCCGGGCGGCAGCGCGTCGTTCCAGCCCCACCGGACCACATCATCGACTGCGGCGTGCCTGCGCAGCCGCTGCTCGCGGTCCTTCTCCTGCAGGAGAGCATCCACCGCGGTTTGTCCCGGATCACCCTCGGGCACAGCGTATTTCAGCATGCCATCGCATTCACCGATGAGCCCGAGCGCGGGCCAATAGAAGTCGGTGCGTCCGATGAGTTCGTCGTGGTCGTAAAAGCGCGCCTGCAAGTCCGGCATCGGCAGGCTGGTCTGGAACATTCGGGTCCGGCTCAACGACTCCAGCGGTGACTCGGCCCGCCCGTCGGCCAGATGTATGGCGAGCTCCGCCATACGACGACCCCTGCGGCCCTTCGGGATCTTCCCGTGCTCGGCGAGCAAGGCGTCTCGCGTGGTCAGTCCGAGATGAAGTGCGTTGTCGCACACGGAGATTGCGGACTCGAGCGGGGCATGCCGTGCATGATCAACGACGGTCCGGTCGTATGGCGTGACCAGCAATCCACCGACCTGCACACTCTCCGGCGCAGCGCTGGCGCGCCGCCGGCGCACGTCAGGGCTACGACCCTTGGTGCCGGATGGCATGACGTATTCGACGAGTTCAGAGCGGTCACCGATGGTCGGGAATGCCCAGACGGCGTCCGCAGTGCCGTGGGAGAACACCATCGGGCGACTCGTGGCCTGCTGCACCATGCACGCCTTCACGATGAGCAGGTCCTCCGGGCTCAGCTCGTCCAAGCCGCTGGCATACGCGCACTGGCGAAGTTTCACCAACTGGCCGGTGTCACTGCCGGTGGGCAGGTCGAACGCCGCCAAGCGGGCAGCGGAGGTCGACCGAACCAGGCCACGCAACCGCTCGACGTGTCTGCTTCGCTCCCGTCGATGGATCTCCAGCTCCCCGGCTGTCGGGTCCGGCACGGCCGCTATCACGCTCATGACGTCCGAGCGTTGCACGCCGGGTTGTCCGCCCGCAGAAGTTGTCCACAGGCCACCTGCCGCCGAGGCCGCCCCTCTTGTCGAGAGGCCCTGCGATGCATTGAGAGGACCCTCGATTCCGGGCGAAATGACCTGGAATCGAGGGTCCTCTGGGCGATCCGTGGGCCTGTCGGCGAAAAAGGGAAGAGTCAGCCCAGGACAGCCATCACGTCGATCTCCACCAGGATCTCGGGGCTGGCCAGCGCGAGCATCGTCGTGGTCCGAGCCGGCAGCACTGCGTCCGCGCCGAGCCGGTCACGCAGGAACGCGCCGTAGGCGTCGTTCATCTCCGCGAAGTCCTTGGGCTCGGTCAGGTAAACCCGCACCGAGATGACGTCGTCCCAGGTCGCCCCACCGGCGGTGAGGATGGCCTCCAGATTGGCGAACGTCTGCGTGGTCTGTGCGGTGAGTCCCTCGACGAGGTTGCCGGTCGACGGGTCGACGCCGGTCTGACCGGAGACCTGCAGGATGCCGTTCTTGACGACGCCGGGGGAGTAGGGGCCGGCGGGTGTCGGTGCGTTGTCGGCGACGATCTGCTGCTTGGGCATGCTCAATTCCTTTCAGTGGTGGACCAATCGGCCTCGATCGAGGCCGTGGCGCGTTGCAGGGTCGGGATCAGGTCGTGCACGGCGTCGCGGGTCAGGATGACGTCGGGCACCGAGATGGATGCAGCGGCGATGATCCGGCCGGTGCTGTCCCGGATGGGTGCGGCGACGCAGTTGATGAAGTCCTCGTGCTCCGCGGAGTCCTCCGACCAGCCCTGCGCGCGGACCTTCGCCAACTCTGTGCGGTAGGCGTCCGCATCGGTGATCGTGCGCTCGGTGAACGCGTGAAAGTCGTTCGCTTCCAGGGCAGCTCGCAGCTTCGTCTCCGGCAGCTCACTGGTGAGGACCTTGCCCACCGCGGTCGCGTGCAGCGGCGCGACAAGGCCGACCCGTGAATACATCCGCACCGAGCTGGTGCTCTCGACCTTGGCGATGTAGACCGCCCGGCCGCTCTCGTATGCCGCGAGGTGCACCGCCTGCCCGCCGGTCTCCCGGCCGAGTCGCTCCAGGTGCGGCAACGCGATGTCCCGGATGGCGTGGTGTTCAAGAGAACTCGCGCCCAGCTCGAAGAGCCGGGAGCCGAGGAAGAAGCGATGGTTGTCGTCGCGGCGGACGAAGCGGTCGTCCTCGAGGGTCCGCAGCAGCCGCAGCACGGTGGTCTTGTGCACGCCGAGCGTCTCGGCGAGCTCGTCCAGGGACCGTCCGCCGTCGGCGAGTTGGCCCAGCAGCTGCAGGGCACGGGCGAGGCTCTGGCTCATCGGCTCTCCTGATCCTGGGTGGTGTCGTCGGTGGGTGACCTCGACAAGCTCGGCCAGCTCTCGGTGTTGGGGTTTGGCCGGCTCCCGGTATTGGGGTTCGACCGGCTCGGGGTATCCGATTGCAGCACAGGTGAATCGATGCCCTCGGCACTGACCACTGTGTCGGCCCAGTCCTGCTCGGTCGCGGTCAGCAGTGCCTGGCGTATGGCGCTGCCGGGCAGCCGGCTCGCGTGGTCGCCCGGCTCGGCGAGCACACAGGCAGCGGTGAGATGCCCGAGTCGGAGACGCTGTGCGGCGTCATACCCCTGCAGCAGGCCGGTGAGGTAACCGGCGGCGAATCCGTCTCCGGCGCCGACGGGTTCGAGGACCTGCACGCGCAACGCCGGCTCCGCGGTGGTGCCCTCCGGGGACACCTCGGTGGCGACGTGGGCGTCGGACTTGATGACGATGCGTGCGCGCGGACCGAGCAGGTCGCGCAGTGCCTCGGGCGAGCTGACACCCAGGGCTGCCACGGCCTCGTCGGCGCCCAGCAGCACGATGTCGGCGGCGCGCAGCAGGGCGATCAGCGTGCGCGGTTCCTTGCCGCGCCACAGCGCCGGACGCCAGTTGAGGTCGACGCTGAGGGTGAATCCGGCGGCGTCACGGGCCTCGGCCAGGCGCTGCAGCAGATCGCTGTCGGAACTCAGCACACCGGCGGTGATGCCCGAGGTGTGCACGAGCTCGCAGTCGCTGAGCGTTGCTGCGACATCGGGTGCCTCGAGCAGGCGCCCGTCCATCGCAGCTGCCGCAGATCCGTTGCGGTAGTAGTACATCCGGCTGCCGCCGGCGCCGGAGTCCTTCAGGTAGACACCGGTCGGCCGCTGCGGATCCCGCTCGGCGACGACGGTGACGCCGCGGGCCGTCAGATCGTGCTCGACGAAATCACCGAAGGGATCCTGCCCCAGCCGGGACACCCAACAGGTCGGTATGCCGAGCGCGGCAAGTGCGCCCGCGACGTTTGCCTCGGCTCCGCCCACGGAGCGGTGCAGCAAGGCCGAGCCCGCCAGCCCGCCGGGCTCGTGCGGACGCAGCATGACCATCGCTTCGCCCAGGCACAGCACCCGAAGTGATCCCGGCGATCCGGTCGATCCGTTCGTCACCGTGCGGCCCTCTCCAGTGGAAACCTTGACGTTGTGCTGGCCGTGATGCTACACAAGGCAATCACATTATGCAATGCACGTTGCAAAATACGCAACGATGGAGGTTGGGCATGGACCGCGCGGCACTGGACGCGCTCGGTGAGGAGCAGGTCGACTGGCGGCACAAGGGCATGCCGCCGGAGCTCTGGGGCCGGACCGTCGGCGAGCTGCGTGCTCGTCGCCCGCACCTCTCTCAGCTGCCGACGCCGTTGCTGACGCTGTCCCGGACGGCGCTCGACCACAATCTCGCCGCGCTCGCATCCTGGTGTGCCGACAGGGGATTCGATCTCGCACCGCACGGGAAGACCACCATGGCTCCGGCGCTGTGGGAGGAGCAGCTGCAGGCCGGCGCCTGGGCGATCACCGTCGCCAACCTCCCGCAACTCGCCGTCGCGCGGGAGTTCGGCGTGCAGCGGGTGATGGTGGCCAACGCGGTGATCTCGCCGCTGTCGCTGCGCTGGATGTCCGATGAGCTTGCCGCTCATCCCGAGGACGAGATCTACGTGTGGGCCGACGCCGTGCGGACCGTGCAGCTCATGCACGACGCACTGGCTGCCGATGTGCCCGACCCCGGCACGCGTCCGAAACTGCGCGTGCTGGTCGAGCGCGGTGGCAGCGGCGGACGGACCGGTGCCCGTGACTTGGCGACCGCGCTGGAAGTCGCTGCGGCGGTTGAGGATTCGCCATACCTGGAGCTTGCGGGAGTCGCCGGCTATGAGGGTGCGATGGCGCACACTCCGGACGAGCAGGCACGCGAAGTCGTCGCGGCATACCTGCGGGATCTCGCGCAAGTGCACCACGAGCTCGCCGCCGCTGGGTGCTACCCCGAAGGCAGCACGCCGGTGGTGAGTGCAGGTGGCAGCGCCTACTTCGACGTCGTCGACGACGTGCTGCGTCCGTTGGCCGACAGTGGTGCGCGCGTGGTCCTGCGCAGCGGCGCCTACATCGTGCATGACGACGGTTTCTATCGCGGCATCTCGCCGCTCGGGGAGCACCCGCGCACTGCAGGGCCCACACTGCGGGCTGCGATGCACGGGTGGGTCAGGGTGAGCTCCCAGCCCGAGCCCGGTATGGCGATCTTCGACGCCGGCAAGCGCGACCTGCCCTTCGACGAAGGCATGCCGGAGGTGCAGTTGCTGCGTCCCCGCAACACGGGCGATCACACCGTTGTGCTGGAGGGCATCGAGGTCACGGCGCTGAACGACCAGCACGGTTTCCTGCATTTCGACCCCGACTCGCCCGCGCCGGTGCAGATTGGTGACGAGCTTCGCCTCGGGTTGTCGCACCCTTGCACCGCGTTGGACAAGTGGGTGCTCGTCCCGGTCGTCGAAGACGCGGACGCCGATGACCCCGTCGTGGTCGACCTGGTGCGGACCTGGTTCTGAGATGCGTTGGCATGACGGCTGATTGGCTCATCCGCAGGGCGACGGTGATCGACGGGTCCGGGGGCCCGGCATACACCGCGAACGTCACCGTGACAGACGGTGTGATCACCGGGATCCACCGGGGCACCGCCGCAGCAGGCTCGGCCCGACGTGTCATCGAGGCCGAAAACAGCGTGCTGGCACCGGGATTCATCGACATGCATGCCCACTCCGACATCCAGATCCTGGCCTCACCTGAGCACATGGCCAAGGTCAGTCAGGGTGTGACCCTGGAGGTGCTCGGGCAGGACGGCCTGTCGTTCGCGCCGGCCGACGAGGCATCCCGGGCGGCGCTGCGCCGGCAGATCGCCGGCTGGAACGGCACGCCCGACAGCTTCGACGACCGCTGGGCGACGGTCGCGGACTACCTGGACCGGCTGGACCGTGGGATCGCCTGCAATGCGGCCTATCTGGTGCCGCAGGGCACGCTGCGGCTGATGGTCGTGGGACCGGACGACCAGCGCGCGACCCCGGAGCAAGTGCGCCGGATGCAGGCCTTGCTCGCGGCCGGCCTCGAGCAGGGCGCGATCGGCATGAGCAGCGGATTGACGTATCCACCAGGCATGTTCGCCGATGACGCCGAATTGACACAGCTCCTGCGGGTGGTCGCGGATCACGGCGGTTACTACAGCCCACATCACCGCTCGTACGGCGCCGGCGCACTCGAAGCGTATGCCGAGATGATCGACGTGTGCCGGGCAGCCGGCTGCGCGCTGCATCTGACCCACGCGACGATGAACTTCGCCCCCAACGCAGGACGTGCGGGGGAGTTGCTGCGACTGATCGACGACGCGCTCGATGCCGGTGACGACATCACCCTGGACAGCTATCCCTACTTGCCGGGCTCGACGACCCTGAGCGCCATCCTGCCGAGCTGGGCGACGACCGGCGGCCCGGACGAGTTGCTGCACCGACTGCAGGACCCGACTCTGCGGGAGCGCATCGGTTACCAGATCGAGCAGGTCGGCACCGACGGCTGCCACGGCTGTGTCACGGACTGGCAGACGATCCAGATCAGTGGTGTCGGCAACCCCGACCTCTCGGACGCGGTGGGTCGGACAATCGATGAAATCGCCGCATCGACAGGGCAACCCGCCCTCGATGTCTTCTTCGACCTGTTGCTCCGGGACCGGCTCGCCACCACGATCCTGCAGCACGTCGGTCACGAGGACAACGTGCAGGCGATCATGCGCCACCGCACACACTGCGGCGGGTCGGACGCGATCCTGGTCGGCGAGCGACCGCATCCGCGAGCCTGGGGCACCTTCCCGCGTTACCTGGCGCACTACGTGCGTGAGCTCGGTGTGCTTGACCTCGTCGATTGCGTGCACCACCTCACCGGCCGGCCGGCGGCACGGCTCCGGCTGCAGCGGCGCGGCCTGGTGCGCGAGGGGTATGCCGCCGACCTGGTCCTCTTCGACCCGGACGGTGTCCGGGACACCGCGACATTCGACGACCCGCGGCAACAAGCCGCCGGCATCGACTGGGTGCTGGTCAATGGCACGGCCGTGATCGAGGCCGGGCACCGCACCGACGACCTGCCAGGGCGCGCGATGCGCCGCACCGACGAAGGGACGAGAGCATTGTGAACGACACAGCGACAGCAGTATTGGACGCACTCGCGCAGGATCGGGTGCTGTCGATCGTGCGGGCGCCACGGATCGACGATGTCGTCGCGCTGACCGGTGCCTTGTCGGCCGGCGGCATACGGGTGCTGGAGCTGACCTTCACCACACCGGGCCTCACCGGCCTGCTGCGGGACGCCGCCGAGGCGGCCTCGCGGACGGACGGCGTCGTCGGGGCCGGCACGGTGACCTCCGCCGACCAGGCTCGCGCCGCGGTCGAGGCGGGTGCGCAGTTCATCGTCACGCCCGGACTCGGTCCGGACGCAGGCGGGATCGTCGAGGTCGCACACCGGGCCGGCGCTGCCGTCGTGCTCGGTGCGCTGACACCGAGCGAGCTGCTGACCGCGGTCGGCCTCGGCGCGGACGTGGTGAAGATCTTCCCCGCCCGAGCGGTCGGCCCGACATACTTCTCGGACCTGCGCGGTCCGTTCCCCGACGTCCCGCTCGTGCCCAGCGGCGGCGTCAACAACGACAATGCTGCCGCGTTCCTGGCCGCCGGCGCGCTGGCCGTGACCGCCGGGACATCCGTGGTCACACCGTCCGACGTCGCCGAGGCTCGCTGGTCCGACATCAGGAAGAACGCAGCGGCCTTCTGCGCTGCGCTGGGCAACTCCACAACCCACGACAACGCATGAAAACCCTTGAGAACCGGAGAGATTCATGACTTCAATGTTCCATCCGGCGTCCTTGGCCGCCGCGGACGACACCATCAAGAAGATCCACGAGCCGTGGGAGGGGCACGACACACAGGCCCTGGTGGTCACGGTCATCGGCATCGCGATCATCGTTGCGTTGATCGTCAAGCTGAAGATGCACGGCTTCCTCGCGCTGACGATCGGCTGCCTGGTCGTCGGCATCGGCTCCGGCATCAACCTGGCGGACGTCGCCGGGTCGTTCGAAACCGGCGTGGGTGCCGTGCTCGGCAACGTCGGCGTGCTGATCGTCCTCGGCGCGATGCTCGGCAAACTGCTCGCCGACTCCGGCGGCGCCGACGAGATCGTCGACAAGATCCTCACCGGCGGGGGAGGAGCGCTTCCCTGGCGAATGGCGTTGATAGCGTTCATCATCGGCATCCCGATGTTCTTCGAGATCGGCCTGGTGCTGCTGATCCCCGTGGTCATGTTGGCGATCAAGCGCTCCAAGAAGCCGGCGATGACCCTCGCCATACCCGCGCTGGCCGGGCTGTCCGTGCTGCATGGCTTCATCCCGCCGCACCCCGGGCCGCTCGCGGCGATCGCCAACCTGCACGGCGACGTCGGCACCACGCTGGCCATCGGCCTGCTGATCGCGATCCCCACAGTCATCATCGCCGGGCCGCTCTTCGCCATCCTTGCCGCCCGGATGGTGCCGATCGGCGCCGCCGGCGCCGGCGGCAACCTGGTGAGCGACACCGGGCCCGACTTGACCCAGGACAGTGTCGAGGCCGCTCCGGCGGACGGCACGCAGAAGGCCACCCGACGACCGACCTTCGGCTGGACGATCGCGACCATCCTCTTTCCCGTGGTGCTGATGCTGATTCGCGCGGCCGCCGAGGTCTGGATGAGCGAGGACGCCTCGATCTACCCGTTCCTGCAGTTCATCGGTGAGCCCGTGGTGGCGCTGCTGCTCGCGGTGCTGATGGCGATGGTGACCTTCGGGACCACGGTGGGTTTCTCGCTCGACACCCTCACCGAGAAGATGAGCGACAGCCTCAAGCCGATCGTCAGCGCGACCTTCATCGTCGGCGCCGGCGGCGGCTTCAAGCAGGTGCTGCTCGACGGCGGCACCGGCATCGCGATCGGCAAGATCGCCGTCGCGGCAAGCCTGTCCGCCCTCGTGCTCGGCTGGATGATCGCGGTGCTGATCCGCGTCGCCACCGGGTCGGCGACCGTCGCCACGGTCACCGCATCCGGCATCGTCGCGCCGCTGGCCGTCGGACTGTCGTCCACGCACCTGGCTCTGGTGGTCCTCGCCGTGGGTGCCGGCTCGCTGTTCTTCTCGCACGTCAACGACGCCGGGTTCTGGCTGGTCAAGGAGTACTTCGGTATGACGATCGTGCAGACCCTCAAGACCTGGTCGGTCATGGAGACCATCATCTCGGTCGTCGGTCTCGCACTCACCTCGCTGCTCTGGGTGATCATCTAGCGGCGGCTTGGCTTCCCGCGGCGCGCACCCGCACCACACACGCCGACAGGCCCAGCGATGATCGAGAGGCCCCCGGATTTAGCTCCCACGAGGGCCAAATCCGGGGGCCTGTCGGCGAACGAGGGGCCTCTCGGCGAAGTGGGAAGGGGCGGGCTGGAATAGGACAGCGCGCACGGCTGTTGTGTTGAGCAGTTAGTTAAAATTTGAGATACTTCTAGAGAGTTCTAGAGCATCGCGAGAGCAGGGAGTGAGTGACATGCAGTTCGGCGTCTTCACCATCGGTGACGTCACCCAGGACCCGACGACCGGCCGCACGCCGACCGAGGCCGAGCGTGTGCAGTCGATGGTCGCCATCGCGAAGAAGGCCGAGGAAGTCGGCCTGGACGTCTTCGCCACGGGTGAGCACCACAACCCGCCGTTCGTCGCGCCCGCCAACCCGCCGATCCTGTTGAGCAACATCGCCGCGCAGACGACCAACCTGCAGCTGTCGACGGCGACGACGTTGATCACCACCAACGACCCGGTGCGGCTGGCCGAGGACTACGCCTACGTGCAGCACCTCGCGGGCGGCCGCATCGACCTGATGCTCGGCCGCGGCAACACCGGCCCGGTCTACCCATGGTTCGGCAAGGACATCCGCAAGGGCATCCCGCTCGCGGTCGAGAACTACCACCTACTGCGCCGCCTCTGGCGGGAGAAGGTTGTGGACTGGGAGGGCGAATTCCGCACCCCGCTGCACGGCTACTCGCTGGCGCCCGCGCCGCTGGACGGCGTCGCGCCCTTCGTGTGGCACGGCTCGATCCGCAGCCCCGAGATCGCCGAGCAGGCCGCGTTCTACGGTGACGGCTTCTTCCACAACCACATCTTCTGGAACAAGGAGCACACCGCCTCGATGGTCGGCCTCTACCGCCGGCGCTTCGAGCACTACGGGCACGGCGCCGCCGACCAGGCGATCGTCGGTCTCGGCGGACAGGTGTTCATGGCCGACACCGAGGCGGAGGCCAAGCGGATCTTCCGTCCCTACTTCGACAACGCCCCGGTCTACGGACACGGCCCGTCGCTGGAGAGCTTCACCCGCGACACCCCGCTGACCGTCGGCACGCCCGAGCAGGTCATCGAGCGCACGCTCGGTTTCGCCGATTACGTCGGTGACTACCAGCGCCAGCTCTTCCTCGTCGACCACGCCGGCCTGCCGCTGGACGCCGTCCTGGAGCAGATCGACATCCTCGGCAAGGAGGTCGTGCCGGTGCTGCGCAAGGAGTTCGAGGCTCGTCGCCCCGAGCATGTGCCGAGCAACCCGCCCACCCACGCGAGCCTGGTCGCCGAAGGACCGGACTCGCCGCACCGCAAGGTGATCAGCGCGACCGCCGGTCTCGAGCAGGTTGCCGAGGAGGTTTCCGCATGACCCGCCGAGTCGTGGTCCTGACCGCCGGGCTGAGCCAGCCGAGCAGCACCCGGCTGCTCGCCGACCAGATCTCCGGCTCGGTCGAGGCTGCCGTCAGTGCCCGAGGTGAGTCGGTCGACATACAGACCTATGAATTGCGTGAATACGCAGTCGATCTCGCGACCATGATGGCAACCGCGGGTATGCCGACGGCACGTCTCGACCAGTTGCGGCGTGCCGTGTCGGCGGCGGACGGACTGGTCGTCGTGACGCCGGTCTTCGCGGCGAGCTACAGCGGCGTCTTCAAGATGTTCTTCGACGCCCTGGACGCCGACGCGTTGAACGGTATGCCGGTGATCATCGCGGCCACCGCGGGCACGCCACGGCATTCGCTGGTCCTCGACCATGCGCTGCGTCCGCTGCTCAGTCACCTGCGTGCGGTCGTGATGCCGACCGGTGTCTTCGCCGCGACCGAGGACTTCGGCGGCGGCGCAGCGGGGCGCGACCTGGCTGCCCGCGCCGGCCGTGCCGCGGCCGAGCTGGCCGCGCACGTCGTCTCCGACGGCGGCGCGGTCGCCGGATTCACACCGACCACCGCCGACCGCGACTCCGGGGTCGACGTGCCGAGCGAGGTCACCCCGTTCCTGAAACTGCTCGGCAAGCAGTGACCTAATCTGGGGGAGTGACAACAGCCCGACTGCAGCGGCCGGACGCTGCGCAGGTGCCGCTCGCGCGACGAGTGCGCGAGCCGGTCCTCATGGCGACCGGTGGCGCGGGAGCGTTGGTGCTGCTGCACTTTCACGACCCGCACCAGTCCGGGTCCTATGGCTTCTGCCCGTTCCTGACGATCACCGGCTGGCCGTGTCCGCTGTGCGGCGGGCTCCGCGCGATGAACGACCTCACCCGCGGTCAGCTGGGCGACGCGCTCACCAGCAATGCCGCCGCGGTTTTCATCCTGGTGGCGGGAGCCGCGCTGATAGTTCGGTGGTTCGTCCGGCGGGCGAAAGGCGAGGTGCAGGCTGTCCTGCTGAACACACCGAAGGTCGCAACGACAATCTTTGCGGTCGCCATGGTGCTTTTCACCGTTTACCGCTGGACGCCTTGGGGCCACTGGCTCTATCAGGCATAGCGACACCTGGCGACATACGAGAAGGGCCGGTCACCACACGGTGACCGGCCCTTCAGTGTCGGTATGACGTCAGCCCGCGAGCCGGACGATGGCAGCGACGATGGTCCACGCGGTGCCGATGATCCCGCAGATGAAGCCCGCCTGGACCTTGCTGCGCCCGCCGAGCATGCCGCCGGAGGCGTCGATCTGCTGCAGTGCCTGGCGACCCATGATGATCGCGGGGATGCCGGTGAACAGGCCACAGCAGGGGATCGACAGGATCCCCAGGATCATGATGAGGGTCGCCTTGTCGTGCTCCTGCGGCTCCACCGCACCGCCATACGGGCTGCCCTGCTGAGGCGCACCGTACTGCGGGGATCCGTAGGGCTGTGCGCCGTACTGCGGGGACCCGTACTGCGGGTTGCCCGAGCCGTCCTTCGGCTGTTCGCCGTAGCCGTCAGGCTGGTTGGGGTCGTTCGGGTAACTGGTCACAGGGTGATCCTTCGGTCGGTTGCGATCCGGACGAGAGTAACGAACGAACAGGCAGCGTGCACGCGTGTCCGACGTTGCGGCACGTCGCGAAGTCGGCGGTGTTCTCGCCTGTCATTGGTGCTTGGCCGAGTGTTCACCGTCCGCGCGGTATGGGTTGGGCAATCTTCCGCGCGAAACCACGGGTATGGCTTTGGTAAAACACAGGTCAAGTCGGACAATGGAGCCATGGTGTGGTTGATCTTGGCGTTGGTTGTCGGTGTGGCTCTCGCCGGGACGGTGATCGGTCTCGTCGCCGTGCCCGCACGACGTGAGGGACGCGAGTTGCTGACCGAGCGGGCCGAGGGGATGGTCACCTCGGTGACCGAGCGACGTGGTCGCAAGGTGGGCGCTGACTCCGAAGCGGAGTGACACGCCGGACGATCCTGTCCGTTGCGCGGAACCGCGCACGCCGGGGTGACACCACGCCCGGTTCGTCGATCCATTTGGGAGGATGTCGGGCGTGGACTCGCTCTGGGAAATCCTTGTCATCATCACGGTCGTCGTTCTCGCGGGGCTGGCGCTGCTCGTCGGCTACCTGCGGGGCAGCGGCAGGAAGTCGGCCCCGCCGGTAGAGCCGCCGCCTCCCGCACGCGAGGCGAAGACCCGAAGCGCCAACACCTACAAACCGAGTAGTACGGCGACGATCGACACCAGTAAGGGTGCGCCGTCGAAGCCTGCAGCCGGGCAGCCGCCTGCCACAGAGCGTCCGGCCGACGGGTCGGCCGCACCCGGTGCCGGGCCGGCCGAGTCTTCTGCCCCGTCGAAGCCCGCGGAGTCCACCGCCGAGCCGGTGGCGCGGGACGGCGGGCCGCAGACGGCGGCACAGGAGCAGCCGCCCGCCCCGGCGCAGCAGGCACCGACCGACGCCGAGGTTGCGGCTGCCGAGCAGGAGCTCGCCGACGAGCCCGCCTCCAGCGAGTCGGGCTCCACGACGACGACCGAGATCGAACGACCCGAGTCGGCTCGCGGTCGTATGACGAGACTGCGTTCGCGGCTGGCCGGCTCCAACAACGCTCTCGGCAAGGGCCTGCTCACCGCGCTGTCCGGCGACAAACTGGACGATGCCGTATGGGAGGACGTTGAGGACACTCTGCTGGGCGCCGATCTCGGCGTCGACGCCACGACAGAGATCGTCGACGGCCTGAAACGTCGAGTTCAGGTTGAAGGTGCACCGAGCGACGAGCAGCTGGAGAGCTGGCTGCACCAGGAGTTGCTGGCGCAGGTCGGACCGGACATGGACCGCCGCATCGCAGGCACCCGGGTCGGCGACCGTCCGGCGGTGATCATGATCGTCGGCGTCAACGGCACCGGCAAGACCACGACCGTGGGCAAGCTCGCGCGCGTCCTGGTCGCCGAGGACAAGGACGTCGTGCTCGGTGCGGCCGACACCTTCCGTGCCGCGGCTGCCGACCAGCTCGAGACCTGGGGCGCCCGCGTCGGTGTGCCGACCGTGCGCTCCGACAAGGAGGGCGCCGACCCGGCAGCCGTCGCGTTCGACGCAGTCAAGGCCGGCAACGTGGGCGAGGTCGATGTCGTCATGATCGACACCGCCGGCCGCCTGCACAACAAGGTCGGCCTGATGGACGAGTTGGCCAAGGTCAAGCGGGTCATCGAGAAACAGAGCCCGATCGACGAGTGCTTGCTGGTGCTCGACGCGACGACCGGCCAGAACGGCATGCGCCAAGCGGAGATCTTCGCCAAGGCGGTCGACGTCACCGGTGTCGTGCTCACCAAGCTGGACGGCACGGCCAAGGGCGGCATCGTGGTCCTCGTGCAGCGCGAGCTCGGTGTCCCGGTCAAGCTGGTCGGCCTCGGTGAAGGTGCCGACGACCTCGCGCCATTCGACCCCGAGGCGTTCGTCAACGCCGTGTTGGATTGACGTTGATTGATTCCGCTCCTCGCGAAGGGGGCCGTTGCGGGCCCCACCTTCCGCGTCCTCGACTGAGACCCCACCTTTCGCCAGTGACGGCTCCCTCGACGAATGACGGTGGTATGACGCCGTCACTCGTCGAGGGAGCCGTCACTGGGCGGGGAGTGGTGGGCCGTCTCGGGGCCGTTTCAGGAGCGGCGAGCGGCGTCAGTGGCTTGATTGACGCGGCGGTCCTGTTGCACCTGCGGGTCAGCCAACATCCAGCGCACCCCGGTCGCGCCCGCGATGCCCGCGCCGCGCAGCAGCGCCGGAGCGCCGGGAGGAGTGCGGATCCCCAGCATCTGCCGGGCGTATGACGGCAACGTGCCGACCGCGCCCGCCACCAGACTCAGATAGGCAGGGCGTGCCGAGACCGGCAGCGGTGGCTTCCAGGTGATGAAGTGCAACGCCGACCGCGCCGACGCCGTGCCGCGCAGCTCCGGACGGAAGGACTCCAGCGTCTGCTCCAGCCCGGCGACCGAAGTCGGCGCGCCCTCGAACCCGAGGCGCATCGACACGGAACCGATCTGGGCGACATACGTGTCGGCCTCGGTGTCGGTCAACGTCCCACCACCGAACGCGCGGAAACAGGTCAGGAAGCTGTCCGCCTCGGCCGCGTGCACCCACGCCAGCAGATGCGGGTCGTCGGCGCGATAGGGCACGCCCTCGAACGTCCCGTGCACCCTGCGGTGGATGCTGCGCACCCGGGCCAGCAGTTGCTCGGCGTCCGGGATGGTGCCGAACGTCGTCGTCGAGACGAAGTTGCTCGTCCCCTGCAAGCGCCCCCACGGGTCGTCGCGGTAGTTGGAGAAGTCCTCGACACCGGCCATGGCCAGCGGGTGCAGGGCCTGCAGCAGCAGCGCACGGATCCCGCCGACGAACATCGCGGCGTCCAGGTGCACGCGCCAGATCGGGTCGTCGGGGCCGAACCAGCGGTCACCCTCCTTGCCCCAGATGCCGTCCGCGCGCCGGGTCGCGTCCTCGCCGGCAACCCGCTCGCGTAGTTGGACGGCGGCCTTGTGGCGCACCGTGTCGTGCACACGGCGCACCGGTCCGGGCAGCACCAGTGACGTCATACAGCCATTATGCGTCCGGGGTCTCGATACGCTCGCTCGTGCCTCGCGAGCTACTCGACCAGCTTGGGTGTCGGGTCTCGATACGCTCGCTCGTGCCTCGCGAGCTACTCGACCAGCTTGGGTGTCGGGTCTCGATACGCTCGCTCGTGCCTCACGAGCTACTCGACCAGCTTGGGTGTCGGGTCTCGAACTACTCGACCGGCTTGGGTCGCGAAACGTGTTGTTAACACCGCCGTCGAGAAGCAACGTGGATGTAACACCGACGGGAACGTGACTGAAACCGTGCATTGACAAGGTCTTTCGCATGACCTCCCTGACACACGGACTGTCGGCCGCAGCGCCGCCGACACTCGACACCGGCAACACGGCCTGGATGCTGATCGCGGCGTCCCTCGTGCTCTTCATGACGATCCCCGGACTCGCGCTGTTCTACGGCGGTCTCGGGCGATCCCGCGGAGTGCTCAACATGATGATGATGTCCTTCGGGGCGTTCGGAGTCATCGGCATCATCTATGTGCTCTGGGGCTACTCGATGTCCTTCGGCACCCACGACCACCTCGGCATCTTCGCCGGACCCTTCGAATTCTGGGGATTGACAGGCATTTTGCCGGGGGAGCCGGGCAGCACCGTGCTGCAGGCGGGTGGCATACCGACCCTGGTCTTCGCCGGCTTCCAGTTCACCTTCGCCGCGATCACCGTGGCGCTGATCAGCGGCGCTATCGCCGATCGAGCGAAGTTCTCGACCTGGCTGGCCTTCTCCGGGTTGTGGGTGACTCTGGCGTATTTCCCTCTCGCACACATGGTTTGGGGCGGCGGACTGCTGTCCGGATCGGCGGACGGGATCGCGGCGAAGCTCTTCGGCACGGTCGACGGTATGGCGAAGGTCGCCCCCATCGACTTCGCAGGTGGCACGGTCGTGCACATCAACGCGGGTATTGCCGGTCTGGTCCTGGCCCTGCTGCTCGGCAAGCGCGCCGGCTTCGGCAAGTCACCGATGCGCCCGCACAACGTGCCGCTGGTGATGCTCGGCTCAGGCATCCTGTGGTTCGGCTGGTACGGCTTCAACTCCGGATCCGCTCTGGGTGCAAACGAATCCGCAGCTCTGGTCTGGGTCAACACCACCGTCGCGACGTGTGCGGCGATGATGGGCTGGCTGCTGCTGGAGAAGCTGCGTGACGGTCACGCGACCTCGGTCGGCGCTGCGTCCGGCATCGTCGCGGGCCTGGTCGCGATCACTCCCGCCTGTGGCAATGTCACTCCGCTGGGCGCGATCGGCGTCGGGTTGGTCGCGGGTGTGGCGTCGGCATACGCGATCGGGCTGAAGTTCAGGTTCGGCTTCGACGACTCGCTCGACGTCGTGGGCGTGCACCTGGTCTCCGGACTCTGGGGCACCCTGTCGCTGGGCGTCTTCGCCCGCGGGACCGGCCTTGCGTATGGCGAATGGCGCCAGTTGGTGGTGCAATTCGTGATCGCGCTAGTGGCCCTGCTCTACACCGCGATCGTCACGACCGTCATCGGCTACGCGCTGAAGGCGACGATGGGCTGGCGGATCAGTGACGAGGACGAGGCCGAGGGGGTCGACCAGACCGAGCACGCCGAGACGGCATACGACTTCGGCAGTGTCTTCTCGGCCAGCCGGATCGGTCACCGCCCGGCGCGCCACGATTCCGACAACAGCAAGGAAGAGGTCACGGCATGAAACTCATCACCGCCATCATCAAGCCGTTCCGGCTGGACGACGTGAAGGAAGCCCTGGAGGCCTATGGCATCACCGGTATGACGGTCAGCGAGGCCAGCGGTTACGGCCGGCAGCGAGGGCACAGCGAGGTCTACCGCGGTGCGGAGTATTCGGTCGACTTCGTCCCGAAGCTGCGGCTCGAGGTCGTCGTGGAGGATCTCGACGCCCGCAGCGTCGTGGACGTCATCGTCAAGACCGCACAGACCGGCCGCATCGGCGACGGGAAGGTGTGGGTGATGCCGATCGACGACATCGTCCGTGTGCGCACGGGTGAGCACGGTGACGGCGCGTTGTAGCGGCGGGTCTCTCAACCCGGACGAACACCTGTGCCGACAGGCCCCCCTTTCATCGACGGGCCCCTCGATTGCACCCGATTTCGCCCGTAATTGGGGGTCCGCTCGGCGAACCGGGGGCCTCTCGGCGAAGGGGGTGCGGTTGTGAGTCGGCCTGCCGTCGACCGGGAACGTCTCGACCTCGCCGGAACGCGCGACTTCGGGACGCCGGGTGCAGGCGCGCGGCGGCGTGAGCGACTGACGGCATACGCCAGGGACGTGCTGGCAGATGTATGGCGGGCCGCCACACCACCCGAGGGTGTCGCGCTCGCCGTCGTCGGCGGCATCGCACGAGGCGACAGCGGGCCGTTGTCCGACTTCGACGTGGTGCTGCTGCACGACGAACGAGGCTCGTCCGACCTCGACGGCCTGGCTGATCGGATCTGGTATCCGTTGTGGGACAAGGGAATCCGGCTGGACCACAGCATGCGTACACCGACGGACTGCCGGGCCGTCGCGACCGCCGACCTCAACGCCGCCGTCGGACTGCTCGACGTCCAGCACGTCGCCGGGGACGCGCTGCTGGTCGCCCAGGTCCGGCAGGGGATCGCGCACGACTGGCGCTCGAACGCCCGCAAGCGCCTGCCTGAACTGGTCGCCTCGTTGCGTGACCGGCACATCCGTCACGGCGATCTGACACACGAGCTCGAGCCGCAGCTGAAGGAGGCCGCGGGCGGGTTGCGCGACATGACGGTGCTGCGTGCGCTGGCCGCGACGTGGCTCGCTGACCGTCCGCACGGGGCGGTCGACGTGGCATACGACCGGTTGCTGGACGTGCGTGACGCGTTGCACGTCGTCACCGGCCGCTGGCGCGACAAGTTGTCCAGGCAGGACCAGGACGCGGTGGCCGCCCTGTTGGGCGAGCCCGACGCCGACGCGCTGCTCACGTCGGTCGTGCAGTCCGGACGCACGATCTCGCACGCACTGCAGGACACGCTGCGCCGGGCCGGGCAGTCGCAGCGGGCCCGCACGCTGCGCGCCGGGCCACGCCGGCCGCTGCTACGTCCGCTCGGCCACGGTCTCTACCTGCATGACGGCGAAGTGGTCCTCGGTCGCCGGGACATCACCCGTCGCGGGCCGCTGACGCTGCTGCGCGCTGCCGGCGCCGCAGCACGACGCGAAATGCCGCTCGGGCCAACGACTCTCGCGAACCTGACCGACCCGGTCCCTGCCTTGCCGACGCCGTGGCCGGAGGAGATCCGGGACGTGTTCGTCGATCTGCTGGCTTCCGGCGAGGGGCTGCGTGCGGTCTGGGAGACCTTGGACCTGGCAGGCGTGATCGGGTCGTGGCTGCCGGAGTGGGCGCCGGTGCGCAGCCGGCCACAACGCAGCCCGGTCCACCGCCACACCGTCGATCGGCATCTGATCGAGACGGTCGTGGCCGCGGCGGGTCTGCGCGACCGGGTGCAGCGGCCCGACCTGCTGCTGATCGCCGCCCTGTTGCACGACATCGGCAAGATCGCGGGGGTGCACGATCATGCCGCCGAAGGCGCCCCGGTCGCCGGGAACGTAGCGCGGCGAATGGGATTCGCCGAAGCCGACGTTGAGACCATCACCCTGCTGGTCCGCGAGCACCTGACCGTGGTCGACCTGGCGACCCGGCGTGACCCGGACGACCCGGCCACTGTCGCAGCACTCCTACGCGCGGTCGACGAACGGCCCGACCTGCTCGAGCTGCTCGTCGCGCTGACCGAGGCCGACGCCGTGGCTGCCGGGCCGAAGGCGTGGACCTCCTGGCGTGCCGAGCTGGTGCACCGGCTGGCGCAGCACGGCCGTGCGGCGCTCGAGGGCCGGTGGCACCGCCCGCCGGAGGAGGTCGAGCTACTCCGCGACGACATCCGTGCCCGGGTGATGAGTGGTGCGCCATACCTTGCGCTCGTGCCGACCGCGTCCGGCGCGACGATCGAGATCGCCGACCGCGACCGACCGGGCCTGTTCGCGGAGTGCGCGGCGCTCCTGGTGTCATTCGGTATGACGGTGCGCTCCGCCCGGATCCGCACCTCCGACGGCATCGCGCACAACACCTGGCGGGTGGAGGCGCCATACGCCGACCTGCCCGAGGTGGCGGACTTGGAGCGGCGCCTGCGCGAGGGCGTGCCCCACCTCGCTCGCGGGACCCGGATCGGTGCGCCGATCGGGAGCGCGCCATCCCGCGCGACGCTCGTGCCGGGCGCGTCCGACGACGCGCTCGTCATCGAGGTGCGCGCCACCGATCGTCCGGGGCTGCTCGGCGATCTGGGTCAGACGTTCGCGGCGGACGGATTCGCCATCCGATCGGCCCACGTCGCCACGTATGCCGGGCAGTCGCTGGACACCTTCTATCTCACCCGTGAAGGTGTCACTCCGCCCGACGTGGCGCGGATCATCGCTGCCCTCATCGACGCGTGTGATGGAGGTTCGCTCGTCTCGGGCTAGCTCCGGCCGAAGGACGGGCCAAAGGCATCGCTTAACTGACGCGAGGATGAGGGACGAATCCTCGCGTCAGTTAACCTTGCTGCGTGTTCAACAGCCTGTCCGACCGCCTGACGTCGACCTTCAAGAACCTCCGGGGCAAGGGTCGCCTCACCGAGTCCGATATCAACTCGACGATCCGCGACATCCGCCTCGCGCTGATCGACGCCGATGTCGCGACGCCGGTGGTGCGCGAGTTCACCGGGCGCATCCGGGAGCGCGCGCTCGGCGCCGAGGTCAGCGCTGCGCTCAACCCCGGTCAGCAGGTCGTCAAGATCGTCAACGAGGAACTCATCGAGGTCCTCGGTGGCCAGACGCGCGAGCTGCAGCTGGCCAAGCGGCCGCCGACCGTCATCATGCTGGCGGGTCTGCAGGGTTCGGGTAAGACCACGTTCGCCGGCAAGTTGGCCAGGCACCTGCGCGACAAGGGGCACTTCCCGGTGCTGGTCGCGGCCGACCTGCAGCGGCCCAACGCCGTCACGCAGCTCGAGGTCGTCGCCGAGCGCGCCGGCGTGCCGTGCTTCGCACCCGAGCGGGGCAATGAGGGCGGCCACGACGCTGCGACAGCCGAGGGCACCCAGTCGTATGGCGACCCGGTGTGGGTCGCCCAGGCAGGTGTCGGGCAGGCCAAGGTGCGTCAGTACGACGTGGTCATCGTCGACACCGCAGGCCGTCTGGCCGTCGACGAGAACCTGATGAAGCAGGCTGCCGACATCCGCGAGGCGATCCAGCCCGACGAGGTCCTCTTCGTCATCGACGCGATGATCGGCCAGGCCGCGATCGAGACGGCGCTGGCCTTCCAGCAGGGGGTCGACTTCACCGGTGTCGTGCTCTCCAAGCTCGACGGTGACGCCCGTGGTGGTGCCGCGCTGTCGGTTGCGTCAGTGACCGGACGGCCGATCATGTTCTCCTCCGTGGGTGAGCAGACCAAGGACATCGAGGTCTTCCACCCCGACCGGATGGCGTCGCGCATCCTCGACATGGGCGACATACTCACCCTGATCGAGCAGGCCGAGAAGGCCTTCGACCGTGATCAGGCCGCCGCGATGGCGCGCAAGTTCATGGACGAGGAGGACTTCACCTTCGAGGACTTCCTGCAGCAGATGCAGGCCATCAAGAAGATGGGCAACCTCAAGGCGCTGATGGGCATGATGCCCGGCATGGCGGGCATGAAGGACCAGCTCAACGCGCTCGACGAGAAGGAGTTCGATCGCGTCGAGGCGATGGTCCGCTCGATGACGCCCTTCGAGCGCACCCACCCCAAGCAGATCAACGGCTCGCGCCGGGCGCGCATCGCCGGTGGTGCCGGCACGACCGTGTCCGAGGTCAACCAGTTGCTCGAGCGTTTCGGCCAGGCGCAGAAGATGATGCGTCAGATGCGGCGTGGCGGAGGCGGGATGCCCGGCATGCCGGGACTGCCTGGCGGCGGCGGTGCCGGTGGTGGCAAGCGCGGCAAGCAGCAGGCCAAGAAGAAGAAGGGCAAGAGCGGCAACCCGGCCAAGCGCGCGCAGCAGGAGAAGGCCGCCGCACAGAAGGCGTCGGAGGCGCGGGACAAGGCGATGGGCGGCGCGTTCGGCCAGCAGGAGGAGCCGGACTACTCCGACCTGAAGCTGCCGAAGGGCTTCGAGAAGTTCCTCGGTCCGGGTGCCGACAAGGACTGAGCGGGGAAGTCGCGAGTTACCCGGGTATGACGCCCGGCCGCTCTGGCGGCGCGGGTCAGTTGGTCTGCACCGACGTCGGGCCGTGCTCGGCAGGCTCGTCGTCCGCGTAGCGGTCGGCGACCACTTGGAGTGTCCAGGGTCCGCGGGCGTCCTTGACGGTGATCTCCACGGGCATGGTCCGTGCGTTCGTCTGGGGTGTGCCGACCTGCTGGAACTCTATCTGCGGGATGTGGCGGTCGACGAGCGCACAGCCGGTGCTCTGCTGTAGCTCCCCGTAGCTCACCGTGCGCCGGTTGCCGCAGGTCGTCCACGGCACACGGTGATCCGCACGCACGAGGTAGCGGCCGGTCGTCGTGGGGGAGAGCAGGCCGACGACATTCAGGTTGCCGTCGCCTCTCGGTAGCTGGAGTGTGCCCTTGAACGTCCCGTTGGGGTGCTCGGCCCCGCCGCGCAGGGTCAGCACCTTGCCCTTCACCCGCGGTCGCAGTTGGACGCCGTCCATCGAGTCCAGCACCCGGAGGTCGTCGAGCGTGGTGCCCGTCTGCACATCGAAATGTCCTGTGGCAACGGGGTATTCGCTCAGCGGCACCTGTTGGTAGACAGCGACCGGCCAGTGTTTCCGACTGAAGTCGTTCACCGAGACCAGGGTGTCTCCCGACACGGGGGTCAACGGCGTCAACTTGTCCTTGCGCTTGCACTGGGTGCGGCGGCGGAAGTAGTTGCCGCTGGTCAGATCGCTCGAGACCGTCATTCCGAGCCCGGGGCCGAGCACATTGCAGTTCATCGCGACCGCACTCGTGGAGTCGACGGAGAACTCGGCGGAGGGACCGGGTTCGACCTCACGGATGTCGACCAGCTTGTAGCCCTGGGTGTATGCGGGGAAGTGTGTCCCGTGCTCGTGGTTGAGCCCGTCGGGAGTGCGCAGCCAGTCCTTGTGTCGTTGCTGCGAGAAGACGACCGTCGTGACGGTCAGTGCGAGGACGAGGAAGGCGGCGACATACGTCCACCAGGGACGCCGCGGTGGCGGTGGGACGTCCCGGAGGTCGGCGAGTGTGGTGGTCGCACTCGGTGTTGTGGCGAGGTCGCCGAAAGCATCCAGGAGAGAACGCAATTCGCCCGAGTGGGGTGACATGCCGGGCAGTTCGTCATACGGGATGGAGCGCAGGGTGGCGTCGGTGGAGCGCCCGGAGATCTGCAACGCGCGAGCGGTCTCGCGCTCGTCGAGGCCGTCGACGACCTGCAGCAGCAGGATCGCGCGCTGTCGCGGTGACAGCTGGGCGAGTGCCCGGAACTCGTCGGGCAATTGGGAGACGTCGGTGATCTCGGTCGGGGTGTCGTCGCGCACCGCGAGGCGTGCCATGCGCAGTCGTGCGTCGGCACCCGCCTGGGCGAGGTCGACGTCTTCGCGCCGCATGTCGGTCAGCACCCGGACGACCAACTGCTCAGCGGCGTCCTGCGTGCCCATCAGTTGGAAGGCGTCGTGGTGCAGGTCCTGGGTGCGTGCGGCGATGAACTCCTCGAGTTGCTCGTCCTGGTGCTCACGCCCCCGCATACCGGCCAGCGTATGCCGGGATCGCGCCCGCGGTGGCTCAGCCGGTGGATCCGTCCTCGTAGGCGACTGCCACAACCTGCAGCGTCCATGGGCCGTGGGCATCCTTGACGGTGACTTCGACAGGGAGCCAATTGTCGATGCCCGCGACCGGCCGGAAGTACGTCACCTGCGGCACCTGGTGGTCGACCAACACACACTCGGGGATCTTCGGCTGTCGGTCGGTCAATGTCGAGTGTCTGCCGCAACTCGTTCCGGGCGGAACGCCGTCGATCCGCACCCGGAACCGACCGGTCGTGGTTGGTGAAAGCAGCGCGACTACCTGCGCCTCCGGTGGGGGCCCATCGCCTTTGCTTGGCGGTAGCAGGAGCCGACCCTTGAAGGTGCCGTTGTGGTGTGACTTCGTCCCGCGCAACGTCAGCACGACGCGCTCGGACGCGTCCTGCGGTCGCTTGTCGCTGGCCGCCTCCCCTCGGAGCATGTCGAGTGTGAGGTCGTGTTGGACGTTGAAATCCTTTGTCGCGATGGGGTATTCACTCAGCGGCACCTGTCGGTACAGACCGACCGGGAACTCGTCACGGGTGCGACCGAGCACCATCGCGGACGCTCGCCCTTCGACATCGATGAGCCGCGTCCGCGGCCCTGGCTCGAGGCATGAGTCTCCCACGGTGTCCGACGACGCGTTGCTCTGCACGGAGAGCCGCACCATCGGTCCGACGACATCGCAGGGCAGCGCCACCGCTCCGGCCGGGCCGGTCGTGACGTCCTGGGCGATGCCGGGCGTCATGTCGCGGATGTCCGCCAACTGATAGCCCTGGATGTATGTCGGGAAGTGCGTCCCGTGCGCGTGGTTGAGGCCGTCGGGCGTGCGTAGCCAGTCGTCGTGCCAGCGTCCGGTGACGACGAACGTTGTTGCTGTCATGGCGATCACGAGCAGCGCAGCGACATACGTCCACCACGGGCGGCGTGCCGTGGTCTTGGCGGTGTGGACCTGACGCATCGTCGTGGCTGCATCGGGGAAGGTCGCGAGGTCGCCGAAAGCCTCCAGCAGCGAACGCAATTCGTTCGGGCGAGACGGCGGTGACAGGAGGTCGTCATACGGGATGGAGCGCACCGTCTCCTTGACGGTGCGGGACGAAAGCTGCAGCGCGCGTGAGATCGACCGATCGTCATATCCGGCGACGACCTGCAGCAGAAGCACAGCACGCTGCCGCGGTGACAAGCGCGCGATCGGTAGGAAGCGGGCTGCCGGCGACTGGTCGTCCGTGAGCGCGGTCGGTCTGTCGTCTGTCGCCGCACGCTGGACCATCCGAAGGTGGGCAGTGGCACCTGCGCGTGACAGGTCGACGCGCTGCCGACGCAGATCAGCAAGCACCGCGACCACGAGCCGTTCTGCTGACTCCTGGCTCGCGGTCAGTTGAAAGGCGTCGTGGTGGAGGTCCTGGGTGCGTGCGGCGATGAACTCCTCGAGTTGCTCGTCCTGCTGTTCACGCCCCCACATGCAGCGCAGTATGTCGCACCTAATGGGGTCCACCGGGAACCGGTTGCCCATGATCGCGCGTCTACCTGGACGACCTTGCGGGCGAGCGTCGCCGGACGATCGCCGCACAACGACGGAACCATCGATGGCATCGTGCAGCGAATTGCGTTGTGCGACAGTTCGATCCAGGGACGTTCAGGGGACGACGTGAAGAAGCTCGGCACCATCGCTGCGGGAGTGTGCAGCGTGGGACTGGCCGTAGGCGGTCTGGCGGTGAGCCACGGATCGGCCCGGGCAGCAGGCAACTGCCATGCATATGGCCCGACCGGTGTCGCTGCGAACCGTGCAATCTCGGCGGCCTGCAAGGAGGTCGGCAAAGGGACGCAATACTCGTGGGCGGGTGGCCACGCTGCGCGTCCGGGTCCGTCGACCGGCACCGTCCACCACGAGAATGGCGTGCGTTACGACGATCGCAACCGGGTCGGCCTCGACTGCTCGGGTCTCGTGCGGTGGGCGTGGTATCAAGCAACCGGAACAGACTTCGGCGCAGGCAGCTCCTGGGCGATGCCCGCGGAGCTCACCTCCCACGGCTTCACCCGGATCGACGGCACGAGGCCGACCCGGCCCGGAGACGTCATCGTCTACCGCGGGCACACCGCCATCTACCTCGGCCAGGGTCTGGTCGTGCAGGCTGCGAACCACACCGCAGGCCTCAACGTCGCCGGGCTCGCCACCGAGCCGTCATCAGTCACCGGGGTCTTTCGCTACACCGGGCACGCCACGCCGCGACGCGAGTCGAAGCAGCCTCCCAAGCACACGACCCCGCCTCGTCGCGAGTCCACACCGACCCACACACCGAGACCGACCCCGAAGCCAACTCCGAAGTCGAAGCCCACCTCGACAGCGAAGCCCACACCTAGACCGAAGCCGACGTCACCCAAACCGAAGCAGCCCAAAACAACGCCGAAGCCGAAGTCAAAGCCGAAGGCGACGTCGACCAGTGGCCGCTATCAGCAGGTGCGCGCGGATGCACCGACCTATCTCGCCCCGGTCGCCTGGCACGACGTCGGCGTCCTGGGGAAGGGCAGGCGGCATTTCGATTGCCAGGTGCTGAGCCTGGGCCATTCGTTCCGTGGGAAGCACAGCAACTGGTGGCTGAAGACCGACGACACCTCGGGGAACCACAATGTATGGGTCAGCGCGGCATACCTCAGTAAGGGCAGTAAGGGCACTGACAACAACAGAGTCCCGGGAGTGCCCATCTGTTGAGCAGCGCTCGGGAAGTTCCCACACACCCCGCACGTGCGGGCGATCGGCGCGAGTCTGCGACTAGGGTCGAGGTATGGCGACAGATGCCCCCGTGTTGCACGTGACTGGCCGGATCCTGGTCGGTCCCGACGAGGTTCGCGACCAGATGTGGGTCGTGGACGGTCGGATCAGCTGGTCCGCGCCGCAAGCCACCGAAAACGTCGAAACCGTGCAGGGATTCGTGCTGCCCGGGCTGGTGGACGCGCACTGCCACGTGGGGCTCGAGGCACACGGCGGTGTCGACAAGGAGACGACGGAGCAGCACGCACTGAGCGAACGCCACGCCGGCGCGCTGCTGTTGCGTGACGCGGGTTCACCGGTCGACACGCACTGGATCGACGACCGCGAGGACCTGCCGCGCATCATCCGCGCCGGCCGGCACATCGCCCGGACGAAGCGCTACATCCGCAACTTCGCGCACGAGATCGAGCCCGAGGACCTCGTCGCCTACGTGCGCCAGGAAGCGCGCCGTGGCGACGGGTGGGTGAAGCTGGTCGGTGACTGGATCGATCGTGATCGCGGTGACCTGTCACCGTGCTGGCCGCGCGAAGCGCTCAGGGCGGCGATCGACGCTGCGCACGAGGAAGGCGCTCGCGTCACCGCGCACTGCTTCGGCGAGGAGTCGTTGCTCGACTTCGCCGCAGCCGGCACCGACTGCATCGAGCACGCGACCGGCCTGCAGCCGGACTCCATCGATCTGTTTGCGCAGCAAGGCATTTCGATCGTGCCGACGCTCGTCAACATCGAGAATTTCCCGAAGTTCGCCGAGGCAGGCGAAGCCAAGTTCCCGTCCTACGGTGCGCATATGCGTGACCTCTATGCCAGGCGGTTCGACACGGTCGCGGCCGCGCACGAGGCCGGGGTGCCGATCTGGGTCGGCACCGACGCGGGCGGCCAGTTGCCGCACGGGCTCGCCGCAGCAGAGGTCGCGGAGCTGACTCGTGCCGGGATGACGAACCTCGAGGCGATCAGCGCGGCGACGTGGGGCGCGCGCGAATGGCTCGGCCGCCCCGGTCTCGATGAAGGGGAGAGCGCGGATTTCGTGGTCTACCAGGCAGATCCCCGCGACGACGTGGGTGTGCTGGCTGACCCGAGACACATCGTGCTGCGCGGCCGACAGGTGCGTTCCTGATCGTGCGGTGCGCAGACATCCGATCTCGGGGAAGGACCGTGCGGTGAGCTGGCAGGTGCCTGCGTTGCGATCCACCGGACGGCGGGTCTGGGTGCACACCGTGAGGCCGGAGGACGTCCCGGCATACCGCTCGGCGGTGCATCAGTCGGCGGCACGCATCGGTGTCTGGAATCCCGTCAACCCCGACGACATCAGCTGGCACCTGGAGCGGCAGAGCGAGGAGCACCGCACCTTCCTGATCCACGCGGCCGACCCGGAAGGCAGCCACGGCATCGTCGGGAAGGTCAACGTCACCAACGTTGTTCGCGGTCGCTTCCAGAGCGGCGTGCTCGGCTACGACGCTTACGACCCGTATGTCGGCCGGGGTCTCTTTGCCGAGGGAATGCGCCAGATCATCAATCTCGCCTTCGTCGGAGCGCCGCGCGGCATGGGGTTGCACCGACTCGAAGCCAACGTGCGACCGGGCAACACCGTGTCGGCAGGACTGTTGCGCTCCCTCGGCTTCCGCCGGGAGGGGATGGTGCGCGACATGCTGTGGCTGCCCAGCTCCGACGGCGCTGCCTGGCGCGATCACGTGATGCACGCGGTGACGCGTGACGAGTGGCCGTCCCCGGCATACGCGCCCTTGCACACGCCACGGATCGCGTTGCTGGTCAACGGCATTCCCGCATCCGGCAAGTCGACGATCGCGCCACGGCTCGCGGCGGAGCTCGGTGTGCCGCTCTTCGCGAAGGACATGGTGAAGGAGACCATCTTCGACGCGTTGCCGCCGTCGGCCCGCTCCGCGCTCCAGGGCACCGGGGGTGCCGGCTCCCCGTTGGGCTCCGGTGCGGGTGAGGTGCTCTGGCAGTTGCTCGCCGCCTCACCCGTCGGCGGAGTGGTGGAGAACATCTGGTGGCCCGACGATCATCAGCTCGCTGCGGACGGCCTGCAGCGAGCGGGCTTCGACCCTCGGACCGTGCCGCACGTGTGGTGCAGTCTGCCTACCGCGACGGCGCGACGACGGCACGAAGCTCGAGTGCAGGCAGGGCATCGTCACCCGGTGCACGGCGCCGACACCCGCGTGCAGCAGGACCTCGACTGGGACTGGATCGCCCGCAATGCCAAGGCATTCGACTTCGGACACCGCATCGACCTGGACACCTCACGCCCGGTCGACGCGCGCTCGGTCACGCGCGCGGCCCTGACGGCCCGCGCGGCTTTCGCGAGCTAGCAAAGGTCCCTGAGGAGCCCGCGAGGGACGAGCGGGCGTCTCGAAGCAAGGTCCCTGAGGAGCCCGTGAGGGACGAGCGGGCGTCTCGAAGGGCCTGTCGCTCAGGCGGGAGCCACCGGTTGCTGCTGGGTGATGCAGTGGATGCCGCCACCGCGAGCGAAGAGCGGCCGTGCATCGACCGTGACGACCCTGCGGCCCGGGTAGGCATCGGCCAGCACCGCAACAGCTTCCTCGTCGTGGGCGTCACCGAACGAGCAGGCGATGACCCCGTCGTTGACCACGAGGTGGTTGAGGTAGCTGTAGTCGACCGACCCCTCCTCGTCCTCGAGGACCGCGGGCGCCGGCACCTTACGAATGTCCCAGGCACGGCCGGCTGCATCGGTGGTGTCGCGCAGCGCGCTCTCGATCTGTTGCATGACAACGTGATCCGGGTGATCGGGGTTGCGCTGGTCATGCAGCAGGAGCACGCCGGGGGAGGGGATGGCAGCGACGATGTCGACGTGTCCACGCGTGCCGAAGCGCTGCGAGTCGCGGGTCAGTCCGCGCGGGAGCCACACCGGGTGAGTGGCGCCGAGCATGCGTGCCACCTCGGCCTCGATGTCCGCCTTGGTCGCCTGCGGGTTACGGCCCGGGTCGAGCTGGACCGTCTCGGTCAGCAGCACCGTGCCCTCACCGTCGACGTGAAAACCGCCGCCCTCGTTGACGATCGACGCCTTGATCGCGGGGACACCCACCTGATCGAGCACGTATGACGCGACCTTCGCGTCGTTGTCCCACGTAGCCCAGTCCTGGCCGCCCCAGCCGTTGAACGTCCAGTCGACCCCGGCCAGAGCCCCGTCGTCATACACGAAGGTCGGGCCGATGTCGCGCATCCAGGCGTCGTCCAGCGGCGTCGACACGATCTCGACGTCGGCCGAAAGGTAACGGCGTGCGACGTCGAGGTCTGCCGGGTCGACAACCATCGTCACCGGCTCGAACTCCAGGGCCGCGTGTGCCACGGCAGCCCATGTCGAGCGTGCTTCGTCGGCCTCGGCGGCGGTGTCGCCGAGCGTGTAGCCCTGCGACGGGAACGCCATCCAGATGCGGTCCTGTGGTGCGGTCTCGCTCGGCATACGTCGGCTCATTGCCCAAGATTCCCATATCCGCGGATCCGGAGCGCCGCCGACGAGGTGGGTTCGGTGACTTTCGACCAGCCGAGCGACCCACAAACGTGCCGAAAGGCTCAGAGAATCAGGCGAAATCTGCCCGATTCTCTGAGCCTCTCGGTCGTGATGTCGGCCCCTCGGCCGGTGGAGCTCAGGCGGCCGAGCCGGCTGAACCCGTCGCTGCAGTCGCGACCTGCTCGGACTGTCGGAGGTCCTCGCGGGTGTTCGGCTGCTTCATCCGCAACGCCCGATCGGTGAGGTACCGCACGTAGGCGTAGTTGGTGAAGAAGCCGGGCAGGTATTCGCTCAGCGCCGTCACCTCCAGCACCTCGCGGGCCGCGGCGTAGCGTGCCTCGGTCTGCTCGTCCTGGCCTCGCGTCAGCTTGGCGAACTCCTCGTCGATGACCCGGTCCAGCAGCTCGCGGGTGACCCGCGGCCCCTCGGCCAGCTGTGACTCGTGGTGCAGCCACTGCCACAGCTGAGCACGCGAGATCTCAACGGTTGCAGCGTCTTCCATCAGGTTGTCGATGGTGATCGCACCCTTGCCGTCCACCCATGCGGCCAGGTAGCGCAGCGACACCGAGACGTTGGTGCGGACGCCACCGAGAGTGATCGACTGCTGCGTGCCCTCCAGGGACACCAGGTCCCGCGCGTTGACCGAAGCAGCCCGGCGCAGCGAGCGCTGGTCGGTGCGCTCACCCAGGATGCTGCGGTATGCCGCCAGGCACGTCTCGACCAGCGCCGGGTGCGCCACCCAGGAGCCGTCGAAGCCTTCGGTGGCCTCACGCTGCTTCTCGGCGGTGACCTGTGCCAGCGCGCGGTGCCGCGACTCCTCGTCGTGGCCGGTCGGGTTGACCGCTGCCGGTCCGCCGATCGCGTAGGCCCACCGCTTGTGGCAGGTCGCGATCAGCAGCTCGGTCAGCGAGCGCAGGATCGGCGTGGTCATCGTGATCTTCTCGCGGTCCGGCAGCACGAACTCGTCGCCGCGGTGCGAGAAGGTCCGCACGTAGCTGAAGATGTAGTCCCAGCGTCCGGCGTTCAAACCGCTGCAGTGCGAACGCAATTCGTAGAGGATCTCGTCCATCTCGAATGCCGCAGGCAGCGTCTCGATCAGCACCGTCGCACGGATCGTGCCCTGCGGTATGCCGAGCTCCCGCTGCGCCAGCACGAACACGTCGTTCCACAGCCGCGCCTCGAGGTGGGACTCGATCTTCGGCAGGTAGAAGTAGGGACCCGCGCCGTTCTCGATCAACCGCTTGGCGTTGTGGAAGAAGTAGATGCCGAAGTCGAAGAGCGACGCGGAGATCGGTCGCCCGTCGATCGTGACGTGCTTCTCGCACAGGTGCCAGCCACGCGGTCGCATGATGATCGTCGGGCCGTTGCCTTCGGTGGTCGCCTCGGTGGTCAGCGTTGCACCGTCCGACGACTTGTAGCTGAGGTCGCCACGGATGGCGTCATACAGGGTGATCTGGCCGTCGATGATGTTCTGCCAGGACGGTGCGACCCCGTCCTCGAGGTCCGCCAGCCAGGTCGATGCACCGGAGTTCATTGCGTGCGCCGCGGTGCCGGGGGAGGCCGGCGCGAGCAGCTCGCACCGGCGGTCCTTCAGACCGGGTGCGGGCGCCGCGACCTTCCAGGTCGGGTCGGCGCGGATGGATGCCGTCTCCGGCAGGAAGTCCAGGTCCGCGCCGGCGCTGATGTCCTTGGCGCGGGTGCGGCGGTCGGCCAGCAGCTCGGCGCGACGGCCGGCGAAGGCGCCGTCGAGAGTGGCTACGAAGGCAAGAGCTTCCGGGGTCACAATCTCGTCGAAGCGTGGGTGTTGGGAGCCGCGCACCACTGGAGTGCCGTGCGTTTCACACATGACAGGTGTCCTTTCCGGTGTGTCAGTTGCCTTGGTAGTGCTGGTGTTTCGGATGTTGCGGGGTGTATGGGATTTACCCGGGCCCGCACGGCCGGAGCCAGGTGACCGTGCAGACCCGGGTAAGTAGGGGTGGTCGGCGGTCAGGCCGACCGGGTGAGGCAGCGGATCAGAACTGAGCGGCCTCGGTGGAACCCTTCAGCGCCGTGGTGGCGCTGTCCGGGTTGACCGCGGTGGAGACCAGGTCGAAGTAGCCGGCGCCGACCTCGCGCTGGTGCTTGGTCGCGGTGTAGCCACGGTCCTCGGCGGCGAACTCGCGCTGCTGCAGGTCGACGTACGCGCTCATCTGCTTCTCGGCGTAGCCGTGGGCCAGGTCGAACATCGAGTAGTTCAGAGCGTGGAAGCCGGCCAGCGTGACGAACTGGAACTTGTAGCCCATGGCGCCCAGCTCGCGCTGGAACTTGGCGACGGTGTCGTCGTCCAGGTGCTTCTTCCAGTTGAACGACGGGCTGCAGTTGTAGGCCAGCATCTGGTCCGGGAAGTCCTGGTGCACGGCGTCCGCGAACTGCTTGGCCAGCTCGAGGTCGGGGGTGCCGGTCTCCATCCAGATCAGGTCGGCGTACTCGGCATACGCCTTGGCGCGGGCGATGCAGGGCTCGATGCCGTTGCGGACCTCGTAGAAGCCCTCCGCCGTGCGTCCGCCAGTCAGGAACTCGCGGTCCCGCTCGTCGACGTCGGCGGTGAGCAGCGTCGCGGCCTCGGCGTCGGTGCGGGCGATGATGAGCGACGGCGTGCCGGAGACGTCCGCGGCCAGGCGCGCGGCGTTCAGCGTGCGCACGTGCTGCTGGGTGGGGATCAGCACCTTGCCACCGAGGTGGCCGCACTTCTTCTCCGAGGCGAGCTGGTCCTCCCAGTGCACACCCGCGGCACCCGAGGCGATCATCGACTTCATCAGCTCGAAGGCGTTCAGCACGCCGCCGAAGCCGGCCTCGGCGTCCGCGACGATCGGGACGACCCACTCGTCGACGCTCTTGTTGCCCTCGGCGAACTCGATCTGGTCGGCGCGCATCAGGGCGTTGTTGATGCGACGCACGACGGCCGGCACCGAGTTGGCCGGGTAGATCGACTGGTCGGGGTAGGTCTGGCCCGCGAGGTTCGCGTCGCCGGCGACCTGCCAGCCGGACAGGTAGATGGCCTTGAGACCGGCCTTGACCTGCTGCACGGCCTGGTTGCCGGTCAGGGCACCCAGCGCGTTGATGTAGTCCTCGCTGTGCAGCTTGTCCCACAGCTGCTCGGCGCCGCGCTTGGCCAGGGTGAACTCCTCCTGGACCGAGCCGCGCAGCTTGACGACGTCGCCCGCGGTGTAGTCGCGCTTGACCCCGGCCCAGCGGGGGTTGCTGTGCCAGTCGTTCTGCAGGGCGGTCTCCTGCTCGGTGGTGCTGGGCTGCTGCTCGGTGCTCATAGCTCCTGCGGTCCTTTCGCAAAGTGCGGTGCGTTCGATGTACCCAACTCTGGAGTAACCACAAGCGAAATCAACAGCAGGTTTCGGATAAAAAAATGCGAAATTTGCGATAGTGTCTCGGCATGGCACGAGTTTCAACGACCTCAGACCGCACACGACCTGTCAAAAACGCGTCCTCTGTGACGACCGCCACACAAAAGGCTCATCCCGGCCGTCTCACCGATCCCGACCCGAAGACCACGGTCAAGGAGTCGACAGACACACCCGATGCGTTGACGATCGGTCGTCGGGTGCGGCATGTCCGTCAGGAGGCCGGGCGCACGCTCGGTGATGTCGCCGCGGCGGTCGGTATGTCGACATCGGCACTGTCGTTGATCGAGAACGGCAAGCGCGAGCCGCGCTTGTCGATCGTGTCGGCGCTCGCCGCTGAGCTGGACACGCAACTGGCCGACCTGCTGTCGACCGCGCCGCCGAGCCGTCGTGCTGCGCTGGAGATCCGGCTCGAGCGGGCGCAACGCCTGCCGTCATACGAGTCCTTAGGCCTGCCGCGGGTGAAGGTCAGCCCGCGGCTGCCGACCGAGGCGCTCGAGGCGCTCGTCGGCATGCACGAGGCCATGGCTTCCGCACGGGCGGACAGTGCGGCGACCCCTGAGCACGCACGGCGGGCCAATGCACAACTGCGCGAGCGGATGCGAGCGGCTGACAACTACTTCGGCGACATCGAGGGGGAGGCCGGCACGTTGCTGAAGGCGATCAACCATCCCGGCGGTCCGATCAGTCGCGCCGCCGTCGACCGCATCGCGGCGCACCTCGGTTACAAGCTGGTGCACACCTCCGACCTGCCGGGTTCGACCCGGACGGTGACCGACCTGCACAACCACCGCATCTATCTGCCGCAACCTGAAGCAGGACAACATGATTCACGGTCGTTGGCGCTCCACGCGGTGGGTCACCTCATCCTCGGGCACCAGCCGCCGGCCGATTACGCCGAGTTCCTGTCGCAGCGGGTGGAGATCAACTACTTCGCAGCTGCGCTGCTGATGCCGGAGAAGGAGACGGTTGACTTCCTGCGGCGGGCAAAGGCCGACAAGGACATCGCCATCGAGGACCTGCGCGATGCCTACGCAGTGTCCTACGAGACCGCGGCGCACCGCTTCACCAACCTGGCGACGCAGCACCTCGGTCTGCCGGTGCATTTCATGCGCATCAGCCAGGACGGCGTGGTCTACAAGGCCTACGAGAACGACGGTGTGCGCTTCCCGGCCGATCCCTCGGGTGCGATCGAGGGTCAGCGCGTATGTCGCTCGTGGACCGCGCGCCGGGTTTTCGAGCAGCCCGACCTGTCGCAGGCCTACCAGGCATACACCGACACCCGATCCGGGACCTACTGGTGCACGGCGGTCGTCGATCGGACCAAGGACGGGCTCTTCGCCGTCAACGTGGGCGTGCCCTATCAGCACGTGAAATGGATGCGTGGTCGAGAGACCACCGAGCGTGCCGTGTCGCGGTGTCCTGACCCGAGCTGCTGCAACCAGCCGCCGACCGGGCTGGCCGAGCGCTGGTCCGGTCAGGCCTGGCCGTCCGCACGCGTGCACTCACACCTGCTGGCTGCCATGCCGCCCGGTGTCTTCCCGGGTGTGGACGACACCGAGGTCTACCGCTTCCTGGAGCGGCACGCGACGTCCGGTGCCTAACCTTCGACGGTCGAAGGTTAGGTCCGGGGGTTGCGCCGGGGTGTGGTCTTAACCTTCGACGGTCGAGGGTTGGGTCCGAGGTTTGCGCCGGGGTAGGGCCGCATCTGGTGCACAACCCGCGAGTGTTGAGGGTTATGTGCGTGAATCGTCGGGATGCCGTGCACAACCCGCGACAGTTGAGGGTTATGTGCGTGGGCGTGCACAACCGGCAACGGTCGCTGGAACGGGGCGGTTTTCGGGCGTATGGCGTGCATAACCGGCAACGGTCGCTGGAAGGGATGCGGTTCTCGGGCTTGTGGCGTGCATAACCCGCGACGGTTGAGGGTTGTGTGCGTGTATGACGAGCTCAACTCCCGCCGAGGTCGTGCGCGAGCTGTTTTGCTTGCTTTGCGCTGTCAACGCTCAATTGCAGGCTGCCGTTGGTCATCGGCTCCATCACCGTGGGTGCGCTCACCACCCGATGATCCGATCCTGCCCCGACGAGAATCGCGATTCTCTGCTGCGAGCCGGACCGTTTACTGACCGTCGTGGTCAGTGATTGCAGGCGTCGCGAGTCGTCCGCACCGAGCGTGACGATGACCGACGGTTGTGGGTCGGAACTCGACTTCGCCGACTTCACCGAGTGCACCGTCATGGCGGGCTTGCCGAGGTGGAGGCAGGAGCCGTGATCCTCGACCATCGTCGTGCTGTGGGATGCGCAGCTGCCCTGGCTCTCGCTCTTGACCGCGCGAACCTGCAGTGGTGCAGCGCCGGACGAAGCAGAATCTCCGGAACTCCCGCCCGAGCTGCTGCCGCACGCGCTCAGCGTGGCTGCCAGTGCGATGGTGCTGAGCGACAGGATCGATCGGGAAGCCACGCGAGTCATCGATCGAGCCTCCCTCGGGGGCACCGCCTGATCAAGGACCGAGCACGGCGCGGCCTGAGTCCGGAGCGGCGCCGATTGCCACCACTCCGGACTCCCGCCGACGATCACCGGAGGCGTCGTCAGCCGGCCAGGTGATCCCAGCGTCCGCGCAGCGACGACCACGGACCGATGTCGGTGACCTCGCCGTCGACGAGCACGACCACCCGGTCGGCCTGGGCGAGGGCGGCGCGCTTGGACGTCGCACCGATGACGGTGGTGTGCCGCTCACGCAGCGCATCCCACAACTCGATCTCGGTGCTCGCGTCCAGGGCGCTGGACACGTCGTCGGCCAGCAGCAGCTCGCTCTCGGTCGCCAATGCGCGAGATAGGGCGAGTCGTTGGACCTGCCCGCCGGACAGCCGCACGCCACGGTGACCGATGACCGAGTCGGGTCCGCCGGCAGCGTCGACGTCCGGCGTCAACCGGGCAGTGGCGACCGGCTCGTCGAAGGGCCGGTCGTATCCGAGCTGCACGTTGTCGGCGAAGGTGCCGGACAGCACGCGCGGCACCTGGGCGACATGGGCGACCTGCGCGGGCCGCAGGAACGACTGCCCGTCGGTGACTTCTTCGTGGTTCCACTGCAGGGATCCGCTGTGCGACAGCAACCCAGCCAGCGAACTCAGCAGGCTCGACTTGCCCGAGCCGATCTGACCCAGCAACAGCACGAACTCACCGCGGTGCACCGTCAGATCGACACCGGCAACACCGATCGTCCCGTCATCGTGTATGGCGGAGAAGTCCCGAATCGTCAGCTCTTGCAACGGATTGCGGGCAATCGCGGGCGGCGCGGGCGCGGTGCCGCGCAGCATGTCGATGTCGGGGGAGAGGTCGACCAGGTCGACACCGCCGGCGAAGCGGCTGGTGGCCTTCTGCCAGGCGCGTGCACCGGGAGCCTCGGTCACAACTGCGCCGGCCACCCGGCCGAACCAGTCGAAGCCGGCCACCGCGTTGGCGACCAGGATCGCGGTCGCGAGCCCCCAGACCCCCTCGAGGTATGCCGCCCAGGCGACGACAACGCCGACCTGCACCAGGATGATCGGGACGCCGTCGAGGATCGCGCGGACCCGGTGCTCGAAGATCGCCGCGTCGACCCGGCCGCCGTCGACACGCTGCAGGTGCCGGTGCACCTCGGGGGTGCGCGCCGCCAGCTTGACCGTGCGTGCCGACTCCAGTGCCGACACCAGCGCACGCCCGAAGTTGGCACGCGACTCCGACGCCTTCGCAGCCGAGCGGCCGGCAATCGGCCGGCCGGCCGATGACGCGACCGCGGCACCGACCATCACGCCCAGCAGCACCAGGCCGGCCAGCACCGTGCCACCGATGAAGGCGGTCACGCAGGCGATCAGCAGGCCGTTGATGAAGTCGACCCAGCGGTCGGCATACATCGCGAACCGGTCGGAGTCCAGAGCGCGGCCCATAACCTCACCCGGTGGCGTCTTGGCCAGCCGGTGTCCGCGAATCTGACCGCGCAGCACCGACATCCGGGTGCGTAGCAGGACCTCGACCCACCAGCGGGGATAGCGCCGGATGGCCTCGGACAGCATGATCGGACCCGCCAGCAGGCAGAGGACGAGCAGGAAGCCGAGCGTGGTCGGCGTGTGGCCGTCCTTGAGGTCCTCGACGGCGTTGCCCCAGACCAGTCCGGTGACCGCTCCGAGCGACCCGAGCAGCGCCGAGCCGAAGAACAGCCCGACGGCCACCGCGCCCCAGTGCGGCGTGATGCGCAGCGCGTGCGCGATGCCGCGGGCCAGCGAGGGGCCGTGACCCGGGTCGTGGATCTCCGGCGGCGGCCCGGTGCGTCGCCGGCCGCCGACCTGATGCCCGACAGCGGCAGCGGCGTGCGGATCGACCGCCGTGTCTGTTGCCGAGGCGACAGCCAGATCGGTGGGCAGCTGCTCGACCTGCGCCGACTGCTGCTCGCGCTCCAACTCATGTTCCTGGACCTCGTGCGCAGCGGAGGCCTCCAGCAGCGCTCGGAAGGGTCCCGGTGCTTCGGCCAACTGCTCGCGCGGACCGCTCTGCACGAGGCGGCCCTGGTCGAGGACGGCGATCTGATCGGCTCGCGCGATGGTGCTCAACCGGTGCGCGACGAGCACGCCGGTGCGGCCGGTCAGCAACTGCTCGGCGGCCGCCACGACGCGGCGCTCGGTGAGTGGGTCCATGCGCGCGGTCGCCTCGTCGAGCACGACCACCCGCACGTCGCGCACGAGCAGCCGGGCGAACGCGACCAGCTGCTCCTCGCCGGCGGACAGTGAGGTGCCGCTCGCGCCGAGCATCGTGTCGAGCCCGTCGGGCAGTCCGTCGACCCAGTCGGTCAGGCCGAGTTGCTCGACCGCATCGACGATGGTCGCGCGGGGGATGTCGGCGAAGAGCGCGATGTTGTCGGCGAGGCTGCCGACGAGCAACTCGGTGCGCTGGGTGACGACCCCGACCGACGAACGCAACTGCGCGAGGTCGAGCGTCGTGACGTCGGCGCCGCCGAGGAAGACCACCCCGGGTGGGGGCTCCACAGCTCGGGACAGCAGCGACGCCAGGGTGGACTTGCCCGAGCCGGTGCGTCCGACGAGTGCGACGGTGTGCCCCGCGGGGACATGCAGCGACAGGTCCTGAAGCGCGAACGAGCCTTCTGCATAAGAGAATTCAAGATCCTCCAGGCGTATGTCGAGAGGCGACTCGGGCAGCGGCTCGCCACCGGTGGGCTCCGGCTCGACGGACAGCATCTGCCGCAGCCGGATCATCGCGCCGATGCCGGTCTGCAGGTCGGGCAGATGGCGTGCGGTCATGTCGATCTGGCCGACAAAGGTCGTGGTGACCAGGAACAACGTCACGACCGCAGCGATCGACATGCCGCCGCTGGAGACCAGGGCGATGCCGACGAGTCCGACCGCGGCCAGCAGGCCGTGCAACAGCACACTCGCGCGCAGGGTGAGCAACCACTCCAGATCGAGGACGCTCTTGAAACGTTCGTGGATCACCGCCGACAGCCGCGCCAGCCGGGCGACCGCGAACGGCTGACCGGAGCTGGTGCGCAGGTCGTCGGCACCGGCGATGCTCTCCTCCAGGGCGGCCGCGTGGTCGGTCCAGGCGATCTCCTCGGCGACCTTGCGCTGCGCGAGCTCACCGAGCTTGGGCTTGATGACCAGGAACGTGACGCTGGCGATGGCGGGGAAGAGCAGCCAGGCCGGCCACCAGGTCAGGCCGGCGATGAGCCACATCGGCACCAGCGCGACGAGGGTCTGCAACAGCCGCCAGACCTGCTGACGCAGCAGGGTGCCGACCTCGTGGGTGTCGTCGTCGACACGGTCGAGGACTTCTCCGACAGCTTGCTCGGACAACGCCGAAAGTGGTTGGTGCAGAGCGGCATCCAGCAAATCGGCACGCAGCGCGCCTTCGGCGCGATCGATGATCGACGCCCAGAAGTAGCGGCCGATGGTGTCGAGGATCGCGCCGCCGACGACACACAGCGCGAGCAGCATCACCAGGGCGTCGGTGGGGTGCGCGGCGAGCCGACCGGCCACAACGGTGCCCAGCACGACGCCGACGGTGCCGACGACGAGCACGAGCAGAGTGAGTGTGGTCGGTATGCCGGCCAACCGCCGCCAGCCGAGCTGACGACGGTGATCCTGTGGGGGAGTGGCCGGCGGCTGGGTGACGGTGCCGTCGGAAGCACGAGTAACGGTGGTGGACATCGTTGCTCAACGCTACGCGGGCGCACCGACAGGCGCATGTGGATTTTCGCCCGGCAGCCGCACCCGACACGCTCTCACCGCGGTGTGCTGCCGGACTGCAACCCGCGGATGTGACGAAAGACACCCCGAAGACACCGAGAAGGGCACGAAATCGACTGTGTCCCAGTCGTTTCCGTGCCCTTCGCGGCAGTCCGTCAGGAGGTCGGTCCCTCCGGCGGTGAGTCCGTCAGGAGGTCAGTCCTTCAGGTCCTCCAGCGAGTCGATCTTCATGTACTTCGGCACCGCGATCGTCAGCGGTGCGCTGTCGTACCACTTGGTGATCTTGGTCAGGTTGTCGCCGTACTTCTTCCAGTAGCTCTCGTGCGTGGCCGGCAGCCAGCTGTCGAGGTAGAGGTCGACGTCACCCTTGTCGAGGCCGATGTAGAGCGGGCCGGCGTCGGACACCAGCTGGATCTTCACCGTGTAGCCCTTGTCCTCGAGGATCTTCTTCCACAGGTGCGTGGTGGCGACGTCCTCGTCCCAGTTGATGTAGCCGATCTTGATCGACTTCTTGCCGGGCTTGGCGGTGACGCCCTTGGACAGCTTGTCGACGAAGTCCTTGTTGTCCTTCATCCAGGCATCGACACCGGCGGCCGGGTCGTCCTTGTGCTTGCGCAGGACGGTCTCCTCCAGCGGCGCCAGCGTGGCGTCGGTCATGTGGAAGTTCTTGACCATCGCGTAGACCTCGGGGAACTCCGACTTGAAGTTCTTGGTGCCCAGGGCGTAGATGCCGTCGGGCTTGCCCATCGCGCCCTTGGGGTCCTTGAGGTCCTTGATCGGGAACGCGCTGTAGGCCCAGTGCGGACGCCACAGCGTGACGATGATCGGCTCCTTGGCGTCGGTCGCCTTCTTCAGGGCGGCGAGCATCGAAGCGGTCGTGGAGGTCTGCAGCGTCCAGTCGGACAGGCCGTATTCCTTCAGCATCCGCTTGGTGGCCTTGGTCAGGCCCGCGCCCGGCTCGATGCCGATGATCTTGTGGTCGACCTTGTCGCCGACGTTGCTGCCGCCGCCGGAGCCCTTCTCGTCACCCCCGCCGCCACCGGAAGATGCGGTGGTGCCACACGCGCTGAGCAGACCGCCCGCGCCGAGTGCGGCCAGGCCGCCGAGGACGTTGCGTCGAGTTTGTTCCATCAGTCTCTCCTCTTGTTAGTGAAGTCTGCTCAGCCCTGCGTTGCGCCTGCGGCGGCCGTCTTGGCCTTGGTCCGGGCCCGCGCCTTGTTGCGCAGGGACCGGATCTCGGCGATGAAGCCGACGTCGGGCTTGCTCAGTCCGGCCGTCACGCGGTCCAGGAAGATCGCCAGGATGACCACCGAGACACCGGCCTCCACGCCGATGCCGACCTCCAGCTGGGACAGGCCGGAGTAGACGTCCAGGCCGAGGCCGGGCGAACCGGAGATACCGGCGATGACCACCATCGACAGCGCGAGCATGATGACCTGGTTGATGCCGGCCATGATGCTCGGCAGCGCCAGTGGCATCTGGATGCCGCGCAGCACCTCGCGGGGAGTGGCGCCGAATGCCTGACCGGCCTCGACCATCTCGCTGTCGACCTGCCGGATGCCGAGCTCGGTCAGCCGCACGCCCGGCGCCATCGCGAAGACCACGGTTGCGATGACGGCGGTTGCCGGCCCGAGACTCATGAAGAACAGGCAGGGCAGGATGTAGACGTATGCCGGCAGGGTCTGCATGAAGTCCAGCACCGGTCGCAGGATCGAGGACGCGCGTTTCGATCGAGCGGTCAGGATGCCGAGCGGGATCGCGATGGCGATCGCGATGATGCTGCCGACCAGGATCTGAGACAGCGAGTCCAGTGCCGCCTTGAACTCCCCGAAGCCGTCGATCAGCAGGAAGCCGATCAGTGTGCCTATCGCGAGCTTCCAGCCGTGGGCGAGCCAGGCGATGACGGCGAAGAGGATGATCACCCCGATGACCGGAGTGTGGTGCAGGCCGTCGGCGATCCAGTCGACCGGGTGCTCGATGACGGACTTCAGCCCGTCGAAGAACCACCCGAGGTGGTCGCTCATCCAGTCGACGACATCGTCGGACCAGTCGCCGAGGTGGATGCGGGGCATCACAACGCTGTTGCTCACAGGTCACCTCCGACAGTCGATGTGGCCAAGTCGTCGGGGGAGTCCGTGTCCGGGCCGGGTGGCGCATCCGGTGTGTCGCGCACACCGGTCTCGTGGCTGTCCACCTGACCGAGCGCGGCCAACAGCGTCACGCGGGGTATGACGCCCCGCAGCTTGTCGTCCTCGTCGACGACCGGCAGCGGCAGGCGGACCGTCGCGGCCGGCGTGAACAGGTGCGCGGCCTGCTCATCCACCGAGACCTTCGTCTCGATCGGCTGCACGAGCGACTCGATGGTCTCCAGGTCACGGTGCGCCGCGACGGACTCCTCCATGACGTAGCCCTGCAGGGTGCGGTCGCGGCTGACGACATACAGGCCGTGCTGCTGATGCTCACGCATGACCTTCTGGGCGGCCTTGGGGCCGTTGCCCAGGCCGAGAGTCGCGACCGGCGGCTCCATGATCGAACCGGCGGTGAGGACCCGGGTGCGGTCGACGTCGGCGATGAACTGCGCGACGTAGTCGTTGGCCGGGTCGGTCAGGATCTGCTCGGCGGTGCCGATCTGCACGATGCGGCCGTTGCGCATCATCGCGATGCGGTCGCCGATGCGCATGGCCTCGTTGAGGTCGTGGGTGATGAAGATGATCGTCTTGCCGAGCTGCTGCTGCAGCTCGATCAGCTGGTCCTGCATGTCGCGGCGGATCAACGGGTCGAGCGCGCTGAACGCCTCGTCCATCAGCATGATGTCGGTCTCCGCGGCCAGCGCCCGGGCCAGGCCGACGCGCTGCTGCATGCCACCGGACAACTCGCTGGGTTTGTGATCCGACCAGCCGTCGAGGCCGACCATGCTGAGCGCCTCGCGCGCCTTCTCGTTGCGCTCCGACTCGCGCATGCCCTTGATCTTCAGGCCGTAAGCGGCGTTCTGCAGCACCGTGCGGTGCGGAAAGAGCGCGAAGTGTTGGAAGACCATGCTGATGTGGTCTCGCCGGGTCTGCCGCAACTGGTTGCCGCCCATGGCGCTGATGTCCTCGCCGTGGATCAGCACCTTGCCCGTTGTCGGCGGGTGCAGCCCGTTGAGCATCCGGATGAGGGTGGACTTGCCCGAGCCGGACAGGCCCATGACGACGAAGATCTCGCCCTGCTCGACCGTGAACGACGCGTCGATGACGGCCGGCGTCACGCCATACTTCTCGCGAAGTTCGGCGGCGTCGGCCCCTGCTTCGAGCCGCTTGACCACCTCATCCGGCCGGCGACCGAAGATTTTGTAAAGGTGTTGCGCCTCGAGGACTGACACGCCGATATTCCTCCTGCTGGGACAGCTTTGTCCGACCGGTAACCACACGGCCGGCCTTCAACACGACCATAGATCGGACACAGATCCAAATCGTTCGGACGGATTGTTATCGGGCAGCGGCGGATCGTTATGGAGTGTGTGAGCGGATTTGTCCGAATGCAACCGTCGCGGAGGGCTGCGCGTCTTCCCATCGAACGGTCGGACACTTCCAACAAGGGGTAATCATGAATCGTCGGCAGGCTCTGCAATCGCTCGCGCTGGTGTCGCTCGGCACCGCCCTGGCAGGTTGCTCGTCCGGCTCGGCGTCCGACCCGACGACCGGCGGCAAGACCTCTGGCAACGGCACGCGTGGGGCGAACCCGCCCGGCACCGTCACGTCCGGATCCGGCGGAGTCCTGGCGGTCAACGCCTCCCGGATGACAGCCGGCCCCAATGCCCGCGCCGGGGCGGACCTGACCAATTTCGGTGTGCAGGTGCTGCTGAAGACCGACGCGATCTCGGCCACGGGCAACGGGTCGATCAGCCCCTACTCGATCTACTCCGCGCTGGCGATGACCGACGCCGGCGCTCGCGGTCTCAGCCGCAAGCAGCTCGACGCAGCGCTGGGCGGGGACCAACAACGACAGGCCGGCAACGTCACCGCCGTCGACGCCGCAGTGGCCACCGCGATCAAGGACAGTGCGAAGGGCAACAGTGACGGGAAGGACGACGCGAAGAAGTCCGTCGTGCAGACCGCGAACTCCCTGTGGCCGGACCAGACCCAGCCGGTCCGCAAGGACTACTTGCAGGCGCTCGCGAAGGGGTACGGCGCCAAGATGCACGTCGTCGACTACCGGGGCGACGCCGAGGGAGCGCTGAAGGAGATCAACGGCTGGGTCAAGGACCGCACCCACGGGTTGATCCCGCAGCTGCTGACGCCCAAAGAGGTCACGTCGCGCAGCCGCCTCGAACTCGTCAACGCGCTCTACCTGAAGGCGTCCTGGCAGAAGGAATTCGAGGCGCCGGGGTCGCCACGCGCGTTCACGACTGCGTCCGGCGAGCAGGTGAAGACCGGCTACATGTCCGCGAAGGCGATGATGCCGGTCGCGACGGGGGACAAGTGGCGCAGCGTCACCATCCCGTATGTCGGGGGCGGCCTGGCAATGACGATCGTGCTGCCGGCGAAGGGCGCGTTCGGCGCCATACGCACATCGTTGGCACGTGTGCTGCCCAAGGCGGTCCAGGGCAAGGTGGACGGGCAGGTGACGGTGACCATGCCGGCGTTCTCGATCAACACTCGCGCCCAGCTCGCCGACGCGTTGCGGGCGCTCGGGGTGCGGCAACTGTTCACTCCCGCTGCGGACCTGTCCGGCATCGGTGGCAAGCCCGGGGACATCAAGGTCGACTCGGTGGCGCACCAGTCCGTCGTCAAGGTGGACCAGCACGGCACGGAGGCGGCCGCCGCGACCGGTGTGGGCATGGGGGTGGGTGCTGCTCCTGCGCAGCTGCCCAAGAAGATCGAGGTCGACCGGGCGTTCTTCTTCGCGATCCACGACACCCAGACGGGTGCGCCGCTCTTCCTCGGTCAGGTCGCCGACCCGAGCTGACCGGGTGACTGGGGGCCGGGTGATTCATGAACAACTCGCGACTGTCGCGACGTACTCGTCCGAAACCGCGAGGTATGGCGAGTAACTTGCGACTGTCGCGACGTATTCGCCCGGAAGTGTGGTTGTGGCGAGTAACTCGCGACCGTCGCGACATACTCGTGCGGGCTTCGCCTCGATTGGGCAACCGGATTGGGACGTGAGTGCGCGCTCTGGCACAATGTGGCGCGTACCCGTGTGCCTGTCGGCCCTCTCACTGTCGGTGTCGCACGCCTACCCCCGAGCAACGGTTCCCCGGTGTGTCCCCACCCCGGTCTCGCCGCTGCTCTCAATCATGTTGAAGGAGACCACACACGTGGCCGTCAAGATTCGTTTGAAGCGCTTCGGCGCGATCCGCAACGCTCAGTACCGCATCGTCGTCATGGACTCGCGCACCAAGCGCGACGGCCGGGCGATCGAGGAGATCGGTCTCTACCACCCCAAGGAAGAGCCGAGCTTCATCAAGCTGGACTCCGAGCGTGCGCAGTACTGGCTCGGCGTCGGCGCGCAGCCGACCGAGCAGGTTGCCGCGATCCTCAAGGTGACCGGTGACTGGCAGAAGTTCAAGGGCGAGCCGGGTGCCGAGGGCACCCTGAAGGTCGCCGAGCCGAAGACGGACAAGAAGGCCCTCTACGAGGCCGCCCTGTCTGCAGCCCAGAACGCCTCCGGTGACGGTGGCAAGGGTTCGGCGACGACGACCCGCAAGAAGGCCGAGCCGAAGGCTGACGAGGCCAAGGCAGCGGAGCCGAAGGCCGAGGAGCCCAAGGCCGAGGCGCCGGCAGCGATCGCCGATGGCGGTTTCGGTGCCGACTCCGCAGCACCGCTGGAGGACGGCGCATCGCCGGACCCGAAGGTTTTCACCGTCAAGGGGAACAAGGACTCGATGAAGTACCACACTGCTGACTCGCAGTGGTACGAGTCGACGGTTGCCGAGGTGTGGTTCAAGACGCCGGAGGCCGCTGAGGCTGCCGGCTTCGCCGCACCGGGTGCCAAGTCCGAGGGCTGAGCCCGTGCTGGAGGAAGCGCTCGAGCACCTGGTCAAGGGCATCGTCGACAACGACGAGGACGTGACCGTGCGACACACCAACGGCCGCCGCGGCGAGTTGCTGGAGGTGCGCGTGCACCCGGACGACCTCGGTCGGGTGATCGGTCGCTCCGGTCGCACCGCGTCGGCGCTGCGGGAGGTCGTCAAGGCGCTGGCCGGTGGCAAGAACGTGCGGGTGGACATCGTCGATACCGACCGCTGACGACCGACCGCTGACGACCGACCGGTGACGAGCCGGTAATCGGCTTCGGCTGGTCCGCCACCCGTGAGGGGTATGTCGCGAGCGCTGCTCGCGGCATACCCCTTTCACATATCCGGGCGCGGTGTTTCGAGACGATGTGCGCGAATGACTCGACAAGTGCAGTGTTATGACGCAAACTTCGACTTAACAAGCAGTAAGCGTCATCGAACGCGGTCTGGTGGAGCAACGGTAAGGAGTGGGATGTGCGCAAGCATGAGCGGCTCAACGCCATCTTGGAGCACATCGCCCTGGACGGCTCCATCGACGTCGAGCAGCTCGTCACCGACTTCGGTGTCTCGCCCGCGACTGCGCGGCGAGATCTGGATGACCTGGCCGACCAGCAGCTGATCTCGCGCACTCGCGGTGGCGCAGTGGCCGGATCGGTCAGCTACGACCTGCCGATGCGCTACAAGAACGCCCGGCAGTCCGACCAGAAGCGACGCATCGCCGACCGCGCCGCCCAGCTGATCGAGCCGCAGTCGGTCGTCGGCTTCAACGGCGGCACGACGACCACCGAGGTCGCCCGGAGCCTGTCGTCGCGGGCCGACCTCGCCGAGGGCGAGGTGGACGCGCTCAACTCGCTGACAGTCGTGACCAACGCACTCAACATCGCCAGTGACCTGGCGGTGCGTCGGCAGCTCAAGGTCGTGGTGATCGGTGGCGTCATCAGGCCCCAATCCTTCGAGTTGGTAGGGCATTTCGCGCGCCCGGTGATTGAGGCGATGACCATCGACCTGCTTTTCATCGGCGTCGACGCGGTGTCCGCGCAGCACGGTGCCGCGACCCGGCACGACGACGAGGGGGAGATCAACCAGGCGATGGCCGATCGTGCGCAGCGGGTGGTCGTGGTCGCCGACAGCCTCAAGCTGGGCAAGCGGGCGTTCTGCACGATCTGCCCGCCCGAGCAGATCGACACCCTGCTGACCGATGACGGAGCGGACCCGGCGATCGTGCGGGAGTTCGAGCAGTCCGGCATCGAGGTCTTACTCGCCTAAGCAGGCCAGGAAGTTCTCCCTCGCTCAGAGCGACGACAGCAACCGCTGCACCTCGGCAGCGATCGCGTCACGGCCGGCTCCGACGTAGGGTCGCGGGTCGACCTTGTCGGTACTAGCAAGCACCTCGCGCACGGCACCCGTGAACGCGATGTTCAGCGCGGTCCCGACATTGATCTTCGTCATCCCGGCGGCCACCGCGGCGCGCAACTCCTCGTCGGCGACACCCGACGAGCCGTGCAGTACCAGTGGCACCGGGACCGCCGACCGCAGGCGGCCGATGAGTCCCTGGTCGAGGGCCGCGGTCTTCTCGGTCATCGCGTGACTGTTGCCGACGGCGACTGCGAGTGCGTCGACGCCCGTTGCGGCGACATACGCCGATGCCTCTGCCGGGTCGGTGCGCACTCCCGCAGCGTGCGCGCTGGCGGGCGCGTCGGGCTTGCCGCCGACATAGCCGAGCTCGGCCTCGACATACAGCCCCAGCTCGTGCGCGCGGCGGGTGACGTCGGCGGTCGCGGCGACATTGTCGGCGTAGGGGAGTGCGCCGGCGTCGAACATCACCGAGCTCGCACCGAGCTCTGCCGCCCGCAGCGCGAGATCGGCGTCCGTGATGTGATCCAGATGTATGGCGAGAGGCGTGTCCGCCGCTCGCGCGACCGCGACCGTGCCGGCGAGGATGGCTGCCGGACCCCGGTGGAATCGGATCGTGTTATGGCTGATCTGCAGGATGCAGGGCGTCCCGGCCGCGGCTGCTCCTGCCGCGATCGCCTCCGCATGCTCCAGCGTCACGACATTGAACGCGAACACCGGTTTCGTCGAATCCGCAGCAGTGACAACAAGATCGGCCGTGCTGACGACACTCATGAGGACAACTCCCGGATGATGGTGCGGCTCTCGTGGTCGGCGGCGATCGTCGGATCGAGGTCGCCTGCGGTCGGCCGAGCAACTGCTCCGGCGGCCCACCCTGCGGCGCGCCGCAGGCGGTCCGGCCAGGACAGGCCGGCAGCGACGGCGTCCGCGAGGCCTGCGGTGAACGCGTCGCCGGCGCCGGTGGGGTTGCCCGCCACGGTGCCGGCCGCGGTGGCGGCGAAGCGACTCTGCACGGTGTGGGCTGCCAACCCGGCAGCTCCGCGGGTGATGACGACCTCGCGTGCACCGAGACTGTGCAACTCCTCGGCGGCGGCCAGGACACTCTCGAGCGAGTCGCTGCCGGTGGCGGTCTCCACCAAGGTGGTGGCGGCCGCCTCGTGCTCGTTGATCTTGACGATGTCGGGCGCGGCGTGCAGTGCCCGGACCAGCGGCTCGCCCTCGCAATCGACGATCACCGACGCACCATGGTCGTGTGCGATGCGGGTCAGCTCGGCATACGCGCTCGTGGGCACGCCGCCGGGCAGGCTGCCGGACATCGTGACGACTGCGGTTCCGCGCATCAGTCGCGCGAAACTCTTTGTGAATGCGGACCATTCGGCTTCGGTGAGGACTGGGCCGGGCTCGTTGAGGACAGTGGCGTCGTCGTCGGACACGACGGTGACCGTCTGCCGGGACGACCCGGCGATGTGCGTCAGCTCCGCCGGCACGTCCCTCTCGCGCAGGTCGTCGACGATCTCGGCGCCGACTGCGCCGCCGATCGGTCCGGCCGTGAGTGCGCTCGTGCCCTGCGCGTGCAGGACCGAGGCGACGTTGACACCCTTGCCCCCGGCGCGTCGCCTGACGTGCCGAACTCGTTGTGCCGCACCGACTTCGAAGCCTGGGACGTCATAGGTGACGTCCAGGGCCGGGTTGAGGCAGACCGCGACGATCATGCGTCGTGATCCGCAGCCGTGCGGGCCAGCAGCCCCGCACCGATCAGGCCGGCGCGGGCGCCGAGTGGGGACGCGACGAGCTTCGGCGCGGATCGCCACGGCATACCGGCCTCGAAGGCGTGACGGGTCGGCGCCAGGAGGGCATCGCCGGCCTGTGAGAGACCGCCCGCGAGCACGACCCGGTCAGGGTCGGTGATCAGCGCTCCCGCCACCAGGCCGCGCGCCAGGGTGTCCGTGGCCTCCTGCCAGGCGGCCGCCGCGTCCGGATCGGTGTCGAGTCGCGCGAGGACGTCCGTGGCGTCGATGCCGTCAGGGGCTCGGCCGGTGCGTTCGGCATACAGCCGGGCGACGCCGCGCGCCGAGGCGAACATCTCCAGGCAGCCGAAAGCGCCGCAGCGGCAACGGATTCGGAGGTCGCCGACCGGGATGTGTCCGATCTCTCCGGCGATGCCGGCGGCTCCGTGCACCACCTCGTCACCGGAGACCACGACGGCGGCGATGCCGGTCCCGAGCACCACGATCAACGCGTCGGACGAGCCTTGTGCGGCGCCGATGGTCATCTCGGCAAGGCCGGCGGCCTGCACGTCGTGACCGATGGCCGTGGGCAGGCCGACCGCGTCTCGGACGATGTCGCGCAACGGCACGTCGTGCCAACCGATGTTGCTGGCGTATCGGGCGATCCCGGCCTCGGTGTCGACGACGCCCGGCACGACCACGCCGACCGCACGCAGCTCGATGTCGGCCACCGATGCGGCGCGGAAGCGGTCCTCGATCAGCTCACGGATCGCCGTGACGATCGCGTCGGGGCCGGCGCCGAATGCCGTGGGGACCACCCGCCGCAGCTGCTCGCCCCCGTCCGGGTCGAGCACCGCGGCCTTGATCGAGGTCCCACCGACATCGACGGCTAGGACCAGCTCACGTTCTAAGTTGCGATCGAAACTCACTGGGCGAGGACCACCGAGCGGGTCAGCGCGCGCGGCTCGTCGGGGTTCTTGCCGGACGCCTCGGCCAGCGCGACCGCGACGCGCTGGGCGGTCGTCAGCACAGCCATCGGGTCAGCGTCGGTCTGGACGAAGCGCGCGCCCGTCGCCACCACTTGCTCGGCAAGGCCGTCCGGGGCGTCGCCGAGAACCCAGACGACAGAACGCTCGTCGACGATGCTGATCGGGCCGTGCCGGAACTCCATCGCCGGGTAGGACTCGGTCCAGGTCTGGGACGCCTCGCGCAGTTTCAGCGCGGCTTCGTTGGCCAGCCCGACGGTCCAGCCGTCACCGAGGAAGGTGAACTGGGTGGCGCGCGTGAGCTCGTCGGGCAGCGGCGCGGCGAGCTCGGCCTGCGCGTCGGAGATCGCGGTGGACAGGTCCTGGCCGAGCGCCGCGCGCCACCAGGCGAGCACGCTGGTGGCGAAGCGGGTCTGCACGACCGACTTCTCGTCGGCGAAGCCGAGCAGCACGTGATGGGTGGCGAGGGGGACGACCGGGTGCTCGGCCTCGGTGGTCACCACGGTCGAGCGCTGCTCCGGGCCGAGGGTGCGCAGCAGATCGATGATCTCGGTGGTCGTGCCGGAACGCGTGATGGCCACGATGCGGTCGTAGCGCCGTCCGACCGGGAACTGCGACGCGGCGAACGCGTCGGTCTCTCCCTGCCCGGCCTGCTCGCGCAGCACGGCTGCGGACTGGGCCATGAACCACGAAGTGCCGCAGCCGACGATCGCGACCCGCTCGCCGGCGGCGGGCATCGCCTCGGCGGACTCGGGGGTCGCCGCGACTTCGGCGGCGCGTGCCCACACCTCGGGCTGACTGGTGATCTCGGCGGCAACGTGCGACACGGTCGGGCTCCTTGGGGTGCGGTGGATTCGGGACGGGCTCGCACAGGATCGACGATCGTGACGTCAGGTGACGCTTTGTGCGTGGTTGAAGCAAGTTTAACGCATATTGCGTCACTCGGATCGATGCTTTCCGGAAGTGGTCCAGGCGGCTGGGCCAGCAGCGACTCCGGCGCACGCTGCACGCGACCGGGCAGGACGCGTGGTGTTCGATGGGCGGTATGAACGAGATGGTGCTGACCGATGCCCGAGTGCTCACTCCGGATGGGATCGTCGAGGGGTCGTTGCGCATCGCCGACGGCGCGGTGTCCGGCATACACGCCGGTCCGGCCGAGGGTGAGTCGCTGGGCGGGGCGCTGGTTGTCCCGGGGTTCGTCGACATCCACGTGCACGGCGGTGGCGGCCACGACATGAGCGCGTCCGCGCAGGACATGGCCAGTGCGGTGCGCTTCCACCGCAGCCACGGCACGACCACCTCACTGGTCTCGCTCGTGACGGCTCCGGTCGACGCGCTGTGCGAGCAATTGGGATGGGCTGCCGACCTGGCCGAGGCGGGCGAGATCGCCGGAGCCCATCTGGAAGGTCCCTTCCTCTCGCACGTGCGCTGCGGGGCGCAGAACCCCGACCACCTCATCGAGCCCGACCTGGGCGCCTTCGGCCGGATGGTCGATGCGGCGCGTGGCCACCTGCGGGTCATCACGATCGCGCCGGAGCTGCCCGGAGCGCTCGAGCTGATCGACGCCGCGGTCGCGGCCGGCGTCGTCGTTGCGGTGGGGCACACCGACGCGACATACGACCAGGCGAGCGCGGCCTTCGAACGCGGCGCGACTCTCGCCACGCACCTGTTCAACGGCATGCGACCGATCCACCACCGCGAGCCCGGCCCCGTGCTCGCCAGTCTCGACGCCGGGGTTCCGTGCGAGACGATCAACGACGGCATCCACCTGCACCCGGCCGTGCTGCGCGAGGTGCTGGCGCGGGGCGACGACCGCCTCGTGCTGATCACCGACGCGATCGATGCGACGGGCGTCGGCGACGGTGAATACGTCCTGGGCGGGCAGCAGGTGTGGGTGCGTGACGGCGCGGCCCGGCTCGAGAACGGGTCGTTGGCCGGCAGCTCACTGACGATGGACAGCGCCTTCGCGCGTGCGATCCGGAACGGCGTCGACCCCCGCGAGGCCTCCGCTGCGGCGTCGGCGAATCCGGCGCGGGTGATCGGGCTCGGCGATCGCGGCGTGATCGTGCCCGGTGCGCGCGCGGACCTCCTCGTGCTGGACGATGACCGCGGTGCCGACCACAGCGTGCAGCGCGTGATGCGCGCGGGGGCGTGGGTCGCGGACACTGCACAATGAACGTCATGAATGACGTCGTCGTCGCCCGGATCGGCAAGCCGCACGGGCTCAAGGGGGAGGTCACCGTCCGTGTGCATACCGACGCGCCGGACCAGCGCTTCGTGGTGGGGGAGACGTTCCGCACCGACCCCGCAGCGAAGGGACCGCTGACCTTGCGAACCCACCGGGTGCACAACGGGATTCACCTCCTCGCGTTCGACGAGGCGGCGGACCGGACCGCGGCCGAGGGCCTGCGTGGCACCCAGTTGCTGATCGACGCGCAGGACGACGACGGCGAGGACGATGCCTGGTATGCCGACGACCTGATCGGTCTGTCGGTGGTCGACACGGACGGCGCGCAGCTGGGCACTGTCGTCGAATTGCACGACCGGCCGGCGCAGGACCTGCTCGAGGTCCGCCTGGTCAGCGGTCGCATCGGCTACGTGCCCTTCGTCGAGCAACTCGTGCCCGAGGTCGACATCGACGGCGGGCGCATCGTGGTCGACCCGCCGCCCGGCCTCCTCGACCTGCCGGAGTCGTGACGATGCGGATCGATGTCGTCACGATCTTCCCGGATTACCTTGCCCCGCTTGACCTTTCGCTGATCGGCAAGGCGCGTCGTCAGGGTCTGCTCGACGTCCACGTGCACGACCTGCGTGACTTCACCCACGACCGACACCGCACCGTCGACGACACCCCGTATGGCGGCGGGGCCGGCATGGTCATGAAGCCCGAGCCGTGGGGTGAAGCGCTCGAACACGTTGCGCAGCAGACGGATTCGCGACCGGTCCTGGTCATCCCTGGGCCAGGGGGAGAGCGCTTCGACCAGTCGATCGCACGCGAGTTGGCGGGCCGGGAGCACCTGGTCTTCGCCTGCGGGCGCTACGAAGGCATCGACGAACGTGTCTACACGCGGGCGGCCGAGGACTTCGAGGTTCGTGTGCTGTCGCTCGGTGACTACGTGCTCAACGGCGGTGAGGTGGCGACGCTCGCGATGACCGAGGCGATCGCCCGATTGGTGCCGGGCGTCATCGGCAACGCACAGTCGCTCGTCGAGGAGTCGCACGAGGACGGGCTGCTCGAATATCCCGTCTACACCAAACCCGAGCATTGGCAAGAGCTTTCGGTGCCCGACGTGCTGTTGTCCGGAGACCACGGACGGATCGCCGCGTGGCGCCATCAGCAACGGTTGGAGCGGACCGCAGCTCGCCGTCCGGATCTGTTGCCGTCTGTCGCGGCCGCCGCTGCCGGCGACCTGCAGCTTGCCGTCGCGACGCCTGCCGATGTCGGCGAGTTGCTGACGACCACCCACGCGTGTTGGCTGGCCGAGGGCATCCTCAACGACATGCTCGACATCCCCGCGCAGCACGAGACCACTGCCTCGCTCACCGACTCCCTGCGCGACTGGACGACGTATGTCGCTCGCATCGACGGCCGACTCGTCGGCTCGGTGCGGGGTCGACTCCAGGACGGTCCGGCCGGTGCCGGCACCGACTGGCACATCGGCCGACTGATGGTCGTGCCCGATCTGCAGGGCCGCGGGTTCGGTCGGGTGCTGCTCGATCACATCCAGCGAGTGGCGCCCGGGACGACGGCGTCATACAGCGTGCTGACCGGGGCGCGGAGCGAGCGCAACCAGCGGATGTATCGCAAGGCGGGCTTCCGGGTCGTCGGTCGCGACGACCCGCCGGGCACGGTCAGCCTCGCGAAACGCCGCCGGTCCCACTGACCGACAGGTCCAACCCTGGATCGCCGACAGGCACCCCGATGACCGAGAGGCCCCCGGATTTCGGCTCAAATTGGCCGAAATCGCCGGTCCTTTCGGCAAACGGGGGGCCTCTCGGCGAAAGAGGATCGTCTATTCGTCGGGCGTGTGCTCGGTCATGCTGAAGTCGAGATGCGCCGGCACGGGGGTGTGGGGATGGATCGACTGCCACAGGTCTCCGATCGCCCGATCCCCCTCGGCGAGATCCGGCACCTCGAGATCGGCCAGGATCGCGGACGCCTCGTCGTTGCGACCGAGTGCATGCAGTGCCCTGGCGCGCAGCAGCCGGGTGCGCCCGTGATCACGCAGCTCGGCTGATGCCTGCTCGATCGCGGCCAGCCCATCGTCCGGCCGACCGGCATCGAGCAGTAGCTGCACATGCTCGGTCAGCAGACCGCGAGAGCTCGGATCCAGTTGGCGTGCCTGCGAATACAGCCGATCAGCTGCATCGGTGTCCGCACTCAGCACGGCCAGCCCGCGGAGGGCGACAGCGGTGGGTTGCGTGTCGATGCTGTCCCGGTAGTGATCGCGCGCGGACTCCGGTCGCCCCGCGAGGTGCTCGTGGACGCCGAGCGCGTAGGAGCGCCACCAGCCGTGGGGCGCTTGCTCGATCACGCGGTGCCAGCGGTCGGAGATCATCGGCAGCAGCGGCTCGTCCACCGGCTCGCCGGCCAACAACGCGGCGGCGGCCCGACTGTCGTCATCGACCTCCGGGAAACGCACGCCGCCCGGAGAGTCCTGCTCGCGCAGCGCCAACTCGACCCAGCCCCAACCGGATCCAGTGTGCAACAGCTCCTGCGGGGTGCGGACCGCGAAGTCGGCCAACCAGCGCCGGTGCCAGGCGTCGAGAGCCTCGATCGGCGCCGTGTCGTGAGCCGCTGCCGCGGCAGCCTCCGCTGCGACCTCGAACTCTCCGGTCGCCGTCGCAGGGTCCAGCGTCGTCGCGCCGAACGCCTCGGTCCACGACCGCTCGGCGGCGCCGTCGATGAGGTCGTGCTCGAGCTGCGTGGCGCAGACTCCGGCCTGGATCTCGGCATACGGCTGATCGTCGACCAACCAGCGCTGCCAGCGACGCCCGCCCGGCGCGTTGCCCCACAGGAAGAGCTTGCGACCGCGCAGCTCGTCGGTCGAGGTCTGCACGAAGCCCCGGCCATCGGGCTCGACCGCGGTGATCGATCGGCCGGACTGGCCGGCGACCTCGAAGAAGTAGTCGGCCGACGCGGCGGATGCGGCCGGGTGGCTGATGTCGACCGGTCCGTCGGGATGGGGGACCGGCACCAGGTCGAGTGACCCGGTGTAGCTGGTCCGCCAGGCGTGCGTCGCCGGGGTCAGTACGCGCGTGCGGTCGGTCTCCGGGACGGCGATGTTGGTCCAGTAATACAGGGGCTTCGGCTCGGGGTCGGGGTTGATGACGCGGGTGGAGGCGAGCAACCGGTCACCCGCCAACGCCAGGTCGATGGTCAGGATCAGGTCGCGGGTGCGCTCCCACTCCCACAGCCGCAACGCCTGGCCGGTGGGCGAGTCCACGACGGCCGCGTGCATCGGTCGGCAGGTGGTGGTCGCGTGCCCGGTGCTGCCGAGGTTCCACTCGATGCCGCCGGCGAACCACGCGTCGGTCAGGGCGAAGCCGGCGAACCGCAGGCGTTGCGGGGTCAGCAGCAGCTCCCGGTCGGTCCGCAGATCGCGCAGCGACCAGACGCGTCCACCGAGGGCGGGCAGCACCGTTGCCCGGACCAGGCCGTTGTCCAGAGTGACGGCAGGCAGGTCGAGTTCGTGATCGCCGCGGTCGTAGTCACTCTGCACGCCATACGGCAGGGGAGTGTGCAGGCGGCCGCGCTCGACGCGCTCGCGCATCGCGGCGGGAGCGTCCGCCGCCAGTGTCGTCGTAGTCATCGCGCGCAGCGGGCGGTATGCCGGCAACGAGCTGGTGGCACCCAAAGTTGCGCCGCGCACGGCGAGCCTGGTGGCTTGCACTCGGGTTGCTGCGGCAGAGTTGCCGGGGCAGTCGGTGAAATGCATCGGGCCTCGCATGGTGACGGTGATGAAGTGGGTGGGTCACAGTCCGGCTCTCTGCCGACCTGTTGCGGATCTGTGATCGTTTATGCGCCAAAAGGTGCACATACTGGCAAAACTAATCATATTCTTTGGGGCGTACAGTCTGCGGCTTCCTCGTGGAGTCGATCCATCCCCGGCTGTGCCTTGGCTAGTAACAACTGGAGGTAACGCGGCCATGACTCTTAATGACTCCACGGTCAATCGACGGACGGTCATGCGCACTGCGCTGGCGGCCGGTCTTGCGCTGCCGGTCGGGGGCGCGCTCGCGTCCTGCGCCGGCGGTGGCAGCAGCGGCACAGGCGACGGTGACGGCAAGAAATCACCGAAGGGCAAGACCTCGGCGGACAACCCGTTCGGTATGGCGGCAGGGAGCAAGGTCGACGCCGTCATCTTCAACGGCGGCTACGGCACCGACTACGTGACGTTCGCCGGCAAGGTCGTCGAGAAGAAGCACAAGGGCAGCAAGGTCAAGGTGTCACCCTCGACCCAGATCGCCCAGCAGTTGCAGCCGCGCTTCGTCAGCGGCAACCCGCCGGACCTGGTCGACGACTCGGGTGCGAACGCGATCGGCATCAACACCATCGCCTCGAAGCTGGAGGACCTCGCGCCGGTCCTGGACGCGAACAACCTCGAGGGCACCAAGATCTCCGACACGCTCTACCCGGGTGTCAAGGAGCGCGGACTGGTCGGCGACAAGATGCTCGTCCTCAACTACGTGATGACGATCTACGGCCTGTGGTACTCCGCCAGCCTCTTCGAGGAGAACGGCTGGAAGGCACCGAAGACCTGGGACGACCTGCTCGACCTGGGTGCTAAGGCCAAGGCGAAGAAGAAGTACCTCTTCGCCTGGGGCAAGGAAGCCGCGACCTACTACCAGACCCTTGCGATGGACTCGGCGATCAAGGAGGGCGGCGATGAGGTGCGCCTCGCGCTGGAGAACCTCAAGCCGAAGTGCTGGTCGATGAAGCCGATCCAGGACGTGTTCGCCAAGCTCGAGGAGATCGTCAAGAAGGGCTACATGAAGCCCGGCGGTGCTGGCACCCAGTTCACCCAGGCCCAGGCCCAGTGGAGCAAGGACCAGGCCGCGATCCTCTACCCGTCCGGGTCGTGGATCGAGAACGAAATGAAGTCCCAGACCAAGAAGGGCTTCAAGATGACCGGCATCCCGGAGCCGACGCTGACCTCGTCGAGCAAGATGCCCTTCGACGCGCTCAACGCCGCACCGGGTGAGCAGTTCATCGTGCCGTCGCAGGCCAAGAACGTCGCCGGCGGTAAGGAACTGCTGCGCGCCATGCTGTCCAAGGACGCCGCGACCAACTTCGCCAAGACGAAGCTGGCCCCGACCGTCGTCAAGGACACCGTGCCGGCGAGCGGCTTCGGCTCGACGGCACTGCAGTCCCAGATCAAAATGCTGGACGCTGCGGGCGAGAAGGTCTTCAACATCCGCTTCGTGGACCTCTACGGCACCAACCCGGACATGCTGACCCCCTGGAACAGCTTCCTGTCCGGTCAGATGGACGCCGCCGGCCTGACGAAGGCACTGCAGAAGATCACCGACAAGGTCGCAAACGACTCCTCGGTGAAGAAGGTCGAGATCAAGTGACCGGAGTCCCGGTCGCTGCGCCTGCCACCACCCCCAAGCGGGGTGGTGGCAGGCGCGTGCGCCCGTCGCGCATCGGCTTCCTGCTGGTCACGATCGGACTCCCGCTGGTCCTCTACATCGGCCTGGTCATCTGGCCGTTCATCCAGGCGATCTACTACTCGCTGACCGACTGGGGCGGCTTCACGTCCACGATGAACTTCATCGGCCTGGACAACTACCGCTACATCTTCGAGGACGACATCTTCAAGAGTGCCGTCCGCAACAACATCATCCTGGCGATCATCGTGCCGCTGCTGACCGTCGTGCTCAGCTTCATGCTGGCGACGATGGTCACCGTCGGTGGCTCCAACACCGGGTCGGTGCGTGGACTGAAGGGCTCGAACGCCTACCGCATCGTCTCGTTCTTCCCCTACACCATCCCGGCCATCGTCATCGGTGTGATCTGGGCGCAGATCTACGACCCGTCCAAGGGCATGCTCAACGGTGTCCTCACCAAACTGCCGTTCGGGCTCGGTGAGCACTTCGAGTCGTTCGCCTGGCTGGGCAAGGTCAGCACCGCGATGCCGGCCTCGATCTTCGTGATCATCTGGGGCTTCATCGGCTTCTACATGGTGCTGTTCGTCGCGGCCATCAAGAGCATCCCGTCGGAGATGTATGACGCCGCCCGCATCGACGGCGCCGGACGGCTGCGGACCATGTGGTCGGTCACGCTGCCGATGGTGCGCGAGACCGTGCAGACGGCATACATCTATCTGGGTGTGGTGGCCCTGGACGCGTTCGTCTACATGGCCGCGCTGAACCCCACCGGCGGACCGAGCAACACGACATACACGATCTCGCAGGACCTCTACAAGACGGCGTTCACCGAGGGGCACTTCGGGCGCGCCAGCGCCATGGGTGTCGTGCTCGCCGTGTTGACCCTGGCCTTCGCCGGGATCGTCTTCGGCGTCAACCGACTGGTCGCCGGGAGGGAAAAGTGACTTCGAACCTCGACCTCAGCAAGCGCGACGAGCCGGCGACCCCGGACGACGGACAGCCGCCCCGCGCGCTGCCACCTGTGGTCCAGCGGCGCAAGCGGGAGCCGGGTGAGATCGGCATCCTGATCGGCTCGCACATCGTCCTGCTCTTCTGGGCGGTCATCGTCGTCCTGCCCCTGGTGTGGACGTTCTTCTCCGCGACCCGGTCCACCAGTGAGATCTTCGACGGCCCGTGGACGCTGCCCAGCGACCTCTGGGGCAACATCAGCAGCAACTTCTCGGCTGCGTGGAACGACTCTGGCCTGGGCCGGGACCTGCTCAACACCCTCATCGTCGTGTCGATAGCGCTGGTGCTGGTGATGGCGCTGGGCTCGATGTGCGCCTACTCGCTGGCGCGCTTCCCGTTCCGGGGCAGCCGGTTGGTCTACTACCTGATCCTGGCGGGCAACACGTTCCCGATCTTCCTGGCGATCGTGCCGTTGTTCTTCGTGTTGAAGAACATCGGCCTGCTCAACACCTTCCCGGGGCTGATCCTGACGTATGTCGCCTTCGCCTTCCCCTTCACGGTCTTCTTCCTCTATCCGTTCTTCCGGGCGTTGCCCGCGGAGATCGCGGAAGCGGCCGAGTTGGACGGTGCAGGCGACTGGCGGACCTTCGTGCAGGTCATGCTGCCGATGGCCAAGCCGGGCATCGCCGCGGTGGCGATCTTCAACTTCCTCGGCTTGTGGAACCAGTTCCTGCTGCCGGTCGCACTGAACACCAAGGAGAAGAACTACGTCCTCTCGCAGGGGATGTACAACTTCGTGTCGTCGGCGGGCTACGAGGTCAACTACGGCGCGTTGTTCGCCGGTGTGGTGATCACGGTGGTGCCGGTGTTGATCGCCTACATCATCTTCCAGCGGCAGCTGCAGGGTTCGCTGTCGCAGGGCACCATCAAGTAGGCACGAGCACGTAGTTCGCTGCCTGAGTTCACTGCTGCGAGGACGCCGATTTCACCGGATCACCGACCTCTGGCAGAATCGACAGAGCGCCGAAACGGCAGTCGGCCCCCGCCGCAGGGGGAGTGTGGCGACGAGTGTTCCTCGTCGACGCATGTGGCCCGATCCGAACGGCGCACCCGATCACCTGAAACAGCGGGCGACCTGCGGCGCCTGCGAGGAAGAAGCACCTCATGCACAAGTTCGATGAACTCGACGCTGCGCAGCTGCGCACCGACATCCCCGACTTCCGCGCCGGCGACACCGTCAAGGTGCACGTCAAGGTCGTGGAAGGCACCCGCTCGCGTGTGCAGGTGTTCCAGGGCGTCGTGATCCGTCGTCACGGCGGCGGCGTCGGTGAGACGTTCACCGTCCGCAAGATCAGCTTCGGCTGCGGTGTCGAGCGCACCTTCCCGCTGCACACCCCGGCGATCGACAAGATCGAGGTCGCCTCCCGCGGTGTGGTCCGTCGCGCCAAGCTCTACTACCTGCGTGACCTGCGCGGCAAGGCTGCCCGCATCAAGGAGAAGCGCGAGACTGCTCCGGCCAAGCAGGCCTGAGCTCACTCGCTGCACACATGACCGATGGCGTGGGGTCCTCTGCGGAGGACCCCACGCCATCGGCGTCTGCGGTCCCGGCCGAACGCGTCCGATGGTCCCGAGGGCGCCGTTGGACGGTCGGCGGTCTGGCCGTGCTGGCCGTGCTCGTCCTCGTGCACGGACTGCTGCTGGAGACGTTCACCGTGCCGTCCGGCTCGATGCAGCCGACGCTGTGGCCGGGCGACCGGATCCTGGTGGGCAAGCTGCACGCGCACGACGTCCACCGCGGCGAGGTTGTGGTCTTCGATGGCACCGAGGTCTTCGCGCACCCGGACCGGGCGGCGCCGACCGGCCTGGCCGGAGCGCTGCGCACGGTGGGTGACGCTGTCGGCATACACCCGGGCGAGGTGCTCTATGTCAAGCGCATCATCGGGGTGCCTGGTGACAAGGTCTCGGTGGGGCACGACGGCAAGCTGCGCATCAACGGCACGGTCCGCCGCGAGCCCTACCTGCCGGAGGGTATGTCGGCCAGCCGGGTTCCCTTCGTCGCAAAGGTGCCGGCGGGGCATGTCTTCGTGATGGGCGACAATCGCACCGCTTCGGACGACTCGCGAGCACATCTGGGAGACCCCGGCGGCGGCATGGTTCCCGTCGACGACATCGTCGGGAAAGTGGAGTTGCGTTACTGGCCGACAGGTTCGTGGGGGAGACTCCCTACGTGAGCGAGCAGCGATATCGGCTTCCGGACCGGGGCAGTGCGTCCCGCCGGATCCCGGACGCGATCCGCTTGCCCCGGCCGCGTCATACAACCTCCGACGACACCACGGTGCTCCCTCGGAGCGGGCGCTCCGCGCCCGTCGGTGAGCGTTCCGCGGCACGGGCCGCCCAGCGGGAGCGGCACAGCCGCACCCCGCGGGCACGCGGCGGGCGGGTGCTCAAGGAGCTCGCGATCGTCGTCATCGTCGCACTGGTGCTGTCCCTGGGGATCAAGACCTTCGTGGCGCAGTCCTTCTGGATCCCGTCGGGTTCGATGGAGAACACTCTGATCCCCGGCGACCGCGTCGTGGTCTCCAAGTTCACGCCCGGCCCGCTCGCGCTGCACCGTGGCGACGTCGTGGTCTTCCACGACCCCGGTCACTGGCTCGACATACCCAACAAGAAGCGCAGCGGGATCAGCGGCGCGCTGGTGTCCGGATTGCAGTTCGTCGGTCTCTACCCGTCCGGGGACAACGACCTGATCAAGCGGGTCATCGGGCTGCCCGGCGACCACGTGAAGTGCTGTAACACGCGCGGGCAGATCGTGGTCAACGGTGTTGGCCTGAAGGAGCCCTATATTTACCCAGGCGGCGGCACCGACCAGAAGAAGTTCTCGGTGACCGTCCCGTCCGGCCGAGTGTGGGTCATGGGGGACAACAGAGCTGACTCCGCCGACTCACGCTTCCACGACGACGGCAGCGGGCGCACTGGATCTGTGCCCGAATCCGACATCATCGGCCGGGCGATCATGATTGTCTGGCCCGTGGACCGGATGAGCTGGCTGAGCAACTACTCCTCGACGTTCGACAAGGTGCCCCAAGAATGAGTCAAGACCGGGACGAGGCTTCGGCCGGTCCACAATCCGCCGAGCCCCGCGAGTCGGGCGAAGGTGATGCGACCGGCAGCCCGGCAGAGGACGGCGGGGCCTCCGGTCGGTCCGCCGATGCCGACGGCGCGCTGCCGCCGGGCGCCATCCCCGAGGACACCGAGCTGCCCAAGAGCAAGTCACGGTGGGCGTTCGCGCGGGAGCTGACGGTCATCGTGGTGATCGCGCTGGTGCTCAGCTTCCTGGTCAAGACCTTCCTGGCGCAGCCGTTCTACATCCCGTCGGAGTCGATGGAGGCCACCCTCGACGTCGGCGACCGCATCATCGTCAGCAAGTTCACCCCGCAGCACTCGCCGCTGCATCGTGGCGACGTGATCGTCTTCGAGGACCCCAAGTCCTGGGGATCGCAGCCCAGCCACCCGTCGTTGCTGAAGCGGGTCGTCAAGGACAGCCTGGTCTTCGTCGGCGTGCTGCCCGGCGGCGGCGACCACGTCGTCAAGCGGATCATCGGTATGCCGGGCGACAAGGTCGTGTGTTGCACGAAGTCCGGCAAGCTGACGGTCAACGGTGTCGCGATCACCGAGCCCTACATCAACAGGGGCAGCGTCCCGAGCACCGTGCCGTTCAGCATCACCGTCCCGAAGGACAAGGTCTGGGTGATGGGCGACAACCGCAACGACTCGGCCGACTCCCGGCTGCACGACGGCAACAGCGGTGGCAAACTCGGCTCCGTGCCCATGAGCAAGATCACCGGTCAGGTCGTCGCGATCGCCTGGCCGATCGACCGCGTCGGCTCCCTGAAGGACTACAGCGGCGTGTTCGACAAGGTGCCCGATCCGTCGTGACCACCCGCACCACCGCACGGCGCACCGCACATCGGCCCGTACCGTCCCGCAGCAGCAAGCCCAGCCTGCGGGTCGAGCGATCGCTGCAGCGCGAGGGCTACCGCCTCATCGCCGGGATGGACGAGGTCGGTCGCGGCGCGCTTGCCGGTCCGGTGTCGGTCGGTGTCGTCGTCATCGACGAGCACACCCGCACCGTCCCGCAGGGCGTGAAGGACTCCAAGTTGCTCTCGCCTGCGGCACGTGAGCGGATGGTCCCGGCCGTACGCCGCTGGGCGACCGACTACGCCGTGGGGCACGCGTCCGCGCAGGAGATCGACGAGATCGGCATCATGGCCGCGCTGCGGTTGGCCGGGACGCGCGCCCTGGCGACGCTGCGCGTCATACCCGACCTGGTGGTGCTGGACGGCAACCACGACTGGCTGACCGATCCCGAGCGCGAAGGACTGCTGGCCCTGGTGGACGACGCCGACGCTCCAGGCACACCACCGGTGACCACGATGATCAAGGCCGACATGAAGTGCTCGTCCGTCGCGGCTGCGTCGGTGCTGGCGAAGGTGGAGCGGGACGGGATGCTCGTGGCCTTCCACGACGACTTCCCGCACTACAACTGGGCCGGGAACAAGGGCTACTCAGCACCCGATCACCTGGCCGCGCTGGTGGCGCACGGACCGTGCGAGTTGCACCGCCGTTCGTGGCGCCGGTGCAACGGCGAGGCTCCGCCCCAGGAGTCGACGACGGCGGGTAGCGTGGATGCATGAGCGCCGAGGACCTGGAGAAGTTCGAGACCGAGCAGGAGCTGGCTCTCTATCGCGAATACCGCGACGTGGTCAGCCTTTTCAGCCACGTCGTGGAGACCGAGCGCCGCTTCTACCTGTGCAATGACGTCGACCTGCAGGTGCGTGGTGAGGGCGCCGGCGTCTACTTCGACCTGCGGATGAATGACGCCTGGGTGTGGGACGTCTACCGCACCGCGCGGTTCGTCAAGAACGTCCGGGTGATCACGTTCAAGGATGTCAACGTCGAGGAGTTGCCGCCGCGGGAGATCGAGCTGCCCGAGTAGCGATCGGGGACGCTGCACGGCTCGTCCACATCCCCTCGACGGGCGTCGATTTGTCCACCGTCGCCCGCATCGGCCATGACCGGCCCGTCCGCCCCGTCACAGGGTGGGGGTCGGAGGTGATGCCCGATGGCAACCACGCACGACAGCGGACGCTCCCAGCAGGCGTCCATGCACCGACCGGACCGGCGCGAGCTCGGCCGACTCGGCGAGGAGGAGGCGGCCCGCTACCTGCAACTGCAGGGGCTGACCGTCATCGAACGCAACTGGCGATGCCGCGAGGGCGAGATCGACATCGTCGCGCTCGACGACACCGGCGACTGTCTGGTGGTCGTCGAGGTCAAGACCCGCACGAACACTCGTTTCGGCCGCCCGGTCGAAGCGGTGACGCCGGTCAAGGCACAGCGGCTGCGGGTGCTGGCCGGACGATGGCTGGCCGACCACCCGATCAACACCTCTCGGGTGCGCATCGACGTCGTCGGCATGTTGTACCGGCCCGGTGCGCTCTTCGAGGTCGAGCACCTGCGAGATGTCGCATGACGCTAGGGAGGACGCGCAGCGTCGCGGTGACCGGCATCCACGGATGCGTCGTCCAGGTCGAGGCCGACGCGTCGTCCGGCCTGCCGTGGTTCGGAGTCAGCGGTATGCCGGACACCTCCTGTCGGCAGGCGCCGGACCGGATCCGCGCTGCCGCGAACAACTGCGAGCTGCAGTTGCCCAAGCAGCGGGTCACGGTCAACCTGTCGCCCGCATCGCTGCCCAAGCAGGGCTCGGGCTTCGACTTGGCCATCGCCGTCGCCGTCCTGGTGTGCAGCGAGATGATCAAACCCGAGCTGGTCGCCGACGTGGTGCACCTGGGCGAGCTGGGGCTCGACGGCTCCGTCCGCGCCATACCCGGTGTGCTGCCGGCCGTGCTCGCGGCGGTCGATGAGGGAGCCCGCCAGGTGGTGGTTCCGGCCGCGAATGCCGCTGAGGCGCAACTGGTTCCGGGCATCGAAGTGGTGCCGACCGACAGCCTGGCCGCGCTGGTGCGTCGCTACAAGTGCATCGCCACACGTCGCCCGCTGCCGGAGTTGCCGCCGGTGTCGGCACGGCCTGCTGCCGTGCGGCATGCGCCGGACCTGGCTGACATCGTCGGGCAGGAGGAGGCGCGCTACGCACTGGAAGTGGCCGCGGCCGGTGGTCATCACCTGGCCATGGTCGGGCCGCCGGGTGCTGGCAAGACGATGATCGCCGAGCGGTTGCCCGGGCTGTTGCCACCGTTGACGCGAGAGCAAGCGCTGGAGGTGACCGCCATACATTCGGTGCTCGGTGCACTGCCCGACCAGGTGCTGATCGAACAGCCGCCGTTCGTCGCCCCACACCACGGCACTTCGATGCCCGCCATCGTCGGTGGTGGGTCGGGGCGCGTGCGGCCCGGGGCCGTCTCCCGGGCACACCGCGGAGTGATGTTCCTGGACGAAACGCCAGAGTTTCGACGGGACGTGCTGGACGCGTTGCGCCAACCGCTGGAGTCCGGTGTCGTCCAAGTCGCGCGTGCCGATCAGGTGGTGACCTTCCCGGCTCGCTTCCAACTCATCCTGGCCGCCAACCCGTGTCCGTGCGGGCAGAATTACGGCAAGGGATCCAAGTGCACCTGTGCTCCGCAGCGACGGCGCGACTACCTCTCGCGGATGTCCGGTCCGTTGCTGGACCGGGTGGACGTGCACCTGACGATGCTGCCGGTGACCCGGGCCGCGCTGGCCGGGCCGCGCGGCGAGAGCAGTGCGCAGGTCGCCGAGCGGGTGGTGGCCGCCCGGCGCCGGCAGGCGTCGCGTTGGCGGGGGATCGGCCGGTCGTGCAACGGCGAGGTGCCGGGGTCGACGTTGCGCTCCGGTCGCTGGCGGCTGCCGCCGGAAGCGACCCGCGGTCTGGATCGGGCGATGGAGAGCGGTGCGCTGACACTGCGTGGCTACGATCGCTGCCTGCGTGTGGCGTGGACGATCGCCGACCTCGACGGCGTGCAACGCCCGGATTTCCGGCAGGTCGAGGAAGCTCGCGGTCTGCGGTCGAGCGGAGTCGCCGCATGAGGGCACCCCACATGAAAACACCACACGAAGTTCTCCGCTCGTCCCTCGCCCCGATACTTCGAGGGGACTCCAAATGACTACGCCTGCGCAGGTCCGCGAGGACGAGCTGAGGGAGACCCGCGACGCCCGCCTTGCGGTGCGGCTGGCGCTCGCGGCCACCGTCGAGCCCGAGGACAAGAGGATGACCCCGCTCCTGCGCGGGCTGGATCCGTTCGCGGCATGGGAGCTGGTGCGCACCGACGCCGACGGCAAGTTCGCCCGCGCGGCAGCCCGGGTGAAGGCGCTGCGCCTGGACGCCCTGGTGACGCGCACCCAGGAGCTGGGAGCCCGCGTCGTCATACCGGGAGATGCCGAATGGCCCTCTGGCGTCGACGATCTGGCGTCTCCGCCCTACTGCCTGTGGGTGCTGGGAGCCGCGTCGCTGTCGCAAGCGTGCGAGCGCAGCGTCTCGATGGTGGGCGCGCGAGCGGCAACGCCATACGGCACCCAGGTGGCGAGTGAACTCGCCTATGGGTTGTCCGAGCGGGGCTTCACGGTCGTCTCCGGCGGCGCGCACGGCATCGACACGGCCAGTCACAGGGGAGCGTTGGCAGCAGCCGGGTGCACCATCGCGGCGATGGCGTGCGGCATCGACATCGCCTATCCGCTGGCGAACGTCGGCCTGCTGCGGCAGATCGAGGACTCCGGTGTCATCGTGACTGAGTTGCCGCCCGGGTCGGCACCGCAGAAGCAGCGCTTCCTGTCCCGCAACCGGCTCATCGCGGCAATGTCACCGGGCACGGTCGTGGTGGAGGCGGGGTTGCGCAGTGGGTCACGATCGACCGCCACGGCCGCGTCGCGACTCGGTCGGTTGCTGGCGGCCGTGCCCGGTCCGGTGACGAGTCCGGCCAGCGCGGGGCCGCACCAGCTGATCCGTGACTGCGGGGCGGCGCTGGTCACCGACGTCGACGAGTGCGCCGACTTGTTCGGTGCGATCGGTGGGGACCTGGGTCCGGTCAAGCGAGCCGAGACAACGGCCGTGGACCGGCTGGACGAGCCGGACAAGCGGCTGCTCGATGCCATGCCGGTGATGCGCGGCACCACGGTGGCGAAGCTGGCCGTCAGCGCATGTCTGACGCCGCGCGAGGTCACCCGTGGGCTGGCGGCCTTGCACGCGGCCGGCCTCGTGGAGCGCGTGGAGTCCGGCTGGCGCCGCACCCAGGACCGGTGCTGACAGCGATGGCCGAGGAGCCACGCGTGTTGGTCGCACCGGCCAGGGACCGGCCGCGACTACCCTGAGCGTGTCGTGACCAACCAGAGCCCCCTCATCGACCGGCCAGCCGTCGCCGGTTATGAGCGACACCTGCGATCCGAGCGCGGACGGTCCGCACACACGGTGCGCGGATACCTCGCCGACCTGCGCGACCTGGCCGACCATCTGAGCAGCCAGGGCGTGGAGTCCTGGGACGACGTCAAACTCGCCGACCTGCGGTCCTGGCTGGCCGAGCTGGACTCCGCCGGCGCGAGCCGTGCGACGCTGGCTCGGCGTTCCGCGGCCACCCGGGGGTTCTTCAGCTGGGCTTTCCGAGCCGGTGAGGTCTCCCACAACCCGGCCCAGCGACTCGTCGCCCCCAAGCGGGTGAAGGCATTGCCGGAGGTGTTGCGGCAGGACCAGGCAGCCGCTCTGCTCGACCTTGCCGCAGTGGCCGCGGACGACGCCGACCCGGTGCACCTGCGCGATCGCGCGATGCTGGAGTTGTTGTATGCCAGCGGTATTCGCGTCTCGGAGTTGGTCGGCCTGGACGTCGACGACATCGATCGGCGTGACTTGGTGATGCGGGTCGTCGGCAAGGGCGACAAGGAACGCACTGTCCCCTTCGGCAAGCCTGCCGCCGAGGCCGTCGAGATGTGGCTGCAGGCCGGCCGGCCACGGTTGGTCGTCGACGGGTCCGGTCCTGCGCTGTTCCTCGGCGCCCGCGGCCGGCGGGTCGACCCGCGGGTGGTCCGCGAGGTCGTCCACCGGTTGCTGCGCGAGACTCCGGGCGCCCCGGACCTCGGGCCGCACGGTCTGCGGCACACCGCCGCGACGCACCTGGTGGAGGGCGGTGCCGACATACGTCTGGTGCAGGAGTTGCTCGGCCACGCGAGCCTGTCGACCACGCAGATCTACACGCACGTCTCGGTCGAGCGGCTGCGACGCTCCTTCAGCCAGGCGCATCCGCGTGCCTGACCTGCTCGTCCTGCTCGGCCTGCAGCAGCGGACACGAGGTCTGCGATGACGGGCGCCGACGACAACGAAGCACCTCGGCCCACCCCGCCGCATTCACCGCGACACGCGGTGCGGTCTACTCATGGCATGCAACGTCCCCCGGCGTCCCGCGAAGTCCGCCTCGTGCGCACCGTGGTGATCACCGTGATCGCACTCGCGCTGGTGAGTGCCGTGTCCGGATATCTGCTGCACGGCCACGGTCAGTCCGCCTCCGCACGGTCGGCTGCGCCGAGCTCCGGCTCGGCGGCGAACACTCACTCCGCGGCGCCCGTCGGCACCGCAGGGACGCCGAAATCGACTGCGTCCGCAGACAACTCGGCCTCCGGCAAGGCGACTGCCACGCGCTCCGCGCACGCGTCGAAGTCGAGCAAGTCCGCGAGTAGTAAACCGGTCGCCGTGCCCAGCAAGGGCACCGGCAAGTTCGCTGCGGTGCGGGTGCCGGAGCAGACAAATGTCAAGACCGGCCGGACCGTGACCTACCGGCTCAACGTCGAGGGCGGCATGCACGTCGACACCCGGGCACTCTCTCGCGCTCTCGGTGCCGCGTTGCTCGATCGGCGCGGCTGGCAGCACGTGGACCACGTGCGGTTCGTGCAAGTCACCCCGAGCCAACTCGCGGAGGGCAAGAAAGCGCAGATGACCATCAGCGTCGCCAGTCCGCACCAGGTCGACAGGTTGTGCGCACCCCTGCCGACGCACGGCGGCACGTCCTGCGCCACCGGTCAGCACGTGGTCATCAACTACAAGCTGTGGATGCGAGGTGTCACCTACTTCAAGGGCGACGTCGCGGCATACCGCGAATACATGGTCAACCACGAGGTCGGCCACGCACTGGGACATGGGCACCAGCAGTGCACCAAGCGCGGGGCCTATGCGCCGGTGATGCTGCAGCAGACTCTCGGCCTGCACGGGTGCAAGCCCTGGCCCTGGCCGAAGCGGCCGGACTCGCACGGCAAGGCCTGAGCCCCCACAGGATCAGCGGAGTCCGTGAGTCGTCCGACTCACCCCAGAGGCAGCAGTCGGACTCTGCGGCTCTGCACCAGCGTCAATGGATCCCGATAAGCGTCCTTGCCGACGAGCAGTCCCCAGTGCAGGCACGGTGTTGCGCCGCAATGGCCGCCGGCCGACAGTGAACCGATCCGATCACCGGGTGACTCGACGGTGCCTTCCGGGTCCCGGTCGTCGACCGGCTCGTAGGTCGTGCGCCGCCCGTTCGAGTGTTGTATGGCGATCACCCCGCGTCCCGCGATGACGCCGGAGAACGACACCTTCCCGGCGCCCGCCGCCAGCACCGACTGACCGTGTGTGCCCGCTAGGTCGACCCCACGATGACCGGCGGCCCACGGCTGCGGCGGCGGCTCGAAGGGGCGAACGACCGCCGGTTGCGGGTCCAACGGCCACACGAAGTCGTCGGTCGGCGCCGGATCGGTCGACCCACCGAGGCCGGCCAGCACCGCGCCGACGAACGCCGTCGCTCCGGACCACAGCTTCGTCATACGCGGCAGCCTGTCCGGGGCGACCGGCAACCGCGACCACTGAGTGTGGCGGTTGTGGACGACCAGGGGAGCGGCCGGGGATGTGGACAGCCGGTGCTGTCCGCCGTTGACGGTTCAACCCGTCGCTGACGGTGCTGCTGCGCCGTCACCGGCCGTTTCGACCGTCAACGGCGGGCGACGCCGCCAGATCCGAGGCGTGCCAAGCGCGCCGCGGCCTCCGTCAGCACGTCCGGCTTCTTGCAGAAGGCGAAGCGCACGAGGGTGCGTGCTGCGTCCGTGTCATCGCAGAAGACCGACACCGGGACGCCGACCACACCGCACAGCTCAGGCATCCGCCAGCAGAAGTCGACGGCGTCGGTCGCACCCAGTGGTGCGACATCCGCGATGACGAAGTAGGTGCCCTGCGCAGTGCTCACAGTCAGCCCGGCGTCCCGCAGCCCGGCAGTCAGGATGTCGCGGCCGCTCTGCATCGTGTCCGCGAGGTCGGCGAACACCTCGTCGGGCAACCCCAGGCCGTGAGTGATGCCGGCCTGGAAGGGGCCGCCCCCGGCATACGTCACGAACTGCTTGACCGTCGCGCAGGCGGTGATCAGCTGCTCCGGACCGGTCAGCCAACCGATCTTCCAGCCGGTCGTCGCGAAGGTCTTGCCGCCGGAGCTGATCGTCAGTGTGCGCTCGAACATGCCCGGCAGCGTCGCGATCGGCAGGTGCCGGTGCTCGTCGAAGGTGAGGTGCTCGTAGACCTCGTCGGTGACCACGATCGCGTCGTGCTCGCGCGCCAGGTCCGCGATCAGCTGCAACTCCTCGCGCGTGAAGACCTTGCCGGTCGGGTTGTGCGGTGTGTTGAGCAGCACCAGCCGGGTCCGTGGCGAGAACGCCGCCCGCAGCGACTCCTCGGCGACCGCGAAATCGGGGAAGCGCAGCACACTGGTCCGGCGGACCGCACCGGCCAGGGCGATCGTCGCGGCATACGAGTCGTAGAAGGGCTCGAAAGTGACGACCTCGTCGCCCGGCTCGCACAACGCGAGCACCGCGGTGGCGATCGCCTCGGTCGCGCCGACGGTCACCAACACCTGGCTGTCCGGATCGACGACGAGGTCGTAGAACCTGCGCTGGTGCGCCGCGATCGCCTCCCGCAACTCGGGTATGCCGCGCGCCGGCGGATACTGATTGCGGCCTCCGGCGATGGCGTCCTGTGCCGCGCGCAACACCTCCTGCGGCCCGTCGGTGTCGGGGAAGCCCTGACCGAGGTTGATGGCGCCGGACTTCGCAGCGAGGGCCGACATCTCACCGAAGATCGTGGCCCCGAAGCCCTGCATGCGATGGATCAGTGGTTCAGCGGTCGGCGAAGTCATACCGGCGATGGTAGTGACGGACGCCCCGGTGGCCCGCCGATTCGCGGCATGGCGCGGTTGTCCCGTATCCTGGAGACACGACTCGTGTGCGTTGTCCGCAAGGTTCGCGTTCGCGGGTCGAATTCGCGCGTCTCATACCGGTGCAGTTCGCCGGGGTGGGTCTGCCAGTCCGACCAGTTCCTTCCGGAGCAGGTCGGTCCGGAGCCGCCGGGGCGCCAGGTTCTCGTAGGCGTCATGCCTGTCGCCATACGCGAAGACAAACTGGAAACCATTGACACGAAAGGACTTCGGCATGGCCGTCGTCACGACCCGCCAGCTCCTCGAGAGCGGCGTCCACTTCGGGCACCAGACCCGTCGCTGGAACCCCAAGATGAAGCGCTTCATCCTCACCGAGCGCAACGGCATCTACATCATCGACCTCCAGCAGTCGCTGACCTACATCAACGACGCGTTCGAGTTCATCAAGCAGACCGTCGCCCACGGCGGCACCATCCTGTTCGTCGGCACCAAGAAGCAGGCGCAGGAGTCGATCCAGGAGCAGGCCACTCGCGTCGGCATGCCCTACGTCAACCACCGCTGGCTCGGCGGCATGCTCACCAACTTCAACACCGTGAGCAAGCGGCTCGCGCGTCTGAAGGAGCTCGAGGAGATCGACTACGACGACGTCGCCGGCTCCGGTCGCACCAAGAAGGAACTTCTCGTCATGAAGCGCGAGAAGGACAAGCTGGAGCGCACCCTGGGCGGCATCCGCGACATGGCCAAGGTTCCCTCGGCCGTGTGGGTTGTCGACACCAAGAAGGAGCACCTCGCGGTCACCGAGGCGCGCAAGCTGAACATCCCGGTCATCGCGATCCTGGACACCAACTGCGACCCCGACGAGGTCGACTACAAGATCCCGGGCAACGATGACGCCATCCGCTCGGTCACCCTGCTGACCCGCGTGGTCGCCGACGCCGTCGCCGAGGGCCTCATCGCCCGCTCCGGTGGCGGATCCGACTCCGCCGAAGCCGCTGAGCCGATGGCCGAGTGGGAGCGCGAGCTGCTGGCGTCCGAGGGCGCCGCGGACAAGACCGACGTCGAGACCGGCCCGACCTCGACCAAGGAGGCGGCCGACGCGACCGCCGCCGCCGATGTCACCGACCCGGCCGAGCAGGTCGCCGTCGCCGAGGCCACCGAGAAGGCCGCCGGCGAGGTCACCGAGTCCTGACCCGCCCTCGTGCCGGGTGGTTCGTGCTTGTCACGAGCCACCCGGCACGACCGGGTATGACGCGCTGCGCGCCATACCCCCTCAAGATCTTTCTTTTCCGTAGTTCGCGAAGGAGCGAAGCAGACACATGGCCAACTACACCGCTGCTGACATCAAGGCGCTGCGCGAGCAGACCGGTGCCGGCATGCTCGACGTCAAGAAGGCGCTCGACGAGGCCGACGGCGACAAGGCCAAGGCCACCGAGATCCTGCGGGTCAAGGGCCTGAAGGGCGTGACCAAGCGGGAGGGTCGCACCACCGCCAACGGCCTGGTCACCGCGCACGTCGACGGCGGCGTCGGCACCCTGCTGGAGATCAACTGCGAGACCGACTTCGTCGCCAAGGGCGAGAAGTTCGTCGAGCTCGCCGATAAGGTGCTGGCCCAGGCCGTCGCCAACAAGGTCGCGGACGCCCAGGAGCTGCTGGCTTCCGCGGCCGACGGCGGCACCGTGCAGGACATGATCGACCAGGCCGGTGCGACCATTGGCGAGAAGATCGAGGTCCGCCGCGTGGGTCGCCTCGAGGGTGACAACGTCGTGTCCTACCTGCACAAGACCAGCCCCGACCTGCCGGCGCAGATCGGCGTCCTGGTGGCTGCCAAGGGCGGCGACGCCACGGTTGCCCGCGACATCGCGATGCACATCGCGGCCTTCAGCCCGACGGTCCTCAACCGTGACGAGATCGACGCGGAGGTCGTCGAGAACGAACGTCGCGTCGCCGAGGCCACCGCCAAGGAGGAGGGCAAGCCCGAGGCCGCCATGCCGAAGATCATCGAGGGTCGCGTCAACGGCTACTTCAAGGAGAACGTCCTGCTCGAGCAGCCGTTCGCCAAGGACGCCAAGAAGACCGTGGCCAAGGTCGCCGAGGAGGCCGGCACCGAGGTGAGCGGCTTCCTGCGCTTCAAGGTCGGCGTCTAAGACCCCACGAAGCATTCGAAAGGGCCCGGCAGCTGTGTGCTGCCGGGCCCTTTCGGCATACCCGCCGAGTGACGGCATACCCGCCGAGTGACGGCGTGATCGCCGAGTGACGGCGTGATCGCGCCGTCGCTCGCCGAGGAAGCCGTCACTGGGCGATGGTGGTGGGCGTGATCAGGGGTGGGGTGAAGCTGCGGCTGCCACCGGGTTGTGCGCCGAGCGCCACCCAGGCGCAGTGGAAGTCACTGCCCGGTGCGACGAGCGAGCGCGTCGATGGGTCGGCGACGATGTCGGTCGGCAGCGGAATCGACTGCGGCTCCTCGTGTTTCGTATGCCGAGCCGACTCGACAGCCTCGCGCAACGCGTGCGCCACCGGCTTGGCGACGTGGTCGACGGTGAACAGGCCGAGGTCGTATTCGCGCTCCGGGAAGTCCGCCAACCGGCGGTCGATGTCGTGCGAGCACCACCAGGTGATGCCGGTCAGCGTCGGGACGGCACTGACCGCCTCGACGGTCCGGCGAACGAACTCCGGCGCCGCACCGGTCGGTATGTCGGGCGACGGAGCGCCCACCTCCTGCAGCCACACCGGTCGATCGGGCGCACCGCACGCACCGGCGAGCCGCGCAAGGTATGCCGCGTGCGACGTGGTCGCCGGTCCGAGCGGGCCGTCGATGCGCGACGTGCCGTTGAACACCCATGAATGCACCGACGACACGTCGCCGATGGTCGTGACGTCGGCGGGGGAGAAGGGGTGGTCGGGCGCATAGAACGCGTCGTCGAAGAGCGAGTGCACTGCCAGCTGGTCCGCTCTCGCGTGCTCGCGGACGACCTCGACGAGGTCCTGTGCCCACTCGGTCGACGCCGCGAACCTGGTGGCGTTGGCCGGCCAGAGGTTGTTGACCTCGTTGCCGAGGGTGAATGCGAAGACGTTCGGCTCCGGCGCCAGCTCGCGGACGAGTTCTTCGACATAACAACGCAATCCGGCACGTGCGTCGGGGTCGGTGAAGATGCTGCGCTGGTGCCAGGTCAGCATCCACGACGGCAGGAAGTCGAAGCTGGACAGGTGCCCCTGCACGAGGTCGACGCAGACGTCGAGCCCGCGCTCCGCGCCCAGTTGTATGACGGTTCGCACGTCGGCCACGGCACGCGCTCGCACATGGGACCGGTTCGGCTGGATCCAGGGCCAGATCGGGAAGATCCGCACGTGATCCATCCCGAGCGAGGCGATGTCGTCCAGGTCGTGTGCGACCGCGTCCCGGTCCAGGTCCAGGTCGAGCCAACTGTGGAACCACCCCGCCGACGGCACGTAGTTGGCACCGAACCGCAAGGGTCGCTCTTCATCGATCACGAAGAGCGACCCTAGCCAACGGTGCGGTCAATGCACGATGTCAATGCTCCGTCAGTGCACGGTGTCGCCGAACCCGCCCTTCTGGACGGGGTTCAACGGACCGAGGTAACCCCACGGCCCCCAGACCATGCCGTGACCGTTCTCGTTGGGGACGCCGATGATCGGTGCGCTGTCGCCGGCCACCGAGTACCCGAAGTAGTCCTCCGACTCGGCCGCTCCCGGGACAGCCGGAGACTTCTGACTCTGGAACCACATGCGGTTGTGCGTTGCGCCCACCTCGTTGACCGCGCCCGCTGCCTTCACCTGGCCGATGCTCTCGAAGGGCGCACCGACCAGTCGCAGCGGCGCACCGCCGTCTTGTTTGTCGATCGACACCGACAGGCCGAACCGATCGTTGTCCTCCGGGCTGCCACCGACACCCTCGGAGCCTTGCTGGTAGCCGTGGAAGCTGCCGGTGCGCCCGGTTGCGGGGTCGGTCCTGAAGCGGAGCACGGCTCCGGCATACGGGACCGTGCCGATGCTCTCGTTGGGTATGCCGACCAACGTCTCGACGGGAGATCCCGGGCCGCCGAGCGCTACCGAGCTCACCGAGGTCCCGAAGTCGTCTCCGGACTCCGGGTTGCCGACGACTCCGTCGGTCGCCTGCGTGAGGAGCTGCGGCGAGGTGAGCTTGCCGGCACTCCCGATGAAGGTGAGCACCGCACCCGGGCCGGCCTGCATCCCTTCGTGGATTCGGTGCCCCGGGGAACCCGCGGTGACGACACCGCCTGCAGCTGCCAGCGAGGCTCCGAGGCGACCGTCCAAGGACGGCTCTCCGGGGACTCCGGGCGAGCCCAGGTCCAGAGTCACACCGTCGGCGTGGCCGCCGTCGGTGTCGGGGATGGTCAGTTCGGTGATCGTTCCTGCATCAGTGATGTAGCCGACGTTCTGACCCGGTGCCCCGACATACAGCGGTATGGCGTTGTTTCCGGAGCTGTCCGACAGTGGGGCCGATGCGAGCGACGCTCCGAAACGAGCATCCTGCTGGGGCGTGCCGGGAACGCCGTTCGAGCCCTGCGTGTACTTGGCCCGCAGCGCCATTCTCGAGCCGTCCCACTTGTAGAGGTAGACCGCACCGGCTCCCGGCTTGCCGTCGACGTTCGCACGCGGCGCCCCGACGGCCAGTTGGGCACACGTGGACGGGTCGCCGTCGCCCTCGTGGGAGGACACGGATGCCACGGCGGCTCCGAAACCGTATGCGTCCTTCGGTGCCGGGATGGTGACGTTCCGGTGCTTGCCCCCGTTGGTCAGCCGCAGCTGAACCTGCGGATCCCCGGAGTCGGGTTCGTCGGCCGGTGCACCCACGGCGACGTCTCGCTTGCCGTCGAGATCGAAGTCCCAACTCGGTATGTCGCCGCACCCAGGACTCGCGGATGCGGGCGATGGGTGAGCCACACCGGATGTCGCAAGCCCGGCGACGGCCAGCGCAACTGCTCCGGCGAACGCCACCGGACGGCGAGGGCGGCGACGAGCAGAGCGGTCGGGCACGTCGAACGGTATGGCGAAACGGTGAACTGACATGAGACTTCCCCCTGGTAATTCGATGATTTCTCCCTGTCGGGTAAGGACGCACGCGACTTCTTCGGGTTGCACGGCAGTTCTTCGGCCGCGCGGCGGCGTACTACCGTTCCGTCGGTGAGCAGCCTGGGAGTCGCGGTGCTGATCGCCGTGATCCTGGTGTTGCCGGTCGCGGCGTTGTGGTGGTGGGCGCGCACCCGCCGGGGGATGGGCAGTGAGGCCGATCGGGCGACGTTGCGCACCTTGCACGAGGCCAATCAGGCTGCCCGTCCATTGCGCGAAGGACTGACCGGGCCGGCCGCCGAACGCGCAGTGCGTTCGCTACGCCCGCTGTTGACCGCACCGGCCGTCGCACTGAGCGACGGTCACGACGTGCTCGGGTGGGACGGCCCCGGCGAGGGGCATCGCGACGACGTGTCGGCGGCTGCTGCCGGGGTGCTGGCGGACGGCCGCGCGCGCGTCGACCGGGTGGCCTGCACGGACCCGGGGTGCCGCCTGCGCGACATCATCAGCGTTCCGCTCGCCGTCGACGGTTCGGTGGTCGGGACCCTGCACGCGTTGGTCACCGTTGCCGGCGCGCCGGTGATCAAGGCGACGCACGAGGTTGCCGACTGGGTCAGCGGGCAGCTGGAGCTGGCCGAGGTCGACCGTCGTCGCTCGGGGCTCGCCGAGGCCGAGCTGCGCGCACTGCGTGCCCAGATCTCACCGCACTTCATCTACAACGCGCTGACGACCATCGCGGCCTTCGTGCGCACCGACCCGGACCGAGCCCGCGAGTTGCTGTTGGAGTTCGCCGACTTCACCCGCTACTCCTTCCGTCGGCGCGGTGAATACACCGCACTGGCCGACGAGCTGCAGTCCATCGAGCAATACCTCACCCTCGAGCGGGCACGGTTCGGCGAACGCCTGCGCGTCACCTTCCGGGTTGCCCCGGACTGCTTGACCGTGATGGTGCCCTACCTGTCGTTGCAACCGGTCGTCGAGAACGCGGTGCGGCACGGACTCGAACCCAAGGCAGGACCGGGCGAGGTCATCATCGAGGCGCTCGCGGATGGCGCAGATGTGCGAATCTCGGTGGAGGACAACGGTGTTGGTGAGGATCCGCAACGCATCCAGGAGGCGCTGGACGGCGTCGCGCAGGCCGACTCGATCGGGTTGTCCAACGTCGACATGCGGCTGCGGGCGACCTTCGGTGAGCAGCACGGACTGATCGTGGAGACCGCACCGGGCGCCGGCACGAAGGTCGTGATGCGAGTGCCGCGCTTCTCGCCGAGAGCGCACCAGAGCGACGGCATCGCGCACTAGCATGGATGGCATGCCAGAGCACCTTCGCGTGCTCGTCGTCGACGACGAGCCACCGGCGCGCGGCGAGCTGGCCTTCATGATCGAGCAATCGGCTTCGGTCGAGTCCGTGCTCGCGGTCGGCTCGGGCGTCGAGGCACTGCGCGCGCTGGAGTCGACACCCATCGACGCCGTCTTCCTGGACATCGCCATGCCCGGTCTCAGCGGCTTGGACCTGGCCCGTGTGCTCGCCCGGTTCGAGCGGCCACCGGCGGTGGTGTTCGTGACCGCGCACGACGCGCATGCCGTCGAGGCGTTCGAGCTGGATGCCGTCGACTACCTGCTCAAGCCGGTGCGCCCGGCGCGGGTCCAGGAGGCGATCCGCCGGGTGCTCGCGCACGACGCACCGTCGGCGACGCCGGTCGAGGACCCGACGATCCCTGTCGAGCTCGGTGGCATCACCCGATTCGTCCGGCGTTCGGAGGTCCATTTCGTGGAGGCACACGGCGACTACGTGCGACTGCACACCGGCGACGGTGCGCACCTGGTGCGGTTGTCGTTGGGCACCCTGGAGCGCGAATGGGCGAGCGCGGGGTTCCTGCGCATCCACCGCAGCTACCTGGTTGCCACCCACCACATCACCGAGTTGCGACAGCAGGACCAGCGCAGCGTCGTGGTGATCGACGGGCACGAGCTGGAGGTCAGTCGTCGCCGCAGCCGAGAGCTGAAGGACGTGCTGTTGCGGGGGACGGACGCGCAGCGGTCGTGACCGCGAGCAACGAACGTGTCCGTGTCGAGCGTCGCCGCAAGGCCGCGCCGGATGTCGTGGCGATGAGCCAGGAGATCGACGCGCAGACCATGCTCGGTGAGGCCTTGCTGCGCTCGCTGATGCGCACCCAGCTGCGGCTGGCCGCCGTGGTGCTGGCGCTGCTGGCGATCACGCTGGGTTCGTTACCGCTGATCTTCGATGTCGTCCCCGGCATCCGGCGGCTGCACGTGCTCGGCATACCCCTGCCCTGGCTGTTGCTCGGTGTGCTGGTCTACCCGGTGCTGCTCGGGCTCGGCTGGTTCTACGTGCGTTACGCCGAACGCATCGAGGCGGGTTTCGTGCGCCTGATGAGCGCCGGGCCCGCCGGCGCCGACACCGACACGGGCACCACCGACACCACCACGGACCGATGAGCCCCGTCGTCGGCCTGACCGCCGTGCTGGCGGTCTCCCTGCTCACGCTGGGGATCGGCATCTTCGGGGTGCGGGTGTCTCGCACGACCAGCGATTTCTACGTGGCGTCCCGCAGCGTCGGACCGGTGGTCAACGCCGCGGCCATCGGCGGCGAATACCTTTCTGCCGCATCGTTTCTCGGCGCAGCGGGGCTGATCCTCGCCCATGGCGCCGATGCCTTGTGGTACCCGGTCGGGTGGACCGCCGGATACCTCGTGCTGCTGGTGCTGGTCGCCGCACCGCTGCGGCGTTCGGGCGCCTACACCCTGTCCGACTTCGCCGAGCTGCGTCTGGAGTCCCAGGCCGCGCGCAAGGTCTCCAGCGTGGTCGTGGCGCTGATCGGTGTGCTCTACCTGCTGCCGCAGTTCCAGGGCGCGGGGATCACGCTGCGGACCCTCGTCGGCGCCCCGACCTGGACCGGCTCGGTGCTGGTGGCCGTCGTGGTGCTGGTCATCGTGTTGTTCGGTGGCATGCGGTCGATCACGGTGACCCAGGCGTTCCAATACTGGCTCAAGCTGACCGCGCTGATCATCCCGGCAGCCGTGCTGTTGAGCCACTGGCGTCGCACCAGCGGCACGTCGGCACCGCAGATGCACGTGACCGACTGGGTCGAGCCCATGCAGGGTCAGTACGCGACCTACCTGGTCTACTCGCTGATGCTCGCGACCTTCCTGGGCACGATGGGCCTGCCACACGTGGTCGCGCGCTTCTACACCAACATCGACGGGCGTGCCGCCCGCCGCACCACCCTCGGCGTGCTCGGTCTGCTCAGCGGCTTCTACCTGCTCCCGACGGTGTATGGCGTCCTCGGCCGCATCTACAGCTTCCACCTGGTGTCCGACGGGCGCACCGACGCGGTGGTCCTGGAGCTTCCGAGCGACGTGCTGCACGGTTTCGGCGCCGACATACTCACCGGGCTGCTGGGCGCGGGCGCGTTCGCGGCGTTCCTTTCCACGTCCTCCGGGCTGGCCGTCTCGGTGGCGGGTGTGCTCAGTCAGGACGTGTTGCGCGGCCGCTCGGACCCGGTGCGCAACTTCCGACTTGCGACAGCGCTGGTGGTGTCGCTGACCCTGGTGCTCCTGGTGGTGTCGACCGGGGTGCCGGTGGCGCGCGCGGTTGAGCTGGCGTTCGCGGTCGCGGCATCGACGTTCTGCCCGTTGCTGTTGCTGGGCATCTGGTGGCGCGGACTCACCGCGCCGGGTGCGATCGCGGGTCTGCTGATCGGTGGCGGCACCTGCACCGCGGCGGTCGTCGCGGCGCTGGCCGGCTACGATGCGCCGGGCATCGCCGGTCCGTTGCTCGCCCAGCCCGCTGCGTGGACGATGCCGCTCAGCCTCGGTGTGATGGTCGCGGTCTCGGCGGCGACCGCGTCCCGCCGGCCGCTCAGCGTGATGCGCACGATGGTCCGGCTGCACACACCGGAGCACCTCGACGTCGATCGCGGGACGTTCGATCCGGAGCGCCGCACGGCCGACCGTGCCGCAACGCGCTCCGCCGCAGGTGCCGCTCAACCCGCCGAACCGACCGTTCAGCGCGGCTCCGACTGACGCCCGGCGACCATGTGACTCCGCTCACATCATTGAATCCTGAATCAGCCGCGGCCGGCGTTGTCGGTGCACAAGCTTGTCTCGGGCGGCATACGTCGCCCGACCGCCCGACGTCAGGAGACCTTCCATGTCAGAGACGCCTACCCGCCCGGCTCCGGGCGCCCACATCGCCGATCCAGCGGCCCTCGGTCTCGGCGCCTTCGCGCTGACGACATTCGTGCTCAGTTGCGTCAATGCGGGCATCGTCCCGGACAAGGTCGAGCCCGTCGTCTTCGGGCTGGCCTTCGCGTATGGCGGGGCGGCTCAGTTCGCCGCAGGCATCTGGGAGTTCGTCAAGGGCAACGTGTTCGGCGCGACTGCCTTCTGCTCGTTCGGGGCGTTCTGGTTGTCGTTCTGGTGGTTGACCGGCCACACCGACCTGTCCGGCGCCGGAGCCGATGTCAACAAGGGACTCGGCCTCTACCTGCTGGCGTGGGGCATCTTCACCCTCTACATGACGGTCGCCGCGATCCGCGTCAGCGGGGCGGTCCTGACGGTCTTCGTGCTGCTGACGATCACCTTCTTCCTGCTCGCGTTCGGCGAGTTCGGCAGTGACGCGGCTGGGCACGGCCTGACCGCGGTCGGGGGCTACCTGGGTCTGTTGACGGCCATCGCCGCGTGGTACGCATCATTCGCGACGGTCGTGAACTTCACCTTCAAGCGGACGGTGATGCCGACCTTCCCGCTGTGAGCCTGCGCAGATCTGCCCGGGCGGCATTCTCCCGCCCGGGCAGCATTCTCGTCCGGCGAGTGATTGAGTAGACGTGCAGCGCACGCGCGCTCAGTCCGGCCGATTGACCCGACGACTGAAACAAGGAGACAACGATGGCGCAAGATGGGCAGAGCCAGAACATTGATGCACTCATGGCGGAGTCACGCACCTACCCGCCGGGCCCGGCATTCACCGAGCAGGCGAATGCCAAGCCGGGCTTCTACGACCAGGACCATGACGAGTTCTGGGAGCGCGAGGGCCGCGAGCGACTGTCCTGGTTCACCGATTTCACCAAGCTCAAGGAGTGGGACCGCCCCTACGCCAAGTGGTACCTCGGCGGCAAGCTGAACGCCTGCTACAACTGCGTCGACCGGCACGTCGAGAACGGCCTGGGCGACAAGGTCGCCTACTACTGGGAGGGCGAGCCCGTCGACGAGCGGCTCACCATTACGTATGCCGACCTGCAGTCGCGAGTCATCAAGGCTGCCAACGGCTTCAAGAGCCTGGGCATCGGCAAGGGCACGAAGGTCGCGGTCTACATGGGGATGATCCCCGAGGCGCCGGTGACGCTGCTGGCGCTCGCGCGACTGGGCGCACCGTTCACCTTCGTCTTCGGTGGATTCTCCGCGAGTGCGCTGGGTAGCCGCATGCAGGAGATGGAGTGCGAATACCTCATCACCCAGGACGCAGCCAACCGCCGGGGCAAGCCGGGCCCGTTGAAGCCGACCGCCGACGAGGCGATGGACATGGCGCCGACGGTGAAGACCTGCGTGACGGTCAAGCGCACCGGCCCGGACGTGGAGATGAAGGAGGGCCGGGACCACTGGTGGAGCGACGTGGTCGACGGCCAGGACGACGACCCGAAGTCGTGCCCGTGCGAGCCGATGGACTCCGAGGACCTCTTCTTCCTGATGTTCTCCTCCGGCACGACCGGGCGCCCGAAGGGCATCCTGCACACCACTGCCGGCTACCTCGCGGGTGTGTCCACCACGCACCACTACGTGTTCGACATCAAGCCGGACACCGTCTACTGGTGTGCCGCGGACATCGGGTGGATCACCGGGCACAGCTACATCGTGTTCGGTCCGCTTATCAACGGCACGACGAGCGTGATGTACGAAGGCACGCCGGACTTCCCGGACAAGGCCCGCTGGTGGCAGATCATCGAGCGCTACAAGGTCAACGTGCTCTACACCGCGCCGACCACGATCCGCACCCACATGAAGTGGGGGACCGAGGCGCTGCAGGGCCACGACCTGTCATCGCTGAAGGTGCTGGGGTCTGTCGGCGAGCCGATCAACCCCGAGGCGTGGATCTGGTATCGGGACAATGTCGGGGGAGGCAAGTGCCCGGTGGTCGACACCTGGTGGCAGACCGAGACCGGCATGATCATGGTGACGCCGTTGCCCGGCGTCACGACGCTGAAGCCCGGTTCGGCGACCAAGCCGTTCGTCGGTGTCAAGGCCGCCGTGTATGACGAGAGCGGCAAGGAGATCGCTCCCGGTGACGGAGCCGGATACATGGTCGTGAAAGAGCCGTGGCCGGCGATGTTCCGCGGCCTGCTCAACGACGACCAGCGGTTCAAGGACACCTACTGGAGCCAGTTCTCGGACGCTTACCTGGCCGGTGACGGCGCCCGGGTGGACGACGACGGCGACTTCTGGATGATGGGTCGCATCGACGACGTCATGAACGTCTCCGGGCACCGGCTGTCGACGATCGAGATCGAGTCCGCACTGGTCAGCCACCCCGACGTCGCCCAGGCCGCTGTCGTCAGCCGGTCGGACGACACGACGGGCCAGGCGATCGTCGCCTACGTGACGCTGAACGACGGTGCCGAGGGCACGTCGGAGAAGCTGACCGAGCTGCGTGAGCACGTCGGCAAGGAGATCGGTCCGATCGCCAAGCCGGCCAACGTGGTCTTCGCCGACTCGTTGCCGATGACGCGGTCCGGCAAGATCATGCGCCGCTTGCTCAAGGACGTCGCGGAGAACCGCGAGCTCGGTGACACCACGACACTGGCCGACCCGTCAGTGGTGCACGAGATCAAGGAGCGTGCCGAGTCCGGCAAGGAAGCTGACAAGGAAGGCTGAGGCGACCGGCCTCACGAGGGCGGGTGACCGGCGACTTCGCCGGTCACCCGCCCTTGCTGATCGAGTAGCAGCCGAGGGACGAGGCTGCGTATCGAGATCCCCCTACCTGCACAGCCGGAGCGTCATCAGCTGAAACGGCCTGAGCCGTATGCCGATCGAGCCGTCGTGCAGGTCGAGGCCGTCCGGCTCCATCGGGTCCTCCAGCAGGTCCACCTGGCGGACCTCGCGCACCGGGAAGCTCGGGTGCAGCGTCGCCGCCGCACGTGCGCCACGTGGCTCGTAGAGACGCACGATCACGTCGCCGGACGCGTCCTCGGCGAGCTTGACCGCTTCCACCGCGGCGGTGTCGCCGGTCAGCCCGAGCAACGGCTCGATCGGCGATCCGGTGAGGTGTCGTTCGGGCAGGTTGAGCCGGTAACCGGCCCGCACCGCGTCGACGATGTCGGGCGCGACGACGAGCGCATAACGTCGCGTGTGCAGCCCCTGATCGGTCTCCGGGTCGGGGAAGCGTGGCGCGCGCAGCAGCGACAACCGCACCGTTGAGAAGGTCCCACTGGGTGTTGCCTCGTGCCGGGTGACTTCGTGTCCGTAGGTCGCCGAATTCACCACTGCCACACCGAATCCCGGCTCGGACACATGCACGAAGCGGTGCGCGCACACCTCGAAGCGAGCAGCGTCCCAGCTGGTGTTGGTGTGCGTCGGCCGTCGCAGGTGCCCGAACTGCGTCTCGTATGCCGCGTCGGTCGCGTGCACGTCCACCGGCAGCGCCACCTTGAGCACGGTCTCGCGCTCGTGCCAGTCGACGGCAACGCTGCAGTCCAGCTGCCGGGAGCCGGGGGAGAGGGTCATCGTCTGGACGACGTTCGAGTCGCCGAACTCCCGGCGGACCGTCACCACCGCGGCACCGTCGGCACGGACCTCGACCTGCAGGTCGGCCACGGTGTCCAGGTCACGAACGGTGTTGCGGTAGAACTCGTCCAGGTCCCACGCATCCCACTTGTTCGGGAAGTCCGGGTGCAGTTGGAGCAGGTTCCCCCGCTCGCCATCGGGTATGACGTCCCGACCGCTCGTCAGGTCGACCATCCCGCTCACCAGCCCGGCGCGGTCGATCGTGACCCGGAGCAGGTCGCTGGTCAGCACCAGATCGTCACCGATCCGATCCAGCCGGACCGGCGCGTCGTTCGAGGACGCGGGGCCGGCGCCGAGAGCGGCGACACCTGACACCTCGAAAGGCGTTGCGTTCACGACGATCTCGGCGTCTCCCGCCCCGGTGAGCACCCGCAGGCGGTCCTGGATCAGCTCATCCAGCTCCGCCTCGACGGCGGCGTAGTTGTCCGCCGCCTCCCGATGGACCCAGGCGATCGAGCTGCCCGGCAGGATGTCGTGGAACTGCTGCAGTAGCACCAGTTTCCAGATCCGAGACAGCTGCTCGGCCGGGTAGTCGGCCAGCCCTCGGACGGCAGCGGTCGTCGCCCACAGCTCGGCCTCGCGCAGCAGGTGCTCACACCGCCGGTTGCCATCCTTGGTGCGGGCCTGACTGGTGTAGGTCCCACGGTGCATCTCGAGATAGAGCTCGCCGACCCAGACCGGAGCATCCGGGTAGTCGGTCTCGGCGGCGGTGAAGAACTGCGACGGGGATTCGATCGCCACCTGCGGCGATCCGGCGAGGTCGGCGGTGCGCGTGGCCCGCTGCAGCATCTCCCGGGTCGGACCGCCACCGCCGTCGCCATACCCGAACGGCACGAGCGAGAGGTTCGTGGCGCCCTTGTCCCGGAAATTGCTTGCGGCGTGGGCGAGTTCGCGTCCGGTCAGCTCGGCGGTGTAGGTGTCGACCGGCGGGAAGTGGGTGAAGACGCGCGTGCCGTCGATGCCTTCCCACCGGAAGGTGTGGTGCGGGAAGACGTTCTGCTGGTTCCAGCTGATCTTCTGCGTCAGGAAGTGCGTGCAGCCGGCCTGCCGAACGATCTGCGGCAACGCTGCCGAGTAGCCGAACGAGTCCGGCAACCACACCTCGCGACAGGTGATGCCGAACTTCTCCCGGAAGTAGCCCTGGCCGAGCACGAACTGCCGCGCCATGGCCTCGCCGCCGACCATGTTGGTGTCGGACTCGACCCACATGCCGCCGGTCGGCACGAACCGCCCGTCCGCGACGTGCTGTGCCAGCCGTGCGAAGACCTGCGGGTGGTGCTCCTCGAGCCAGGCGTACTGCTGGGCGCTGGACATCGTGTAGACCAGCTCAGGGTGCTCGTCCAGCAACTGGGTCACGTTGGCGACGGTCCGGGCGATCTTGCGCACCGTCTCACGGACCGGCCACAACCACGCCGAGTCGATGTGCGCGTGCCCCACCGCGCTGATCCGGTGTGCACCGTCCGCGGCGGGCCGGGCGAGCAGCGGTGCCAGCTCGGCGCGTGCGTGCGCGGCGCTCCCAGGTAGGTCGGCCAGGTCGAGTCGGTCCAGGCTGCGCTCCATGCCCAGCAGCAGCTTGGTGCGCCGGGCGTCCTCGACCGGCAGCTCCCGCATGAGGCCGTCGAGCACGTCGAGGTCGGCGGCCAGCTCCCAGACCTCCGTGTCGCGGACGCAGATCTCGGCGCGCGCCAGCCGATAGAGCGGCCGGTCGCCCGCCGTCGTCTTCTCGCCGAGGTCGGTGGGCAGGAACGGGTGCGGTTGCAGCACCAGGGGATTGGCGGCCGCTTCGACATACAGATCGACGTCGGTGCCGGGTTCGACGGGGATCCAGCCGTTCATCGGGTTGAGACCCTTCACGACGCTGCCGTCGGGTCGGAAGGCCAGCCCCTCGGCCTGGAAGCCGGGCGAGTGCGGCGACCAGCCGAGGTCGACGACGACCTCGGGCGGGCCGGCGTCGTCGGCCGGTGGGACCGTCCCGGTCAGGTGGAACCACGTCGTGCCCCAGGCAGGTCCCCACGGGTCACCGACGGCGAAGGGTCCGTATGCCGCCCGCAGCGCCTGCGCAGCCGGGACAGGCTCGCCCTGACCACCCGCCACGTGCCACGCCTCGACCTGCAGCGGTGCGACCGGACGGTGGACCTGCGGCCGGATCCGCTCGGCCAGCACTCGGGTGATCCGGTCCTCGATCAGCCGTCGACGGTCATGCACGATGGGCAACTCCTGTAGCGAGAGGTGATGGGCGTGCCGACGAGCCGGATTGGCGGAGCGGCGGTGCGGACCGGGGAGTGGTGAACGTCGGCCGACGCCAACGTACTTCACGGTGCGGGCACCTGTCCGCCGTCGGATCGGCTGGCACTGATGCGCGTCCTGAGCGTCCGGTGTGGCAGGATCTACCGACCGCTACAAATGCCCGGACGAGTGGTCGCGCCCGTCCGCATTTGCCTGTGTCGCGCGAAATATGACCGCAAACATCGACCGGAGGCAGCGCCAATGACCGACCCCTCTGTCCGCTCAGACTCCGCTCAGAAGCCCGCCCAGCGGGTGCTGCTCAAGCTCTCCGGAGAAGTCTTCGGCGGTGGCAAGATCGGCCTGGATCCGGACGTCGTGCGCGGTGTCGCCGAGCAGATCGCGGCAGCGTCGCGCAGCGGCGTACAGATCGCGATCGTGGTGGGTGGCGGCAACTTCTTCCGCGGGGCGGAGCTGCAGCAGCGCGGAATGGACCGCACCCGCGCGGACTACATGGGCATGCTCGGCACGGTCATGAACTGCCTGGCGCTGCAGGACTTCCTGGAGAAGGAAGACATCGACACCCGAGTGCAGACCGCGATCACGATGGGCCAGGTCGCCGAGCCCTACATCCCTCGCCGGGCCATGCGGCACCTGGAGAAGGGCCGCGTCGTCATCTTCGGCGCCGGTGCCGGCATGCCGTTCTTCTCGACGGACACGGTCAGTGCCCAGCGGGCCCTGGAGATCCGCTGCGACATGGTCCTGATCGCCAAGAACGGCGTCGACGGCGTCTACACCGCCGACCCGAAGGTCGACCCCACGGCCACCAAGCTCGACGCCGTCACCTACGCGGAAGCGCTGGCCAAGAACCTGCGGATCGTCGACGCTGCAGCGTTCAGCCTGTGCATGGACAACGACCTGCCGATGCGCGTGTTCGGCATGGAGGGCCCCGGCAACATCACCAAGGCACTGCAGGGTGAGAAGATCGGGACATTGGTCAGCGCCTGAATAGACTCGGGCAACGCCACACCGAACCGGACGAGAAGAGAGTCACCACACCATGGACGGCAGCATCGACGACAGCCTGCTCGAGGCCGAGGACAAGATGGAGAAGGCGGTCGAGGTCGCCAAGGAGGACTTCGCCGCCATCCGCACCGGCCGCGCCAGCGCCGCGATGTTCAACAAGTTGCTCGTCGACTACTACGGCGCGCCGACGCCGTTGCAGCAGTTGGCGTCCTTCCAGACTCCCGAGGCGCGCACCGTGCTCATCCAGCCCTTCGACAAGGGTGCGATGGCAGGCATCGAGAAGGCGCTGCGGGAGAGCGACCTGGGCGTCAACCCCAGCAACGACGGCAACGTCATCCGCGTGGTGATGCCGGCCCTCACCGAGGAGCGCCGCCGCGACTACATCAAGCTCGCCCGCACCAAGGGTGAGGACGCCAAGGTGTCGATCCGCAACGTGCGCCGCAAGGCCAAGGAAGAGATCGACCGCGCGGTCAAGGACGGCGACATCGGCGAGGACGAGGGCTCCCGGCACGAGAAGGAGCTCGAGGCGACCACCAAGAAGCACGTCGACGTCGTGGACGAGCTGCTCAAGGGCAAGGAGTCCGAGCTCCTCGAGGTATGAGGTCGCTCGTCAGTCAGCAGATGTCCGAGCCCAGTTCACGGCCCAGCTCGCGTCGGGCTGCGCGGGAGGCGCGGACCGACCCCGCAACAGGTGGCGGCACCCCCGCTGCCCATAACCCGACCCCGCGCGCCGGCCGCAACCTTTACGCCGCGATCGGGGTCGGCGTGCTGCTCGGGCTCATCGTCGTTCTCAGCCTCTTCCTGCAGAAGGAGATCTTCGTCGCCGTCGCGATGGCCGCGTCGGTCATCGGCTGTGTCGAGATGCTCCGCGCGATGAGTCACGGCGACCTCCACCCGCCGACGATCCCGACACTGGTCGCCGCCGCCGCAGTGCCGCTGGTCGCCTACCTCTGGGGCGCCACTGCCCTCGCGTTCTCGGTCGTCGTCGCCGTGCTGGTGATCGTCGTATGGCGCGCGCTGGGCCGCATTGACGGCATGCCGCGTGACGTTGCCGGTGGTGCGCTGGTCACGCTCTACGTCCCGGCCCTGGTGGGTTTCGCGATGTTGCTGCTCGCCGAGGACGACGGGCCACAGCGGATCGTGGTCTTCATCCTGGTGACCATCTGCAGCGACATCGGCGGCTACATCGTCGGCGTGATCGCCGGCAAGCACCCGATGGCGCCGAGCGTCTCGCCGAAGAAGTCCTGGGAGGGTTTCGCTGGCTCGGTGACCGGCTGCGTGCTGGCCGGCAGTCTCAGCGTTGCGCTCGTGCTGGACGGCCGGTGGTGGGTCGGTGCGCTCCTCGGCGTGCTGGCTGTGGTCGCTGCGACGGTCGGCGACCTGTGCGAGTCGATGATCAAGCGCGATCTCGGCATCAAAGACATGAGCAATCTGATCCCCGGCCACGGCGGGCTGATGGACCGGCTGGACTCCCTGCTGGTCGTCGTTCCCGTCGCATGGGCCGTCCTTACTCCCTTGGTGGCGGTGCACTGACATGACTGATCTACCTACCCCCTCGACCAAGAAGCCGGTCCCCGGCCAGCTGACCTTCACCGCGCCGCGGCGCGGGAAGCCGCCCAAGCACCTGGCCGACTTCGACGAAGCCGGCCGCAAGGAAGCCGTTGAGGCGTTGGGGCACAAGGGTTTTCGTGCGAAGCAGCTGTCGACCCACTACTTCGAGCACTTCGTCGCCGATCCCGAGCAGATGACCGACCTGCCCGCAGCCGGCCGCGCCGAGCTGGTCGAGACCATGCTCCCGACGCTGCTCACCTCGGTGCGCACGCTGAACGCCGACGAGGGCCGCACCGTCAAGCAGGTCTGGCGGCTGTTCGACGGTGCCTTGGTGGAGTCGGTGCTGATGCGCTACCCGGGCCGGGTGACCATGTGCATCTCCAGCCAGGCCGGATGCGGCATGAACTGCCCCTTCTGCGCCACCGGGCAGGAGGGCCTGACCCGCAACCTGACGACCGCCGAGATCGTCGAGCAGGTCGTGGCGGGCGCCCGGATGCTGCGGGAGGACGCCCTCGCCGGCGGTGACGACGAGTCACGTGCGGAGCCCCTGCGGGTCTCCAACGTCGTCTTCATGGGCATGGGGGAGGCGCTGGCCAACTACCGGCAGGCGATCAACGCGATACATCGGCTCGTGGACCCGGCTCCCGCCGGCCTGGGTATGTCGGCTCGGCACGTCACCATGTCGACCGTCGGGCTGGTGCCGGCGATCGACAAGCTCGCCAAGGAGGGCATCCCGGTCACGCTCGCGCTGTCGCTGCACGCACCGGACGACGAGTTGCGCAACGAGCTGGTCCCGATCAACACCCGCTGGACCGTCGACGAGGCGCTCGATGCGGCATACCGCTACTACGAGGCCACCGGACGACGCGTGTCCATCGAATACGCGCTGATCAAGGACATGAACGACCACGCGTGGCGTGCGGACCTGCTCGGCGAGAAGCTGCGGGCGCGCGGCAAGGGCTGGGTGCACGTCAACCCGATCCCGCTCAACCCGACGCCCGGCTCGAAGTGGACGGCATCACGCAAGGGTGTCGAGCAGCAGTTCGTCGAGCGGTTGCGCGCGCACGGCATACCGACGACGGTCCGCGACACACGCGGCTCGGACATCGACGGGGCGTGCGGCCAACTCGCAGCATCGACAGCCTGATTCGGACCGGGTGGGGGATATGCCCAATCTGATGCTCAACTGGCAGCAGGCCCTCGGGGTCGGTGCGCTGCTGGTCGTGGCATGGCTGCTGTTGCGGCGCCGGCCGCGGTGGTCGGGGGTGGCGACATTCTGCCGGGAGGGCGCGATCATCGCCGGGTTGTTCGCGTTCTGGCAGATCCTGCAGCGGGTCACCTCCAGCGACGGTGGTGACGCGATCGGCCGCGCGCACTGGATCGACCGGCTGCAGTCGGCGCTGCTCTTCCCCAATGAGCGCAGCGTCCAGGACCTGATCCTGGGACACGAGGCGGTCGTCAAACTGGCCAACCTGTTCTACGCGAGCATGCACTTCACCGGCATGGGGATCTTTCTGCTGTGGCTCTATTTCCGGCACCGCGACGACTACCCGGCGGTCCGCACGACACTGGCGTTGAGCACTCTCGGGTGCTTCTTCGTGCAGTTCCTCGCGGTCGCGCCGCCGAGGTTGCTGCCGGGGTATGTCGACACGGCCGAGTTCTACGGCCAGTCGGTCTACAACGCCGGCTTCTCGGTGGACAACTTCGGTGCGATGCCGTCGGTGCACGTGCTCTTCGCGGCTGTCGTCGGGTGGTACGCCTGGCGGGTCAGCACCTCGCCGTGGCGCTGGATCGGGCCGCTGCACTTCGCGGTGACGGTCTTCGTCGTGGTCGCCACGGCCAATCACTGGTGGCTGGACGGCGTAGTCGCGATCATGATCCTGGTCGGCGCGGCGTGGCTGCGCCGTGGCACTCTCGCGATCGTGCACCGGTGGCGGGCCGGGCGGCTTCCGGCGCCGGAGACCGCGGACCTGGAGGCGACGGTGCCGGTCACGGCTCCTTGAGGTGCGCGGGCGGGTGCAGCTCGCCCAGCACATAGGGGATGGCGGAGCGCTGCGAGATGCCCAGCTTGCGCAGCACGTTGCCGACGTGGACCTTGACGGTCTTCTCCGAGATGAACAATCGACTCGCCAACTGCCGGTTGCTCAGCCCGTCGACCGCGATGAGCATGGCGATCTCCAGCTCCCGGGTGGTCAGGCCGGCGGTCGTGTCCCGTGGGGTGGTCTGCTCCACGCCCACGGTCTGCAGCGCGTCCGCGAGCCGCAGGTGGAGGCGTTCACCGACAGAGCGGGCCTCGTCCAGTGACTGGCGCTGCTCGGCCAGCTCGGTGGTCTCGGGCAGCTCGATCGCGTGCAGTGCCAGTCGCATTCGCTCCAACTCGGCCGTGAGCGTGCGCAACATCTCAGCCTGGTCGCGCGGCTGGGTGCTGTCCAGCTCGGGATAGAGCTCGTAGAGACCGAGGTCGTCGGCGAAGCTGCGGTCCTGGGCCATCTCCCACTCCAGGGCCTTGCCGAGCCACTGCATGGCCAGCGCGGCCTCGTCGTCGAATACGTTCGTCTGCGAGCCTTCGATGGCCATCATGCCGGTGACCGCGCCGGTCTCCGGATGCCGCAGCGGCACGACGAGCACGTCGAGGACGGGCTGGTCGTTGAGGTTCCAGCCCATCCGCGCGCGCCGGCCGTCGTCCTGCGCGTAGCGGTAGATGTCACCGGTGGACCGGATGTATTCGGACAGTCCGTTGGGTCCGAACTGTTGGACGTCAGCGCTCAGAAACTGTTTGTGGTCAACGCAATAGGGGATCGACAGCGTCGTCGGGCCGATGTAGTGCCCGATGTAGAACGTGTCGACCTGCGTCAGCGCGCACATCGCCGCACGACAGGCGGCATACCGCGTCATTGCATCGCCGCGGTCGCAGAATCGCAGCCGACGGTCGGCCGCGCGCAGCACCGAGATGGCGAACGGGGAGAAGCCGTCCGCGGTGCTGTCGCGAGCGTCGGTCACGGTGCCGTGTTGCCTTCCGTCGGTGCGCCGGGCGTTTCCTGTGTGCCGGCTAGGTGTCCAATTGTGCTGCACGCCGCATCGACGTCCGGGACCAGGTGTATGGCGTCCGCCATCGGCCTGCCCGCGCCGAGTGCCTGCAGCACCTGCCAGACGGGCACCTCATCCCGCCAATGCTGCTCGCCGACGAGGACGAGCGGAGGCAGCCGGGGACGGTCGCCGTCGGCGTAGTAGAGGGCCGTGGCCACCTGGAAGATCTCCTGCACGGTGCCGGCCGCGCCGGGCAGGACGACGATGCCGCCGTTGCAGATCCGCAGCAGGATGTCTTCGCGCAGTGCGTTCGAGAAGTACTTCGCCATCCGGTTGCCGAAGGCGTTCGGGGGCTCGTGACCGTAGAACCAGGTCGGCACGCCGAGACTGCGCGGTGCTCCGGTGTCGGCCGTGATCCGGTCTCGCACGTCGAAGGCGACGCGCGCCCACGCGGTGATGTCGGGCCGGAAGGAGGGCACGGTCGCGAGGTCGGTGATGGCCGGCGTGAGCAGTGCCGGATCGGTGCACAAGGCGCCCAGGTTCGCGGCCTCCATCGCGCCTGGCCCGCCGCCGGTGGTGACCAGCAGCCCGGCGGACGCCAATTCATGTCCGAGCTGTGCTGCCGCCTCGTAGTCCGCGGACCCGCGATCGACGGCGTGACCGCCCATGACGCCGACGAGCGTTCTGCCGTCGACGAATTCGTGCAGCGCGTCACCGATGCTGTCGTCGTGGATCGCGCGCAGCAGCGATGAGTAGACGTCCTGCTGACCCTCGGGGTCGAGCGACCACTCGTAGCTGCGTGCGTCGGGCGTGGTGTCGTATCCGTGGTCGCGCAGTCCGGCATACAACTCGCGAGGCCGGTAGAGGCGCGACCGCCACGCATCGAAGGGCACGCCGGGGTCGGCGGGGAAGACCAGGGCGCCGTGCAGTCGCAGGTGTCGGTGCAGTCGGTCGGTCGTCCGGCCGCCGAGCACCACGACGCCGGTGAAGTCGTCGATCTGCAGCAGCTCGGTCTCGACCTGCGTCAGGTCCAGGTCCTGCAGCCGCAGATCACGCACCGACGAGCCCTCGGAGAGCAATCGCCGCAGTTTTGCAAGGGTTTCGACCTCTGTGGTGGACACCAGCCGATTCAATCGGATGGGTGGTCCGGGTGAGGTCACGATCCGATCACAGGTCTGGATCGGGCCCAACTCAGTGGGAGGATGGAGCGTCTTCCACATCGCCGGGCGCAAGCGTCCGGCACCACTCGGGGATCGCGATTTGTCGTCGCGGAAAGGAAGGACACCAGATGAAGCGCACCTTGGTCACCTGCACAGCCGGAGCACTTCTCGTGGGAGGTGCGGCCGTCGTCGTGCCCACGCAGGCACACGCGATCGAGCTCGGTCATCACGCACCGTCGGTCGTGACGCCGGCCGTCCACCATGCGACCACGGCGTCCGCTCAGCGGACGGGTGCCACCACGACCAGCAAAACGAACAGCACGGCGAAGAAGAAGACCAGCGACACGCAGCAGGTCGTCGCGGCGATCCGAGCCAGCAAGATGCTCGGAGCCGTGAAGCCGTCGAACATCACTGTGTCGCAGGTGAAGTTCGCCGGCGCCGACCACACGTGGGCGGGTGCGCTGGTGACGCCGAAGAACGCGCAGACCGACCCGGCGCAGGTGCTGCTGAAGAAGTCCGGCAGCACCTGGAAGGTCCGTGACCTCGGCACCGCGTTCGTCGGCTGCAACATCGCACCGTCGGGCGTGCGCAACACTCTGGGCCTGCACGGCCCCTGCTGAGTTCTCTTGCTCTGTCTTGGTCGTCGTCTCCGCGGCCGTCGGCTCGTCGTGAGGTTGCGTTGTCCTGGGCTGTCACCGTCCCGTCTCGCTGGTCGAGTGCCGGAGGAGCGCAGCGGGGGAGGTGTATCGCGACCGAGGAGTCGAGCCAAGGATTCAGCGGGGGGGTATCGAGACGAGGCTGTCACTACGTGTCGGTAGCTTTGCCGCCATGATCACCACGCTCGCGGTCAGCGGCTACCGGTCGCTGCGTGATGTCGTCGTGCCGCTCAGCCCGCTCACCGTCGTGACCGGCGGCAATGGCAGCGGCAAGTCCTCCCTCTACCGTGCGCTACGGCTGCTTGCCCAATGCGGTGACGGACAGGTTGTCGGCAGCCTGGCACGCGAGGGCGGGCTCCAATCGGCGTTGTGGGCGGGCCCGGAGTCACTGGCCGGCGCCCGACGTGGCGCCGCCGTCGAAGGCACCGTGCGCAAGGGTCCGATCAGCCTCCGAATGGGTTACGCCAGTGACGATTTCGGCTATCTGGTCGACCTCGGACTGCCCCAGCCGACGGGGCTGCCGACGGCGTTCCAGCGTGACCCGCACGTGAAGCGGGAGCTGATCTTCTCCGGACCGGTGATGCGCCCGGCGACCCTGTCGATGCGGCGTCGCCGGGGTCTGGTCGAGGTTCGTGATGGCCGCAGCTGGTCGCAGGTGCGGGACGACCTGCCGGCATACCGCAGCGTCCTGCGTGAGTATGCCGACCCGCACGTCGCCCCCGAGATCAGCTCGGTCCGTGACCAGATCCGGTCCTGGCGGTTCTACGACAACATCCGGGTCGACGCCGACGCGCCGGCTCGCCGCCCGCAGGTCGGCACTCGGACGTCGGTGCTCGCCGGCGACGGCTCCGACCTGGCGGCCGCGGTGCAGACGATCCTGGAGAGCGGTTTCGACGATCTCGAGCGCACCATCGCGGACGCCTTCGACGGGGCGCGGCCGGAGGTGCTCATTGCCGACGGGCTCTTCGACGTCGCCATCGCCCAGCCGGGCATGCTGCGCCCGCTGCGCGCTGCCGAGCTGTCCGACGGCACACTGCGCTACCTGCTGCTGGCGACCGCGTTGCTCAGCGTCGACGCGCCTCCGTTGCTGGTGCTGAACGAACCCGAGACCTCCTTGCACTCCTCGCTCATCGAGCCGCTGGCCCGGCTGATCACGGCCGCGTCGATGCGGTCTCAGATCGTGCTCGTCACGCATTCACGCGCGCTGGCCGATGCGTTGCAGGCCGACAACGGAGACCGGGTCAGCGAGGTCGTGCTCGACAAGAACCTCGGCGAGACGGTCGTCCAGGGGCAGGGGATGCTGAGCAAGCCACCGTGGGAGTGGGGTTCGCGGTGACGTTGCAGGGGCGATCTGTTGCAGACTGGCAGGCATGAGTGACGAGCAGCTCGGCGTGACCGTGACCGGGGTCGGCTCCGTGCAGGTGCCGACCACCGAGGCGGCCGTGCGATTGCGGATCGATGGCAGGCAGCCGCATCCGGGTGCCGCGCTGCGCGAGGCGGGCTCCGTGGTCAGCACCGCACTCGGGGTGCTGCGCGACGTCGGCGTGCCCGAGCACGACATACGCACCGAGGCGGTCAGTGTGTCCCCGAACAAAGTGTGGCGGGACGACGTCGAGCAGATCGAGGGGTATGACGCCACGCAGTCGTTGCGGGTGCGGGTCGCCGAGTTCGATCTGCTGGACCGACTGCTCGGCGAGCTCGTCGACGGGTGCGGTGCGGCGTTGCAGATCGAGGACGTGTCGTTGTCCGCCGAACCCACCGACGAGGCGCTTGCCGAGGCGCGCGCCAACGCCGTGCAGCACGCGCATGCAAAGGCGACCGACTACGCCCGACTGACCGGCCGCACGCTCGGCCGTGCGGAGTCGGTGGTCGAGCAGGTCGGAGCGTTCCGGCCGCCGGCGCCGCGGGGTCGGCCGATGCTTGCCGCAGCCGCGCCGATGCCGGTCGCGCCGGGTGAAGAGACCTCGACCGTGACGGTCCAGATCCGTTGGAGTCTCGAGTGATTCAGTCGTTCGCAGGTGCCGAGTCGAGCTCCGCGATCGGCTGACCGACCCAGCTCACGCAACGCCAGCCGCCGTCGGGCGAGGTCGGCTGCAGCTCGATCACACCGGTGTTGGGGATCGGACGTGCCGCGACGAACCGGTGGTCGAGGTTGACACACCGCGCAGCCGTCCAGGTGCGCAGCGCGGCGCCGTGACTGACGACGGCGACGGTTCCTTCCATGCCCGCAGTGGCTTGCTCGATCGAGGCATCGAATCGAGCGAAGAACTCCGAGCCGTCGTGCCCGCCAGGGATGCTCTCCTCGTGCCGGCCGTCAGCCCAGCCGAAGATGACCTGGTGGTAGGCGTCGTGCGCGAGGGCGTCGGTGTGACCTTCGTAGTCACCGGCTTCGATCTCGCCCACGTCGAGGACGCGCGCCTGCAGGCCGCTGCGCTCGAGGAAGGGTGTGATGGTCTCCTCGGTGCGGACCATCGGAGACCGGAAGACGTGTCCGATCCCTTCGGGTGCGAGGCGATCGGCGAGCTCCCTCGCCTGGCTCCGGCCAGTGTCGGTCAGCGAGGGGCCGGGCACGGAGGTCTCGAGCCGACCCTCCACGTTGGGCGGGATCTCGGCGTGACGGATGAGTAGCAGGCGCATGGCCGCACGCTACCCAGGAGGCATCCGGACCTGCCGAACCGTCCACTTGGCGACCAACTCCGTGTGAGACTCGGTCCCATGGAACACCAACTGATTTCGGCGCCTGACGATGTCTCCTCGCACGATGTCTCCCTGCACGTTGCCGGCACCGGGGCGGGACCGGATGTCGTCGTGCTGTCCGGTGGTCCTGGTTGCGTGCACTACCTGGCGGACGAGCGACTCGCGCCGGAGGGAGTGCGCGCTTGGTTCCCCGATCCGCGCGGTGTCGGCCGGTCCGGCGGTGGACCGCACGGTATGACGACAGCGGTGGCCGACCTGGAGGCGATCCGGGGAAGGTCTCGGTGTCGAGCGGTGGATCGTGCTCAGGCACTCCTGGGGGAGCGACCTGGCGGTGCGGTACGCCCTCGACCACCCCGAGCGTGCTCGCGCTGTCATCGGACTGTGTGGCCGCGGACTCCAGTACGACCGGTTCTGGTCGGCTGCCTACGAGCGCGGTGAGCATACCGAGAGTGGCTTCGACATCGACTTCGATTCGGGGGTGCACGAGGCGTTGAAGACGTCGTTCCAGGACTGGATCCACCAGCCCGATCTCTTTCGACGGCTTGCGGATTCGCCGGTGCAGATGCAGTTCATCGCCGCAACTGAGGACATTCGCCCGGACTGGCCGCTACGGCAGCTCGCCGAGCTGGTGCCGGACTCGACGTTCGAAGAGGTCCCTGGCGTCGTGCACAACTTCTGGAGCACCGACCCTGCACGGTGGGTCGACGTGGTGACCCGGGCGTGTCAGCGCGCGAACGGATAGCACTTGGCCAAGCGCGGCAACGCTCGCTGGGCGCGCTTCGACAGTGCGTCCCGGAAGGGCGAAACCTCAATATCCAGAGGAGCTTTCGCCGGTCCACGACGCCAGGTCGCCACACCGCGGGCACCGTCGATCAGGACCGCCTTGAACATCCCGTTGCCGCCGGGCACCACCAGATCGAGGTGCGCTCGGTCGAGGGTCGGGGTGCGGTCGGCATACCCGAGGAGGATCTCGTCGAAGGCTGGGGTCAGCAGCGGTCTCAGCGTCGCGGTCCTCTTGCCCGGCCACTGCTCGAGCGTCTCCGGGGCGAGGAGGTATGACGTGCCGTCCACCACGATCTCCTCGAGGTGCGCACGCACGTCGTCCCACACAGGCGCCAGATCGCGGTGCAGGACGCCGCTCCACCAGCGGAAGTCCGCGATGGTTGCCGGACCGTGCGATCGGAAGTAGCGAAGCGCCCAATCCGCAATGTTGGCAGGCCGATCCACCGGTTCGGAGGACGGGATCCATTCGTCATACAGGACGAACTGCTGGTGCTTGCCGGCCATCGGTCCGAGGACGAGGTGGGCGCGCAGGCACAGCGCCTGCAACAGATGTATGCCGCGCTGGCCGCTGGTTGCGATGCCGTGCCGCTCCCACAGGTCGAAGGTCTCTGCTCGCGCGAGACCGCCTCCGCCGCGCAGTGCGTCGTCGGTGACCGACGCGGCGTGGTCGATGTCCCGCGGGGTGATCTGCAACTGCTCGTGGCGGCGTCGACCACTGCGCAGGATCGGCTCGGCGTTGATCGCGAGCATCCACCGAAGCTCGGCGGCGGGGACGAGGTGCAATGTCCCGCGCATCGGCCAGGATCGGACGAGCTCACCGGCGTCGATCGCCGCGTCGACGTCCGCGACCGTGCCGCCGGCGCGCAGCGCGACAGCGGAGCGTGCTGCGCGAAAGTCCTGTGCCTGCAGGCAGGTCAGCCACTGGACAACCTCCAGCGGGTTCTCGGCGCGGGCCTCGGTCAGTCCCTGCGCAATCAGCCGGAGTCGACCGATGCGCTCGGGCTTCCATGTGGTCATGCTTGGACCGTATGTCGCCGACCGGACCGAACCTGTCCGGAAGCTCCGTCAGACGGCAGACGCCTCGATCCGGAAGTCGCAGGCGCGCAGTCGCTCGACGAGCACATTGCCGAGGGCCGTGGCGGGTGTGAGCACTCCGCCGTTCAGACCCTGGGGGAGCGGGCAGTCGTCGCGCGACACGGCGAGGCTCAACGCGCTCTCACCGAGCATCACCGCCGTCGCCTTGTAGCCCGGATCTCCTTGTGCCGCAACGACACTCTGGTATGCGGCCCCTGTCGTGGTCGTCGTGCGAAGTGTCGCGGTGAAGAAGCCGGCGTCCCGCGCCGCCTCGTCCGGGCCATCGCCGGGGGAGGGCAGCACTCGCTGGACGACCGGGCGGAGCAGGCGTGACGACATGGCGCCGAACCCGAGCCCGAGGCCACCGGCCATGCCATACGCCATCAGCTGGCCACGCACGCCGCGACCGGTGCGCTGCACCTCGCGGTAGCGGAACGTGCGTCCGTAGGCGTGGCCCGCAAGAGCGTTGCTACGTCGCACGACCCGGGTGTTGTAGGTCGACATCACGAACGGCCCGGTCCACGCATCGATGTCGGCGGAGTGCCGCACCGCAGCACTGTCGCGCCACTCGCCACTCGGCTCCTGGGCGCGGTCGGGGCTGAGCGCGAACTTGTCGCCCGCGACTCGTCGCTTGCTCTTGTCGGCGCGGATCTCGTCCAGTTGCGTCATCGCCGACGCGATCGTGCCACCGCTGAAACCGCCCTTCATCGCCATGTAGAGCGTGGTTTCCCCGAGGTCGCCGGCGCCGTCGGCGTGGACCTTCTCGGACAACACGAAAGCGCCGAGATCCGAGGGAATGGAGTCGAATCCGCACGAATGGACGATGCGCGCACCGGTGCGCTGGGCAGTCTCCTGGAAGCGGTCGATCGACTCGCGGACGAAGAGCACCTCGCCGGTCAGATCGACGTAGTCGGTGCCCGCGTTCGCGCACGCCTCGACCAGCGGGAGGCCGTATTTCGCATATGGGCCGACGGTGGTGATCACGACGCGAGTGCTCTCCGCAAGAGCCTTCAGCGATCCTGCGTCGGCCGAGTCTGCAATGACCACAGGCCAATCCGCCGCTGCACCGGGCAACTCGCTGCGCACGGTCTCCAGCTTGGCGCGGTTGCGTCCGGCGAGTGCGATTCGCACACCGTCGGGTGTATGCCGGGCGAGATGCTCGGCGGTCAGTTTGCCGACGAAGCCGGTGGCGCCGAAGAGGACGATGTCGTGCTCGCGATTACTCACGGGTACGACTGTAGAGCCCGGCTCACGCCAGCGGCAGGCCCGTCGCGGTGACGCGGGTGACCTGGTCGTGCAACTCGATGAGTTGTGCCTCCAGGGCGTCGGGCGGTGACCCGATCGCCGACAGCAGTCGACAGGTGGCGTATTCCGTGATTGCTGCTTGATATTCGCCCAGCCAGCGGGCGGCCTCGGCAGACTCCTGGGACGACGTGGGCGGCCACGTGTGCTTCGGGGCGCGCAAGCCGCACCGCCATGGCTTCGGGGTCAGCCGGGCGCGACAGGTGTTGTACTTCCGGCACAGGTGCACGTAGACGCGGTCGGTGCCGAGCTGCTCGAAGAGTGCTGCTGCTTCGGCCGAGCGTGGCTCCAGTCGCGAACCGGTGACGATGACCCGCATGCCGGCATACGTCTCGTAGGTGCGCACTCCGAAGGCGGGATACGCAGCGGCGAACTGCTGTATGACGCCGGCGGCGACTGTCTTCGGATCCGGCTCGGCGTCGGACTTCTTGCGGCCGAAGAGCTTGCGCACCGAGGCTGTGCGCTTGGCCGGTGGCACGTCGACGTCGGCAATCAGCAGGCGGTCCGTGGCGAGCACGTCGGCGCCATACCTGTTGCGCGAGACCAGGCCCGCGAGGACGCCGTCGGTGTCGACGATCTCGTGCAGGGTCTCCTCCCGCGGCGGTGCCCAGCCGTAGGAACCCTTGCGGTCACGCTGCAGGCCGCCGCGAATTGCCTTGAGGCTGTGCGCAAGTCGTTCGTTGGCGACGTTGAGCGCCTCGTCGGCGGACCGGGTGGACCATCCCCATGCGCTGACCAGCCCGGACTGTGCTCGCTGCCAGTAGGTCGGCAATCGCTCCATGGTGGTGCAGCCTATGCTGGCATACCTCTGACAAATGCCGAGTGACGGCCCCTGAGCGAGTGACGGCGAAATTACGCCGTCTCTCGCCGAGGAAGCCGTCACTGGGCGAAAAGGGTCTGGCCTGGTCGGACCGGTCGGGTTGGTTCAGGTCAGGTCAGGTCGGGTTGGGTCAGGTCAGAGCAGTGACCAAGCCTCGGTCAGAACGCCGCGCAGCTTCTGCTCGATCTCGTCGAACTCGGCCTGGCCGCAGATGAGCGGCGGCGCGAGCTGCACGACGGGGTCGCCGCGGTCGTCGGCACGGCAGTAGAGGCCCGCGTCATACAGCGCCTTGGACAGGAAGCCGTAGAGCACGCGCTCGGCCTCGTCGTCCGAGAACGTCTCGCGGGTCTCCTTGTCCTTGACCAGCTCGATGCCGTAGAAGAACCCGTCGCCGCGGACGTCGCCGACGATCGGCAGGTCGCTGAGCTTCTCCAGGGTGCTGCGGAAGGCCGGGGCGTTCTCGTGCACGTGCTGGACCAGGCCCTCCTTCTCGAAGATGTCGAGGTTGGCCATCGCGACAGCCGCCGAGACCGGGTGCCCGCCGAAGGTGTAGCCGTGCGGGAACATCGTGGTGTCGTGCTTGAACGGCTCGAACAGCTTGTCGCTGGCGATCATCGCGCCGATGGGGGAGTAGCCCGAGGTCAGGCCCTTCGCGCAGGTGATGATGTCCGGCTCGTAGCCGTAGTCCTTGGACGCGAAGATCTCACCGATCCGGCCGAACGCGCAGATGGTCTCGTCCGAGACGAGCAGCACGTTGTATTCGTCGCAGATCTCGCGGACGCGGTCGAAGTAGCCGGGCGGCGGCGGGAAGCAGCCGCCGGCGTTCTGGACCGGCTCGAGGAAGACCGCGGCCACGGTGTCGGGGCCCTCGAACTCGATGGCCTCCGCGATGCGGTCGGCGGCCCAGCGGCCGAAGGCCTTCGGGTCGTCACGCAGCTCGGGCTGCGCGCGGTAGATGTTGGTGTTGGGCACCTTGAACGCACCCGGCACCAGCGGCTCGAACATCTCCTTGAGCGGGGGTAGCCCGGTGATGGACAAGGCGCCCTGCGGGGTGCCGTGGTAGGCGACCGCGCGGCTGATGACCTTGTGCTTGCCCGGCTTGCCGGTCAGCTTGAAGTACTGCTTGGCCAGCTTCCACGCCGACTCGACGGCCTCGCCGCCGCCGGTGGTGAAGAAGACGCGGTTGAGGTTGCCCGGTGCGTATGACGCGAGCCGCTCGGCCAGGTCGATCGCCGGACGGTGCGCATAGGACCAGATCGGGAAGTAGGCCAGCTCCTTGGCCTGCGCGGCTGCAGCCTCGGCCAGCTCGGTGCGGCCGTGGCCGACCTGCACGGTGAACAGGCCGGACAGCCCGTCGAGGTACTTCCTGCCCTGTGCGTCCCAGATGTAGGCGCCGTCGCCCTTGACGATGGTGGGTATGGCGGCACCCTGCCCGCCCGTCTCCTTCGGCTCGTAGACCGACTGCCGGGTGAAGTGGCCCCACAGGTGGTCACGCGCAGCCTCGGCCCGCGGTGTGCCCGCAGGCGTGATGTCGTCGGATTGTGTTGTGGGAGTAGTCATCTCGTTCCCCAGTCGTAGCGTTGTTTGGCAAGTTTGAGGTAGACGAACGTCTCGGTCTCGGTCACCCCGTCGATGGTGCGGATCTGCGCGGTGAGCAGGTCCAGCAGATGCTCGTCGTCGACACACACGACCTCGACGAGCAGGTCGAACCGGCCGGCTGTCAGCACGACGTAGGCGACTTCCGGCAGCTCGCTGAGAGCTGCCTGCACCGGCTTGAGGTCGCCCTTGACGGTGACGCCGATCATCGCCTGGCGGTCGAATCCGACCTGCGCCGGATCGGTCACGGCGACGATCTGCAGCACCTCGGAGTCGAGCAGTCGCTGCACCCGCTGACGGACCGCTGCCTCCGACAGGCCGATCTCGCGAGCGATCGCGGAGTAGGCCACGCGGCCGTCGGTCTGCAGGCGGGCGATGATCTCTTTCGAGACGTCGTCGAGTGTGGCCGCGGCCACAGTGCGATTCGACTCGGTCATGAGCACAGTGTGCCACGACATTCGTGCAGAATCAAGAAATCTGCTTCGAAATCAGTTGTCTAGTAGACATCATTGCTATGGTTTACCCATGGCGTTGAGCGCATTCGACCTGTATTCCGTCGGCATCGGTCCGTCGTCCTCCCACACCGTCGGTCCGATGCGGGCCGCGAAGACCTTCGTCGAGGGGCTGATCGCCGAGGGGAGACTGGCGGAGGTCACCCGGGTCCGGTCCCAGTTGTTCGGCTCGCTCGGCGCGACCGGGCACGGCCACGGCTCCGACAAGGCGGTGGTTCTCGGGCTCGAGGGGGAGGCCCCGGAGACGGTCGACACCGACACCACGGACGCCCGGGTCGCGCAGGCCCGTTCACGGCATACCTTGCGGCTGGGTGGCACGCACCCGATCGACTGGGATCCGGACGACGACCTGATCATGCACCGTCGCAAGTCGCTGCCCGCGCACCCCAACGGCATGCAGTTCGAGGCGTATGACGCGCAGGGCGCGGTCATCACGTCGCACGTCTATTACTCGGTCGGCGGCGGATTCGTGGTCAACGAGGAGGCGGCCGGTGCCGACCGCGTCGTGCTGGACGACACGCACGTGGAGTTCCCGTTCTCCACGGGGGCGGAGCTGTTGGCGATCTGCGAGCGTGAGGGTTCCTCGGTCGCCGACGTGATGATGCGCAATGAGCTCGCGTGGCGCACTGCGGACGAGGTCCGCGCCGGCATGCTGCACCTCTGGTCGGTCATGCGCGATTGCGTGCAGACCGGCATGCACCACGAGGGCACGCTGCCGGGCGGCTTGAAGGTGCCGCGCCGGGCACCGGAGCTGCACCGCGAGCTGACCAAGGGCGCGCTGCGGGATGACCCGCTGCGGGTCATGGACTGGGTCAACCTCTATGCGCTCGCGGTCAACGAGGAGAACGCCTCCGGCGGGCGCATCGTCACCGCACCGACCAACGGCGCGGCCGGCATCATCCCCGCGGTGTTGCACTACTACGTCAATTTCGTGCCGGACGCCGACGACGACGGCATCGTGCGATTCCTGTTGACGGCAGCCGCGATCGGCATTCTCTTCAAGGAGAACGCCTCGATCTCCGGTGCCGAGGTGGGCTGCCAGGGTGAGGTCGGGTCGGCCTGCGCGATGGCGGCCGGCGGGCTCGCCGAAGTCATCGGCGGGACACCGTCGCGGGTCGAGAACGCCGCGGAGATCGGCATCGAACACAACCTCGGCCTGACCTGCGACCCCGTCGGCGGGCTCGTGCAGATCCCGTGCATCGAGCGCAACGCCATCGCGAGCGTGAAGGCGATCAACGCAGCGCGGCTGGCCGTCCACGGCAGCGGGGTGCACACCGTGAGCCTGGACAAGGCGATCAAGACGATGCGTGACACCGGCCGCGACATGTCGGTGAAATACAAGGAGACGGCCCGTGGCGGACTGGCCGTGAATGTGATCGAGTGCTGACAGCAACACGAGGTGGCCGGGACGCTTGTCGAGTTGGCCGAGCCTGTCGAGGTCACCGGTCGCTTCGACAGGCTCAACGACCACGCCCCGTGCTGGTCGAGTAGCGGAGACACAAGGTGGTCGAGTAGGACGAGCCGCTAGGCGAGGACGTATCGAGACCCCAGCCCCCACGACGAACATCAAGAGCTGACAACCACACACAAAGGAGTGTCTGAATGACTGACAGCCCGCGCGAGTTGCGCAACTTCATCGGTGGCGAGTATGTCGCTGCCGAGACCGACCAGGCGATCGACATCGTCGACCCGTCGACGGCGAAAGTCGTTGCCAAATCACCTGTTTCGACGCAGGCGGACGTGGACGCGGCATACCGTGCCGCCGAGAAGGGCTTCGCCGAGTGGGGGCAGCTGATCCCGGGTGACCGGCAGGCCGCGCTGCTGAAGTTCGCCGATGCGATCGAGGCGCGTGCCGACGACTTCATCAAGCTGGAGGCCGAGAACACCGGTAAGCCCTACGCGCTGACAGCGAGCGAGGAAGTGCCGGTCATGGTCGACCAGTTGCGCTTCTTCGCCGGTGCGGCCCGCATGCTCGAGGGCAAGGCGGCTAGCGAGTACATGGCCGGCTTCACCTCGTTCATCCGGCGTGAGCCGATCGGTGTCGTCGGGCAGGTGACGCCGTGGAACTACCCGATGATGATGGCGATGTGGAAGATCGCTCCGGCGCTCGCTGCGGGCAACGCGGTCGTGCTCAAGCCGAGCGACACGACGCCGGAGACGACGCTGCTGATGGCCGAGCTGGCCTCGGAGTTCCTGCCGGCCGGCACCTTCAACGTCATCACCGGTGACCGGGAGACCGGCCGCATGCTCGTGGAGCACCCGACGCCGCAGCTGGTCGCGATCACCGGCTCGGTCCGCGCCGGCATGCAGGTCGCCGAGTCCGCGTCCAAGGACGTCAAGCGCGTGCACCTCGAGCTCGGCGGCAAGGCGCCGGTCATCGTCTTCGACGACGCCGACATCGAGGCCGCGATCGAGGGCATCGGCACGGCCGGCTACTTCAACGCCGGTCAGGACTGCACCGCTGCGACTCGTGTGCTCGCGGCGCCCGGCATACACGACGACTTCGTTGCGGCGCTGGCCGAATTCGCCAAGAACGACGCCAAGCTCGGCATGCCGGACAGCGAGGACGCGCTGCTCGGGCCGGTCAACAACGCCAACCAGTTGAAGCACGTGACCGGGTTCCTGGACCGCCTGCCGGACAACGCCAGCGTCGCTGCCGGTGGTCACCGGGCGAGCGGTTTCGGCGACGGCTTCTTCGTCGAGCCGACCGTGGTGTCCGGCCTGGAGCAGACCGACGAGGCCATCCAGCACGAGATCTTCGGCCCGGTCATCACCGTCCAGCGGTTCACCGACGAGCAGGCCGCGATCGCGTGGGCCAACGACGTGCCCTACGGTCTCGCGTCGTCGGTGTGGACCAAGGACTTCGGCCGGGCGATGCGGGTGTCCAAGGCGCTCGACTTCGGGTGTGTGTGGATCAACACGCACATCCCGCTGGTTGCCGAGATGCCGCACGGCGGTTTCAAGCACAGCGGCTACGGCAAGGACCTGTCGATGTACGGCTTCGAGGACTACACGCGCGTGAAGCACGTGATGGCCAACATCGAGAGCTGATTGACCGGCATACCCCCGCATTGAGCGGCGTACGGATTCATGGCGAATTCGTATGCCGCTCAATGCTTCGGTATGCCGCTCGATCAGGAGAGGGCGGCGCCGATCGCGAGGCTGCGGGCCGGGCGGCGCGGGGTGTCAGAGGTAGCGGCGGGACCCGGCGTACTGGTCGGCATACCGCTGTTGGTCGACCTTGACGATCTCCAGCCGGCTGACCTGTCCGGGGGTGTTGTTGGGCGCGTCGGCCTCCCACCCGTCGCCGAGGTACATCCCGACGTGGTGGATGTAACCGCTGGCGTATGCGTAGAAGATCAGGTCGCCCGGTTGCATGGTGTCCTTGGCGACCGGTCGACCGGCCCGCATCTGGTCGCCGGCGTCGCGCGGGATGGTCATGCCGTGCACGGCATACACCGTGTGCGTGAAGCCCGAGCAGTCGAATCCCCAGGCCGACGTCCCGGCCCACACGTAGGGCAGCCCGGCGAACATCCTGGCGGTGCGTGCCAGGTCCGCTGGTGTCGGTTGCGGGATGTCGCTCGGCGAGTTGTAGACCTGCGCGTCGCTCTTGGCGATCCAGCTGGCGCCGCGATCGGGAGTGAACACCTTGATCGCGTCCTTGGTGGTGCCCAGGACGGGCAGGCGGGTGTTGATCGACAGCTTCATGGAGGAGTGCTTGAGTGTCGGATCGGCATACAGGCCAGTGGTTTTGGCGCTCACGAGGGCGAAGCGCCGATCGGTCTTGTGCCCGAAGGCAGGGTTGCTGGTGAGTTGCTTTGCCGGCACCCATCCGGGATATCCCAGCGGGTTGCGCGGCGTGGGCTGCCCGGCCACGACCACATGTGCCCAGCCTCCGGACCGCTCCAGGACGGTGACCCGCTGCCCGTAGAGCGCCTGGGTCTCCAGCTTGCCCACCAGCCAACGTCGTTGGGCGACGGTCTGCTCGTCGGTCCACTTGCGCGGGTCGACCGGGTTGCCGACCGCGGGCGCGTCGATCGGTCGGTCGATGCCCGGCTCGGTCCACAGCGTGGCGACTGCGACATCGACGTAGGCGATCTCGGGTGCGGGCTCAGGGGTTTCCACCGCGTGTGCCGTCGGCGCGGTGAGTCCGGTCATGGCGAGCAGACCCGAGGTGACGACAGCGAGCGTGGTGACGAGTGAGGTGGATCGTGCGCGGCAGCCCATAGGCAAACTGTTTACCAGAGTGTGATAAAGGCGACAAGCATTCACATGTCAGGAAAGGGCGGCACCGATCGCGAGGCCGAGGAGTGCGGCGAGCAGCGAGACCACGGCGGTTGCGACGGCATACCGGCTGCCCTGGGCCTTGCCGGTGCTCAGCCACAACCGCGCGGTCTCGACCGAGGCCGTGCTGAAGGTCGTGAAGCCGCCGCAGAAGCCGGTGCCGAGTGCGGCCTTCGCGGTCGGCGACAGCCAGCCGGCGTGATGCGTCAGCGCGCCGGTGAGTATGCCGAGCAGAAGTGACCCGAGCACGTTGATCACGAAGGTGCCGACCGGGAACGCCCCTCGGACACGGCGGCGGACTTCGGCGTCGAGCACGAAGCGGCTCACCGCGCCCACACCTCCGCATGCGGCAATCAGCAATGTTGTCAACGCGATTCACCCACTCGGACGATCCGCGCCGAGCGGATCCCGGACCAGGCGGCGAGTGCGCCGAGCACGACCGTGGCGACGACATACGCGGTCGCGAGCTGCCAGGACAGGTCGGTCGTCTCCACCATGAACGTGCTGTATGTCGTGAAGCCACCCATCACGCCAGTGCCGACGCCGAGTCGGATCAGCCGACGTGCTCCGGTGTCCTCGCCGGAGCGGACCAGCGCCTCCAGCAGCAGGCCGAGCAGGAACGCGCCGCTCACGTTGATCGCGAATGTCGTCCACGGGAACGCATCACCGCGATGCGGGAACGCGTCGCTCAGCAGCGAACGGATGGCGGTGCCGATCGCGCCGCCGACGAAGACGACGGTGAGCAGCAACGGATCGCGGTGGGCGTGCACGGATGCGGTGCGCCGGCGGCCGCGGGTCGACATCAGTGCCACGGGAGCCCGTCCGACCAGTCGACGACCTGTAGCGGCACCACGATCACCGGACGGTGCTGGTGGTGCGCCAGGCGCACCGAGACCGAGCCGCTGAGGAACTCGCGCATCGGGTGCTTGCCCAGCCGGGTGCCCACCACGAAGCCGGCCGCATCGACCGCGCGCGCCAGATGTGTCAGCGCGCGATCGGGCCGGCCGGCGAGGTAGTGGAAATGCCAGGGCACGCCGTCGTCGCCGAGGACGTCCCGCAGTTGCTCGGTGATCTGCTCCGCGGTCACCTGCCACTGCTCGTCGGCGTCGTCCGGGTCCAGCGGCGCGTGCCGCACGTTGCCGTCCCGGTGCTCCTCGACGACATACCGCGTCTGGTCGGCATACCCGAAATGTATGGCGGGGGCGCCGACCGCCTTGGCCATCGTCGCGGCGGTGAGCGCGACGAGCGGCGGCTGGCCGGGCATGACGCCTGCGACGATCGGGTGGGCGTGGAAGTCGACCAGCCGGTCGGGGCTGGGCTGTGGCGGCTGCGGCGGCATACGGCTGACTCTCCGGGAGTATGACGGGCAGCATGACCTACCCGCCGGTGTGCGGCGTGGTAGGAACCATCAGCAGGAGTGCGGTTCGGGCCGACCGGCCCGGGCGGGATCCATCGCCCGACCCCAACCATAAGGGACTGCGGCGCTACCAGTCGGTAGCGGCGCGCTCGTGGCCGGACGCCGGATGCGGCGTAGCGTTGCCCGCATGCGCATCGAACACGTCGGGTTCGACCCGGATCTCGTTGACTACCAGGCCGCGTGGGATCTCCAGCGCGAGGTGCATGCCCGCGTCGCCGCCGGCGAGCAGGAGGACACCACCCTGCTGCTGGAGCACGAGCGGGTCTACACCGCGGGCAAGCGCACCGAGCCGCACGAGCGGCCCTTCGACGGCACACCGGTCATCGACGTCGACCGCGGCGGCAAGATCACCTGGCACGGCCCGGGGCAGCTGACCGGCTACCCGATCGTCCGGCTGCCCGACCCGGTCGACGTCGTCGGGCACGTGCGTCGCCTGGAGCAGCTGATGATCGACGTGTGCAGCGACCTCGGACTGCCGACCCAGCGGGTCGACGGACGAAGCGGAGTGTGGCTGCCGGCGTCGGAGGGCAAGCCGGAGCGCAAGCTCGGTCAGATCGGCATCCGGGTCAGTCGCGACGTGACGATGCACGGTTTCGCGCTCAACTGCGAATGCGACCTGTCCTGGGCGAATGTCATTGTGCCGTGCGGCATTCCGGACGCCGGCGTGACGTCGTTGAGCGAGGAGCTCGGTCGCGACGTGAGTGTCGCCGAGGTGTTGCCCTTCATCGAGAAGCGCCTGCCGGACATCATCGCCGCTCCCCAACAGGTGTGACCTGCCACCATTTCCGGTGAGCCGCGCCGCGCCGTGCGGATCGGACACGCCGCACGCCGTATGCTTCCGAACGGCCGCAATCCCCGACGAAAGCAAGATCCGTGACGCTGTCCGTTCGTGCCTGCACCGCTGCTGAATTCCTCGACACGGTCCACCAGGCAGGCAAGACCGTGCCCGTCGAGCAGTCGCCCGAGTGGGCGCAGTACGACTCGGTGCTGCCGGGTCGTGAGCACTGGCGCTACCTGGTCGTGGACGACGGCGACACCCCGATGGCCGCGCTGAGCCTCACCTCGTTCGCCGGGCGCTTCCTGGAGCAGCTGTGGGCCAAGCACGGGCCGATCTGGCTGGACGACGACCGCAACCCGCAGCGCGAGCGCGCGTTGCGCGATGCCCTGTCGTCATACATCAAGCAGGAGCGGCCGAACGCCGCCGTGCTGCGGCTGCACACGGTGCACCCGGGCGACGATCTCGTCGACCCGCTAATTGCGATCTTCTACGACCGCACGATCGTGCTCGACCTCACCAAGAGCGAGGACGAGTTGCTCTCGGGTATGTCGCAGAGCGGCCGCCGCAACATCCGCAAGGCGCTGAAGAACGACGAGCTGGTCTTCACCGACGACACCGACATCAGCGAGCAGGAGTTCGCCGACGTCATCTACCCGATCTTCGAAGAGACAGGCCGCAGAGGCGATTTCGTGCTGCGCCCGCCGGCGTTCTACTACGAGATGCTGCGCCAGCTCGGCCCGCAGATCTGCCGCCTCTACACCGTGCGGCACCGGGGCAAGGTCGTCTCCTGGGCGCTTGTCACGGTGTATGACGGCGAGGTCGACTACTACTTCGCAGCGTCGTCGGCGGAGGCGCGCAAGCTCCTCGCGGCATACCTGATGGCGTGGGGGACGATGCGCGCGACCAAGGCGGAGGGCGCGACCTACTTCGACTTCCTCGGCTGCGGGTCGGACCGTTCGCCATACCTGGACACGCTCAACGAGTTCAAGCTCGCGTTCGCCAAAAAGGGCATGATCGACGCCCCGGGCCCGTGGGACGTCGTGCTCCGCCCGAACGTGTTGCGTGCCTATCACGCGCAGCGGAAGGCCATCGCCGGTGTCGGCCGGGCCAAGCAGACGGCACGCGCGATCGTGGGGGGAGTGCCCCGGTCGAAGTCCGACGCGGTCGCTCTCGCCGACACCGCAGCCGGCAAGCTCGCCGGCGCCGTCACCCGTGCCCCGCAGGTGCCAGCCGACGCACCCAAAGTGTTGCCGGTCATCCTCGACTTCACGCTGTCCGGCTACGCCCTCGCGCGTGCGTTCCACGAGCGCTACGGCCTGACCAGCGCGGCTGTGGTGCCGTTCACCACCGGCGCGATCGCCGACTCCTCGATCATCCACGAGGTCCGCGAGGTCGGCCCCGAGGGCGTGCACAACTACGACCTCGTCCTGAAGCAGCTCCGCAAGCTGGCGACCGAAAACCCGCAGCTGACAGTCATTCCGCTCACCAACCACGACGGTCTGGTGCAGGCACTGTCGGCCAAACGCACCACCCTCGGCAAGAACGTCGTCGTGCCGCACGAGTCGCCCGAGATGCTGCAGCGGGTCTCGGACAAGCACGAATTCAACGAGCTGTGCGCCGCTGCGGGGGTCGCGACCCCGCGCACGGTGGTGCTCGATTTCGCCGACGGTCGGCCCGCCACGGACGGCCTCGACCTGCCGTGGCCGCTGATCGTGAAGCCGGCCGACTCCGGACACTTCGCCGCGCTGCGGATGCCGGGCAAGAAGAAGCTCTACCAGGTCGGCGACCAGCGTCAGCTGGACGAGCTGCTCGATCAACTGCAGGCCGCGGGGTATGACGGGCGGCTGCTCGCCCAGGAGTTCATCCCCGGCACCGACCTGCTGTCGGTCACGCTCTACCGCGCGCAGGACGGGCGGATCACGCTGGCGCGCGCGTCGGAGGTGCTGATGCAGGACCCGCGTCCGGCATACCTCGGCATACCGGACGTGCAGGTGGTGGCGCCACTGGAGGACGCGATCGAGCAGGGTTCGAAGGTCCTGGCCGAGGCCGACTACCACGGCTTCGCCAACCTGGACGCCATCCGCGACCCGCGCGACGGCAAGGTCGTCTTCTTCGAGATCAACCCGCGCTACGGCCGCAACTGCTACTACGCGACGGCGTCCGGCGCCAATGTCGCCGAGCAGCTCGTCGCCGACCTGATCGACGAAAAGCCAGTGGTCGCACCGGATCTCGATGGTGAGCTGCTCTACACCACGCTCCCGGTGAAGTTCGTCGCGCAGACTCTCGGCGGCGCGGTCGCAGACCGCGTGCGCCGGATCGCCCAGACAGGTCGGGTCGCCGACCCGCTGCAGTATGCCGGGGAGCGCAACCCCAAGCACCGCGCCTACGCCAAGCTCGCCGCGCTGCACCACCGCAAGGCCTACCAGGGTCAGTCGGTCACGCTCAACGTCGACGACGTCCGGTAAGTCACCAGCCGGTACCGCCCACACCCGCGCACCCTGTGGATAACTTCTGCGGGACGTGCGCCGACAGTGCCACGGTGTCCTTCGTGGACACACCATCGGAGGACCTGCCGCGCCGACCCGAGCTGCCCGGGTATGACGTGCTCGACCTGCTCGGGCACGGTGCCACCGGAGCGGTCTGGGCGGTGCGCGACCGGGACGGAGTGCGGCTCGCCGCAAAGGTTTTCGACGCGGACGTGGACCAACTCGACTACGAGCTGAGCGTGCTGGAGTCGTTGCGCCACGACCACGTCGTGCGGTTGCAGGACGTCGTCGTGGACACCTCGACCGATCCGGTGGGCACCGCGATGGTGATGGAGCTCGCGGAGGGCGGCTCGCTCGCAGACACCCTGGGCCGCCGCATGGTGCTGACACCGGGTGAGCTGGTGACGGTGCTGTGCCCGATCGCGCGGGCGCTGCACGACCTGCACGGCCTCGGTCTGGTGCACGGCGACCTCAGTCCAGGCAACATCCTGCTGACGGCGGCCGGCAAGCCGTTGATCGCCGACCTGGGCATGTCGCGACTGGCCGGGCACGCAGGCGACGAAGTGTGGGCCACCGAGTCGTGGGCGGCGCCGGAGGTGCTGGCAGGCAACAGCCCCGTCCCGGCGTCCGATGTCTACTCGCTCGGCGCGATCGCCTGGCGCGCCCTGACCGGAGCGGCACCCGAACCCGCTGCCCTGCGACCCGACCTCGCGGAGTTGGCGCCCGAGGTGCCTGATCAGTTGCGCGACCTGGTCAATGCCGCACTGGCACATACGGATTCGGCCCGACCGTTGCCCGGCGAGTTCGCGATCGCGCTGTGGGGGTGCGCCACTCCGGCACCCGCTCCCGTGCAGGGCTCGCCGGCGCGACGCACGGCAGTAGCGGCCGGGCCGGGCGACGAGGCCGACGCACTCACTCGGCGGATTCGTGCCCAAGCCGCCCGCGACGAGCGGGAGCGTGCGGACGCGCCCGCAACATCGGGGAAGAAGGTGCCGACGAAGGCCCGCTGGCTGCTGGCGAGCGCGGCTGTGGGCGGTGCGGTCCTCGCACTGGCGGTCACCGGATTTGGCAGCGGCGGCGCATCGGGGTCGGCGAAGGCCGCGAGCCGCACGAGGCCGGGCAGCGCGCAGTCGAGCCGGCACGACCCGAGCCGGTCTGCACCCGCGCCGCCGAAGCGGACACCGCCGACGACGAAACCGACGAAACCGACGAAGCCGAAGCACACAACCGGCTCCACAGCGCGGGCGCTGGCCGCAAGGCCGGTGCCGGTCGTGCAGCGACTCGCGTCGGCGCGCGCAGCCGCCTGGACGAAGGGAGATCGCGATCGGCTGCGCTCGGTCGAGGTCGCCGGCTCTCCGGCATACAAACGCGACAGCGCCGACCTGCGCACGGCGGCGGCCCGGAAGGTACACTACGAGGGGTTGAAGTTCACCGTCCGGTCGGCACAACTGCGCACGCGGAGCGGGGACGTCGCACACGTCACGGCCAAGATCGACCGGTCTTCCTACGACGTGGTGACCGAGGACGACCGGCAGACGGTGCCTGAGGCGACCGGGCAACGCACCGACCTCACGATGCACTGGACGAAATCCGGCTGGCGAGTGGTGGATTGGGCCGAACCGTCCACGGAGTGACTGACCCGGCATAGAGTCGGGACGGACCGCCCGAGCGGTCACTGAAGACGATCGTCACCGAGCCGTCGAGGAGACACCCATGCAGATCGTTCGTCATGAAGTCGACAAGGACGCCGACCCGCGCAGCTTGGTCTACACCTTCGGTGGCGCCGAGCCGGTCCGGACGATCCGGCCGGGTGAGGTCGTCTCGACCTGGACCGCCGACTGTTACGGCGGGCGCGTGCGCAGTGTGAGCGACATGGCCACGCAAGTGACGAACACCAGCATGATGAATCCACAGACCGGGCCGTTCTTCATCGAGGGTGCCGAGCCCGGCGACACGATCGCTGTGCACTTCTGCTCGATCACACCCAGCGTGGACTGGGGCGTGTCGACGACCGTGCCGCTCTTCGGGGCACTGACCACCACCCCCTTCACTGCGATGCTGCACGAGCCGCTGGCCGAGCGGACCTGGATCTACGACCTGGACGTCCCGCAGCGGCTGGTGCGCTATCACGCGCTGGACTCCGACGTGACCATCGATCTGCCGATGGAGCCGATGCACGGCACCGTCGGTGTCGCGCCGCCCCTTGGCGAGGTGCGCTCGTCGCTCACACCGGGGTCCTGGGGCGGCAACATGGACACACCCGAAATGCGTGCCGGCACAACGTGTTACCTCGGTGTCAACGTGCCCGGTGCGCTGCTCAGCCTCGGTGACGGACACGCTCGCCAAGGCGAAGGGGAGACCTGCGGAGTCGCCGTCGAGACGGCCATGGACACCACCTTCGCGGTCGAGCTGATCAAGGGCACACCGACGCCGTGGCCGCGGCTCGAGGACGACACACACATCATGTCGACCGGTTCCACCCGGCCGCTGGAGGACGCTTTCCGGATCAGTCACGCCGACCTGGTGCAGTGGATCTCCGGCGGTCTCGGGTTCTCCGTGCTCGACGCCTACCAGTTGGTCTCACAGACCGCGCTCACCCCGGTCGCCAACGTCTGCGACGAGAACTACGCCGTGGTCGGCAAGATCGCCAAGGCCCACCTACCCGGATTCACCGCGTATGACGGGGTCCACCGGAAGCTGCGGGCGGCGGTCGCGTCGATCGACTGAGCGTGCCGGCAGCCCGCTCAGGGGCGACCGGCGGCATACGCCATGCCCGCGTCGATGTCCGTGTGCGACCACTCGAAACCACTGCGCTGCAACACTTTCGGCGCCATACGGGTGCTGGACAGGACGTCGCCGGCGAACTCACCGAGGACGACACGCAACGCCGGGGAGGGCGCCGGCAGGATCGCCGGCCGGCGCAGTTGCCGACCGAGCGCGCGCATCGCGTCACGCTGCCGGGCCGCAGACTCTGCCGGCACCGAGACGTTGACCGGTCCGACGATCTCCGGGTGATCGATCAGATGCATCAGTGCCCGCACCTCATCGGCCAGCGAGATCCACGACCACCACTGACGCCCGTTGCCGAGCGGCCCGGCCAGTCCGAGCTTTGCCAGCGGCAGCACCCGGTCCATCAGGCCGCCGCCGGGGGAGAGCACCAGCCCGGTGCGCACGAACGCGACCGGCCACCCGGCGGCCGCGGCCGGTGCCGTCGCGGACTCCCAGGCGGTCACCAGCCGGGGGAGGAATCCCTCACCGGGTGAGGAGTCCTCGTCGACGGTCTCCTCTCCGCGGTCGCCGTAATAGCCCATCGCCGAGGCGTTCACCAGGCGGATTGGGCCGTCGAGTCGCTCGGCCACCCTGGCGATCGTGGTGGTGCTGTCGACCCGCGAGTCCACCAGCTTTCGCTTGTATGCCGCCGTCCACCGCTTGTCGCCGATGCCGGCACCGGCGAGGTTGACGATCGCTGAAACACCTTGCAGCGCAGTCGGATCCAGCTCGCCGATGGCAGGGTCCCAACGGATTTCGTGCGACGCCTTCGGGGCACGGCGCACCAGGTGCACGACCTCGTCCGCACGCTGGGTCAGCGACTGGGACAGGGCGGTGCCGATCAGGCCCGAGGCCCCGGCGATGGCGATGCGCATGAAGTGCTCCTGGTCGGCTGCGGGAGTGCTGTCCTCCCCATCGAACTACACCGACTCGCCGGGCGCGAGGGCGCGGACCCGACCGGCATACAGGTAGTAGTGCTCCGCGCGATCGCCGAGCCGCACGTCGATGGGTCGCTCCTGCACGTCGTCGAAGCCCGCCCGCATCGCCGTCAACAGCTCGGGTGCCGCGTCGGCGGACCACACCACGAGAACCCCGCCCGGGCGCAGCACGTCGTGCAGTTGCCGCAGGAACGGCGCGCGGTAGATGGCCGCATTGTCGGCGTGCACGAGGTAGCCAGGGCCGTTGTCGACATCGAGCAGCACCAGGTCGTATGTCGGCCCGGCTGCCTCGCGCACCGCGTCGGCGATGTCCGCTCGGATGATCCGCAAGCGGTCGTCGGCCAGCATCCCGCCGTCCGGCACGGTGCCGTCGCGGGTCCAGTCGATCAGCGCCTGCTCGAGCTCGACGACATCCACCCGCCGCACTCGCTGATCGGCGAGCAACTCACGCGCGGTGAACCCCAAGCCGAGGCCACCGACCAGGACCCTGCGCGGGCCGCTCGACAACGCCAACGCCTCGCCCGCCAATGCGCGCTCGGTGTCCGTCTGCAGCGTGTCCATCACGAACACACCGTTGACCCGCAGCTCCAGGACCACCTGTCCGGATCCGGTCACCCGACGACGCAGCACCACCTCGCCGCGCTCCGACTCGGCACGGCGGACCCGGGTGAGGAGACTGTCGGCGGCATACATCGGATGACTTCTCCGGCACTAGCAGATGGGACGACATACACGATGGCCCGAGCGGCCGCCAACCGGCAAACGCATTGCGCGTGACGTGCCGGTGCGCGGCCGCTCGGGCCGGTGTGCAGGGAAGGCTCAGACCTCGAAGGCGCCCTCTTCAAGGCGTTCCTTCATCGCCACCAGGAAGCGCGCGGCGTCGGCGCCGTCGACGATCCGGTGGTCGTAGGAGAGCGCCAGGTAGACCATCGAACGGATCGCGATCGTCTCGCCACCGTCAGCGTCCGTGACCACGACCGGACGCTTGACGACCGTGCCGGTGCCAAGGATGCCGACCTGCGGCTGGTTGATGATCGGGGTGTCGAAGAGCGCGCCACGGCTGCCGGTGTTGGTCAGCGTGAAGGTGCCACCGCCGAGCTCGTCCGGGGTGACCTTGTTGGTGCGGGTGCGCTCCGCCAGGTCGGCGATCTTGCGGGACAGGCCGGCGATGTTCAGATCGCCCGCGTCACGGATGACCGGCACCATCAGCCCGCGGTCGGTGTCGACGGCGATGCCGAGGTTCTCCTGCGGGTGGTAGACGATCGAGTCGCCCTCGATGCTGGCATTCACCTGCGGGTAGGCCTTCAGCGCCTCCACCGCGGCCAGCGCGAAGAACGGCATGAAGCTGAGCTTGACGCCCTCGCGCTGCTCGAACGCCGCCTTGTTGCGCGCCCGCAGCCGAGCGACCTTGGTGACGTCGACCTCGACGACAGTGGTCAGCTGGGCCGAGACCTGCAGCGACTCGACCATGCGCGTCGCGATCAGCTTGCGCATGCGGGTCATCTTCTCGGTGGTGCCCCGCTTGGCCGAAACCTCGGGCACCGCAGCCGGTTTCGCAGCACTCGCAGCACTCGCGGCAGGAGCCGGGGCCGCGGCCGGTGCCGCTGCGGGCTCCGGCTCGGCCGGCTTGGCAGCATCCAGCACGTCCTGCTTGCGGATGCGGCCACCGACCCCGGTGCCCTTGACGGTCGACAGGTCGACGCCGTTCTCGGCAGCCAGCTTGCGGACCAACGGGGTGACGTATGACGTCGGCTCGCGACCTTCCGAGCTGCCCGACGGAGCCGGAGCGGCTGCCGGTGCCGGCGCGGGTGCAGCCGCAGGTGCCGGAGCCGGAGCCGCTGGTGCGGGGGCCGGAGCTGCCGGTGCGGGAGCCGGGGCAGCCGGTGCGGGTGCCTCTTGCTTCGCAGGCTCGGCCGGTGCGGGGGCCGGTGCTGCGGGCTCGGCGGGCTTCTCCGCGGGCTTCTCGGCCGGTGCCGACGCGCCACCGGAGGCCTCGCCACCGATGATCGCCAGGTCGTCGCCGACCGGGACCGTCTCGTCCTCTTGGACGAGGATCTTGGTGAGCTTGCCCGCCACCGGGGACGGCACCTCGGTGTCGACCTTGTCGGTGGAGACCTCGAGCAGCGGCTCGTCGACCTCGACGTCGTCGCCCTCGGCCTTCAACCAGCGGGTGATGGTGCCTTCGGTGACGGACTCACCGAGCGCCGGCATGGTGATCTTCTCGCCGCCGCTGACCTCGCCACCGGAGGACGCGGGAGCGGGGGCGTCGGCCGGAGCGGCCGGTGCTGCAGCTGGCTCCGCTGCAGCCGCCGGTGCCGGGGCGGGGGCCTCCTGAGCGGGGGCTTCCTGGGCGGGCGCCGCCTGGGCGTCCGAGCCGGAGTCACTCGCCGGGGCGGCGGCACCGTCGCCGATCACCGCGAGGTCGGCGCCGACCGGCACGGTCTCGTCCTCCTCGACCAGCACCTCCTGCAACGTGCCGGCGACCGGAGACGGGATCTCGGTGTCGACCTTGTCGGTGGAGACTTCGAGCAGGGGTTCGTCGACCGCAACCTCCTCGCCGACCTGCTTGAGCCATCGAGTCACGGTGCCCTCTGTCACCGACTCGCCGAGTGCGGGCATTGTCACGCGTTCAGACATGAACTCAAGTCTCCTTGATCTTGGGGCTGATGTGCAGGTTTCTCACGCATGTGCGTGCAAAGGTTTCCCGGCGAGGGCCAGATGCGCCTCACCGAGAGCTTCGTTCTGGGTCGGGTGGGCGTGGATCAGCGAGGCGACGTCATCCGGCAACGCCTCCCAGCCGACGATGAGCTGCGCCTCACCGACCTGCTCACCCATCCGGGCGCCGATCATGTGCACACCGACGACTGTGCCGGTGTCGCCGGCACGCACCACCTTGACGAAGCCCTGGGTCTGCAGGATCTGGCTCTTGCCGTTGCCGCCGAGGTTGTAGTCGTAGGTCGTCGTGGAGTCGCCGTGCTTCTCGCGGGCGGCTGCCTCGGTCAGGCCGACCGATGCGATCTCCGGGTCGCAGTAGGTCACGCGTGGTATGCCGGACTCCTCGATCGGAGTGGGCTGCTTGCCCGCGATGTCCTCGGCCACGAAGACACCCTGCCCGAAGCCGCGGTGTGCCAGCTGCAGGCCGGGCACGATGTCGCCGACCGCGTAGACACCGGGCACGCCGGTCCGGCAGCGCTCGTCGGTCACGACATACCCACGGTCCAGGGTGATGCCGGCCTCCTCGTAGCCGAGGTCGGCGGTCACCGGCCCGCGACCGACCGCGACCAGCAGCAGGTCCGCGGTGACGGTGTCGCCCGACTCCAACGTCACGGTCACCTCGTCGTCTGTCTGCGTCGCGGACGCCAGCTTGGCGCCGGTCATCGCCTTGATCTTGCGCTTCCGGAAGGCGCGCTCCAGCTGCTTGGAGATCGCTTCGTCCTCGGCTGCGACGAGCCGGGGGAGTGCCTCCACGATCGTCACCTCGGAGCCGAATGACGAGAAGACAGAGGCGAATTCGACGCCGATGACACCCCCGCCGAGCACGATCACCCGTCCGGGGACGTGGTCGAGGCTGAGTGCCTGGTCGCTCGTGACGATCCGGCCGCCGATCTCGACCGACGGCAGCGTCTTGGCATAGGAGCCGGTGGCGAGCACGACGTTCTTGCCGGTGAGCACCCGGTCACCGACCGTGACGGTGCTCGGCGAGCTGAGTCGTCCGGTGCCCTCGACGAACGTGATGTCGTGCGACTTCACCAGGCCCTGCAGGCCCTTGTAGAGCCGGCCGATGACACCGTCCTTGTAGGAATGCACGCCGCTCATGTCGACCGACTCGAAGGTGGTCCTGACACCGAACTTCGCTCCCTCGCGGGCACTGTCGGCGATCTCCGCGGCGTGCAACAGCGCCTTGGTCGGGATGCACCCGCGGTGCAGGCACGTGCCGCCGACCTTGTTCTTCTCGACGAGCGCGACCCGCAGGCCCAGCTCCGCCGCCCGGAAGGCGCAGGCGTAACCGCCGCTGCCGCCACCGAGGATCACTACGTCAAAGTTGTCGGCAGATGCCGTCATGCCCGGAACGCTCCCTTGCGTCTCGCCGTTGCGCTGAGTAACGGTGACACCCCGACCGTCGTCAGAGTGCCATCGCCATCTTGGCACTTGTGCGCTTCCCGTCACGCAGCGGTATGACGCGAGCACGCGCCCCGGACGAATATGTGACGAATATGTGGTGGCGGTCACACGGCTCGCGTGCGACAGTGAGCGAATCACCCCCATGTGCAAGGAGGCCCATTCATGACCGACAAGCACGGACCCAGCGACGAGGTCAAGCGCAAGTTCCGCGAAGCACTCGACAAGAAGCACTCGCACGGCGGCACCGACGTCTCCGACAGGTCGGCGCACACGAAGGTCAGCGGCACCCACGATGCCGAGACCAGCGGTGCCCAGCAGATGTTCCGTCGCAAATCCGGATGATCGAACACTGCTGACGACAGAAGGGAACCCCACACCTGCTCGGTGTGGGGTTCCCTTCTGCCGTAGGGGTCGTCAGCTGCGGGACTGTGCCAACTGCACGAGGGTGCGCACGCCGTAGCCGGAGGCGCCCTTGCCGACATACCCGTAGGAGTCGTCGGCGGAGTAGGCCGGGCCGGCGATGTCCAGGTGTGCCCACGGCAGTGCTGCACCGTCGGCGTCGTCACCGACGAAGTCCTCCAGGAAGAGCGCCGCAACGATCATGCCGCCCTGCCGGGCACCGGTGTGCTTGGTGTCGGCGACCAGCGACTTCATCCCCGAGCGCAGGTGTTGCAGCAACGGGATCGGCCAGATGTCCTCGCCCGCAGAGCCGGCCGCGGCGACGACCTCGTCGCGTGCGGCGTCGTTGTTGCCGAGCACGGCGGCGGTGCGAGTGCCGAGGGAGAGCACGGCGGCGCCGGTCAGCGTCGCGACGTCGATGAGCAGGTCCGGCTCTTGGCGGGACGCCAGCGACAGCCCGTCGGCCATCACCAGACGGCCCTCGGCGTCGGTGTTGATGATCTCGACCGTGCGACCGTTGGGCATCGTGACGACGTCACCCGGACGCTGGGCGTCGGAGCCGGTGAGGTTCTCGGCGAGGCACAGGTAGGTGGTCACAGCGACGGGCAGTCCGAGGTCGGCGATCGCCTTGGTCGCAGCGGCGACCGCGGCCGCGCCGGCCATGTCGCACTTCATCGTGATCATGCCCTCCGGCGGCTTGATGCACAGCCCGCCGGAGTCGAAGGTGATGCCCTTGCCGACGAAGGACAGGTGGGACTTCGCACGGGCCGGCTCGTAGCTGAGCACGACCATCCGCGGCGGACGGGCGGAGCCGCGACCGACACCGATCAGGCCGCCGCACGACTCCTTGGCCAGGGCCTTCTCGTCGAGGATCTTGACCTTCACCTTGCTGCCGGCGAAGTGCTCCTTGACGGTGTTCGCGAATGAGTCCGGGTAGAGGTCCAGCGGGGGAGTGTTGACCAGGTCCTGTGCCCAGGCGCGCTCGTCGGCCACGACCTGAGCCTGCTCGGCACCGGACTTGACGTCTTTGTCCTTGGCCAGCGGGCTGAGCACGCTGATCTTCGAGATCGCTTTGCTGTCAGCGCCGTTCGACTTGTACGTCGTGAAGGAGTACGAGCCGTAGAGCGCGCCCTCGGCGGTCGCGACGACCTGCGCAGCACTACCGGACGGGAAGGCCAGCGCGACCGTCTCGGCCTTGCCGGACAGGGCTCGGACACCGGCGCCGGCCGCACGGCGGATCGCCTCGGCGTCGTCGTCGGACGGGGTGCCCGAGACACCGGAGCCGGACACCACGACCGTGCCGGCCACGCCGGGGACACCCGCCACGCGCACCGTCTCGTCGGCTGCGCCGGTCGCGCCCAAGGCCAGCAGGCTGGCATCCAGGTGCTCGCGCGTCTCCGGGGCGATGGCGGGGGTGGCGGCCACCTGTGCGTTGTCGCCGTCCTGGACGGCGAGCACGATCAGTGCATCGCTCTTGTTCTTGGCGACCAGTTGGTCGGCAACGTTCAACCTCGGCACGTCTGCTTACTCTCCTTGATCCTGGAACGGCGTTGTTCCGGTGCGCGAGCAGCCCGGGGATGTGCTGGGCTACCCGGTGGTTCGACTCCGGCGACGATACGCCCTCCGCCGGGCGCTAGCGTGCCCCGTATGACAGCGGAGCTGATGACGTCCCCCTTGCACGAGCGCCATACCGCTCTCGGCGCGAAACTCGCCGATTTCGGCGGCTGGCAGATGCCGATCGAATATCCCGGCGGCGGTGTGCTGCGCGAGCACGCGGCAGTCCGTGAGCGCGTCGGCATCTTCGACGTGTCGCACCTGGGCAAGGCGACGGTGCGAGGCACCGGCGCGGCCGACTTCGTCAACAGTTGCTTCACCAACGACCTGCGCAAGGTTGCGCCGCCGAAGGCGCAATACACGATGTGCCTCGACGACGCGACCGCCGGCGTGGTCGACGACCTCATCCAATACCTCAAGTCCGACGACGAGGTCCTGCTCGTGCCCAACGCAGCCAACACCGCCGAGGTGGTGCGCCGGATGCAGGCGAAGGCACCGGCGGGGATCGAGATCACCGACCAGCACAGCGAATTCGGCATCATCGCTGTCCAGGGCCCCAAGGCGCCCGAGGTGATCGAGGCCCTCGGCCTGCCGACCGAGATGGACTACATGTCCTTCGGCATCGCGCAGTGGCAGGGTCGCGAGGTCATCGTGCTGCGGTCGGGCTACACCGGCGAGAAGGGCTTCGAGCTGATGCCGCGCTGGGACGACACCCCGGCACTGTGGGACGCCCTGGTCGAGGCCATGGCGCCGTATGACGGACTGCCGTGCGGCCTCGGTGCGCGTGACACGTTGCGCACCGAGATGGGTTACCCGTTGCACGGCAACGAGCTGTCGATGGACATCACCCCCAACATGGCGCGCGCCGGCTGGGCGGTCGGTCGGACCAAGGACGCCTTCTGGGGCAAGGAAGCACTCGCGGCGCAGAAGGAAGCCGGCGGCTATCGGCTGACCTGGGGCCTGAAGGTCACCGGACGCGGCATACCCCGTGCGCACTGCGAGGTGCAGAGCTCCGACGGGGCTGCGATCGGCGAGGTCACGTCCGGCACCATGTCGCCCACCCTCAAGGTCGGCATCGCGATCGCGCTGATGGACCGCGGCACCAAGGAAGGCGACGAGGTGGTCGTCGACGTCCGCGGGCGCAAGGTGCCGGCCGTCGTGGTCAAACCGCCGTTCGTGCAGACCCAGGTCGACTGAGCCACCCCACGAAGTTCTCTCCTCCGCTTCGCTCCTCCGAGATACTTCGTGGGGATCCCGACTGACGCGGCTGGCTGCTCGCTCACTCCTGGTGGGCGTCGTGCACGACGATGGCGACCTGGACGCGGTTGTCCGCGTCGAGCTTGGTCAGCACACGCGACACGTGCGCCTTGACGGTCGGGACGCTCATGTAGAGCTGTCGCGCGATGTCGGCGTTGGCCAGGCCCTGCCCGATCAGAGTGGCCACCTCCAGCTCCCGGTCGGTGAGCGCGGACAACCTGGTGCGGGCTGCAGCGCGTTCGTCCCCGGCGTCGCCGCCGGTCACTTTGTCGACCAGCTGGCGGGTGACGCTGGGAGACAGGATGGGTTCGCCGGCGACCACCGACCGGACCGCTGCCACGAGACGTTCGGGTGGGGTGTCCTTGAGCAGGAAGCCGCTTGCTCCGGCGCGCAGCGCCTGCACGATCAGGTCGTCGGAATCGAACGTCGTCAGCACGATGACGTGCGGCGAGTCCGGTTTGCCGACAAGCATCTTCGTCGCTTCGATGCCGTCGGTGCCAGGCATCCGGATGTCCATCAGGACCACGTCCGGGCGCTGCGCGCGGGCCACCGCGACGCCTGCAGCGCCGTCGCTCGGGTCGTCGCCGAGGACCTCGATGTCCGGGGCTCCGCCGAGGATCAGCCGAAGTCCGGCACGCACCAGGGCGTCGTCGTCGACCAGCAGGACCCGGGTGGGGGCGTCAGGAGTCGTCACGGGGCCACGGTAGCCGGGCGTGGATGACGAAGTTGTCCGCGCGGTCGACTCCGGAGGTGAGCTCGCCACCGAGCAGCTCGGCGCGTTCGGTCGCTCCGACCAGACCGAGCCCGGAGTCGGGCAGGTCGAGCAGCTCGGTGTTCGACATGTCCGGTCGGACCGAGGTCAACGGGTTGCGCATGCTCAACCGCAGATCGTCGTCGGCGTGTGCCAGTTCGATCGAGATCGGTTGCCCCGGTGCGTGTTTGCGACGGTTGGTCAGCCCCTCCTGCACGATCCGGTAGGCATTGCGGGAGGTCAGCTCGGTCAGGCCGGAGAGGTTGTCGGGCAGGTCGAGATAGACCGGCCCGTCGGCGGATCTCACGCCGGCGACCAACGCCGGGAGGTCGGCCAGCGTCGGCTGCGGTGCATCCGGGCGCTGCGAGACGGAGGTGGGGTCACGCAGCACGCCCAGCACTTCACGCAACTCGGTCAGCGCCGCATGGGCGTTGTCGCTGATGATGGCCGTTGATTGCTGCAGCTCCTCCGCCGAGAGGTTCGTGCGGTAGCTCAGCGCGCCGGAATGCATTGCCACCAACGAGATTCGGTGCGCCAGCACGTCATGCATCTCACGAGCGATCCGGGCGCGTTCGGCGACGCGAGCCTGCTCGGTGCGCAGGTGCTGACGGTCCTCGGCGACCGCGAGTTGCGTGCGCAGGTTGTCCACGAGCAACCGGCGGGCGCCGATCGCGGCGCCGATGGCCACGCACAACGCGATCGCCAGCACACCGATCGCGATCGTCGAGATCCATTCGCTGAGACCGCCGTCCGGCGTCGGGAAGAGCAGCTGGTAGATCAGGCCGGCGGCGACCCCGGCGGCGCTGCAGAGCACGACCGGCCGCCACCGACGATGTGTCGTCAGCGAGATCAGCGCGACGGCCGAGGAGATGGCGGACACCGCGGAGACGGTGGACATCGCGGTCAGGACCAGACAGATGCCGAAGGGGAACCTGCGGCGCCAGTGCAGCAGGACGAGGGAGACGACGCCGAGACCGGCGTCGATCCACGCCCACGCGTGCGGCGGCCCGTATCCCTTTGCGTCGCCGACGATCTCGCCGATCAGCACCAGGAACCCGACGATCGCGGCGGCGGCGATGCGCCATACCTCGCCCCAGACGTGGCGGCGGTGGCTGATGCCGGGCAGGGCGAGGGTCACGATCGCCAGCGTAAACGCCTTCGGGGTACTCCAGGAGAGGGAGAAGTCTGCCGAACGCCATACCAAAGTAGGGGGCGGATTCAATCCCGCGGACGATGTGCGCGCGGTGGTGGTCACGGCAGTGTGGTGGTCATGATCGAAGTCACCAACCTCACCCGCCGCTACGGTGCGTATGCCGCCGTCGACGACGTGTCCTTCTCCGTGCGGCCGGGGACAGTCACCGGCTTCCTCGGACCGAACGGGGCCGGCAAGTCCACCTGCATGCGGATGATCTGCGGGCTGACACCGCCCACCAGCGGAGTCGCCACGGTGCTCGGCAAGCCGTATGCCGCGCTGGGTAACCCAGGAAGGCACGTGGGAGTGCTGCTGGATGCCGCGGCGCAGCACAGTGGCCGGACCGGCCGGGAGATCCTCACCCTCGGCGCGATCATGATGGGCCTGGACCGGCGCCGGGTCGACGAGATGCTCGAGCTGGTCGGGTTGACGCCGGCCGAGTCCCGCCGCCGGCTGCGCAACTACTCACTCGGGATGCGGCAGCGGCTCGGCATCGCACACGCGTTGCTCGGCGATCCGCGGGTGCTGATCCTCGACGAGCCCGCGAACGGCCTGGACCCGGCGGGCATCCGCTGGATGCGCAGCCTGTTGCGGGGCTTCGCCGACGAGGGCGGCACCGTGCTGCTGTCGTCGCACCTGTTGCACGAGATCGAGGTCGTCGCCGACGAGCTGGTGGTCATCGGCTGCGGCAAGATCGTCGCCAGCGGCTCGAAGTCGGAGCTGCTGGCTGCCGCCGGCACCAGTGTGCGCAGCGAGGACGATGCTCGTCTGGCGACCGCCTTGGAGGTCGGTGGTTTCCAGGCGACGCCGATGAACGGTGGCGGCATACACACCGACGCCGACCCTGTGGTGGTCGGCCGGCTCGCGCTGGAGCAGCAGGTCGTGCTCGTCGAGTTGCGCCAGGCCGGCTCCGCCGGGCTGGAGGAGATGTTCCTGCAACTGACGGCGGCCGACGCCCGCGAAGGAGTCGCAGCATGAGCCACACCGAAGCCAACACCGAAATCAACACCCGGGCACCCGTGCAGCAGGACCGCCGGGTCCCGGCGCCGCCGCGGCCCGACGGCGCGGAGTCCGGCATACCCTTCGGGCGGCTGGTGTCGCTCGAGCTGCGCAAACTGTGCGACACCCGCGCCGGCCGCGTGCTCGTGCTGGTCGTCGCCGTGCTGGTCATCGGCGTCTCGCTGATCGGGGTCTTCAGTGGTGACGCGCAGAACGACAAGGATCTGAACGACTTCCTCAGCCTGGCCTCGCTGCCGCTGCAGATGGTGCTGCCGTTGCTCGGCGTGCTCGCGGTGACCTCGGAGTGGTCCCAGCGGACCGGGCTGGTCACCTTCACCCTGGAGCCGCGGCGTGGTCGGGTGGCCTTCAGCAAGTGGTCGGCCGCACTCGTGCTCGGACTGGCGGGCGTGGTGCTCGCCCTCGTCACGTCGGTGGCGTTCACGGCGCTTGCCGCCGCACTGCGCGACAGCGACCCGTCCTGGAACCTGGGCTGGCAGGTGCCGCTCGGCGTGCTCGTCGGCCAGTTGCTCTACATGTCGATGGGTGTTGCCTTCGGCATGCTGATCCAGAACACCCCTGGCGCGGTGGTGGCGTTCCTGATGCTGCCGACGCTGTGGTCGATCCTGGGCAGCTTCTCCTGGGCGGAGTCGGTCGCGAAGTGGGCCGACACCAACCGCACGCTCTCCCCGCTGTATGACGGCTCGATGCACGGGGACGACTGGCCGAAACTGCTGGTGTCACTGGTGCTCTGGCTCGCCCTGCCGATGGTCATCGGCATCTGGCGGATGACCCACAGCGAGGTGAAGTCCGCCTGACACCAGACTCCCGGTCGGATCTTGCGGGGGCGAGACGACCGGGCGCACGGCCCGCTGGATCCTCGGGGGTGTCCAGCGGGTCGTTGTTTCTTGGGCGTAGTTGTCCTCCGTGGGTGTCGCCGGCGGCGGCTAGGGTCGCAGGATGGACGAGGGCTGGCGCTGGAGCTACGAGGACGCACGCGGATCCGCACTGACGGGAGTGGAGTTGGTGACGACCGGCTTCCCGACCCAGAGCGACGCCGAGAGCTGGCTCGGGGAGCAGTGGCGGACGCTGTTCGCCGCCGGCGTCGCGGCGGTGACGTTGCATCACGGTCCCGACCCGGTCTACGGGCCGATGCTGCTCACTGCGGGGGGATGAATGCACCGGACATCCATGGAGCGCACGGCAGCGGATGTCGCCGAGGACGAGGCCTTCTGTCGGCTGTATGGCGACTGGGCGTCCCTCACCCCGCGCGAGGTTGCGGCGGAGTTGCACGGCTTCGACCGGCCGTGGTGGGTGGTCGGCGGCTGGGCGATCGAGGCCGCCACCGGCTTCCGACGGGAGCACGAGGACACCGACATCTCGCTGCTGTCCTGCGACGTGGAGGCGTTCGTCGAGCATCTCGCCGGGCGCTGGGACGTCTGGAACAACGTCGGGGGAGTGCTGCATCCACTCGGCGGCCGCTGGAAGACCGTCGACGAGCCGGCCAGTCAGCTGTGGCTGCGGCGCGACGCCAACTCGCCGTGGGTGCTCGACATACCGCTCACGCCGTCCGACGACGGAGAGTGGACCAACAAGCGCCTGGAGGCACACGTGGCGCCGGTCGCGGACGTGACGTGGGTCGATGGCGACGGGATCCGCTACCTACTGCCGGAGATCGTGCTGGTCTACAAGGCCCGTCTGCGCCGGCAGAAGGACCAGCCGGACTTCGCAGCCACCGTGCCCACGCTGACGCCGGAGCGGCGTGCCTGGACCCGGCGCGCGCTGGCCGAAGCAGCACCCGGGCATCCGTGGATCACCGCATTGGAGGGGGCCGGCGACGGACGGTCGCCGTGCAGCTGACCGGGCAGACCGCTCAGATTCCGCTCAGATCGTGTCGCCGCGCTTGACGCGCGGCATCGGGCGACGGCCGGCGCGCAGCTGGAAGGCGCGCATCACGGCATACGACGGGGTGCCACGCGGCGGCTCGGTGTGGAAGCGCTCGCGGATCTGGGCCTTGATCCGGCGCACCATCAGGATGGCGTCGATGATGCCGATCAGCACCACGAACCACACGAGGAAGAACGCCACCATCTGCATCATCCGGTTGGGCAGGATCGTCAGCACCAGCACGACCAGCATGAGCGGCAGCAGGATCTCGCCGAAGTTGCGGCGTGAGTCGACGTAGTCCCGGATGAACGCCTTGACCGGGCCCTTGTCGCGCGGCGGCAGGGCCTTCTCGTCGCCCCGGGCGAACGCCTCGCGCTGCTCGACCCGCTGCTTGCGGAGCTCCTCGCGGGACTGCTTCTTGGCGGCCTTGCGGTCGACCGGGACCAGCGGCTTGCGGCGGGCGGCTTCCTGCTCCTTGCGGGTCGGGGTCGGCCGGCCCTTCTTCGGAGTGGTGCTCGAAGTGCCCGTCTGCGCGGTGGACTCGGGGGTCACCGCCGCGGCGGATGCCTCGGAGCCTGTCTGGGTCTTGTTGCGGCCGAACACGTCGCACAGTGTACGTGTGCGGTACGCGTCTGTCGCACCGCGTCAGTGACTGCTGCGGCCGTCGAAGGCACACCCACTACCGTGGCGACGTGACCGACAACGACGTTGCTCAGAATTCCTCCGATCAATCCTCCGATCTCGCCGCCACGATCCGCGACCTGATGCCTTCGGTGCGGACCGATCTCGAGGCGCTGACCCGCATCCCGAGTGTCTCGCTGGACTCCTTCGACCAGTCGCACGTCGACGAGAGCGCGGAGGCCGTCGCGCAGTTGCTGCGTGGTGAGGGGCTGGAGGTCGAGATCGTGCGCGAGGGCGGCCGCCCCGCGGTGATCGGGCGGCTGGCCGCTCCCGAGGGTGCTCCGACGATCACCCTCTACGCCCACCACGACGTGCAGCCGCCCGGTGAGGACAAGGACTGGGACACCCCACCCTTCGAGCCGACCGAGCGCGACGGGCGCCTCTACGGTCGCGGCGCTGCCGACGACAAGGCCGGGGTCATGGCGCACATTGCGGCGCTGCGCGCGCACGGCGGACACCCGCCGTGCGGTGTCAACGTCTTCGTCGAGGGCGAGGAGGAGGTCGGATCCGACTCTCTCGCAACGATTCTGGAGCGACACGGTGACAAGCTGGCCGCCGACGCGATCGTGCTCGCCGACTCCTCCAACTGGAAGATCGGCGTGCCCGCCCTGACCACCTCGCTGCGTGGCATGATCCGCGTGATCGTCTCGGTGCGCACCCTGGATCACAGCGTCCACTCCGGGATGTATGGCGGCCCCGTCCCCGACGCGCTCACCGCGCTCGTGCGCCTGCTCGCGTCCCTGCACGACGAGAAGGGCGACGTCGCGGTCGACGGCCTGGTCGGCGGCGACGCTGCGGACCTGGACTTCGACGAGGCACGACTGCGGGAGGAGAGCGGCCTGCTCGACGGAGTCCAGGTGATGGGCACGGGTTCGTTCCTGTCCCAGCTGTGGACCCGGCCGGCCATCACCACGATCGGCATCGACGCGCCAGCCGTCGACGTCGCCTCCAACACGCTCGTGCCGAGCGCTCGCGCCAAGGTCTCGATGCGCATTGCTCCGTCGGAGGAGCCGCGCGCGGCATACGACCTGCTGCGCAAGCACCTGACCGACAACGCACCGTGGGGTGCGCAGGTCGAGGTCACCCTGGACGACGAGGGCGCAGGTTTCGACGCGGACGCCGACGGCGCGATCTACACCGCCGCTCGGTCCTCCTTCCAGGACGCCTGGGACGGCACCGAGCCCGTCGACATCGGCGTCGGCGGGTCGATCCCGTTCGTCGCGGCCTTCGCCGAGAAGTTCCCGGACGCAGCCATCCTGGTCACCGGGGTGGAGGACCCCGACACCCGCGCGCACGGTGCCAACGAGAGCCTGCACCTGGGCGAGTTCGAGCGGGTCTGCCTGGCCGAGGCGCTCCTGCTGCAGCGGCTGCCGGGAACGTCGGTTGAGTAGGTCGCGGGAGCGCAGCGGCGGAGACCGTATCGAAACCACGTTCCTTTCCGGCGCCGTTGCGGGCGCCCTCGCACCACTTCCCGACGGGTATGCCGACCTGCTCGACCGGGTTGTCGAAGTGCTCGCAGCAGACTCGCGGGTGGCTTCCCTCTGGCTCGGTGGATCCCTGGGTCGGGGTGTAGCGGACACCGGCAGCGACCTGGACCTGATCGTCACGGTCCACGACGAGCACCGGGATGATTTCGAAGCTGCCGGTGGCTCGACATGGGCCTTCTTGGACCCGGCCATCAGCTATGAGATTCCTGGCGTGCCAGGGAGTTTCGTGCTGATGACCGGCGAGGGGCTGCGCGTCGACGCCGTGCTGGAGTCTGTTTCGCAGGTCGCGGAGACGCCCTACCGGCACCGAGTGGTGGTCTTCGACCGTCGGGCCGAACGACTGGCGGTGCCTGCCGCGGAGGACGATGAACGTGGGCCGGATGTTGCGCGTCTAGAAGGGATCGGTCGGGAATTCGCGCGTCAGCTGGCCATCTTTCCCGATGCGGTGGTGGGCCGCGAGGACTGGCTGCTCGGCCAGGAAGCGGTGCACAACTACCGTCTGTTCCTCTACGAGCTGTATGTCGAGTCCAACCAGCCGCTGCCCCCGATGGGTGTGAAGCAGTGGTCGGCGAAACTGACTGCTGCGCAACGGGATCGACTTGCCGCGCTGCGCGTGCCGACAGCGGACGAGGAGTCGGTCATCGACGCGATGCGGCAGGTGCAGCAGGTGATCCGGAGCGAGGGTCGCGCATTGGTGGAGTCGGCAGGCGGCACCTGGCCGGGGGCTGCCGTGCAAGCCGGCCTGGCGCGCTGGGCGGCCCGCGGCCTCGAAGGGAGTCTCGAGGGGTAACGTCGGGTCATGGCACAGGGCAGTTACGTCGAAGCGTCATACGAGCGCGACACGCGCTACATCAACGACCGCATCACCAAGGACGGTGCTGACGGGTGGCCGGTCGAAGCCGGCCGTTACCGACTCGTCGCCGCGCGGGCGTGTCCGTGGGCGAGCCGCGCGATCATGGTGCGCCGGTTGCTCGGTCTGGAGGACGTCATCTCCCTCGGACTGTGCGGGCCGACGCACGACGCGAACAGTTGGACCTTCGACCTGGACGAGGGCGGCCTCGACCCGGTGTTGCAGATCCCGCGGTTGAAGGACGCCTACGACAAGCGCTTCCCGGACTACCCGCGCGGCATCACCGTGCCCGCGGTCGTGGACGTGCCGTCCGGTGGAGTCGTCACCAACGACTTCGCCCAGATGACACTGGATTTCATGACCGAGTGGACCGATCACCATCGCGAGGGCGCGCCCGACCTGTGGCCGGTCGCGCTGCGGGACGAGATGGCTCCGGTGATGAAGCGCATCTACACCGAGGTCAACAACGGCGTCTACCGGTGCGGCTTCGCCGGCACCCAGGAGTCGTATGACGCGGCATACGACCGCCTCTTCACGGCACTCGACTGGCTGGAGGAGCGCCTGACGAATCAGCGCTACCTGATGGGGGAGCACCTCACCTGCGCCGACGTCCGGCTCTTCACCACACTCGTCCGGTTCGACCCCGTCTACCACGGGCATTTCAAGTGCAACCGGCAGAAGCTGGCCGAGTTCGACGCACTGTGGGCCTACGCCCGAGACCTGTTCCAGACGCCCGGTTTCGGTGACACGGTCGACTTCGTGCAGATCAAGCGGCACTACTACGAGGTGCACCGCGACGTGAACCCGACCGGCATCGTGCCCCAGGGCCCCGACCTGACGAACTGGCTGGAGCCGCACGGTCGTGAGTCGCTCGGTGGTTCGCCCTTCGGCGACGGCACCGCGCCCGGCGAGATCGCGCCCGCCGAGCGGGTGCCGCAGGACGCCAACCCGGCAGTCGGCGCGGACGGTCAGCTGCGCCGCTGATGCCGCACCACCACCACGACGCCACCGACCAAGCCGGCGAGCGTCAGGGCCAACAGGATCGCCACGTCGATGGGGATGACGTAGTCGTCGACGTAGCGGTACTCGATCACCGGTGTGTCGTCAGCGGCCGGCGCGAACGTGAAGTCGCTGCGCACCTGGGTGGCGGGGTCGTCGAAGGACTGGTCGAGGACCGTCAACCACTGGTTGCCACGAGCCAGCCGCTTCAGGTCCGGCGAACTGACCAGCGCTGGGCGGATACGTGCCGCGTATGACGTCTCCAACGAGCCCTGCGACGCGCTCGGGTCGGTGCGCCGGACCCGGTGATCGGCCAGCACGAAAGTCTTGACGGTCTGGTCCTCCTTGGCGCCGCGGGACATCCGCATCGGATAGACCAGCCGGTCGCTGGTGAAGGACAGGCTCACCGGTGGCAGATCGCCGGAGAGTGCCTTGCCCTCCGCGGTGAGGCTCATCGCGGTGAACGCCCAGCCCTTGTCGAGGTATGGCGTCACGAGAGACTCGAACTCGTGCGACATGACGAAACCGTGCTTGCGCAACCAGGTGTGCAGGTCATCGGCGTTGCCCGCGGTCAGCGTCACCGCCTCCAGGGGGCCGAGGTCGACCCGGTCGAGCACCCGCACGCTCGACGGCCCGCGGTCGCCGGAGTAGTTGACTCCGCCAGCCGGGTCATCTGTGCCGAAGAGGGCCGGCGGCCCGAAGAAATGATGGCGCGTCCGTTCCCGCGGCAACGTCTGCTGCTCGAGGTCGGTGAAGAGCTTCTTGTCCGCCAGGGATGCCTTGGCCGGTTTTGGTGTCGGCACCAACAGGCCGGCGCGCGTCGCTTCGGACCTGGCGTGCAACGACATCACGATCGTCTCGCGGTCCCCGTGCCGGGTGACCAGCGCGGTCTCGCCGGAGACCGTCATCGACATACCAGGGGCGCTGACCGCACCGCCGCACGCGCACGCATCGGCGGCGGGCGTCACCACCACCAGTGCGAGCGTCGTCAGGAGTGCAGCCAGCAGGATCTGGGCCGAGCGGCGTAGCCACAAACCGGGCGCCATCGGTGTTCCTCTCCTCGTTCTTCCCCCCACGGGGCGTCACGCGTGCGATGCGACAACCCTCACCGCAGGTTTCCGCCGCACAGCGGATGTTGCCGAATCGTGACGGCGATACGGTCGTGGCATGCAACGGATTCCGGTGGTCATGGATGTCGACACGGGCGTCGACGACGCCTGTGCGCTGCTCCTGGCGGCGCAGCATCCCGAGCTCGACCTGCGTGCCGTCACCTGCGTCGGTGGCAACACCGACGTCGACCAGGTCACGCGAAACACGTTGGCAGTGCTGGATATCGCCGGTCGGCCGGAGATTCCGGTCGCGCGCGGTGCGGCGCGGCCACTGATCGAGCGTGCGGTGCACGCACGGCACGTGCACGGTGACGACGGGATGGGCGACCTCGGCTGGGTGCAGACCGACCGGGAGCCGGATCGGCGGCACGCGGTCGAGTTGCTGCACAACGTGCTGACGACGTCACCGGACCCGATCACGCTCGTGCCCACAGCGCCGATGACCAACCTGGCGCTGCTGGCGCGGACCTACCCGGACGCGATGCGCGGGTTGGGCCGGATCGTCTTCATGGGCGGTGCGGCGCATCGGGGCAATGCCACCGCGTCTGCGGAGTTCAACGTCTTCCACGACCCCGAGGCGACGGCGATCGTGCTCGACGCGGCGACCGAGTTCGGCATACCGGTGACGATGTACGGCTTGGACGTCTTCTATGCACCCACCGTCACCCGAGCGCAGGCGAAACGCCTTGCCGCATCAGTGTCGCCGGCAACCCGCCTGGCCGGGGAACTCGTCGAATTCCAGTGTGACCGCTTCGAGTCCGAGCAGGCCACCATCGGCGATGCCGGTGCCGTCTGCGTGGTCGCCGACCCGGAGGGCGTCGCGACGACCTCGCTGCCGGTGCGCGTCGAGCTCGCCGGCACGTGGTCCCGCGGCCGGACCGTCGTCGACGTCCGCGACTGGAGCGGCGACCTCGCGCACGACCCGCACGGTCGCGCCGACGCGGTGATCGACGTCGCGCTCGAGGTCGACGGTCCGCGTTACGCCGACCTGTGGCTGCGCACTGTGGGGCGATAGGAGCCCAAGTGCGCGACGTGTTCCGCACCGTCACGCACCCGTGACACCACCTCGTCGACGTCGCTCCGGCCCTGCAGCCAGCGCCCGGTCCGCCAGAGGACCGAACCCGCCAGCCGTTGGCGCACCACCCCCGGCAGAACCTCGATCTCGCCGGCCTGCAGGTCGCGCTCGGCGTCCAGGGTGTCCGCCAGCCAGCCCACGTCCACATCGTGCTTGGCCAGACGCGCCAGCAACTCCTCGGGAGCCGGCAAGCCGGGGTGTATGTCGCACAATCGCGTCGTGCTCCAGTCGCGCGGAGCGAGCTCGGGGGGAGCATCGGCCAGGGTGAGTAACAACTGAGCGAACGCCGTTGCAGTCAGGGCGATCTCGCGATCGGTGTCGTTCGGCCGATCACCGGGGATGAACGCGTGCACGGACGCCACACCACCGTCGGGCAGTTCGGCGAACGTCGTCCCGGACGTCGTGCGCAGCGGCACCGGGACACTGAAGGGGAGCTCCCTGCTGTCCAACCACTGCAGCAGTCGGTGCTCAGCCACGACCTGTCTCGCGGACAGATTCTCGTATCTACGAGACGAGGCGCCCCTGCGTTGTCCGCACGATTCGCACGTCGTTGTTCGTCCCGCGAGAGGACCGTTGCACCTGCGCGGCGGCAGTCGGAATGGCCCACGGCTCGAGGTCGGGAAGGTCCATACCGGGCAGCCTCGTCCGATCAGCCATCGCACGGCAATGCGTTTTCGGCCGGAACGGATCGCGGCTGCGGTGCGTTGCGGCGGTCGTGGACCGATGGTGGGAGCAGGTGACTGCGACGACGCCGGCGCCGGACCTCCGGGTCACGGTGCTGCTGGCGCTCGTCGCGCTCGCGTGCATCGCCTGGGCTCCCGTATGGCGAATGACCCGGCACCTGGTCACCGTGGTCCACGAGGGCGCGCACGGCGCCGTCGCACTGCTGGTCGGACGACGGCTGTCCGGCATACGGCTGCACTCCGACAGCTCCGGGCTGACCGTGTCCAAGGGCAAGCCCACCGGCATCGGCATGGTGCTCACCCTGCTGGCCGGGTATGTCGGACCGGCGGCGCTCGGCCTGCTGGTGACGCTCGGCGTCTACCAGGAGCGTGCCATCGCGACCCTGTGGCTGCTGCTCGTCGCATTGGCGTTGCTACTGCTGCAGATTCGCAACATGTATGGGCTGTGGGTCGTCCTGGCCAGCGGTGTCGCACTGGTCGCGGTGACCCGGTGGCTCGACCCGACGGCACAGACCGCCGTCGCCCAAGCACTCGGCTGGTTCCTGCTGCTCGCGGGCCCGTGGTCGCTGGTCGACCTGCAACGCAGCCGCCGGGCGGGTGCCGCCCGGCAGTCCGACCCCGACCAGCTCGCGCGCATCACCCGGGTGCCCGGCACCCTCTGGTGGGCACTGATGCTGCTGATCTCGCTCGGCTGCCTGGCCGGGGGAGCACGGCTCCTGCTGAGCTGACCGCCCGCGGTGGTCGGCACAATGGTCCGGTGCGCGTTCTGATCTGCAGCGACCGCTGGGCCGAGCTGTCCGCGACCGACATCACCTCCGCCATCGCCGCCGGCTGGCGGGAGCGTCAACCGACCGCCGACGTCCTGACCGTGCCCTTCTCCTGCGGCGGCGCCGGATTCGTCGACTCGCTGTCCGCGACGCTCGCCCCCACCCCGGACGAGGTATGGCGACTGCGTGACGGCACCACCCACTATCTGGACGGGGCACTGCTGACCTCGTCCGGCGGTTCTGCCCGGCTCGGCACGGCGCTCGCGGACTCGGTCGACAGCGGAGCCCGCCGGATCGTGGTCGGCGTCGGAGGCGCAGGAGATGTCGACGGGGGAGCCGACCTGCTGCACACGCTCGGCGACAGCGACGACCTGGAAGTCGCACTCCGACGGGCCGAGGAGCGCGTCAGCGGCATCGAGCTGGTGGCGGCATACCAAGGAGACACACCGTTGGTCGGCCTGAAGGGTGCCTCCGCGGTCGCCGTGGAGTTGCTCGGCTGGACCCGGCAGCAGGCGCAGGACCACGAGCGACGCATCGGCGAGTTCGCCGACCGGGCCAAGCGGATCCGACCGCCACGCACCGACCTGTTGACCGGCAAGCAGCGACGGCTCGATCTCGAGCCCGGCAGCGGTGCCGGCGGGGGAGCCGGGTTCGCGCTCGGCGTGCTGGGTGCCCGGCTGGCGCCCGGTGCGGACGTCTTCGCCGAAAGCGTGGGATTCGGCAACGAGGTCGCCCGCGCCGATCTCGTCGCCGTCGCCACGCGGATCTTCGACTGGCGCAGCCTCGCCTACGACACCGTCGCCACCACAGTCGCTGCCGCGGTCGCCGCCGCGACCCCGGCGATCCTGCTCGCCGAGGAAGTCGAGGTCGGCCGCCGCGAGACCATGTCGCTCGGCGCGTCGGCGGCATACCCGCTGGTGGACCCGCGGAGCCTGCGACACCGAGACGATCCCGACACACTGACCGGACTGACCGCCCTGGCACGCCGACTGGCGGGGACGTGGTCGGCAGCGTGACCGGAGGACGTACGCTTGAACCACCACGCACGGGAACAAGAGCGGGCGGCACCGTGTTGCAGCAGCTGACCGCCAGCAGTTCGACCGCAACGAGAAGGACTTGATGCAATGAGTGTCGACACCAATACTTCCTCGACCACCGAGACCCATAACGTCGAGTTGACGGACGTCGCCGCGTCCAAGGTCAAGAGCCTGCTCGACCAGGAGGGCCGCGACGACCTGCGCCTGCGCGTCGGCGTGCAGCCCGGCGGGTGCTCGGGCTTGGTCTACCAGCTCTACTTCGACGAGCGCACCCTCGACGGTGACCTCGTGCGCGAGTTCGACGGTGTCGAGGTCGTCGTCGACCGGATGAGCGCCCCCTACCTCGAGGGCGCCAAGATCGACTTCGCCGACACCATCGAGAAGCAGGGCTTCACCATCGACAACCCCAACGCCGGCAGCTCCTGCGCCTGCGGTGACAGCTTCGGCTGAACCTTCTGCTTCAGCTCCTCGCAAGACAGGGAGAGGGCGGCAACGAACGAGTTCGTTCCCCCCCTCTCCCTGTCTTGGTTGTCGCTTCCGCGGGCCGTCGGCTGGTCGTTCGGTCGCCTTGATGTGGGCTGTCGCCGATCCGCCTGCCCACTGACGCACTTATCGCCGAGTGACGCAGTTGCAACTGCGTCACTCGGCGCGAACTGCGTCAGTCGGCGACGTCAGAGTGCTTGCAACAGGGCGCGGTACCAGCGGATCCCTTCCAAGTAGGACTCGACCTCGAGGTGCTCATCGACGTTGTGCAGGCTCTGCCGTTGTGCCTCGTCCATCCGGAACGGATTGAACCGGTAGCAGTTGTGCCACACCTGCTGGAAATGGCGGGCGTCGGTGGCAGCCATCACGACATACGGCACCGGCACCACGTCCGGCATCACCTCTCGCGTCGTGGTTTCCAGCAAGTCGAACGCGTCACCGAGGTCGGCGACCGGGCTCGGGTCGTACGCGTCGTGCACGACCACCTCGATATCGTCGCCGACAAGGGTGCGCACCCGCTCGATCGCATCCTCGGCGGTCTCGGTGACGGCGACCCGCAGATTGACGCCCGCCGACGCGGTGGTCGCCAGCACGTTGTTCGCCCGCGCACCGCGCAGCTCGGTGATCGCGTAGGTCGTGCGTGTCATCGCCGCCGTCGTGGGACCCATGCGGGCGAAGACCTTCGACAACGGTCTGCGCAGGGTTTGCGCGCGGCCGACCAGCGCACCGAGCGGGCCGTGCACGTGCGGGGCGACGCGTTGCAACATCTGCACGGTGGGCTCGGGCAGCTGCGCCGGCGCAGGGTGCTTGTCCAACGCCAGGATCGCCCGCGCGAGTTTCGCCGGAGCACCGTCCTTCGGCGGCATCGAGGCGTGCCCGCCCTCGGCGCGCGCGACGAGCTCGAGCGAGACCACGCCCTTCTCCGTCAGCCCGATGACCGCAAGTGGCTCGGTGACGCCGGGGAACGCGCCGCTGACCGCCATACCGCCCTCGTCCAGGATCAGCCAGGGCTCGACGGCTCGCTCGCGCAGTGCGGTGACAGCCGCGGTCGCCGTGCTCCCGTGCACCTCCTCGTCGGCGCCGAACGACAGCCACACGTCCTGTGCAGGTCGCACGCCGTCGGCGATCAGCTCCTCCACCGCGGCGCAGATGGCCACCAGCGAACCCTTGCAGTCCAGTGTGCCGCGGCCCCAGATGATGCCGTCCGCGACGACACCGTCGTATGCCGGATGCGTCCACTCGTCCCGCGGGTCGACCGGCACGACGTCCTGGTGGGCCAGCAGCACGACGGGCCGTTCGCTGCTCTCGCCCGGCCACCGCAACAGCAGGGCGTGGTCGGGCAGGTCCACCTGCTCGCAGGTGTCGAACAGCTTCGGGAAATGGTCGCGCAGGTCCGCGTGCAGAGCGTCGAACTCCGCGTCGTCCTTGGCTTCTCCGGCCATCGTGCGGCGATGGACGGCGGCCTGCAACGCAGCGACTGGGTCGGTCATGGCCGGAGTCTAGGCACGTATGGCGGAGGTACTAGGGATTCTTCGCGTGGTCCCGCGCAACCGATGCGGGCCCGGGCCGTAGGTTGGTCCCATGAAAATTGCAGTGACCGGCTCCATCGCCACCGATCACCTCATGACCTTCAAGGGTCGCTTCTCCGACTCCCTCGTCGTCGACCAGCTGGACAAGATCTCGTTGTCCTTCCTCGCCGACGATCTGCAGATCCGGCGCGGGGGAGTGGCGGCCAACATCTGTTTCGGTATGGCGAACCTCGGCCTGCATCCCTTGTTGGTCGACGCTGTCGGTGAGGACTTCGCCGACTACCGCTCCTGGCTGGAGCGCCACGGCGTCGACTGCGACTCGGTCTACATCTCCGAGACCAAGCACACGGCCCGATTCGTCTGCACCACCGACGAGGACATGGCCCAGATCGCAACCTTCTACGCCGGTGCGATGAGCGAGGCCCGGGAGATCGAGCTGGAGCCGATCGCGCGGCGCGTCGGCGGCCTGGACATGGTCATGGTCGGCCCGTCCGACCCCGAGGGCATGCGCCGGCACACCGTCGAATGCCGGCAGCGCGGCATACCGTTCATCGCCGACCCCAGCCAGCAGTTGGCCTTCGCCGACGGGCCCTTCATCCGCGAGCTGATCAGTGGTGCCGACTACCTGTTCACCAACGAGTACGAAGCGCACATGACCGAGCAGAAGACCGGCTGGTCCGCCGAGGAGATCCTGGAGCAGGTCGGCACCCGCATCGTCACCAAGGGAAAGGCCGGCGCAGCGATCCTGCGGCACGGCGAGGACCCCATCGAGATCCCCGTCGCCGGCGAGGTCAGCCGGGTCGACCCGACCGGCGTCGGCGACGCGTTCCGCGCCGGCTTCCTGGCCGGGCTCACCTGGGAGCTGGACCTGCGCACCTGCGGCGAGATCGGTTCGATGCTCGCGACCTACGTCCTGGAGACGGTCGGCACCCAGGAATACATCCTGCGCAAGGAGGACTTCCTCACGCGCCTGGGCGAGTCCTATGGCGAGCAGACCGCATCCACCGTCCGGCCGCTGCTGAGCTGCCCGCGCGGCTGACCGATCGCCCGTGCCCGTCGAACCCGCTCCGAGTCGCTGGAACCTCGACGAGCAGCAGCAGGAGGACGTCGCGCAGGACCTGATCGCCGTCGGTGCCGACCTGCAGCCCGGCACGCTACTGGCGGCATACCGCGCGGGCATGTTCCCGATGGGCATCGGCGACGAGGGGCGCAAGCCGATCGGCTGGTGGTCCCCGGTTCGCCGCGGCGTGCTGCTGCCCGGCGACTTCCATCCGTCCCGATCGCTGCGGCGGTCGCGTCGCCGTTTCCGGCTGACCTACGACACTGCCTTCGGTCCAGTCGTCGACGCGTGCGGTGACCCGTCACGTCCCGGGCGCTGGATCACTGCCGAGGTCAAGGCGGCATACGAGCAACTGCACCGGCTGGGCTGGGCACACTCGATCGAGGCATGGGCCGAAGACGGCACCCTGGCCGGCGGTCTGTATGGCGTGTGCACCGGGGGAGTGTTCGCCGCGGAGTCGATGTTCCACCACGCGACCGACGCGGGGAAGGTCGCAGTGTGGGCCCTGACCGACCTGTTCTTCGCCGATGGCGATCCGCGGCGGCTGATCGACGTGCAATGGCAGACCGCGCACCTGGCGACGCTCGGGATCCGGGAAGTGCCACGCGCCGACTACCTGCGCCGCGTGCAGCTCGCGGCGGCGGTCGAACTGCCCCGTTGCTGGGCCGACACGCCCGGCTCCGGGCACCCGTTCGACGATATGTAGAGCGGCGTGGTCGACCCGTGGAGGCGGCCGTCGTCCGCAACGCGAGGGTGGCTCGGGCACGTTTCGGTCGAGTTGGGCGTTGGGACAGTGGAATTGATCTGCTCGGAAGGCCTGCCCTGACGTCAACTTCGAATGGGGCTGGGATAGAGTCTGGGTGTGCCCGGATCTGACAAACCCCTCGTGGAATCGGCGCGCCGTACCCAGCCTTCTGGGCGGCGGCGACGCAGCAGGATCGCCTTCGGAGGTCTGATCGCCGTCAGCGCGTTGCTGCTGACCGGCTGCACCCCCGTGGAGAAGCGCGGTTACCTACCAAAGGGCGTCACCAGCCTGAGTCAGGAGATCACCGACTTCTGGGTGTCTGCTTGGGTCTGGGCGCTGGCGGTCGGCGTCATCGTGTGGGGGATGATGTTCTACTGCATGGTCCGCTACCGGCGGAAGAAGGCCGACGTCGGTCTCCCGCCCCAGCTGGCCTACAACGTTCCCATCGAGATCCTGTTCACCGTCGTGCCGATCTTCATGGTCGCCGTCTTCTTCGGCAAGACCGTGGAGATGGAGAACAAGATGCTCGACACGAGCCAGACGCCGGACGTCATGGTCAATGTCGTTGCCAAGCAGTGGTCCTGGGACTTCAACTACGTCAACTCCAACGTCTATGACGCGGGAGTGCAGGCCGATATGAAGGCGCCCGACCCGGAGAAGACCATCCCGACGCTCTACCTCCCGGTCGACAAGAAGGTCGAGTTCGTGCTCACCTCACGCGACGTCATCCACTCCTTCTGGGTGATCCAGTTCCTGGAGAAGATGGACGTCATACCGGGCAAGGTCAACCACCTCCAGGTCACGCCGACCGAGATCGGCACCTACCAGGGCAAGTGCGCCGAGCTCTGCGGCGCCTACCACTCGGAGATGCTCTTCAACGTCAAGGTGGTCAGCCAGTCCGACTACCAGAAGAAGATGAACCAGCTGAAGGCACGCGGCAACGTGGGCTTCCTGTCCAACGCGTTGAACCGCGACGAGTCCCACCTCGAGGCGAAGGACGCCAAGAAGTTCCAGCAATGGCTCCCCAAGGGCGTCAAGGGCTCTGACATCGTCAGTGAAGGAGCGAAGTAATGGCTAGCATCGTTACGCCACGCGTCGGAGACTCCGGCGACACAGGCGACGCGCGCTCAGCCACCCGGGTTCGCACTCGCCACCCCGGTCGCACGTTCGTCAAGTGGATCACCGCCACCGACCACAAGGTCATCGGCAACCTCTACTTCATCACCTCGTTCTCGTTCTTCCTGATCGGCGGTGTGCTCGCGCTGATGATCCGCGCCGAGCTGGTCGAGCCGGGGCTGCAGATCGTGGACAACCCCGAGCAGTTCAACCAGCTGTTCACCATGCACGGCACGATCATGCTGTTGCTGTTCGCGACACCACTGTTCGCCGGGTTCGCCAACGCGATCATGCCGCTGCAGATCGGCTCGCCCGATGTGGCGTTCCCGCGACTGAACATGTTCGCCTACTGGCTCTACCTCTTCGGTGGTCTGATCGCCAGCGCGGGCTTCCTGACGCCCCAGGGCGCGGCTTCGTTCGGCTGGTTCGCCTACGCGCCGCTGTCCAACGCAACCTACAGCCCGGGTGCCGGCGGCAACCTGTGGGTGTTCGGTCTGGCGCTTGCCGGTTTCGGCACCATCCTCGGTTCGGTCAACTTCATCACCACCATCGTGTGCATGCGCGCACCTGGTATGACGATGTTCCGGATGCCGATCTTCACCTGGGGTGTTCTGATCACCTCGATCCTGGTCCTGGTGGTCTTCCCGGTCCTGGCCGCCGCGCTGTTCGGCCTCGGTGCCGACCGCATCGCCGGCGCGCACGTCTTCGACGCACAGACCGCGGGAGCAATGCTCTGGGAGCACATGTTCTGGTTCTTCGGGCACCCGGAGGTCTACATCATCGCGTTGCCGTTCTTCGGCATCATCTCCGAGATCGTGCCGGTCTTCTCGCGCAAGCCGGTCTTCGGTTACAAGACCCTGGTCTTCGCGACGATCGCGATCGCGGCGCTGTCCACGAGTGTGTGGGCGCACCACATGTACGCCACCGGTCAGGTGCTCCTGCCGTTCTTCGCGATCATGACGATGCTGATCGCCATCCCGACGGGCGTGAAGTTCGTCAACTGGGTCGGCACGATGTATGGCGGATCGATCACCTTCGAGACACCCATGCTCTGGGCGATCGGCTTCCTGGTCACCTTCCTCTTCGGTGGTCTGACCGGTGTCATCCTGGCCAGCCCCGCACTGGACTTCAGCCTGACCGACTCCTACTTCGTGGTGGCGCACTTCCACTACGTCGTGTTCGGCACCGTGGTCTTCGCGATGTTCGCCGGGTGGTACTTCTGGTGGCCCAAGCTGACCGGTCGGATGCTGGACGAGAAGCTGGGCAAGCTGCACTTCTGGATGCTGTTCATCGGCTTCCACGGCACCTTCCTGATCCAGCACTGGTTGGGTGTGAAGGGCATGCCGCGCCGGTATGCCGACTACCTGCCGGCGGATGACTTCCAGTGGATGAACGACATCTCCTCGGTCGGCGCCCTCATCCTGGGCCTGTCGATGCTGCCGTTCATGTACAACGTGTGGAAGTCTTGGCGGACCTCGCCCAAGGTCGAGGTCGACGACCCGTGGGGTTACGGCGCCTCGCTGGAGTGGGCGACGTCCTGCCCGCCGCCGCGCCACAACTTCGACTCGATCCCGCGGATCCGCTCCGAGCGCCCGGCGTTCGACCTGCACCACCCGCAGGCAGCGAACTGGTCGGTGAAGCCGGCCGAAGACACCTTGGCGCAACTGTCCGGTGCCGGAGCCGGCACCGACACGACGTCGTCCGACGCAGCCGGAAAGGGCGAGTGAGGATTCACCATGCAGGTCGAATACAAGATGTTCGCAGTGATCTGCGCCTTCTTCGTAGTGGTCGGATCCATCTACGGTGTCTTCAGCAACTGGGAAGAGCCGGTCGGATCGGTCGCTCTCTACCTCACCGCAGGCATGTGCGCCCTGATCGGCGGATTCCTGTGGTGGACGGGACGCAAGATCGACCTGCGACCGGACGACGACCCGTTCGGTGAGCAGGCTGACGCCGAGGGCGACTACGGCTTCTTCAGCCCGCACTCGTGGTGGCCGCTGTACCTCGGCGCCTCCCTCGGGGTTGTCGCGCTCGGTCTGGCCGTCGGCTGGTGGCTGGTGATGCTGGCAGTGCCGTTCGTCGCACTCGCCGCCATCGGTTGGGTCTTCGAGTACTTCCACGGCGAGCACTCCATCTGATCACCCCGCGAAGTTTTTTTCAGCGGCCCGTCATACCACTTGGTATGACGGGCCGCTGCACGTTCACCCCCAGCCGAGTTCGTGCAGCCGCTCGTCGCTGATGCCGAAGTGATGCCCGATCTCGTGCAGCACCGTGACTCGGATCTGCTCGAGCAACTGGTCGCGGGTGTAGCAGTAGCGCGTGAGCGGGCCCCGGAAGATGTAGATGTGGTCGGGCAGCTGCCCCAGCCCGTAGCTGGAGTCCCGTGCCGTCAGTGGCACCCCGACATACAGGCCGAGCAGGCCGGGTGCGCTGCCCGGCTCGGGCTCCTCCTCGACGGTGATCACGACGTTGTCCAACCGGTCCAGCAGATCCTGCGGGATGGTGTCCAGAGCGTCTGCGACGGCTTCCTCGAACTCGTCGCGGCTCATCCGGATCGGCATGGGCATGTTCTCCGTTCAGGCGATGGACACCCAGCCTAGGATCAGCGCAGACCGGGCAGTCTCCTGGTCTCATCCTCGGTGTGACGAGGCGATGGACAACGAGACCGACAACGACAGGATTCAGCATGCACGTCCCGACCGGGCTGGAGTTGATGTCCGACGACGAGCGCGCCCTGCTGGACGCCGGTGAACGTGTGCTGGCCTGTGAGAGTGCGACGCAGCTGGCCGGACACTCCGGTATCGGCGATGAGGCGCGCCCCGGGCCGGGCGTCGGCTTCGACGCCGACCCGATGGCCGGGGGTGTGACCGTCGACCAGCGATGGGTGGATGCCGCCGTCGGGGGAGTGAACGCGGCAGGCGCTCGTGGTTCACTCGCCGACCGGTTCAGCGCAGCCCTCGATGTCGCCGCGGCGAAAGTGGTGATCACCGACCGGCGGCTGCTTGTGCTGGGCGACGAGGGAACGTTGCGGACCACGCCGGTGCGCATCCGGTTCGAGGTGCCGCGGGCCGGCGTGGTGGAGCTGACCAGAGCCCCGCGTGCGCTGCAGCGGGGCAGAGTGCGGATCAGCTTTCGCGACGGCTCGTGGGCGATGGCCATGACGGGACTGGTGAAGAAGGCCGCTGCCGACCGATTGGTGACGGCCTACCGGCAGAGTTGACTCCGGCAGGCCAGCTTGCCGCACCCAACGCAGCCGCCACCTAACGCAGTCGCACGCAAGGAAGCGGCCCAGCACACCGAGTGTGCTGGGCTGCTTCCTTGCTGAGCGGGTTGCTCAGTCCTGCTTCTCGCGGGGTGTCGGGTGGCCGTATGCGTGCGGTGTGCCGATCTCCTCGGCACCGCCGTGCATGTGGCCGGACTCCGCGTCGTCCGGGTGGGACTCGATCTCCTCGGTCTCGTGACCGTGGTGGTGCGCTGCCGCCAACTCCATCGGGGTGACCGGCTCGATGCGGTCCTTGAAGTAGTAGTGCGACAGGCGGGCGCGGAGCCGATCCTTGCGGGCGCCCTTGCGACGTACGCCGTTCTCGTCGGTCGCCGGCTCCAACTCGACAGGAGCGGGGGAGTCGTAGGCGACCAGCGGCCAGCGGTCGTATTCGTTGAGCTCCTCGTGCGCCTCGAAGAAGCGGCCCTTGGCGGTGCGGACCAGGCGGCCGCTCTCGCGGCCGTGCAGGACCAGATCACGGTCGTAGCGCTGCAACGACAAGCACATGCGCTTGACCACCCAGAACACGATGATCGGCATGACGATCAACCCGATCTGGAAGGCACGGGTGATGTCGTCGATCGACAGGTGGAACTTGATCGCCATGATGTCGTTGCCGCAGGCGGCGAACAGGATGCCGTAGAAGGTGATGGCAGCCATGCCCAGACCGGTGCGGGTCGGACGGTTGCGCGGCCGGTCGAGGAGGTGGTGCTCCTCGTTGTCCCCGGTGACCCACTTCTCGACGAACGGGTAGAGACCCATGATGGTCCACAGGATCGGGATCATCAGGATCGCACCGATCATGATGTTGAAGCTCCAGGTCTTCCCGAACAGGTCGAACTCCAAGAAGCCCGGCAATAGTCGCAACGCACCGTCGGCGAAGCCCATATACCAGTCCGGCTGAGAGCCTGCCGTCACCATGGTGGGTTCGTAGGGACCGTACATCCAGATCGGGTTGATCGAGATCAGTCCCGCGATCAGCGCGGTGATGCCGAAGACGACGAAGAAGAAGCCACCGGCCTTTGCGGCATACACCGGCATCATCGGGAAACCGACGACGTTCTTGTTGGTGCGGCCCGGCCCGGGGTACTGGGTGTGCTTGTGCACCATGACCAGGATGATGTGCGCGGTGAACAAGCCGACCAGGATCGCCGGGATCAGCAGCACGTGGAGGGTGAAGAACCGCGGGATGATGTCGTGCCCGGGGAAGCCACCGCCGAAGAGGATGTAGCTGACGTAGGTGCCGATCACCGGGATCGAAAGGATGAAGCCCTGCATTGCGCGGATGCCGGTGCCCGACAGCAGGTCGTCCGGCAGCGAGTAGCCGAGGAAGCCCTCGACCATGGCGAGCATCGCGAGCAGCAGACCGATGATCCAGTTGATCTCACGCGGCTTGCGGAACGCACCGGTGAAGAACACGCGGAACATGTGCAGTGCGATCGACACCACGAAGATCAGCGCGGACCAGTGGTGGATCTGCCGGATCAGCAGACCGCCCTTGACGTCCATCGAGATGCGGACCGTCGAGGCGAAGGCCTCGCTCATCTGCATGCCCTTGAGCGGGACGTACTGGCCCTGGTAGACGGTCTCACCCATGCTCGGCACGAACCAGAAGGTGAGGAAGGTGCCGCTGATCAGCAGGATGACCAGCGAGTACATCGCGATCTCACCGAGCATGAACGACCAGTGGTCCGGGAAGACCTTCTTCATCAAGTAGCTGACGCCCTTGGCACCACCGGTGCGCTCGTCGACCCAGCTGGCGACTGCGCCGACCGGGCCGGCGTTCGGGGCCGGTGCGTCCTTCTTGTCGTCTGCACGCAGCGCGTCAGCGGTGCTGCGGGCCTTGGTCTGCTCGCTCATGCTCAGCCACGCTCCCAGAAGCTCGGACCGACCGGCTGATCGAAGCCGTGCGGCGCGTAGATGTACCCGTCGGAGTCGACATCGATCTTCAACTGCGGCAGCGGGCGCTTGGCCGGACCGAAGACGACGTGGCAGTCGTCGGTGAGGTCGAAGGTCGACTGGTGACACGGGCACAACAGGTGGTGGGTGGTCTGCTCGTAGAGGCCGACCGGGCAGCCGACGTGCGTGCAGATCTTGGAGTATGCGACGACGCCGTTGATGCCCCAGTCACGCTCCCGGGCGTGCTTGATGCGGTCCTCCTGCAACGAGATGAGGATGACCGACGCCTTGACCTTCTCGGCGGCGGGGTTCTCGGTGTCGTTGATGCCCTCGGGCAACACGTGGAAGACCGATCCGAGCGTCACGTCCGACAGGCGGATCGCGGTGCCGTCGGGGTCACGCATCAGGCGCCGGGCTCGGGTGACCGGCTTGCCGTTCTTCATCTCGGGCTTGCCGTCGGCGCCGAGCACCGGGACCTGCGTGTCCCACAGGGTGGTGCGCAGGTCTTCGACGTCACCCTTGAACGGGCCGAGGCCGCCGACGAGCTGCAGGCCGAGCGGGACGGCGAACAGGCCGAGCGCACCGCCGAGGCTGTACTTGATGAGCGGACGACGCTTGATCTGCGCCTGGTCCGCACCGTCGGTCATCACGCCGACGAAGTCAGCGCGGGCCTCGTCGTCCGAGCGGAGGGTATGGCGCTCCTCGACGACCTCCTCGTCGGACATCAGCGTCTTGGCCCAGTGGATCGCGCCGAGCCCGATGCCGAGCAACGACACAGCCAGGGTGACGCCGAGCGCCACGTGCAGGGCGTGCACCTTGCCGATGATGGGCAGGGTGACGTTGTCCTCCTTGCCGATGACGGCATAGGCGACGACGAACAGGACGGTGGCGAGCATCGACAGCCCGAACAGCGACGCCACCTGACGCTCACTGCGTCGTGCGGCGGCTTCGTCGTGGTCGCCGAGCCGGTGCACGTGCTCGGGCAGGCCGGGGTTCTCGAAGCGCTCGGGGAGCGCGTCGTGCTCGTCGGCACGGGTCGCGACGGCACTGCCGGACTCGTGAGCGGTCACTGCCGACTCCTCGGGGGTGGAAGGTTCGTGGTCAGTCATCAGGCCGCCTTCTTACCGAGCCAGACAGCGATCAGGATCAACATGCCGATGCCGATGGTCCAGGCGAACATGCCCTCGGGGACCGGGCCGAGGTTGCCCATGCTCCAACCGCCGGGGCTGGTCTCGGCGTCGACGTTCTGCAGGAACGAGATGATGTCCTTCTTGTCCTGCGGCGAGAGGTTCGAGTCGTTGAAGACCGGCATCGACTGCGGGCCGGTCAGCATTGCTTCGTAGATGTGCTTGCCGGAGACGCCACGCAGGCTCGGCGCGAACTTGCCGCGGGTGAGCGCTCCGCCGGAGCCGGCGAAGTTGTGGCACATCGCGCAATTGACCCGGAAGAGCTCGCCACCCTTGGCGATGTCTCCGCCGCCCTTGGTCAGGCTGCTGGACGGGACGGACGGGCCCTCACCCAGGGACGCAATGTATGCCGACAACTGCGAGGTCTGCTTGTCGTCGAACTGCGGCTTGCCGCGCTCGGCCTGGACGCCGGGGTTGGCCAGCGGCATACGGCCGGTGCCGACCTGGAAGTCGACGGCTGCCGCACCGACGCCGACGAGCGAGGGACCGTCGTCGGTGCCCGTGGCGTTGACGCCGTGGCAGCTGGCGCAATTGCTCAGGAAGAGCTTGTGGCCGGCCTTGGCGGCTTGGGCCGTGCTGCTTGCGGCGTCGGCGTTCTTGGGTGCGAACGCGGAGTAGAGGCCACCGGTGATGATGAGACCGAGAAGCAACACGATCGCGATCGCTGCCGGGTGCCGGCGGCGGGCAACGAGTGAACTCACGAAGTCGTCCTGTCGTCGTTGGAGGGATGGGGAATCGACATCAGCGGCAGTCCGTCACTGGAGGAGGTAGATGGTGGCGAACAGCGCGATCCAGACGACGTCGACGAAGTGCCAGTAGTAGGACACCACGATCGAGCCGGTCACCTGGTGATGCGTGAACTTCTTGGCGGTGAAGGTGCGGCCGATGATCATCAAGAAGGCCATCAGGCCACCCGTCACGTGCAGTGCGTGGAAGCCGGTGGTCATGTAGAACATCGAGCCGTAGGCGTCAGAGCTGAGCGTGATGCCCTCGCCGACCATGTTGGAGTACTCCAGCACCTGGCCGGAGACGAAGATGGCGCCGAAGATGAACGCCAGGACGTACCACTCGCGCATGCCCCACGAACCGAGCTGCCACAGCTTGCCATCGCGGGAGGGCTTGCCGGCCTCGGCCTTGAAAACGCCGAACTGGCACCAGATGGAGGAGATCACCAGGATCACGGTGTTGCCGAAAGCGAAACCGACCTCGAGGTGACTGGTGCGCTCGTCCCACAGCGGGCCGGCCACGGAGCGAATCGTGAAGTACATCGCGAAGAGCCCCGCGAAGAACATCAACTCGCTGGCCAGCCACACCATGGTGCCGACTGCCGTCAGGTTGGGTCGACTGACAGGTCCATGTCCTGCCGGGATCCGGGAATCGCTCGAATGAGCTGTCGTTGCGGTCGCCACGTCCGCCATTATGGCCCCTTTGGCGCGGACATGCGCGAGCGACCCCCCGAGGTCTGACAAGAATGACTCTGGCGCGAGTTTCTTTTCGTGCCAGCGCTTCTCTTCGGACGCCGTCATCCTGCGGGTGTCTGCTCTGACAACGACCGGCTGCTGTCGTTCGTGCCCGGCCCGACCAGTAGCATTCAGGGTTATGAGCTCCTCCTCCGCAGTGGTCCCGGCAGGTAAGACAACCGGTGGCGTCCACCAGCTGACCGTCCTGCTCTACAGCGACGACATCGCGACCCGCGATGCCGTCCGGCTCGGTGTCGGTCGCCGGCCCGCCAAGGACGTGGAGATCAGCAGCTGGCGCGAGTGCGCGACCCCCGCCGCCGTCGTCGAGGCAGTGGACAACGAGCACTACGACCTGCTGATCCTGGACGGCGAAGCCGCCAAGCTGGGCGGTCTGGGCCTGTGCCGGCAGCTGAAGAATGAAGTCTTCGAATGCCCGCCGGTCCTGGTGCTGACCGGCCGCCCGTCGGACGGCTGGCTCGCCGTGTGGTCGCAGTGCGACGCCGCGGTGCCGCACCCGATCGACCCGCTGGCGATCAGCACCGCCATCGCGGACCTGACGCGCCGCGGCGCAACTTCCTGAGCAGACACTTCGCAATGGCGGAGATCACCTGGCCCGGTCTGCTCGACGCGCTGCTGGACGGCGTGGACCTGACGGCACCCCAGGCGGGGTGGGCCATGAACCAAATCATGTCGGGCGTGGCCACCGGCTCGCAGATCGCGGGCTTCCTCGTCGCGCTGCGTGCCAAGGGCGAGACCGTCGACGAATTCCGCGGCCTCGCGGACGAGATGATCCGGCACGCCGTGCCGATCGAGGTGCCGGGGCGCACGCTGGACATCGTGGGCACCGGCGGCGACGGCGCACACACGGTCAACATCTCGACGATGTCGGCCATCGTGTCCGCCGGGGCAGGCGTGACTCTGGTCAAACACGGCAACCGTGCCGCGTCCTCACGGTCCGGCGCCGCCGATGTGCTCGAGGCCCTGGGGGTGCGGCTCGACCTCGACGCCGGTCAGGTGGCCGAGGTCGCCGGGACCGCCGGCATCACCTTCTGTTTCGCGCAGACCTTCCATCCGTCGTTCCGGTTCACGGCACCGACCCGCAGTGAGCTCGGGATCCGGACGGCGTTCAACGTGCTCGGCCCGCTGACCAACCCCGCAGCGCCGCGCTATGCGTCGATCGGGGCTGCCGATGCGCGCATGGTGCCGTTGATGGCCGGTGTCTTCGCCGAACGTGGTCGCAATGCGGCCGTCTCCCGCGGCGACGACGGCCTGGACGAGGTCACCGTCACGACGACCTCCACCGTGCACTGGGTCAGTGACGGTGAGACCACCGTGCACAGTCTCGACCCGCGCCGGCACGGCATCGACCTCGCCGGTCTGGACGCGCTGCGCGGCGGTGACGCCAACTTCAACGCGGGAGTCGCCCGTGAGGTGTTCGGCGGCGCGACCGGAGCAGTGCGCGACGCCGTGCTGCTCAACGCCGGGCTCGCGCTGGCAGTCGTGGACGCGGGGGAGGCCGAAGGCCGCTTCGGCGCGCACGGATCCTTCGACGATGCGGTGGCCGCAGGTATGTCGCGGGCCCGTGACGCGATCGACTCCGGAGCTGCGGCCGCGGTCGTGGACCGCTGGGCCACGGCGACGGCACGCGCCTAAGCGTCGCGCTCAGTCATCCAGGCCGATGGCGAAGGCTGCCCCGAGATCCCGGTTGGAGTAGGTGCGGAACGCGATGTGCGTCTGCGAGTCGCGCACGCCGTCCACCTTGTTGAGCCGATCAGCGATGACGTCGGCGAAGTCCTCGTGCTTGGCTACCTTCGCGACGGCGATCAGGTCTACGTCACCGGTGACGCTGTAGACCTCGGCGATCCCGTCGATCTCCGAGATCTGCTGTGCCACCTCGGGAATGCGGTCGACGTCGGCCTTGATCATCACGATGGCAGAAATCATGCGACAACCTTAGTCGCAGCTCACCCGGCCGCGCGCCGGTGTGGCCGCAGCCGCAGTGTTGTTGATTGCACTCCTCGCGGGCCGGGTTGCGATCAGATTGCTCGCAAGCTCGCATCAGATCGCACACCACCCGGTCGTCGTCGCAAGGCGGTCGACTCCTCGAAGCCGGGGACGTCGGAGCGGTCGAAGGTTTGGTCGAGCGTCGCCTGCGCCCCCGCGGCGCCGCCCACCGGGCAGACCCAGACGCCGTCGATGTCGACGATGCGCACACCGGGCTGCTCCATCCAGTGCAGGATCTTCTCGGTCTCCTCGTAGGTGGCGGCCGGCACCGGAGCGTCCGGACGCGCAACGTGCTCCGCACCGGCGCGAAGCGCGGCGATGAAACTCGTCGGGTCCGCGCGCGGCGGGCACACCGTCGCACCGGCGAAGCGGCCGTAACGCACACAGGTGAACTCCCAGCCGCCGGCCGGTGTGGGTGCAGCGGCGACGATCTCCGGGCTGGTGGCCAGCGGCGTCATACGCTGTGCACGGGCGGCGGCACGCACGAGTGCGAGCATGCGGTCGCGAACCGTGGCGGCGTCCTCGAACCGCTGGTCGGCCGACAGCGCTCGCAGCCGGTCGCCCAACGCGTCGATCACCTGGTGGCCGTCACCGTCGAGGGCGCGTGCCACTCGGTCGGCGATCGTGGCGTAATCGTCCGGTGACTGGCGCCCGATGCAGGGCGCGCCGCAGCGCCCCATCTCGGCCAGAACGCAGGCGGTGCCGGTGCCCTTGCGGGACAGCTTGCCCGTGCATTGCCGCAACGGGACCACCTCGTGCACCGCGGCAGCGGCCTGCTCGGCCAGTGCGCGGGAACCGAACGGCCCGGCGTAGGTCGCGCCGTCGTCGCGGACGGTGCGCACGATCGACAGCCGCGGGAACACCTCGGCCGTCAGCTTCAGCCACATCGCCCGCTCCGGGTGCCGGGACCGCCGGTTGTAGCGGGGCTTGTGCTCGGCGATCAGTCGCAGCTCGCGAACCTGGGCCTCGAGCGTCGTCTGGCAGACGATCGGTGTGACGGCCGTTGCGAGGCGCACCATCTCGGCCATCCGGCTGCGTTGCTCGCTCGCGGTGAAGTAGTTGCGGACCCGGCGCTTGATGTCGATCGACGTGCCGATGTAGAGCGGCTCGCCCCGCTCGTCCTTGAAGATGTAGACGCCGGGCGCGGAGGGCAACGAGTCGGCCAGGAACCGCTTGCGCCGCTGGGCGGGCGTGACCCGGGAGGTGTAGGAGCTCAGCTCCTCCAGCGTGTGCACGCCGAGGCTGCCGACGCGCTCGATCAGCCCGTGCAGGACGTCGACGGTCGCCTGCGCGTCGTGCAGCGCGCGGTGGTCGGGTGTGACGCGGGTGCTGAACAGGCGGGCGAGTGAGGAGAGCTTGTGGTTGGGTGCCTCGTCGCGTGTCACCAGCTGGCGGGCCAGGTGCACCGTGTCGAGCACTCGGCTGCCGGGCCAGGTGAGGCCCAGCCGCTCGCAGTTGACCTTCAGGAAGGTGATGTCGAAGCGCGCGTTGTGCGCGACGAGCACGGCGTCGCCGATGAACTCCAGGAATGCCGGCAGCGCGGAGTCGATGTATGGCGCGGACGCGACCATCGGGTCGGTGATGCCGGTCAGGACCGAGATGAACGCGGGGATCGACTCACCGGGGTTGATCAGCGTCTGGAACTCGCCGAGAACCTCACCGCCGCGAACCTTCACGGCGCCGATCTCGGTGATCTGGCACTCGGTCGGACTGCCGCCGGTCGTCTCCAGATCGAGCACGACGAACGTGACGTCGGCCAGGGGCGTGCCCAGGTCGTCGAACGTCGATTGGATCGGAGCGTGGTTCGGCATGTCTCCGAACGTAGGTGTGGGGTATGACAATCCGGCTGTGACGCGCCGTCAGCCGGTGATCAACAGGACCGCGATCGTGAGCATCGTCAGCCCGATCAACACGTCGAGGATCCGCCAGGTGATCGGGCGGCTCATCAGGGGTGCGGCGAGTCGTGCGCCATACCCGATGGTCAGGAACCAGGTGACGCTGCCGAGGCAAGCGCCGGCGGCGAACCACCACCGGCCGGTGATCCCCTGCTGGTTGGCGATGTTGCCCAGCATCAGCACGGTGTCGAGGTAGACGTGCGGGTTCAGGAAGGTGATCGCGAGCGCTGCGCCGACGACCGAACCACGGGTGGCGGTGCGTTCGGCGGCCAGGGCGCGTGGCCGCCGCGCCGCAGCCAGCGAACGTATGCCGAACCACACCAGGTATGCCGCGCCGGCCCAGCGCAGCACCACGAGCACGTCTGCATGGCTGCGGATGATGGCGCCGACGCCGGCCACGCCTGCGGTGATGAGCAGGACGTCTCCGGCGATGCAGACCAGGACGACGGACCCGATGTGCTGCAGTGTCAGCCCTTGTCGGAGCACGAAGGCGTTCTGGGCTCCGATGGCGACGATGAGGGAGAGGCCGGTGAACAGGCCGGCGAAAGTGGGACCGAGCATGGTGCGGCCAATCTAAGTGGACCGCGGTGTGAAGACCAGCGAAAGATTCTGCATAAGCATTAGCATTGTTTCATGCAGGCGGAGCAGCTGGAAACCCTGGTCGCGGTCGCCGACGAGGGCACCTTCGAAGCGGCGGCACGTCGGCTGCACATCACACCGTCGGCGGTCAGCCAGCGCATTCGTGCGCTCGAGGTCGCGGTGGGTGCCGTTGTGGTGCAACGCAGTTCACCGGTTCGTCCGACCAGCGCCGGACAGATCCTGTTGCGGCTCGGGCGGCAGCAGTCAGCCCTCGAGCAGGAGGCGCTCGCCGAGCTGGGGCTGCGTAAGACCGGTGTCGAGTCGCTCGCCGTGGCGGTGAATGCCGACTCGCTGGCCACCTGGTTCACCGGCGTGCTGTCAGCTGTGGCCGAGTGGGAGAGATTCGCACTGCAGCTACGTGTCGAGGACCAGGCACACAGCAGCACCCTGCTGCGCACCGGCGCCGTGGTTGCCGCGATCACCTCCGATCCGGTTGCCGTGCAGGGGTGTTCGGTGCTTCCGCTCGGGCGGATGCGCTATCTGCCGCTGTGCACACCGGGGCTGCGCGACCGGCACCGCACGGGGCGCGCGCTGGACCTGGGCCGTATGCCGATGGTCCGCTTCAACGACCGGGACGACCTGCAGGACGAGCTGCTGCGGGCGCGAGGGGTCGAGCCCGAGGGTCCGGTGCACGAGGTGCCGTCCTCCGAATCCTTCGTGTCCGCAGTTGCATCCGGCCTCGGGTGGGGCATGGTGCCGATCGCGCAGGCGCAGGACCGGATCCAGCGTGGTGAGTTGGTGCGTGTAGTGCGCGGCTATGCCGCGGACGTGCCGTTGCACTGGCAGGCATGGCGGTTGCGGACCGAGCGTCTGCAGCGGCTGACCGACGTGATCACGGCGGCTGCCGGGACGGGGCTGTCATAGGTCACGCCTAGCGTCCGAGTCAATGGTTGACAGGTAGGCAGAGTCGACCACAGAGGACGAAGAGGTGAAGACATGCGGATCGACTGCGAGACGTGCCCGGTGCGCGACCGACACTGCGCCGAGTGCATGGTGACTGCGCTGCTGCAGCTCGCGCCGCTCGAGCAGCGGCTGGACGCCGATGAACGACGTGCGGTCGACGGCCTCGCGTCGGTCGGCCTGATCACCGCGCAGGAAGCAGCATCGGCGAGCGCGCGGATCGAGCCCTGGAAGCCATTACGGTCGACCGGGTGAAGGAGTCCACCTGGCCGGCGCGCAGGGGCCGCGTCGTGTGCGTCCTGTGCTGGGTGCTGCTGGTCGTGCCGTTGGCCGGCTGCTCCTCCGTGAGCCAGTCGGGCAGTCGGTCAGCAAGCCAGTCGGTAAGCCAATCGGGGAGCACAGCAGCGAGTGCTGTCACCACCGTGCGTGGCGCGGACGTGGTGGTGTCCGGAGACGTGCCGCAGTCCCGGTTGCGCGAGGTTTCGCGTGATGCCCGTGACGCGGTCGCCGACGTCCGACAGGTGTGGGGTGACTCGGTGCTGGTCGGCCGGGTGCAGGTCGAGGTGGCCTCCGACGCCGCCGACTTCCGCCGCCGCGGCGGCAACACCGAAGCCGGCGGGCAGGTGGCCGCGACCACCACTGCGGACGATCACGTTGTGCTCGCGCCGGCGCTGTTCAGCCGAGTGACGCAGCAGGGGAGGGTGGTCGTGCTGACGCACGAGCTGACGCACGTCGCACTGCACCAGGCTGATCGTTCCGACATCAGCCGATGGATCGTCGAGGGTGCGGCGGAGCTGACCGCCTATCGCCCGACGCGGCTGGGCCTGGCCAGCGCGGCACCGCAGCTCGCCCGCGCCGTTCGTGCCGGACGCGTGCCGACCGGGCCACCGAGCGACGCACGCTTCCGGTCCGCGCCCGAGGCGGCATACCAGGAGGCGTACGGGTGGTGCGCATTCCTCGTCCACCGCTTCGGCCTGAGCACGTTCACGCATTTCGTGCGGGAGGTGGACGGCGGCCGATCCGGTGCATTCCGAGCAGTGTTCGGCGTGACCAGTGACTCGCTGCAGGGCGAGTTCGCCGCTTTTCTGAGACAACAGATCGACAACGGGGAGTGACCGGCGGGTAGGCTCCCCGCATGGCTGAGAGCACCAAGTCCACTGTGACGATCAAGGCGCCGCCTGCACAGGTTCTCGACGTGATCGCCGACTTCGACTGCTATCCCGAGTGGACCGGGCAGATCAAGCACGCGAAGGTCCTGACCGAGGACGACCAGGGCTGGCCGCTCGAGGTCGAGTTGACGCTGGACGCCGGCGTCATCAAGGACACCTACGTGCTCTCCTACACCTGGGACGTCGGGGAGGATGGGACTGGAGTCGTCACCTGGGAGTTGGTCCGGTCCAGCATCCTGAAATCGCTCGACGGCGTCTATCGGCTGTCCGGTGACGACGACGGGACGGACGTGGTCTACGAGCTCACCGTCGATCTGAGCATCCCCGTGATCGGCATGATCCGCCGCAAGGCCGAGAAGACGATCATCGAGACCGCCTTGAAGGGCTTGAAGAAGCGCGTCGAAGGCTGATGAGAGTCAGTCCTGCAACCTCGGGACGCGGCTGATGGCCCCTCGCGTCCTAGTGGTCGCCGGGCCGGGGGGAGCGGGCTCGTCGACGATGGCGGCGGGCATCGCCGACCACCTTGCCGCCGCCGGGCGGCCGGTCACCGTCCTGGACAACGACCCCTACACCGGTGCCCGCTCCCGGTGTGCCGAGGCAATACCGGCCGCCGGACCTGCCGCTGCGCTGGCGGCTTCGAAGACCGTTGACCTGCAGAGCCTGTTGTCGGTGCTCGGCGACTCGGCGGAGGTGGTGGAGCCGCTTCGGCATACCGACACCGCCGCAGCTTTGCGCTTGTTGTGGTCGATCCCGGTCGAGGCTTCCGACGAGCACATCGTCGTGGTCGACGCCGGTAGCAATGGACCGGATCTTGCCCGGCTGGCCCGCATGCTGCCCGCCAGCCTCCTGCAACTGTCTCGGGTGAGCAGCAAGTGGTTGCGCACTGCGCGGCCGTTTGCCGCGGCCGTCGGCGGGAAGCTGCCCGGGCCCGCGCTGCTCGGGCAGGTGCAGGCCAGCGCGGAACGAGCACGCGCGATCCGGAACGCCGTGTGCGGTGGCTCCGGTGGCGTGTTGCTGGTCGGCGGTGACCCGGGCAAGACGGCCCGGATCGGCGTCGGTGTCGCCCTGAGCGGTGTGCTGGTGCGCGGCGTGGTCGGGCTGGAGAACGGACCGGAGGATCTGTTGCCGGGCGTGCCACGTGTCGCGTCGCCAGTGGACTGGCTGGCGTCCGACTGGGACACGCAGCCGCCGGTGCAGATCGTCGCGGATATGACTGACGAGGGATATCAGATGCGAATGCCGTTGCCACTCAGTGATTTTCGTGAGTTGAAACTGCGCTGGTCCGGGCACAGTCTGACGCTTGCGGCGACCGGGCACCAGTCGGTGCTCGATCTGCCGTCCGTGCTGCAACGGTGCCGCCCGTCCAGTGCCAGTCTGCGGGACGGCATGCTTGACGTTGCATTTCGCCCTACCCGAGCAGGAGCCTGACGTGACACCCGACGGAAGCTCAGACGGACCCACTGACGGTGCCGCTGACCAACCCACCGGCAACGACGAGTCGCAGACCGGAGCGGCCTCGGTCGCCGAGGAGGCGATGCGGTTGGCCGAAGCCTTCTCGGTGTGGGCGCAGAACAGCAAGCTGGCGGCGGACGCGGCAGCGACGCCGGACGAGGCCACCGGCGCAGGGCGTGAGGAGCAGCCTGACACCGGCGCGGCGGAGCCGAAGGATGCGGACGCGAGGCACCCGGAGCCGAGGGACACCGTGCAGCACTGTGACTGTGCGCACGGCCCCGCTGTCGAAGCCGTATGCCGCATGTGCCCCGTATGCCGACTTGCCGGGCTGGTGCAAGCCGTGCAACCGGACCTGCTAGATCGTGTTGCGGACCTGCTGGGTGTGGTGGCCGGAGGCCTGCGCACCGCGGCACAGGACCGCCGCACCGCCGATGATCCCGGTGCAGGCACGCCCGGCGCGGACGACATGGAAGTCCCGGTCACGGACGGTGCCGAGGACGGCGGCAAGGGCAGCGACGAGGACAACAACGGGGATCGCCGATGAGCGCGCCCGAGCAGGTCGCGATCGGGATCGACATCGGCGGAACGAAGGTCGCCGGCGGTGTGGTCGATCAGAGCGGACAGGTCCTGCACCACGTGCGCCGGGACACCCCGCACCGCACCACCGAGCCGAAGGTCGTCGAGGACCTGATCGTCGAGGTCGTCGAGGAGTTGCAGGGCCGAGCGCGCAGCGAGGTGATCGCGGTCGGCATCGGGGCCGCGGGCTTCGTCGCCGCAGACCGCGCGACCGTCGTCTTCGCGCCGCACCTGTCCTGGCGGCACGAGCCGTTGCGCGAGGCGCTGGTCCAGCGCCTGGCCACCCCGGTCTTCGTCGACAACGACGCCAACGCGGCGTGCTGGGCCGAATACCGCTTCGGCAACGTCCAGGGCGAGTCACACGTGGTGATGGTCAACCTGGGCACCGGCATCGGCGGGGCGATCATCGTCAACGGCCGCATCCAGCGCGGGCGGTTCGGCATCGCGGGCGAGTTCGGGCACATGCAGGTCATGCCGGGCGGGCACCGCTGCGAGTGCGGCAACCGGGGCTGCTGGGAGCAGTACGCGAGCGGGAACGCCCTGGTGCGGGAGGCACGTTCGCTGGTGTTGGCCGGCTCACCGCTGGCGCACGACCTGGCGGCCAGCATCGGTGGTGACCCCCGACAGCTCACCGGGCCGATGATCACCGAGGCAGCACGCGCGGGTGACCCGACGGCCGAAGAGTTGCTGGCCGAGATCGGCACCTGGCTGGGCACCGGCCTGGCCAACCTCGCCAACGCCTTCGACCCGGGTGCCTTCGTCATCGGTGGCGGGGTGAGCGCTGCGGGGAACATGCTGCTGGACCCGGCACGTGACTCCTTCCGCCGGCACCTCGCGGGCCGTGGCTATCGTCCCGAGGCGCGGGTCGTGCAGGCCGGACTCGGCAACGAGTCGGGTTTCGTGGGTGCCGCGGATCTGGCGCGCACCGCTGTTCTCGAGGCCGCCGCAGCGGACACCGGGCAGCCGCGGTGAGCGCGGGTATGCCGCGCCCGGCTCGCCGCGACCACGTGATCCGGGTTGCGTCATACAACATCCGCGCGTTGAAGGACGATCGCGCGGCGTTGGTCGAGATCATCCGGGCGATCGCGCCGGACGTGCTGTTGCTGCAGGAGGTGCCCAGACATCCGGTGTCCGGTCACCGGATCGCCGGGCTGGCCGACGAGGTCGGGCTGACGTGGTTCGGGGGCAAGCGTTTCCGGATGAGCACCACGCTGATGACCAGCCTGCGGCTCGACGTCCTCGAGGCGCACCACGGCAAGTTGCCGGTGCGCAGCTATGACGAGCCGCGCGGCTACGGCATGGCCACGGTGCGGTTGCCGGGGCATCGCCCGCTGGTGGCGGCCAGCCTCCACCTGTCGTTGCGCGGCACCGACCGGCTGCCGGAGGTCGAGGCGTTGCTCGCGGCGGCCGGCACTCCGACACCGCCGATGGTCACCGGGGGCGACCTCAACGAGGAGCCGAAGGGCAAGACCTGGCGCCGCCTGGCGAGTGCCCTGCCGGAGGTCTCGGCGGACCGGCCGACCTACTCCGCGAGTCGACCGCACAAACGCATCGACGGGATCTTCGCTTCAGCCGAATTGCCAGGAAGCACACCGGAATTGGCGCTTCCGGCAGAACGGCTGGCGGCCGCCACGGATCATCTCCCGGTGGTGGTCGATCTCGACGTCAGCGCACTGGCCGACTGATCGATCTGTGACCGATCGACCGTTGCTAGAGAACGGCCCCGTCGTCGTCATCGTCTAGGTCGTCGCGGTTCTTCGGGGACCGCATGAACAACTGGATGACGCCGGCGACGAAGAGCGTGCAGGCCAGCACCCACCACAGTGACTGGGCGTAGCGGTCGAAGAAGTAGAGGTAGAGCAACCACGCCGGCCCGCCGAGCAGGCAGCCGACCATCGTCCAGAAGCCGAGGTCCTCGCCGCTCGGCAGCGGCTGCGGCGGCGCGGGCACGAAGGTGTCGTCCTCGTCGTCGAGCAGTGACGACGGGCCGTCGGTCGGCATCCGCCACTGGTCGGGTATGTCGGCCAGCGGCGAACGCGCCGGGGTCTCTTCAGCGGGCTCGATGGGCTCGTCGGGTTCTTCGAGGCCGGCGAGGTCGTTGGGGTCCAGCGGGCCCGGCTCCTGCCGGCTCCGGTCCGCCGGGCCGTTCTTCGACGGCTCGGTCGGTGCCGGGGTGTCGGAGATGGTGAACGACGGGTCGATATTCCAGATGATGTCGGCAAACCGGCGATCGATGTCGGTCTGCTCCTCCGGCTCCTCGCGCCTGTCGGGACTCATGATCTTGGACTCATGATCTTTTGACTCATCATCGTGGTCTCACGATGCTGACGACGGCTCGGTCACCCGCTGGATGAACTGCACAGTCTCATCCTCGATCAGTGCGGCATCGTTGTCGAGCGTTGCGACGTGATAGCTGTCGGTCAGCAGGATCTCGGTCTTGTCGGTGCTGGACACACGCGCGAGCAGCATCGCGGAACACTCCGGCGGGACGATGTGATCGTCCGGGGAGTGCATCAGCAACACCGGCTGGGTGACCTGGGGCAGGTCGCGGGTCACCTGCGCCCACATCCCGCGCTGGGACTGCAGCGCCCGCAACGGAGTGCGTTCGTAGGCGAGCTCGGTGGCGCCGTCCTTCTTGATGTCGTTGGCGATGGAGGGGATCGACGGCACGACATGCTGTAGCAGCGGCAGGGCCTTCAACCGCAGGTCGCGCATCGTGTATGCCGGGTTGATCAACACCAGGCCGTCGATGCCACGAGGATGTGTCTGCGCGGCGAGGGTGGCCAGCGTGCCGCCCATCGACAGCCCGACCGCGATGACCCGGTCGCACCGCTCCTCGAGCTCGCGGTAGGCGCCGTCGACCGCCGACCACCAGTCGGTCCATCGGGTGCGGTTGAGGTCCTTCCAGTGCGTGCCGTGGCCGGGCAGCCGGGGGAGCCGTACGGTGTAACCCTCGTCGGCGCAGCGGCGCGCGATCGGCAGCATGCTCTGTGGCGTGCCGGTGAAGCCGTGGCAGACCAGCACGCCGGTCGAGGAGCCGTCGTGTGCAAAAGGTTCTGCTCCCGGCAGCACGTCCATCGTCGTACCTCCACTGCGGTTTCGATGCAATATTCGTTCACGGTCCGTGCCCATCCTTTCACCTGACGTGTGGTGGACCGCGGCTGCCGTATCCTGCACCAGATCGGTGAAGTTGGTTCGGCTCGGCACTGCAGCCATCACGTCGCGGTGCGAAGGAGACACGGTGTTCTATTGGTTGCTCAAGTGGGTGCTGCTCGGCCCACTGCTCAGAGGCATCTTCCGACCGACGGTCGAGGGTGCCCAGAACGTCCCGGATCGCGGACCGGTGATCCTGGCCAGCAACCACTTGTCGATCGCGGACTGGCTCTTCATGCCGCTGGTCATCCCACGCCGAGTGACGTTCGTCGCCAAGGCCGAGTACTTCAACACCCCCGGCATCAAGGGACGCCTGCAGAAGGCGTTCTTCTCCGGGGCCGGCCAGGTGCCGATCGATCGCTCCAGCGGGAGCGCGGCGGCGGGCGCGCTGCAGACCGGCCTGCGGATCCTGTCCGAGGGCGAGATCTTCGGCATCTACCCGGAAGGCACCCGCTCACCCGACGGGCGCCTCTACAAGGGCAAGACCGGCATCGCCCGCATCGCCCTCGAGTCCGGCGCACCAGTGATCCCGGTGGGGGTGAGCGGCACCGACGAGATCGCGCCGCAGGGGAAGCTCTTCGGCAAGGTCGTTCAGCCGCACGTCCGCTTCGGTGAGCCGATCGACTTCTCCCGTTACGAGGGCATGCAGGACGACCGGTTCGTGCTGCGGTCCATCACCGACGAGGTGATGTACGAAATCATGCTGCTCACCGGGCAGGAGTACGTCGACGTCTACGCCGCCTCCCTGAAGAAGGGCGGGTTGACCCAGAAGGCCAAGGAGATCGGCGGTGGCGCGGCGGCGCTCGCCACGCAGGCCAAGGGTCGACTGCAGCCGCGCAAGGACTCTGATGCCGCGGACGCCGATGCCGTGGGCTCTGAGGACGCCGTCGACGCCGAGGATGCTGTGGACGCCGAGGGAGCCGTGGACCCCGGGGGAGTCGACGAGCCCGAGGAGAAGTCCCAGTAGGCAATACCGGGCGCGGCATACTCATGCGGCGCCCGTAGTCTTGGCCCGTGAGCACGACGACCCCTGAGACCCGTTCCACACCCCGGCTGCTGACCGAGCACATCGAGTGGCCGACGCTGCCTGCTCTGCAGCAGCCCCGGTGGCCGGACGGTGACGAGGTCTATCGGGTCCGCGCCGAACTCGCGGCGGCGCCGCCGCTGGTGTTCGCCGGTGAGTGCGACGTCCTGCGGTCGCGACTGGCCGCTGCGGCCACGGGCGATGCGTTCGTCCTGCAGGGCGGGGACTGCGCGGAGCGATTCTCCGAGTCCACCGCCGACAACATCCGCGACCGGATCAAGACGATCCTGCAGATGGCCGCGGTGCTGACCTACGGCGCGAGCACGCCCGTGGTCAAGATCGGTCGGCTGGCCGGGCAATACGCCAAGCCACGCAGCAACGACACCGAGACCCGCGGCGACGTGACCCTGCCGGCGTTCCGCGGCGACATCATCAACGACTTCGAGTTCGACGCGGCGTCGCGGACGCCGGACCCGCAGCGACTGCTGCGCGCCTACCACACGGCAGCGTCCACGCTGAACCTCGTACGCGCTTTCACCACAGGCGGATTCGCCGATCTGCGGCAGGTTCACGAGTGGAACCGCGGCTTCATCTCCAACGCGGCCTACTCGCGTTACGAGTCGATCGCCCGCGAGATCGACCGGGCGATGAAGTTCATGCTGGCGTGCGGTGTCGACTTCGAGTCGACCCCGCTGTCCGGTGTGGAGTTCTTCGCCAGCCACGAAGCGTTGCTGCTGGACTACGAGCAGCCGCTGACCCGCATCGACTCCCGCACCGGCAACCCCTATGCCGTGTCCGGCCACTTCGTGTGGGTGGGGGAGCGCACCCGTCAGCTGGACCACGCGCACGTCGACTTCGCGGCACGCATCCACAACCCGATCGGGGTCAAGGTCGGCCCGACCGCGGACCCCGACGAGATCGTGCAGTTGATCGAGCGGCTGGATCCCGAGCGTGAGCCGGGCCGGTTGACGTTCATCACCCGGATGGGTGCGGGCAACGTGCGCGACAAGCTGCCGGCGATCGTGCGACGGGTCACCGAGACCGGCGCGAAGGTCGTGTGGATCTGTGACCCGATGCACGGCAACACGTTCGAGTCGTCCACCGGTTACAAGACCCGCGAATTCGACGACATCATCGACGAGGTCCGTGGCTTCTTCGAGGTGCACCGCGACCTCGGCACAGTGCCCGGCGGTCTGCACGTGGAGTTGACCGGCAACGACGTCACCGAATGCCTCGGCGGCAGCGAGAAGATCATCGACGCCGACCTCGAGAAGCGTTATGAGACCGCCTGCGACCCTCGGCTGAACCACCAGCAGAGCCTGGAGCTGGCCTTCCTCGTCGCGGAGATGCTCTCCCGCCGCTGACTCCGTCTCAGAGGTGGTTGAGCTTGTCGAAACCACCTGAGAGGTGGTTGAGCTTGTCGAAACCTCAGAGGTGTGGTTGAGCCCTCAAAGGTGGTTGAGCTTGTCGAAACCACGCTTGGCCTCGACAGGTTCGGCCAGCTGGGGGGAGACCTCAGTCGCCAGCAGGGCCGCGTCGGCGTCCAGCGCGCGCACCTGCAGGTCGGCCGCGGCAGCGAACGCCGCCATGGACTCGTCGAGCAGGCGGGCGTCGCGCAGCAACAGCTGCTCCGGCGTGATGAGCTCGGCATCCGGCCGGCCGGTCCCGATGACATCGAAGAGCGACGCCGACCTCGTGTAGACGTGATCGCTCGCGCGATGGTCGTCTGACAACGCAGTCGCGATCTGTTCGACCGACCCGGTGAGCCGGTCCCGTGCCGCGTCGAGGCGCTCGGCGTCGGGCCGTAACCCCTCACCCGGGCCCGCGACGACCTGTGTGCTCTCGCGCAGCATCATCCGCGCTCGGTGGACCGAGGCGTCTGCTGCGGACCGGAGCCCGCGGTGTACTTCGCTGCCGGGGCCGGGCAGCCCCCGCAGCGGGCGGAGCGCCGCGACGAGGCTCTGGTGGGCGCCGTCGAGTGTCCTTGCAGCGCTGCGCAATTGGGCATCTGCGCACTCGCCCGTGACGCGGCGCAGGGCTCCGTCGGCAAGTGCCTGGACCGCCTCGGCGTGAGCGCGAGCGGCTACCCGGACGACTTGCCACGAACGCAGCGGGAAGACGACCAGCACGGTCACGATCGCAACTGCGGCACCGATGGCCGTCTCCTCCAGACGGAGCCGGAGCAGGAAGTCGGAGTATTCGCCGAGCTGGACATACATCTGCGACACCATGACGGTGATCCCGATCACCATGAAGGCGTAGCTGACGCGCAGCAGGTAGATGCCCAGGCCGATCGAGATCAGCACCGTCAGGATGGCCAGGTCGGTGCGGTGCCCGATCACGTGGGCGAGCAAGGAGCCGACGAAGACGCCGACGAGTGTGCCGAGCACCCGCAGGAGCCCCTTGCGGACCTGCTCGAGGGCGTTGTTGGCGCCCATGAAGGTCACGAACGCCGCGATGACGGCCCAGTAGAACCGGCGCTCCGACAGCATGCTGCCCAGCACGATGGCGCCGCTGACGGCCACCGCGATCTGTAGCGCGACCCGCACGTTGTTCGGCAGTCGCACCCGGTCGATGCGGCGCGGACCTCGCTCCGTCGATGCGCTCGCGCTGACCTTGGACGAGCCCGGCAGCCAGCCGCCGACGAGTTCGACGGAGGAGGTGAACTCCAGATCGTCGTCGGTGCTGTGCGACCCGAACGGGTCGGCAGCCAGGCGGGACCAGTCCCGGACGCTGGTGGCGAAGCGGTGGAGTATGACGCGCCGGTGCCGCGCGGTGTCGTCGGTCGACCGCTGATCGTTCGCCTCGGTGAGCCGATCGAGCAGGCTCGTCGCCGCGGCGCCTGCGGCGTCACTGTCGTGCCGGCCGACGGCCGTGAGCGCCATACGGACCAGATCGGCGTCCTGCCGGCTCATGGTCAGGTGGGCCAGGGTCGCGCTGAACCGCGCCATGTTGCTCAGGGCCTGCTCGGCATCGAAGACGACCTGGTGCAGCTGCCGGGCGGTCACCCCGTCCGGCACCGCACCCGGTGCTGCGAGCGCGGCGTCGATCATCAGCGCGGACTCGTTGAGTTGCACCGTGCGTCGACCGAGCCGGCGTCGTGCGCCGCGGTCGTGCGGCTCGTCCAGCACCTCCAGTGCGGAGTCGACGAGAGCGCGGGCACGACTGGCGAAGCTGCGCCGAATCCGGTGCAGCGTGCGCCGGCGGCTGGGGTGGAAGAGCACCAGTTGCGCGGTCGCGGCCACTGCCGCGCCGACGAAGACCTCCGGTGCGAGCCACCTGAGGGTGGAGAAGTCGACCCTGCTGCCGAGGAAGAAGCCCATGAAGTCGCCCATGAAGAGCATTTGGCCGCCGAAGAAGCCCCACGGCCCGAACCGCCGCATGTATGCCCCGCCCGCCAGGATGAGCGTCAGGATGGTGAGGGCGAGCGCCCGGTGCTTGCCGGTGGCCAGCCCGAGGGCGAGCCCGGCGATCATCGGCACCGGCATGAGCAGGATCGTCAGATAGAGCCGCCCCACCGTGGGGAGCATCGGGCCAGCGAAGGTCGCCATCAGGCACACCATCGAGCCGACGATCATGCTCATCACAAGCATCGCGTGATTGCCCGCGGAGACCTTCGCAGCAAGGTCGGCGGGTAGTCCGGCGACCGGTTGCTGCAGTGCGCCGGTCAGGTGCACGAAGAGCCGCTCGGCCAGCAGCGCGGCGGAAATGCTGACGACGACCTGGAGGGCCATCCGAAGTCGGTTGAAGCCGGGATCTGCAGCGATGAACCGGTCGATCCACTCGGGGGAACGACGGTCAATCACTTAGGCAGGCTATCGGACGGATCCTCCGTTTCCGAATCGGCGACGGTGTGCCGCGGGCCGGTCGGAAGCTGTGTCGCAGGGTGTCAGACGACGTCGATGGTGATGGTGCCGCCCTTCGGCGCCTGGTGCTGCGCCTTCACCGACTGGCCCTGCACCTGGAAGAGGACCGGCACCAGCAGCGGGTAACTCACCTTGACCTGGAAGCCGAGGGCCTCCAGCTTCTGCTTGGCCGCGCGGGAGTTCATCCCGATGACCTTGGGCACCGTCACCATGACCGGACCCTTGGACACGACCAGCTGGATCGTGTCGCCCTTGTGGCCGGTGCCGTCGGCGGGGCTCTGGCTGATGATGCTGCCCTTGGCGACGGTGTCGCTGTGCTGCTGCGGACCGAAGGTCACCTTGAAGCCTGCGTCGGTCAGGGTCTGCTTGGCCTCGTCGCGCGACTGGCCGGTCACGTCGTCGATGGTGATCGGCTGCTTGCCCTTGCTGACGACCACGTCGACCTTCGACCCGGGCTTCTGTGAGCTGCCGGCGTCGGGAGCGACCCGGACGACCTTGCCCTTGGGGGTCTTTTCGTCATACGCCTGGGAGACGGTGCCGACCTTCAGGTGCGCTTTCTTGATCGTCGCGCGTGCGGCGGCCGAGGACCGTCCGACGACGGACGGCACGGTGTAGCGCTCCGGGCCCTTGGACACGGTGAGCATGACGGTGGATTTCTTCCGGGCGTCGTTGCCCTGGCCCGGGTCGGTCGAGACCACGACACCGCGTGCGACCTTCTCGGAGAAGACCTTGGTCACCTGGGCGTGCAGGCCCGCCTGTTGTATGGCGTCGACCGCCCGACCCTGCGGCTTGCCCGCGACCGTCGGGACCTGCACCTGGCCGTAGGGGCCGGCGGTGAACGCCCAAGCGCCCAGACCGCCCGCGACGAGCAGCACGCACGCCAGGATCGCCGCGACCCAGGGCCAGCGCCGACCCGTCCTGCGCGCCCTTCGTGGCGGTCCGCCTGCGTCGATGTGTTGCGTGGACTCGGCCTCCATCGGGCCGGTGTCGTGATCGTCTGCGGGGACGGTGGCGCGCGGCCGTGGCGTCTGGTCGAGGTCGAGTGCGTCCAGCCGGTCGCGGGTCAGATGCAACTCGTGCAGCATCACACCGGCGTTGGCCGGGCGATCCTGCGGGCTCGTCGCCGCGGCCCGGAGCACCAGGTCGTCGACAGCGGCAGGGACGGTCGAGACGGTGTCGGACGGGACGGGGGTCGCTCCGTGCACGTGCTGGTAGGCGACGTTGATGGGGGAGTCACCGGGAAAGGCCTTCTCACCGGTGAGCATCTCGAAGAGCAGCAGTCCGGTGGCGTAGACGTCGGTGCGCTCGTCCGCCTGGCCGAACTCCACCTGCTCGGGGGACAGGTAGGCCGCCGTCCCGAGCAGCACGTCGCTGTCGCCGGTCACGGTGTCGGTGGTGACGGCCCGGGCGAGGCCGAAGTCGGCGACCTTCACGCCGTGCGCGCCGACCAGGACGTTCTCCGGCTTGACGTCGCGATGCACCAGGCCGGCCTGGTGTGCTGCGTCGAGCGCGCGCAGGATGCCCTCGGTCATGTCCAGGGCGGTGCGCACCGGCAGCGGCGCGTCGCGCCGGATCAGCTGGCGCAGGGTCTGGCCACGGACGAGCTCCATCGCCAGGAAGACGTAGTCGTCGTCAGCCCCCTGGTCGGTCACCGCGACGACGTTGGGGTGTGCCAAACGAGCCGCGGACCGGGCCTCACGCCGGAAGCGCGCCACGAAGTCCGAGTCGCGGGCCAGGTCCGGCCGCATGATCTTCAGCGCGACTTCACGATCGAGGCGTTCGTCGAGCGCGATGTAGACCGAACCCATGCCGCCGTCGGCGAGATGCTCACGAACGACATATCGCTTGTCGATCGTGCGACCGACAAGCGAGGGTGCGGATATGGACACGCTCAAAGTCTACGAACCTCGTCCTCGTGCGCCCGGCCAGGCGACCGGGCGCGCCTTGATTCATTGCATTAGAGACGTTCCATCAGGGCCCGGACGTTCCGTATGTACTGCTTGGTCTCGTCATACGCCCCGTGCTGCTGCATGGCGCCCAGGCCCTGGTAGTAGCCGCCGATCGCCTGATTGAGGCTCGTGGCGTTGCTGGTCAGGTAGCGCAGGATCACGACGCCGGCGGTGATGTTGTCGTGCGTGTCCAGCAGATCCAGGTCGTGACCGACCATCGCCGATGCCCATTCGCCGGACTGCGGCATCACCTGCATCACGCCGACGGCGCTCGCCGAGGAGACGACCCGCTGGTTCCAGCCGGACTCCTGCCAGCTGATCCCCAGTGCGAGGTGCGGGTTGACGCCGTAACGTCGTGCGGTCTTCTCGATGATCGCCTTGGTCTGCGTGCGACTGGGGACGGCGCGCTTGGCCAGTGCAGACCGGGTCGCGTCGCCCCGGGATGCCGTCTTGTGTGCAGGGGACTTCTTCGAGGTGGCCTTCTTAGCCGGCTTCTTGGCGGCCGCCTTCGTCGGCGCGGTCGTCCGGTGCGGGATCTGCAACGTCGAGCCGCTGAGGACACGGTTGGGGGTGCTGATCCGGTTGTGCTTGATCAGCGCCGCCAGCGAGACGTGATGACGAGCCGCGATGGTGGTCAGGTTGTCACCGGACCGCACGCGGTAGGGCTTGGAGGTGCGGGTCGCCTTCTTGGCGACGGAGGTCGTGTGCCGTGGGCTCAGCCGGGGTGCCGTGGACTTCTTCGGCGCAGCATGCTGTGCGCCCTTCTGATGCTGCGCGTTGGCCGCGGCCTGTGCGTGGATCACGTGCGCGGCCGCAGGGGGTGCGCCGGTCGTCAACGGTGCCATGAGGTCTCCTTCGCCGTGGCGGACGGGAATGTCCGGGTGTGGCAGGTGTGACAGATGTGACTCGCCCGTCAAACTAGCCGGTTGACCATGGCAGGTTGCTCAACCATGGCGCCCCAGGCGTGTCGAGTTACCCCACGAAGTTCTCCTCCGCTCCGGCACCCCACGAAGTTCCTCCTCCGCTCCGCTCCTCCGGATACTTCGCGGGGACCCCGCCGCTCCTCCGATACTTCGCGGGGACCCCGGACCGTGTTGGGCGCTTCTCTCGGGATTACTAAACTCTGCTGCCGTGACTGATGCGAGCGAGCTGGAGACTCTGGTCGGCGACTGGCTGTCGATCCCCGAACTCGGCGACGCGCTGGGGCTGACGCAGCGCCAGGCCCGTCGGCTGGTGGACGACAAGGTCGTGCTGGCGCACCGCGTGGGGGTCAACAACGCGATCGCCGTCCCCGCCGCCTTCGTCGAGGAGGACCACCTGCTCACCGGCATCGAGGGCACCATCACCGTGCTGCTGGACGCCCGCCTGTCGGAGCAGGAAGCCCTGGAGTGGCTCTTCACCCCGGACCCCACGCTGCCGGTCGAGGGTTCGCCGATCACGATGCTGCAGGCCCACCGCAAGGCAGAGGTCCGCAAGCGCGCCGCCGAGCTGGCGTTCTGAGCCGATGAGGCACCTGGCGTATGCCGCGGTGCTGGTCGCATGTTTCGCGGTGACAGCACCGCTGGTGCCGGCGTTCCGCCTGTCGCGGATGCGCCGCGTCCGGCTGCTCCTTGCCGCAATCGGTTGTGCCGCAGCACCGTTCGTGGTGTGGGACCTGTGGGCGGCACACGTCGGGCACTGGCACTTCGACGGCGGCCAGGTGCTCGGTCTGCGGCTGCTGGGGCTGCCGATCGAGGAGTGGGCCTTCTTCGTCGTCATACCCTTCGCCGCCATCGCCAGTTATGAGGCTGTCGGTGCGTTGTTGCACCGCGAACGAGACCGATGAGCTACACACTGCTCGCGGCAGTCGCCGTGCCCGTTGCGCTGCTGGTCGACCTGGTCGTGGCTCGGACCCGGGTGGTGCTCACCGCGCAGTGGTGGATCGCCTACGCGATCACCCTGGCCGGCCAACTCGCCGTCAACGGCTGGCTGACCGGTCGACGCATCGTCACGTATGACGATTCGGCCATCCTCGGCTCGAATCATGAGCAATTCATGGGGGATTGGCGGATCTACTACGCGCCGGTGGAGGACCTCGGCTTCGGGTTCGCGCTGGTGTTGCTCACGATCGTGGCGTGGCGTCGCTGGAACGCCGCAGCGGATCGCCGGCGAGCGACCGGGCGATGACGGCGGCGCGCCGGGCGGTCGGGACGATCGTGCGCGCGACAGACCTCGAGGCCGCTCCGCTCTATCTCCGACAGGATCTCGGCGTACAACCCGAACGCGACCTGCAGACACGGGCGCACCACCGGGTCCACTTCGCCGATGCCCGGCCGGGCCGCGGCATACAGGTCACGCGCGCGAGCGATCTCGAAGGCCACCAGCCGGCGAAGGGAGGGGCTGCTGGTGCCCGTCGCGACGCAACGACCGAGCTCATCCTCGGAGCACCCGGAGTCGCGGAAGTCGTTCAGCGGCAGGTAGATCCGGCCGCGTTGCCAGTCCTCCGCGATGTCACGGACGAAGTTGGTCAGCTGGAATGCCTCGCCCAGCGTTGCCGCGTGGGGGAGTCCGGCATCGCTCGCGCCGAGCACCGGGGCGGTCATCTCGCCGATCACGGCCGCGCTGCCACGCATGTATCGGCGCAGGTCGCCCCAGGTCCGATAGCGGGTCGTGGTGAGGTCGCGGCGCATCGAGTCGAAGAACTCCTCGAACAGCCGGGTCGGTATGCCGTGCGTGAGCACCGTATGACGCAGCGCGCGCAGCACCGGGTCCGCTGGTGTCGTGCTGCTCGCGAGCGCGCTCAGGACCTGAAACTCCCACTGGGACAACACGACCGCCGGATCGGTGTCGACCGTGGGGTTGTCGACGATGTCGTCGCTGCGACGGGCCACGGCATACAACGCCCAGATGTGGCGGCGTCGGCCGGGCGGCAACAGGCTGGTCGCACGATAGAAGGAGGTGCCGTGCGCTGCGTTGATCTCCCGACAGGCGGCGTATGCCGCCGCCAGCTCATCCATCGGCGAGCACGCGTTCGGCGGCCAGCCGGCCGCTGATCAACACCATCGGGACCCCGACACCCGGAGTCGTGCCGGACCCGGCCAGGGCCAGCCGCGGTGCCAGCAGGTTCGGTTGGCGGAACGGCCCGCTCTGACCGAAGGTGTGCGCGATGGAGAACGGTGTGCCCCAAGGCATTCCACGCTCCTGCCAATCCTGCGGCGTGAGCAGGTGCTCACCCACGAGATCGTCGACCGGGTAGCCGGCGGCGGTCAGCCGACGCAGCATGTGGTCGCGGTATGCGCCCCGCAGCGACGGCCAATCCAGCGCGGCGCCCGCGCCGTGCAGTGCCGGGGCGGGGAAGAGCGCGTAGAGCACATCACCACCTGGCGGTGCCATCGACGGGTCCGTCCGGCTCGGGACGGAGACCAGGAAGCTCGGGTCGCGCATCGGTCGGCCGTCGGTGAGATCGTCGAGGGCGCCGCGCAGGTCGGCGCCGAAGTGCAGATGGTGGTGCCCGTCCCCGGGCAGCCCGCCGGGCACCCCGGCAGCCAGCAGCACGCAGCTCGGTGACGGCTCGCCAGCCGTCCCGATCGGTGCCGGGTCGGCCAATAGCGATGCAGCACAGTCGGGTTCGCAGGTCAGCACGACGGCGTCCGCCGGGTAGGAATCGACATCGGTGGCCACCTGGTAGCCGGTCGACGTGCTGCGGACGGTGTGCACCTGCTGGTCGAGGTGCAGCTCGATCCCGTGCGCGGTGGCGACGTCGACGAGTGCCTGGACGATCGCATACATTCCGCCGACCGGGTAGGTGACACCGTGCACGAGGTCCATGGCACTGATGACGGCGAACATTCCGCGAGCCCGGTGTGGTGGCACCCCGACATACAACGCCTGGAAGCTGAACGCCTGCCGCAGGCGCTCGTCCTGGAAGAACGAGGCGATCAGCCGGTCCATGCGACCCAACCCGCGCAGGGTGGCCAGGCGCAGCAGGGCCGGTCGCAGCAGCGAGTGGACACCGTCGAGGTTGCGATCGATGAAGTGCGGGAACTCCACGTCATAGAGGCGTTGGACGTGCCGCACGAAGCGGTCATAGCCCGCAGCGTCGCGCTCGCCGGCGAAGTGGGCGACCGCATCGTGCATCACGCGAGGGTCGGTGTGCATCGGCAGGGCGCTGCCGTCCGGAAAGTGTGCGACGTAGGCCGGGTCCAGGTCGCGCAGCTGCACGTGGTCGTCCATTGACTCCCCGACGGCGGCGAAAACTGCTGCCAGTTGGTCGGTTTCGGTCAGGACAGTGGGTCCGAGGTCGAGGCGATAGCCGTCACTCGTCACGTCCGGGCAGCGACCGCCGGCGGTCGGCTGCTGCTCGATGACGGTGACCTCGACACCTGCGCCCCGCAGGTGCAGCGCGGCGGACAGCCCGGCGAGTCCGGCACCGACCACGACCGCGTTGCTCACCCCACGAAGTTTCTCCCCCGCTCCGCTCCTCCGAATACTTCGCGGGGACCCCGCCTGCGCTCCGCCGGAGGCTCCGCGAGGCATTGGGGTCACGACGAGCGGGCCGTGGAGATGTCGATCAGATCGAGCAGTGCGGCCCGGCCGTCGTCGGTCAGCCGCGCTGCGTCGAGTGCGGTGCGCGCGGCGTCGGCCTGGCCGGCGATGAGCTTCTCGGTCTGGTCGACGGCGCCGGTGCGGACACACTGCTGCCGCAGCCAGGCGATGTCCTCGGCGGAGATGTGCGGATCGCCGAAGACCGACCGGAACCGCTGCAGGTCGTCCGGAGCCATGTCCTGCAGGGCATAGGCGATGAGAACGGTGCGCTTGCCCTCGCGCAGGTCGTCACCGGCGGGCTTGCCGGTCTCGTCCGGGTCACCGAAGACACCCAGCAGGTCGTCGCGCAGCTGGAACGCCTCGCCGAGCGCCAGGCCGTATGCCGACAGTGCGGCCAGTGTCGCCTCGTCCGCGCCCGCGCAGGTCGCGCCGATCAGCACGGGTTGCTCGATGGTGTATTTCGCGCTCTTGAAGCGGATGACCTTGCGTGCCCGCTCGATCCGATCGGGGGTCGGCACGCCCTCCCAGGTCTGTGCGGCTTCCACGACGTCGAGGTATTGGCCGCCCATCAGCTGGGTGCGCATGGTGTTGAGGACGGGCCGGCCGCGTGCCAACTCGTCGGCGGGCAGCCCGCTGGTCGAATAGATCTCGTCGGTCCAGTTCAGGCAGAGGTCGCCGGCCAGGATCGCTCCGGACTCGCCGAACCGATCACGGTCGCCGGTCAACCCGCGCTCGCGGTGGGTCTCGGCCAGTCGACGGTGTGCCGACGGCATACCGCGACGCACGTCGGAGTCGTCCATCACGTCGTCGTGCAACAGGGCAGCAGCCTGGAAGACCTCGAGCGACGAGGCGGCGCGGACAAGCTCGTCGCTGTCGCGGCCGCCCGCGGCGCGGTAGCCCCAGTAGAAGAATCCCGCGCGCAGTCGCTTGCCGCCGCCGAGCAGGGCGAAGACGGCGTCGAGCAGGTCAGCCATGTCCGGCCCCAGCGGTGCCAGGACATCGGCCTGGGTCCGGCGCTCCTCGTCGAGCGCGTGCTGGACGCGAGCTCTCAGGTCGTCAAGGTCGGCGGTGGGCAAGAGATTTGTCCTTCCGAATGGTGATTCAGTCGAGCGTAGTCGCCGTACTGATCCGTAGGCTGAGCGGCATGACCCTGCGCCCCACGAAGTCGAGGCACCCGATCCCCGAGCTGCTCGCACGGGACACTCCCAGCTTCAGTTTCGAGTTCATGCCGCCCCGCAGCGAGCGGGCCGAAGAGGTCCTCTGGAACTCCGTGCGGCGGCTGGAGCAGCTGCACCCGACCTTCGTGTCCGTGACGTATGGCGCCGGCGGCTCGACGCGCGACCGGACCGTCCGGATCACCGGGCGCATCGAGCAGGAGACGACGCTGCGCACGATGGCGCACCTGACCTGTGTGGGCTCCTCGGTGGCGGAGCTGCGGCGTGTCGTGGGGGAGTACGCCTCGGTGGGCATTGCAAACATCCTGGCGCTGCGCGGTGACCCGCCCGGGGGTCCCTCGGCGCAGTGGACCGCGCACCCGGAGGGCCTCGACCACGCCGACAAGCTGGTGTCTCTCGTGCGCTCACTGGGCGATTTCACCGTGGGGGTGGCGGCCTTCCCCGACATACATCCCGAGTCGAAGTCACTGGACGACGAGGCCGATGCACTGGTCCGCAAGGCGGACGCCGGGGCGGGCTTCGCGATCACCCAGATGGTCACCGACGTCGACGCCTACCTGAGGTTGCGCGACCTGGTGGATGCCCGCGGGTGCGGGATGCCGATCATTCCCGGGTTGCTGCCGGTCACGGCCGTCGGGCAGTTGCAGCGGTTGACCGAGCTCAACGGGCAGCCACTGGCCGCAGACGTGGTTGCGCGGATCGAGGCGGCCGGTGACGACGTCGCGGCCGTGCGCCGCGAGGGCATCGCGATCTGCACCGAGCACTCCGAGCGACTGCTGCGCGAGGGTGCACCGGGGCTGCACTTCATGACGATGAACAAATCGACCGCCACGCTCGAGGTCTTCGCCAATCTGCGGCAGAGCAGCCTGGTCTGAACGGCCGACCTGAGCCGGCCGAGCCTGTCGAGGCCCCCGACCTGAGCCGGCCGAGCGTGTCGAGGCCCCGGACGCGAAGGGGCTGTCGGTGGCCGCGGTTAGCCTTCTCGCATCGAACAAAAGTTCGATGAACTCGTTCCGAGGAGGCCGCATGCACTCATCTGTTCGCCCACCGTCCCCGGCTCCCGTCGCGGGCACCGTGCTCGACCTGGTCGATCGCACCCGGGTCGGGCTGTTGCAGGCCTGCCACGCCGGCACCGCGGACGAGCGCTACCACCTTGCCCACCTCGCCGCGTTGCGCGCCGCGGCGGCCGTGCTCGCCGCGGACGCGCGCCGCACTCCGGGGTCGGGTCCTCGCAACGTGTGGGCGGTCCTGCCGACGGTCGCCCCCGAATTCGCCGAGTGGGCGGAGTTCTTCGCAGGGACGGCACGCCGCAGGAGTCGGATCGATCGCGGTGTCGTGGTCGTCTCGACGCGCGAGGCGGACGATCTGGTCCGCCAGGTGGAGACGTTCCTGGAGTTGGTGCTGGGGCACCTCGGCCTGCCGATGGGTGACTCGTTCACCGCCTGTGTCGCTCCGACCGGGCCCGCGTGACCGTGTCGGGGCGACGTGACAGTTGTGTAATTGTTGGGGACTGGGCCACCGGGAGCCCGCTCTGTTGTCTAGGCTGGCGCGCAGACAACGGATTTGCGTGAGCTGATCTGTCCGTCGGGATGGTTGGGCCGCTGGCCAACTACCGCTAGGTAGCGCGGCGAACTATCCTGGAGGTGAGATCAGTCGGGGATCGCAAAGCCGGCGGGCTCGGTCGCCGCGTGGCGGCGACCGGAGGACATTGGGAGGTCAACGTGCCCCTTTCAGAGCACGAGCAGCGCCTACTTGAGCAGATGGAGCAGGCGCTCAAGGTAGAGGACCCCAAGTTTGCGTCGCACATGGTCGCTCATCCGAGCCGGAGCCGCCTTCGCCGTCGCGTCTTCATCGGCGTGTGCGGTGTCGTCGTGGGGCTCGGCCTGGTCATCGTCGGGATGACGATCGCCCAGATCTGGCTCGGCGTCGTCGGGTTCGCGGTGATGGTCGCGGGCGGCGCCTACGCCTTCAAGCCGGGACATTCGCGTGAGTTCGGCACCGTGCAGGAGGACGGCTCGGTCAACACCGCGCGCTCCAAGCGCCCGACCCGCAACAACGGCAGCTTCATGCAGCGACTCGAGGAGCGCTGGGACCGACGCCGCGGCGAAGGCTGGTAGATCCCTTCCGACGATCAGCCGCACCATCAGTCCGACCATCAGCCGACGAGCGGCCGAGCCTCAACTGACCAGCACGCCGGCGACCCAGATCCACGACACAAGCACAGCTGCGGCCAGCTCGATCCCGATGCTGGTCAGCACCGCACGCATGGCGGCTTTCGTCGCAGCCCACGCCCGCCGGGCATCCCGCAGTCGCGCGTGCTCGGCGAGAAAGACACCGACGGGGAAGCCGACGAACATCCCGACATACGGGATGACGAAGAACCCGATCACCGCGCCGACCAGGCCGGCCACCTTGGCCAGACCCGGCACACCGGCGGCCTTGAGCCGGCGATTCGGCACAAGGAACTGCACGATCCAGCCGATGGCTGCGACCGCGACGCAACACCCGAAGACGACCCAGGAGGTCGTGGTGTTCGTCTCCCACGACCACAGCAGCACGCCGGCCAGGCACAGCAGCAGACCGGGAAGCACCGGCACGACGAGCCCGAGGATGCCGACGGTGATCATCGCGCCGGCCACGACAGTCACCGCGTCCACGCAGTGAACCTAGCAACGCAAACACAGCAGGACGGCGCACCCTTTCGGCGCGCCGTCCTGCTGTGTTTGGTCAGTCAGTGGTGGTCGGTCTCACACTTCGATCGTCGACTCGGCGTGCAAGCGGTCGGTCTCATCGATCACTTCGTCAGCGATCTCGCGCAGCTTGTCCAAGTGCTCCCGCCCGTGGTGGGCGCAGAAGAGCAGGTCCTGGTCGGAGCCGAGGCGAGCACGGATGAACGCCTGGGCGCCGCAGCGGTCGCAGCGATCGGATGCGGTCAGAGTGGGGGCAACTGCGGTAGTCACGATAATCATCCTCTCGTTGCGGGTCTCTCCCGGTCGCCCGGGGATTCCGTCGTCGAAGTAGTCAACAGTCAATCACGCGAAGGGATTCCCGGCGAAACAAATCCATACCGTGTGTCGTCCTTCACAATCTTGTGACCTTCCGACGATCGTGCCCAGTCCGACGATCGGCGGGTGCATGGAGTTCCCCCGGTCGGTGCGCGGCCGTTCACGTGGCTACCCGGTCTGTCGCGGGCACTTCGGTGTGCTCGACGAGGTAGCGCTCCGCGCTTCGCGCTGCCGGATGTATGACGAACGCCGCCATCAGCACGATCACGGCGATGACCAGCCAGCCGTAGAGACCCCACTCCATGGCCCAGAAGGTGTAGGCGGCGGGGGCCCACACGGTGCCGAGGGTGTAGCCCAGTTGCGCGACGCCCTGGTATTCGCCGCGGCGCGCCGGATCCGACAGCTCTGCCTCCAGTCCCCAGCGGCCCGCCGATTGGAAGAGCTCGGTGCCGGTGACGGTCACGTGGCCAAGCCAGACCAGCGCGATCGTCAGCCAGCCGGCGGTGTCGTGCGTGACGGCGACGATGGCACAGGAGAGCACGAAGCAGAATGCCCCGCGCCGATGCGCGCGCAACGAGGTGCGTGGGTCGTCGACCCCGCGTGCGGCCAGGACCTGCAGGAACACCGCCATCACGGTGTTGGTGCCGAAGAGCCAGGCGAGCAGCACCCGGGGCGCGTCAGTGCGTTCGACGAGCCACAGCGGGATGACGGTGTTGAGCAGGACACCGTGCGTGCCCAGGACGCCGTCGCAGATGCTGGTCAGCAGGAACCCGCGGTTGCGCAGTGCGCTGCGGCGCTTGCCTGTGGTCGGTGCCGCGGTGTCCTCAGGGCTGTCCTCCGGGGCGGCCGAGGTGTGCGGGGTGACGTGCGGCAGCCGGGTCACCCAGGCGGTGTTGGCCAGCAGCACGGCCGCGGTCAGCAAAGGCACCGCCCGGATCAGCGTGTCGTCGTTGGCGGCCAGGGCCAGCCCGCTGGCAAGGGCGCCCAGTGTGTAGCCGACGTTGCGCGAGGCACGCACGTAGGCCATCGAGCGGACCCGCTTCTCGCGGGGGAAGACGTCGAAGCGGTAGGCGTTGCGCCCGGCGCGCATCCAGGTCAGCACCACCTCGAGCGTGACGGTCACGGCGACATACCCGGCGAAGTCGCCGATCAACAGCCAGGCGGCGAAGAGCAGCGCCTGGAAGAGCGCGCCGAGGATCCAGGTGCGGCGCGTGCCGACCAGGTCGGCGAGCTTGCCGAGCGGCACGGCGACCAGGAAGGTCGCCACGCCGGCGATGGTGAGGCCGAGGCCGACCTGCGCCGCACTCAGTCCGACGATCTGGGTGAAGAACACCGCTGAGCCGGTCAGAAACGCCCCCTCGCCGAAGGCGGACAGCACGGATTGGTAGGACATCGCCCGGATCAGCGGGTCGTCGGACAGGATGCGGCGCAGCAGTGTTCTCACGGGTCCCCTCGAGTGAACTATCTTGACGTCAAGATAGTTAACCGAGGGGCCGTGCGCCGCGTCAACCGGATTTCGGTGGGCCTCCGGCACGGCAGCTGGGCCACCGCACCGTGAGCCTGCGCGGCATCGTCGGCGCCGCGCGTTAATCTGCCTCGAACACCTTTTCGTCCGCGCGAGCGGACAGCGCACCAGCCAGGAGAGCACCAGCAGTGACCGCGAGCCCGTCCACCACGTCCAAGAGCGAATACACCGCGCGCCACCTGCAGGTGCTCGAAGGCCTCGAAGCGGTGCGCAAGCGCCCGGGCATGTATATCGGCTCGACCGACGGCCGCGGCCTCATGCACTGCGTCTGGGAGATCATCGACAACGCGGTGGACGAAGCGCTCGCCGACCGCGGCTCGCACGTGCTGGTGACGCTGTATGCCGACGGGTCGGTGTCCGTCGCGGACCGTGGCGCCGGCATACCCGTCGACATCGAGCCGCGCACCGGACTGTCCGGGGTCGAGGTCGTCTTCACCAAGCTGCACGCCGGCGGCAAGTTCGGTGGTGGTTCCTATTCCGCGTCCGGCGGCCTGCACGGCGTCGGTGCCTCGGTCGTCAATGCGGTGTCCAGTCGTCTGGATGTCGAGGTGGACCGCGGCGGCAAGACCTACGCGATGAGTTTCCGGCGCGGTGAGCCGGGCATCTTCAAGGACCCGAAGTCCGGCCCGAGCCCCGACTCGCCCTTCGAGCCGTTCACCGCGGGCAGCGAGTTGCGTGTCGTCGGCAAGGTCAAGCGTGGCGTCTCCGGCAGCCGGATCCGCTACTGGGCCGACCCGCAGATCTTCCTGCGTGACGCACAGTTCGACTACGAGCGGCTGATCGGGCGTGCCCGGCAGACGTCCTTCCTGGTGCCCGGCCTGGAGATCGTCGTGCGTGACGAGCGCGGCCTGCCGGGCACGCCCGGCGAGGACGGGCCGGTCGAGGAATCCTTCCTGCACCACGGCGGCATCTCGGAGTTCACCGACTTCCTCGCACCCGACCCGGCAGTCACCGACATCTGGCGGCTGCAGGGCGAGTCGACCTTCACCGAGACGGTCCCCGTCCTGGACGCTCAGGGCCACATGACGCCGACCGACGTCGAGCGCAGCTGCGGTGTGGACATCGCGGTGCGCTGGGGCACCGGCTACGACCAGCGGATGCGCTCCTTCGTCAACGTCATCGACACCCCGAAGGGCGGCACCCACGTCGCCGGCTTCGAGCAGGCGCTGATGAAGGTCTTCCGCAAGCAGTTGGAGGCCAACGCGCGCCGCCTGAAGGTCGGCAACGACAAGGTCGACAAGGACGACATCCTCGCCGGGCTGACGGCGGTGATCACGGTGCGGCTGGCCGAGCCGCAGTTCGAGGGCCAGACCAAGGAGGTGCTGGGCACCTCGGCCGTCCGGCAGATCGTCAGCAAGATCGTCGAGCGCGAGCTCACGGCGCTGTTGACCTCGAGCAAGCGTGACCTCAAGACGCAGTCGACCCAGCTGCAGGAGAAGGTCGTCTCCGAGATGAAGGCGCGCATCCACGCGCGCGTCCAGAAGGAAACCCTACGGCGCAAGAGCGCGCTCGAATCCTCTTCATTGCCGGGCAAATTGAAGGATTGCCGGTCCAACGACAACGAGCGCAGCGAGTTGTTCATCGTCGAGGGTGACAGCGCGCTCGGCACCGGTATGGCGGCGCGCAACTCCGAGTTCCAGGCACTGCTGCCGATCCGCGGCAAGATCCTCAACGTCCAGAAGGCCTCGGTCGGCGACATGCTCAAGAACGCCGAGTGTGCGGCGATCATCCAGGTGGTCGGCGCCGGGTCGGGGCGCACCTTCGACCTGGACATGGCGCGCTACGGCAAGATCATCCTGATGACCGATGCCGACGTCGACGGCGCCCACATTCGCACCCTGCTGCTAACCCTCTTCTTCCGCTACATGCGACCGATGGTCGAGGCCGGCCGGGTCTTCGCGGCAGTGCCCCCGTTGCACCGCATCGAGACCGCTGCGCACGGCCGGGCCAAGGGCGAGGTGGTCTACACCTACTCCGAGCAGCAGATGCGACAGGTGATCGCGCAGTTCCAGAAGAAGGGCCGCACCATCAAGCAGCCACAGCGCTACAAGGGGCTGGGCGAGATGGACGCGTCGCAGCTGGCAGAGACCACCATGGACCCGCGGCACCGCACTCTGCGTCGCGTGACCCTGAAGGACGCCGAGAACTCCGAGCGCATCTTCGACCTGCTGATGGGCAGCGACGTCGCACCGCGCAAGGAGTTCATCGTCGACTCGGCTCGGGAGCTCGACCGGGACCGCATCGACGCCTGACGGAGCCGGCCCGATCCGAGCCGCGTCAGCGCGGAAGGTCCAGTGGCTCCCGGTGCAATACCAGCTTGGTCGTGTGCGCGGCATACCCGTCCGGGGCGTCTTCCCACGGCAGCAGAGTGCTGGTGACCTTCTCTGCGGGGAAGTCGCTGCGCGCAACGAAGTCCAGCAGCTCCGGCAACCGCGGACGGACGTTGGAGACACCCGCCTTGAGCGTGGCGCTGGTGGCATACATGTCCATCACCGGCAGTTTGGTGCCGGCACCGACGTAGTAACCCGTGGCCGTGCACACGCCGCCCGGCCCGAGCGCGCGCAGCGCATCGCGTAGGCCCTGCTCGGTGGAGGAAGCCTCGACGGCCACGTCATACGTCCGGGTTATCGCCGACCGCACGGAGGTCCAGCGCCGGCGGGACACTTCGCGCACCGTCGCGCCGAGCGCGTCCGCGGTGGCCAGCCGGTCGGCATCATCGTCGATGTAGTCCACCTGCGTCGCGCCGAGCGCGACGGCGAGGCCGGCGGCATACAGGCCGATGCTGCGTGACCCGCCGCCGATCACCAGGACCGAGCCGTCCGCACTCTCGCCGAGGGCCGGGGCGACGGAGCGCCAGGCGTCGCTGAGGTTGTCGGCGGCCGCAGCGACACGCAGCGGATCCAGTCCGTGCGGGACCTTGACGAGCATCCGGTCGGCGTAGGGGACGCGCAGTGAGTCGGTGACAACGCCACCCCACGGCCCGCAGGAAGGACCGAAACCGAAGGCAGCCAGCGCGCTTCCGGGACTCAGTTCGCGAGTGGTGGAGCACTTCGCGGTGATGCCACGGCGGCATTCGCGGCACTCTCCGCAGGAGACGGACCACGGGACGACCACGACATCGCCGACCCGCAGATCTTGGACGTCCTCGCCGACGGACGTGACCTGGGCGATGCATTCGTGGCCGATGCCGAACGTTCCCCGGAAGGGCACTGCGCCGGTGATGTCGGAGATCACCGGGTCGATCAGGTGCAGCTTGACTCCGGCCTGCATCGCCCGCGACACCGAGTGGTGCAGCGGGAGCACGTCACCGTCGCATCGACCGGCGACGAAGGGGCGGACGAGGGCATCGGTCCCTGCCTGCAGCTGCGGGTCGGGCCGGTCGCGCCACTCCAGCCGGCCGGGGGCGACATAGGTCAGCTCGCGAGTCATCAAGTCTCCTGCATCGGGGGGTGGGCGGTGACTACTCTGGCACGTGTCGTCGAACTGGAGGGCGTGACCTGATGCCGGAGGAGCCTGCCGAGACCATCTTCACCTGGGGTGCGCCGCCGTTGAAGTTCGGCGTGGGTGCAAGTGACGAAATCGGTTTCGATCTGCGGCAATACGGCGTTTCACGCGCGCTGATCATCACCGACCCCGCGCTGGCCGCGAGCGGCCTGCCGTTGCGGATCGCGGACGCACTGCGCCACTACGACATCGAGGCGGAGGTCTTCGACGGGGTGCACGTCGAGCCGACCGACGACTCGATGAACGAGGCCGTCGAGTATGCCGCCGCGCAGGGACCCTGGGACGCGTTCGTCGCGGTCGGTGGCGGCTCGTCGATCGACACCGCCAAGGCGGTCAACCTGCTGACGACCTTCCCGGGTGAGCTCGCCGACTATCTGAACGCACCGATCGGTCGGGCGCAGGTGCCGCCGGGGGAGTTGAAGCCGCTGATCGCGGTGCCGACGACCGCAGGCACCGGGTCGGAGAGCACCGCCATGTGTGTGCTCGACGTGCTGTCGATGCGGGTCAAGACCGGCATCAGCCACTGGCGGTTGCGCCCGACGATGGCCGTCGTCGACCCGGCGCTGACGATGTCACTGCCACCGGAGGTCACCGCTGCGGCCGGCATGGATATCGTCTGCCATGCGGCGGAATCCTTTACCGCGAAAGAGTTTTCGTCATACACCAGGAAACGGCCGGAGGAGCGGGTCACCTATTGCGGCGCTAACCCGGTGTCCGACCTGTGGTCCGAGCACGCGCTCACCTTGCTGGCGCGGGCCTTCCGCCGGGCGGTCCGGCACGGCGCTGAGGACCAGCAGGCGCGGGTCGACATGATGCAGGCGGCGACCTTCGCGGGCATGGGCTTCGGCAACGCCGGCGTGCACGTCCCGCACGCCAATGCCTACCCGATTGCGGGTCAGGTCAAGAGTTTTCGGCCGTCGAGCTATCCCGGTGACGAACCGATGGTGCCGCACGGGATGGCGGTGTCGCTCACCGCGCCGGAGGCCTTCCGGTTCTCGTTCGACGCCGCACCGGAGCGCCATCTGCGAGTGGCGCAGTTGCTCGGGCCGGACACGCCCGAGCAGTCCGACCCGCGCGAGCAGTTGCCCGCGGTGCTGACGAGCCTGATGCGTGACATCGGCATCCCGAACGGCATTGGCGCCGTGGGGTTCTCGGAGTCCGACGTCCCGGATCTGGTGCCCGGCGTGATGAAGCAGCAGCGGCTGCTGAGCACCTGCCCGAAGACGCCGACCGAGGAGGACATCGCCGGCATCCTCACGCGTTCGATCGCCAACTGGTGACGACCACCGCGTTTACGCGTAAACTTCGCGGGTATGGCGACCTGGGACGACGTACGACGCATCGTGGCCGACCTGCCCGAGGTGGAGGAGCGACCTGCGTGGGGCAACCCCATGTGGCGGGTCAAGGGCAAGGGCTTCGTCTGGGATCGACCGCTGCGCAAGAAGGACCGAGCCGACCTCGGTGATGCGGCGCCGGACGGTGAGATCCTCGGCGTGCGTGTGCCGGACGAGGGCGTGAAACACGCCTATATCGCTGATGATCCGTCGATCTACTTCACCATTCCGCACTTCGACGGCTATGCCGCGGTGCTGGTGCGGCTGGATGACATCGGCGTCGACGAGCTGACCGAGGTCGTCGTCGAGGCGTGGCTGGATCGGGCGCCGCCGAAGCTGGCGGCGGCATACCTCGAGCAGCACCCGACCCGGCAACAGATCGACGACTAGATCGTGTCGTGCTTGACCTGGATGCCGTCGATCCACACTCGTGCGACGTCGGCGGTGGTGCCCATCGCGAAGATCTTCGCCAGTGCGTCTTCTGGCCCGGACGCATGCCGGATGCCGACGCCGAGCGGTGAATCTGCTTGCGGTCCAACGAAAACCGCGTCGAACTGCTTGCCGACGCTCAGATCACCCACCTGGTCGGACAGCCCGAGCGCGTCGGCGCCCGCCGAGGTGACCAGGTGCAGCAGGTGTGCCGGGGTGAGGGGTTCGCCGTCGTCGCCGAGCAGACTCTGCATGAAGTAGGCCTGCAGACCCTCCTTGAGCATCGAGAAGCCGGTGCCGCCGCCGACATCCGTGCCGGCCGCGACGCGCACGCCGTGCCGCAGGTGTGCTGCGAGCGGGAACATGCCGCTGCCGAGCGAGGCGTTGCTCGTCGGACAGTGCGCCACGGCAGCCCTGCTGGCACCGAGCATGGCCAGCTCGGCGTCGGTCGGGTGCACGTTGTGCGCGAGCACCGTCCGGGCGTCGAGCAAGCCGTGCTCCTGGTAGGTGCCGACGTAGCTCGTGCCGTCGAAAAGCCTTGTCACCTCTGCGACTTCGGTGATGTTCTCGTTGACGTGCGAGGTGCACCAGGCGTCTGCGATGTCCTTGTATGCCGCACCGCACGCCTCGAGCATCTCCCGTGTGCAGGAGTAGGAGAAGCGAGGGGTGACGGCATACCGCAACCGCTCGTGTCCCTGCCAGCGTGCGGCGAGGGCGACCGACTCGTCATACGCGCGCTCGGGTGTGGTGAGCAGGTCCTCGCGCAGCAGCCGGTCGGAGACGACGAGTCCGCTGGTGACGCGGACGCCCACCCGCTCAGCCTCGCGGAAGAGGACGTCGACCGCCGACGCGAAGTGCGACCCGAAGACGAGGGCGGATGTCGTGCCCGCCTGAGTCAACCCGTGCACGAACTCAGCCGCGACCGCCTGGGCATAGGCGGTGTCCTGCAGCTTGGCCTCCTCCGGGAGCGCCGACTGCTCCAGCCAGTCGAGCAGTGGCCTCCCGAGCCCGCCGATCGCGCGAATCTGTGGGAAGTGCACATGCGTGTCCACGAACCCGGGCAGCAGCACGCCGTCGCGCAGGTCGATGACCTCGTCGTCCGGCGCCGCGTGCCGCACGGTCTCGAACGACCCGCGCGCGGTGATCAGTCCGTCCTCGACGCAGAGGGCGACGTCGTCGTCCGCACGAAGAACGCCACCGGTGAAGGGGTCGGCCGGGGTGTCGAGCACCTTGGCTCGATAGACCGTCATGAACCCACCGCCGTGGCCGGGACGTCGGCGAACCGACGGACGAGATCCGCGGCGACGCTCAGCGCGATGACGGCCGGTGCCTTCCCGGGCAGGTCGGGAAGCCCGATGGGCGTGGTGATTCGGGCCAGTGCTGCCTGGTCGTGACCCTCCTCGGTCAACCGGCTGCGGAAGCGCGCCCACTTCGCCGAGGACCCGATCAGCCCGATACTGCCCAGGTGCGCGCAGCGGAGCGCCGAGTCGCAGATCGCGATGTCCTCGGCGTGGTCGTGGGTCATCACCAGCACGTGCGTCCCCGGTGGCACCTCGCCGAGCACGACCTCCGGCACCGGAGCGACGTGCGGCACGACACTGGCGACGGCGTCGTCCAGCACGGTGAGCCGCTCGGGGGACAGGTGCGCCGCACGGGAGTCGACCAGGTGCAGCTCGACCTCATGGCGCGCCAGGATGCGGGCGAGCTCGAGACCGACGTGACCGACGCCGAAGATGGCGACAGACTCGCGAACCGGTAATGGTTCCAATAGGACTCGGACCTCGCCGCCGCAACACTGCACGCCGTGCTCGGCCGGCGCCTTGTCGCTGAGCGAAACCGTCAGCTCCTGCGGGTGAGCGGGAGCGTCGGAGGCGAGCGACTCGCGAGCCTTCGACACGGCCGTCTCCTCGAGGTTGCCTCCGCCGACTGTGTCGTAGACGGTGTCCGCGGTCACGACCATCTTGGCGCCCGCCTCACGGGGTGCATGGCCACGGACGTCGACGAGGGTCACCAGGACGGCGGCCCGTCGTTGTCGTCGGAGCAGCCCGATCGCGTCGTACCAGTTCACGTCATACTCCTGAAGGGACAGGTTGCGTGTCGCTCACGACGTCCGGAATCTGCTGCGGCGCAACGCCGTCGGAGTTCGCGTCGCGTGCGGACTCGATGGCCCAATAGACCGCTTCCGGAGTCGCGGGCGACGCCAGGTGCACGCTGGTCCCAGCCGGACCGAATGCCGCGGCAGCCGTGCGCAGCGCCTCACGGACCGAGAAGGGCAGCATCAGCGGTGGTTCCCCGACGGCCTTCGAGCCGTAGATCGCACCCTCTTCGGTGGCGTTCTCGAACATCGTGACGTTGAAGACCTCGGGCATCTCGGAGAAGCTCGGCAGCTTGTAGGTGCTCGCGGCCTGCGTGGACAAGCGACCGCGTGCGGGGCCGTCGCCGGCGTCCCAGCGCTGGTCCTCCAACGTCAGCCAGCCGGCACCCTGCACGAAGGCGCCCTCGATCTGTCCCTTGTCGATCAGCGGCGACAGACTGTCACCGACGTCGTGCACGATGTCGACGCGCCGGGTGCGGTAGGCGCCGGTGAAACCGTCGACCTCCACCTCGGCGACCGCGGCGCCATACGAGAAGTACTTGAACGGCGAGCCCTGGTAGGTCTCTTCGTTCCACTCGAGGCCTTCGGTGCGGTAGTAGCCGGCGGCGTGCAGCTGGATGCGCTGCAGGTAGGCGGTGTGCACCAGTTCGTCCCACGGGATCGGCTGGTGCTCGCTGTTCAGCCCGTATGCGGTGCCGTCGACGAACCGCACGTCCGACGGTGGCACGCCGAGAATTCCTCCGGCGACGACCGCGAGCCGGTCGCGGATCTGGTCGCAGGCGTGCTTGACCGCGCCACCGTTGAGATCGGCGCCGGTGCTGGCCGACGTCGCGGAGGTGTTGGGCACCTTGTCGGTGCGGGTCGGCGCCAGCCGGACCTTGGACAGCGGCAGGCCGAGTGCGGTTGCTGCCACCTGCAGCATCTTGGTGTGCAGACCCTGGCCCATCTCGGTGCCGCCGTGATTGACCAGCACCGAGCCGTCCTTGTAGACGAGGACGAGCGCGCCGCCCTGGTTCATCGAGCTCTTGTTGAAGGAGATGCCGAACTTCACCGGCGTCGCCGCGATGGCGCGCTTGGTGTGCTCGTGCGTGGCGTTGAACCGCTCGATCTCCTGCTGCCGGGCGGCGAAGTCGCTCTCGGTGAGCACCTCGTCCCAGATCTGGTGCAGTCGTTCGATCTGCCGCACCCGCTGGCCGTACGGCGTCGTCTGGTCGGCGGACCGGTAGAAGTTGCGTTGCCGGATCTCTTCGCCGGTCAGGCCCAGTTTCGGTGCGACGGTGCTGAGGATGTTCTCGGTGAGCAGCATGCCCTGTGGGCCGCCGAAGCCGCGGAACGCGGTGTGCGAGGTCCGGTTGGTCTTCGCGATGCGACCGTGCGCCCGGATGTTGGGGATCCAGTAGGCGTTGTCGACGTGGCACAGCGCCCGCGACAGTACCGGCTGCATCAGGTCGAGGCTCCAACCGCCGTCGGCGGTGAAGACCACCTTGAGCGCCAGCAGGTGTCCCTCGTCGTCGAAGCCGGCCTCCCAGGTGGACAGGAAGTCGGGTCGCTTGCCGGTGAACTGGATGTCCTGGTTGCGGTTGAGTCGCACGCGCACCGGGCGGCCGGTGAGCGTGGCGCCGAGTGCGGCGATCGCGGCATACCCGTTGGCCTGGGTCTCCTTCCCGCCGAATCCGCCTCCCATCCGGAGGCATTGGACGGTGACCTCCGAGGAGCTGACTCCGAGCACGTGCGCGGTGATCTCCTGGGTCTCGCTGGGGTTCTGTGTGCTGGAGTGGATGAAGACCTGACCGGCCTCGTCGACATACGCGATGGACGCCTGGGTCTCCAGGTAGAACTGCTCCTGGCCGGACGCCTCCCAGGTGCCGCTGAAGACATGGGTGGCTGCCGTCATACCGGCGTCGACATCACCGCGCGACACGGTCGGCGCGCGCCCCTGGAAGCTGCCCGCGGCGATCGCCTCGGGGATCGTCACGATGGACGGCAGTTCCTCGTAGTCGACCTCGACCGCTGCGGCGCCCAATCGGGCCGCCTCCAGGCTCTCGCCGAGCACCCAGCACACCGGGTGTCCGTAGAACATGACCTCGGTCGGGAAGAGCGGCTCGTCATGGTTGATGTTCGAGTCGTTCACTCCGGGCACGTCGTCGGCGGTCAGCACGCGGACGACACCGGGCACCTCGTATGCCGCCGCCGTGTCGATGCGTGTCACGCGCGCGTGGGCGTGCGGAGCGGGCACGGGATAGGCGTGCAACAGGTCCTTCGTGCGGCCCACCAGGTCGTCGGTGTAGAGCGCGGCGCCGGTCACGTGGCCGACGGCGTCCTCGTGCGGGATCGTCTCTCCGACAGCGGGATTGGCGGGACGTTGGGACAGCTCGCTCATGCCACACCTTCCTCGGTGGTCGACTCGGCATACAACTTGCGCAGGGAGGTGCCGAGCATGGCCCGGCGATATTTGCTGCTGGCGCGGTGGTCGTCCAGCGGGGTGCCTTCCTCCTGCAGCACTCTCGCGGCGGAGCGGACGGTGTCGGCCGTCCACGGGTTGCCCTCCAGCGCAGCCTCGACGGCCGTGGCTCGCAGGGGAGTGGCAGCGACGCCGCCGAGTCCGATGCGCGCCTTGCGGACGATGCCGTCCGCGACGTCGATGGCGTAGCCGACCGCCACGCTGGAGATGTCGTCGAAGCGACGCTTGGCGATCTTGTGGAACGCCGTGATGCCGGCCAGTGGCAGTGGGATCCGCACGGCCTTGATCAGCTCATCCGCGGCGCACACCGTCTGCCGGTATCCGGTGAAGTAGTCGGCGAGCGCCACGACCCGCGTGCCGTCGGGGCCGGCGAGCACCAGGTCGGCCTCGAGCGCGAGCAGAGCCGGCGGTGTGTCGCCGATGGGCGAGCCGGTGCCGAGGTTGCCGCCGATGGTGGCGCCGTTGCGGATCAGCCGGGACGCGAACTGCGGGAAGAGCTGCGCCAGCAAGGGGATCCGGCCGTCCAGACGCTGCTCGATCTCGCTGAGGGTGAGCGCGGCGCCGAGCTCGACATACGACCCGGTCTCCTCGAAGGTGCGCAGCTCGGGAAGCCGGTCGATGCCGACGACGAGGTCGGCCCGGGTGGACTTGATGTTGACGTCGACGCCCCAGTCGGTGCTGCCCGCGACCGGCACCGCGTCGGGGTCGTCCCGCAGGATCTGGAGGGTCTCGGCGAGCGACTCCGGTCGGACGAACCGCCGGCCGCCCCTCTCGTATGACGTCGGCTGGGCATCCGGCGCAGACGTGTCGCGACGAGCGCCGAGCGCGTCGTCGGACGGCACGTCACCCAAGGCGTATGCCGCATCGCGGATCGGCCGGTAGCCGGTGCAGCGACAGAGGTTGCCGGAGAGCGCGTGCAGGTCGAAGCCGTTCGCTCCGTGTTCGCTGTCGGCGTGGTCGCATGCTGCGCGGTCGGGGCGGTAGTACTCGGCCGCCATACTGCAGACGAATCCCGGTGTGCAGTAACCACACTGGGATCCGCCGCGCACCGCCATCTCCTGCTGCACCGGGTGCAGCGCTTCGGCGCTGCCGAGGCCCTCGGCGGTGACGATCTCCTGCCCGGCGAAGGCGGCAGCCGGAGGCAGGCAGGCGTTCACCGCGGTCCAGCGGGTGTGCTCACCGTCCGGCCGGGCCACGAGCACCGAGCACGCGCCGCACTCGCCCTCGGCGCAGCCCTCTTTGGCCCCGGTCAGGCCCTCGGAACGCAACCAATCCAGCAGGTTGGTGTGTGGGGCATCGGAGAATTCGTGTGCCCGCCCGTTGACGGTCACGCCCAACGCGGAGGCAGGGTCAGTCATCAGCGACTCCTTTCGAGCCGGCGAGCGCAACGCGCTCAATTCTACGGCTCAACAATTTGTTGAACAAGGATTCAGGTGGCATTCAGACGCGTGGCAGGACGCGTGGCGGGTGCTCGATCCGGGTGGACGCCTCGGCGGCACCGGCGGCCAGCGTGGCCTCGTCGACCCGGGCGAGTCGGCCCTTTCGGACGAGCGGTCGACCGGCGACCAGGCTGAGCTCCAATGGGGGCGGTGTGCCCAGCACGAGTCCGGCGACCGGGTCCGCGATGCCGGCGTGTGCCATCGTGTCCGTGCGCCATACGGCGATGTCGGCCTGCTTGCCCGGCTCCAGCGACCCGATCTGGTCGTCCCAGCCCAGCAACCGTGCGCCGCCGAGCGTGGCGGCCTCGAGGGCCTGGCGTACGCCGAGAGCGGTCGGCCCGCCGGTCGCCCGCGCAAAGAGCAGTGCGTGCCGGGCTTCCTCCAGCAACGACGTCGCCTCGTTGGACGCAGCTCCGTCCACGCCGAGGCCGACCGGGACGCCCGCGTCCAGCAGATCCCGGGTGCGGCAGATGCCGGCACCCAGGCGGGCGTTGGACGACGGACAGTGCGCGACACCGGTGCCGGTGCGGGCCAGCGTCCGGATCGCGTTGTCGTCGAAGTGGATGCCGTGTGCGAACCACACGTCCGGACCGAGCCAGCCCAGCGACTCCATGTAGTCGATGGGTGACTGTCCGAAGCGTTCGCGACAGAAGTCCTCCTCGTCGACGGTCTCGGCCACGTGGGTGTGCAGGCGCACCCCGCGATCGCGTGCGAGAGCGGCAGCCTCGCGCAGCAGGTCGGCGGTCACCGAGAAGGGCGAGCAGGGCGCGACCCCGACCCGGACGAGCGAGTCCGGCGACGGGTCGTGGTGGCGATCGATTGCCGCTGCGGTGCCGCGCAGGATCTCGTCGATGGACTCCACGACGTGGTCCGGCGGCAATCCGCCGTCCGACTCGCCGAGGTCCATCGAGCCGCGGGTGGCGAAGAAGCGCACACCCACTTCCGCAGCCGCGGCGATCTCGGCGCCGAGCAGGTCACCGCCATCGCGAGGGAAGACGTAGTGGTGGTCCATCACGGTCGTGCAGCCGGACCTGGCCAGCTGCCCGATCGCGGCGGCGCCGGCCCGCCGGATGATGTCTTCGTCGAGGTTGCCCCAGATCGGGTAGAGCTCGGTCAGCCACTCGAAGAGCGTTGCGTCCACGGCATACCCGCGGGTCGCCCACTGATAGAGGTGGTGGTGGGTGTTGACCAGCCCGGGCGTGACGACGCAGCCGGTGGCGTCGATGACCTCGACGTCGTCGCGGGTGCCGACATACGGGCCGGGGGAGACCGACCGGACCCGCCCCCCGTCGACCACCACGTGGCCGACGGGGTACTCATGGCGCTCCTGATCCATCGTGACGACGGTCGCGCCGGAGATCACGGTGACCTGGTGACCGCTCATGGTGTCGTCGCCATTCGGCTGCGCGCGGTGTTGATCGGGTCGGCTTCGGCGACCAGGTCGTCGAAGCGGTGCCCGGCGATCTTCGCGCTCTCCAGCAGTGCGGTCACCAGCTCCTGCTGGCGGGAGTTCTCCAGCCGGACGGCGGCCTGCGCCACCAGTTGCTCCACCGACGCAGTTTCGCGGACACAGGTGATCAGCGGGAAGCCGAACTTCTCGCGGTATGCCGCGGTCAGTGTCGACAGCTCCTCGCGCTCGTCGTCACGCAGCTGGCTGAGCATGATCGCGGCGCGATCCCGGCTGGACGCCGCACCGACCTCGCCGTCCGCGACCTCGATGCTGCCCAGGTCCGGGTAGCTGGCGATCAGCGAGCGCTGCTTCTCGTCGGATGCGGAGAACAACGCCTCCTGGAACGACGCGCGCAGGTCCTGGGTGTCCTCGAAGGGGCGCTGCGCGTAGGCGTCCTCGATGATCCAGGTGTTGCCCTGGAAGAGCGGCTCGAAGGTGCTCACGAACTCCTTCTTGGACATCGCGTTGATCTGGGCCAGGCCGATGACCGAACCACTTGCGGTGGTCGCGATGGCCGCGCCTCGGCTCTTGCCGACGTGGAAGAAGACCATGTAGAGGACGAACGCGGCGATCGACCCGATGGTGATGCCGGAGCCCAGGAAGACCTGGTAGTCCTTCGGCAGCAGCGTCGAGACGCCCGGCTCGGCGGTCACCAGCATCGCCAGACCCAGGGAGGTCGCCACGATGATGCCGTTGCGGTGGTCGTTGAAGTCGACCTTGCCGAGCGTCTGGATGCCGACCACTGCGACGGTGGCGAACATCGCCAGGCCGGCGCCGCCAAGGACGCTGGCCGGTATGCCGGCGACGAGCGCGCCCGCCTTCGGCAGCAGGCCGAGGATGATCATGAAGACCGCGGCCGTCGCCACGACATACCTGCTCTTGATCCGGGTGAGTCGCACCAGTCCGACGTTCTCGGCGAAACACGTGTAGGGGAAGGAGTTCAGGACGCCGCCGATGAAGGTGGCCAGCCCGTCGGCGCGCAGCGCCCGGGACACGTCCTCGCCGTCCACGCGCTTGCCGACGATCTCGGCCGTCGCGAAGACGTCACCGGTCGTTTCGACCATCGTGACGAGCATGACCAGGACCATCGAAATGATCGCTGCGAGAGCGAATTTCGGCATACCGAAGTGGAACGGTGTGGTGACCCCGAGCCAGCTGGAGCTGCTGACCGAGTCGAAGTGGGCTTCACCGGCGAACCACGCGACGGCAGTGCCGATGGCCAGGCCGAGCAGCACGGCGATCGTCTGGATGAAACCGCGGAAGAGGCGCTGGATCACGACGATGAACAGCACCGTGCCGAGCGCGAGGCAGAGCGTCTTCCAGCCGCCGGCGGCCAGGTGGAAGTTGCCGTTCGCGTCCTGGCTCAGCACCGATGCGCTGTAGGAGTGGGTCTTGGGATCCCAGCGCAGCAGTGCGTCACCGGCGGCGACGGGCAGCAACGAGAAGCCGATCACCGTGATGACCGAACCGGTGACGACCGGCGGGAAGAAGCGGACGATCTTGCCGAAGTACGGCGCCAGCAGGAACGTCACGACACCCGACACGAGCACCGCGCCGTAGATGGTCAGCAGGCCGTCGACCCCGCCGCCGGCGTTGACGCCGATGATGATCATCGGCGAGACCGCGGTGAAGGTGACGCCCTGCAGCAGCGGCAACCGGACACCGACCTTCCAGAAGCCGATCGCCTGCAGCAGCGAGGCGATGCCGCAGGTGAACAGGTCGGCATTGATCAGGTGGATCAGCTGATCCTGGGTCAGCCCGATCGCGCCGGCGAGCAGAATCGGCACGATGACCGCGCCGGCGTAGAACGCCAGCACGTGCTGGAGACCGTAGACGGCCAGTTGGCCGGCTGGGAGCACTTCGTCGACAGGGTGCTTTGCGCGTGGGCGCACTTCCTCGGCTGTGGCAGCGGACATTGCGAGCGGTCCTTCCAGAAGTCCAGGGGGGACATCAATGGAGTGGTGGCAAGGGCATTTTCGCGCTTCGGCGGCCCGGCCGGGGAGATTCCGCTGGTCATGCGTTAAATTCGCTTATACGGAATGCAAGTTTCACAAGATGGAACTCAATCGCGTGCCGACGAGCGTATGGCTTGGCTCACATCAAGTCAACGGTAAGTCAACATTTTGTTGAATTGAATCCGTTTTCCCGGGTCCGGTCCGGGGCTCGACCTCCGGGAGCCGATCACCTGTCGACGCGGATGCGGTTCAGGTAGTTGTAGATGGTGAAGCGCGACATACCCATCGCCTCCGCAACGGTCTCGGCGGAGTGCCGCATCTCGAAGGCACCACGCTCCTCGAGCAGCCGGACCGCGTGCTGCTTCTGCGATCGCGGCAGCTGGGCGAGGTGCCCGCCGAGCTCGTGCTCGACGGTCCGGATCAGCCGGGCGAGGCCGTCGGACAGGTCATGGTCGTCGCGGACCCGCACGTGAATGGTGGTGTCCTGGACAGTGATCGGGATGTCGGCGGTGTCGGGCTCGCCGTCGACGACAACGGCGCCGACGCGGCTCAGCAACGGCTGCAGCGCGGTCGCCAGGTCCGTGGCTGCCGTCGTGTCGGCCGCCTCACTCATCGATCTGCTCGATCTGCAGGCTCACCCGCGTGGCTCCGACGGCCAACGCGTCGTGCAGCGCAGCCGACAAGGCGGGTAGGACGGTGTCCGCAGCTCCGCTGACCGACGTGCCGAGAGGTCCGAGATCGGGCTCGAGACCGCCGGACCGGAGGGCGTCCGCCACGGCGCGCACATGGGACGGGAGCTCGCCTTCACCCTGGAACGGCTCGGTGGTCACCTCGGCCCGCACGTCCATGCCGCCCAACGATAGCCGGGGGTGTCCGGCGGACTACCAGTGCCGGGGGAACGGGATGCGCAGCGTCTGCGGATCCACTGCGGCGTGAGGGGCGGCCGCGCGCAGGCGTCTGTCGCGAACCTCGATTGCCCCGGCATCGAGCATGCCGCTGACGAGCTCTTCGGTGAGGTCCTCGACACCTCGGCCCAGGAGTTTTGCGGCGTCCTGCAACCAGGCACGTGCCGCCAGATACGACTCGACCTGGTCGGTCGGTATGCCGCCGCGGATCATCAGGGCATAGGCGAAGACGCGGCGCGCGCCATACCAGACCGCGCCGTCGGGGTCGTCGACCAGCCGCCGGGCGCGCCGGTGCGCGTTGGCAAGGGCCGCGCCGGTGTCCTGCGGCATGGGCCCGTGCGCGGTGAGCAGGACCCGCGGGTCCAGGTCGACCAGACGCTCCAGCGACTGCAGGGCGGTGCGCGCCACGTCCGGACCGTCCAGCGCCAGGTTGACCCAGCCGACGTCGTAGTCGGACAACGTGTCGCCGACGACGAGCAGCCGCTCGTCCGGCTGCCACAACGTGAGGTGGCCGGGGGTGTGCCCCGGGGTCGCGACGACTTCCCAGTCCGCTGCACCGAGGCGAAGCAACTGACCGTCGTCGAGCGGCTGATCGACGGTGTATGCCGCAACCGGTTGATCGAGGTATTCAGCGACACAGCAACCCGGGTCCCGGCGCTGCACCGAGTCGGCGTCGTGGGTGCTGGCAGCGATGCCCACACCGCGGGACTGCAACAGGCCGTTACCGCCCACGTGGTCGGCATGCCAGTGCGTGTTGACCACGAGCGAGAGGTTTGGCGCATGGGCCTCGGCCCACTCGGCGGTCTCCAGTGCGTGACCGACGAATCCGCTGTCCACCAGGGCGGATTCACGTCCGGTCAGTAGCAACAGGTTGGCGTCGGGGAACGGCCGCTGCTGCCAGAGCACCCACTCGGGCAGGTCGTGCGGTGCCGTCACTTGGCGGCCTTGGCCGCCGCTTTCGCAGCCTTCTTGAACTCGCGGACCTTCTGCAACGAGGCATCGTCGACGACGTCCGCGACCGACCGGAAGGAGCCGACCTCGGCATACGGGCCGATCTCCTCGCGCCAGCCGTCCGGTGTGACGTCGAGCTGCTTGCCGAGCAGCGCCGCGAAGATCCGGGCCTTCTGGTCGCCATACCCGGGGAGCGCCTTGAGGCGCTTGAGCAGCTCCTTGGTGCTGCCCGCGGTGCTCCAGATGCGGGACGCGTCACCGTCATAGTCGTCGACGACCAGCTGCGCGAGCTGCTGGACCCGGCCGGCCATGGATCGGGCGTAGCGGTGGATGGCGGGTGTTGTCGAGCACAGGTCGGCGAACTTCTCCGGGTCCTGGGCCGCGATCTCGCCCGGGTCGAGAGTGCCCAGCTTGTCGACGATCTTGGCCGGTCCACGGAACGCGTGCTCCATGCCGTACTGCTGGTCGAGGAGCATCCCGACCAGGAGTGCGAACGGGTCGGTGGACAGCAGCTCGTCCGCGGTCTCGTCCTGTGCGATCTGGATTCTCGGCATACGGCAAGGGTAGGCCGAACGTCGCCGATAACTCGATAGCGCGGTGTCGGCGGTTGCTTCTACTGTCTGCGGCATGAGCGCTGCGACAGACACGACGCCCGAGTTCGACCCGGCCGCCAGGACGGACCCGCCGGGTCGGGGGACCGAGGCCGAGACGCTGCTGGCCTACCTGCGATATCACCGCGACACCTTCCGGTGGAAGACCGGTGGGCTGACCGGTGAGCAACTGGCGCACGCGGTGCCGCCGTCGGACATGACGCTCGGCGGGATGATCAAGCACCTCGCGCTGGTCGAGGTGAGCTGGTTCGACGAATTCTTCGCCGGCGCTGACGCATCCGCACCGTGGGCGTCGGTGGACTGGGAGAACGACCCCGACTGGGAGTGGCGGACCGCGCTCGACGACTCGCCCGTGCAGTTGGCCGAGCTGTACGAGCACTGTGTGCAGGTGGCGGACGGCGTGATCGCCAATGCGATCGTGGGCGATGGCCTGGATGCGCTGTCGGTGCGCGCGGCGGGTGAGCCGGAGGAGCCTTTCACGCTGCGCTGGATCATGATCCACATGATCGAGGAATACGCCCGGCACAACGGACACGCAGACTTCATTCGGCAGTCCATCGACGGAGCAACTGGCGAATGACCAGCATTCGCAAGGCAACTGATGATGATTGGGCGCAGATCTGGCCGATCGTGCAAGAGGTGCTGGCGGTGGGTGAGACCTACACGTTCCCGGCCGACCTGCCCGAGCTCGACGCCCGGGAGATGTGGCTGGAGGAGCCGCCGGGCTGCACAGTGGTCGCCGTGGACGATGCCGACGGCTCGGTGCTCGGCAGCGCGCATATGGGTCCGAACCGACCCGGGCCCGGAGCGCACGTCGGCACGGCGAGCTTCATGGTCGGGTCTGCGGTGCGCGGTCGGGGAGTCGGCCGACTGCTCGGTGAGTATGCCGTGGACTGGCATCGGGCGCAGGGCTTCCACTCGATCCAGTTCAACGCGGTCGTGGAGTCCAACACCGTTGCCGTCAAGCTGTGGAAGTCGTTGGGATTCACCGTGATCGGGACGGTTCCGGAGGCTTTCCGGTTGCCCGACGGTCGGCTCGTCGGGCTGCATGTGATGCACCTGAGACTCTGACGCTGATCGAGTGGCGGGGGAGCGCAGCGGCGGAGCTGTATTGACGCTGATCGAGTGGCGGGGGAGCGCAGCGGCGGAGCTGTATTGACGCTGATCGAGTGGCGGGGGAGCGCAGCGGCGGAGTTGTATCGAGATCACCGCATCCCGGCTCGCCATACGCTGCTGGGGGCCGGTGCCTTCGCGCACGAGGAGCGCACCTGCGGACCCTCCTCGCTCGTGACGCGCACCGACCAGGTGCGGCCGTCGCGGTGGGTGACCTCGCAGTCCCAGGCGCCGTCCGCCGCCTGAGCGCCAGTGGCCGTCAGGGCGACGCTCGCGGTCTCCGAAATGTGCTGGCGGACGAAGGATTCGGCAACCTGGAGAGGTGCGCGGAAGCAACTGCGGCCGCGATCGTGCGTGGGACCGGCCAGCTCGGCAGGCACCTCGCGGCGGCGCTCTGCGGCGAGCGCGAGCTCGGCGAGCTGCGAAGTCAGCCGGGCGTAGGTGCGGCCCGACGGCAAGGCGATGCCGGTGGGGGAGAAGCGGTGACCACCGGTGTGCGAGCACTCCCAGACCGAGTCCGGATGCGTTGCCGCGAGCTGCAGCGCCACCGGCCGGCCGCGGACGGCGCAGCACACGTCGCGCTTGCCGTTGGTGCAGATGAGCAGGGCGGGGTCGCGGGTCTCCTCAAGTTCGGGCAACCGCTCGGTCGCCGCGTCCGGGTCGTCCTCGAGCAGCAACTCCCAGGGCAGGCCGAGCAATTGGGCCGGGTCGTCGATCTCGCCGGTCAGTAGCCACGGTTCGCGGTCGAGACAGCCGGCGATGAGCACCTGGTGTGCGCCCTGGTGCGGCTGCTCCGCGTGCAGTCCGGGTCGGCGGATCAGCAGCATTCGTCCGCCGTGGTCGGCGCTCGCGCGCTCGAGTGCGGCGCCGACCTGCGGATCGAGGTGTGACTGGGTGATCGCGCTGTGGCCCCACGGTCCGTTCTGCTCCAAGCACACCCAGAAGCGCGCGTATGACGCCGAGCCCCACGCGGGAAGCTCCGCCTGCTCCCACTGCATCGAGCAGGCGGACGGCGGCCGTGGCTCGGCGTGGGCGGTCACGTGGTGCTCGGTGTCGTGGTCTGCAGGCGTCACCGTGCCACCTTACGAAAGGTGGGTGAGATGCGCGTCGGAGCGCGCGGTCGGCTCGAGGCGGTTGTCCACATCCCGAGCGCCGCCCGAAGGGGATGTGGACAAGTTCCGAGTGTGGAAAGTATTGCAGGACAGGAGAATTCAGGTATACTCGAACACATGTACGATGCACTGGAGGAGCTGCTCAACCCGACGGATGGTGCCGTCGACGCAGCTGCCGTGCGCTCGTTCCATGACCGCCTGGATGGTTCACTCTCCGGCTCGGGTGGCGGCACCATTGAGGGCTCGGTCGGTAGCTCAGTCCGACCGGATGAGTTGCTGGACGAGGTCCGCGCCTGTGAGGAGCTGAAAAACGCGCTGAGCGCGCGGCAGGCTCGTGCGACGGTCGCGTTGCACGAGCATCAGCGGGCGGTGGACGCGTCCCGTGGCATCCGAGTCGCGGAGACGGCACGAGTCGTCGGCTCGCAGGTCGCCCTGGCGCGGCGGTGCGCTCCGCAGCAAGGGTCACGACTGCTCGGCCTTGCGCACGCGGTGGTCGACGAGATGCCGCACACCTTCGAGGCGCTGCGCTCCGGGGTGATCAGCGAACACGACGCGACCGGGATCGTCGCGGAGACGGCGTGCCTGTCTCGCGAGGACCGCGAGCAGGTGGACGCCGCAGTCCAGCCGGAGCTGGGTCGGGTCGGGCACCGGCGGCTGCGCGCCGCAGCACAGCGGGCTGCCTACCAGGCCGACCCCGAGGCGATTGCAGCACGCCGTGCGAAGGCCGAGTCCGAGCGGCGGGTCAGCTTGCGGCCGGCGCCGGACTGCATGACCTGGCTGACTGCGTTGCTGCCGGTCAAGGACGGAGTCGCCTGCTACGCCGCGCTGAAGGCGGCGGCCGACGCAACTGCCACTCCTGAGCATCCGCGCGGCCAGGTCATGGCGGACACTCTCGTCGAGCGCGTCACCGGACGGGCACCGACCGACGGCGCGGACGTCCACGTCAACCTGATCATGCCGCTCGACTCGCTGACCGGTGACGTGCCGGCGGACGTGCCCGGTTACGGGCCGGTCCCGGCTGACCTGGTCCGTGAGTGGATGTCCGACCCGGAGAAGGTCGCGCAGCTACGTCGGTTGTTCTCCTACCCGGACACCGGGGATCTGATGGGCATGGAGTCGTCGTCCCGGCGCTACACCGGGCTGCTGGCCGACCTCATCGCACTACGAGATCGGACCTGTCGCACACCGTTCTGCGATGCACCGATCCGGCATACCGACCACATCGTGGCTCGTGCGGTAGGCGGTGCGACCAGCGAGCGCAACGGCCAGGGGCTGTGCGAGCGGTGCAACTACGTCAAGGAGCACCCGGACGTCCTCGTGGGCGGCGACGCCGGCGAAACCTATGTGATGACAGGCGGATTGACTGCGAGCAGTCGACCTCCCACGCCGCCGGGGCACTCACCACCGACGACATCTCCGATCACGCGGACCTTGCGGAACATCGAGTGGCGGCAGGCACTCGAACGCGAGTAGTCGTGCGGCGATGGGCAATACGCTTGGATGCGTGAGTTCACCCAACGCCCAACCGCCAAAGGCTCCAGCGCAGTTGCGGGAGGTGACTCCGGGAGTGTTGGTCGCGACCAGCACGATCATGGCGACCAACACCACGGTGCTGACCGATGGACACGACGCGCTTCTCGTCGACCCGAGCTGGACCCCCGACGAACTCGATTCGCTGGCGCGTCAGCTGCGGGAGCGCCGTCTGCGGGTCATGGGCGGTTTCGCCACCCACGCGCACCACGACCACCTGTTGTGGCATCCCGACTTCGGCGATGCGCCACGACTCGCATCGCCTCGCACCGCAGCCCTGGCACGCGAGGAGCGAGACGGCCTGCAGCAGGCGCTGGGACCGTCCTTCCCGGCAGACCTCAAAGACCTGATGGGTCGGGTCGAGCCCGTCGAACGTATGCCGACCGAGTGCGTTCCCGACGGGTTCACCGTCGAGCTGCTGATCCACGACGGGCACGCCCCGGGCCACACGGCGTTGTGGCTGCCGCGCCAAGCGGTGCTGATCGCGGGCGACATGCTCAGTGATGTCGAGGTCCCACTGCCGTTCTGGCCGGACGACCTGGCCGCCTACCGGCGCGGACTCGCATGCCTCGAGCAAGCTGCCGGCGCGGCTGGCTACGTGATCCCCGGTCACGGCAGCGTCAGCACCGATGCCGCGCACCGGCTCCTCGCGGACCAAATACTGCTGCGCGAAGCGGAGCAGGGTGTCGCGGATCCGGGCGACCCACGCCTGACCGACCCCACCATGCGCGACTACTACGCGCGCATCCGGGAAATGAGCAGTCGTCAGTCGGCTGCCGGGCTCGCGAACGATCCGCCGACAACCGCGACCTGACCGGCCGGCTGCACACCACTGCCGTCGCGCTTGCCGTCGGCCGCCGGCAGTTCGACGGCGGCACCGGTCGGGCCGGCGGCACGTGCGGGCGCAGCGCCCGCCCAGGCGAGCACCAACTGGTCCTCGCCGCGCAGGAAGCGGTGGCAACGGACACCACCGGTCGCGCGGCCCTTGGTCGGATACTCGTCATACGGAGTGACCTTGATCGACTCCGGCCCGGTGCCCGGCAGCGCACCGGACGCGCCGGCGCCGGTCACCACAACGGCGGGCACTGACGTGTCGACGGTGCCGAACCACAACGCACGGGCGTCCTTGCCGAGCTTGACGCCGGCAACCCCGCCGCCCGAACGCCCCTGTGGGCGCACGAGATTGGCGGCATACCGCAACAGGTGCGCGTCGGAGGTGATGAACGCGAGATCCTCGTCGCCGGTCAGCACCTCGACGGCACCGATGACCTTGTCGCCGTCCTTGAGCGAGATGACCTCGAACGAGTCCTTGCTCGGATAATCCGGATTCACCCGCTTGACCACGCCGTGCTCGGTGCCGATCGCCAGACCCTTGGAGTCTGCGGACAGCGACGCCAGGGAGAGCGGCTGCTCACCCTTCGCCAGGTCGATGTATGCCGCCAGCGGCGCTCCGCCCGCCAGGACCGGCGCGTCGTTGGTCGGCGGCAGCGTGGGCAGGTCGATCGCGTTGAGGCGCACCATGCGTCCCTGTGACGTGATCACACCGAAGTCCCCGCGTGCCGTGGCACGCACCCGCGAGGTCACCACGTCGTGCTTGCGGCGGGATCCGCTGCTGGTGAGCGGTCCGGCATCGGTGGTGCGCGCGAGCAACCCGGTCGACGACAGCAGCACCCAGCACGGGTCGTCGGGCACTTCGAGTGGCGTCGCGGCAGCGGCGGTCTTCTGAGCCCCGTTGCCCTCCAACAGCACGGTCCGGCGCGGAGTCCCATGGGTCTTGACCACATCGGCCAACTCGCCGGAAACCGTTTTGCGAAGCAGCTTTTCGTCGTCCAGGATCGCCTGCAGCGCGGCGATCTGCTCGCGCAACTCGGCCTGCTCCTTCTCCAGCTCGAGCCGGCTGAACTTCGTCAGCCGTCGCAGCCGCAGCTCCAGGATGTAGTCGGCCTGCACCTCGTCCAGCTCGAAGACCTGCTGCAGACGCGTGCGCGCGGTCTCGGCATCGTCGGAGGAGCGGATCACCTGGATGACCTCGTCGATGTCCAGGATCGCGATCAACAGACCATTGACCAGGTGCAACCGGTCGGTTGCCTTCTGCAACCGGAACTTCGTGCGCCGGCGCACGACGTCGATGCGGAAGTCGACATAGACCGTGAGCAGTTCCTTCAGCCCCAGGGTGCGGGGCTGGCCCTCGACGAGTGCGACGTTGTTGATGCCGAAGGACTCCTCCATCGGAGTGTGCTTGTAGAGCGACTCCAGCACCGCCTCGGGGTTGAAGCCGTTCTTGACGTCGATGACCAGCCGCATGCCCTTCATGTCCGACAGGTCGTTGACGTCGGAGATGCCCTGCAGCTTCTTGGCCTGCACCAGGTCCTTCATCCGCTCGATGACCTTCTCGGCGCCGACCATGTAGGGCAGCTCGGTCACCACGATGGATTTCTTTCGGGGAGTGAGCTTTTCGATGGTCGCGGTCGCGCGGGTGCGGAACGAACCGCGCCCTGTCAGGTAGGCGTCCCGGATGCCGTCCAAGCCGACGATCTGGCCACCGCACGGCAGGTCGGGGCCGGGCACGAACTTCATCAGGTCGTCCAGCGAACAGTCCGGGTGCGTGATGAGGTGCCGCGCCGCCGCCACGACCTCGCCGAGGTTGTGCGGTGCCATGTTGGTCGCCATACCGACCGCGATGCCGCTGGCGCCGTTGACCAGCAGGTTGGGGAAGGCGGCAGGCAGCACGACCGGCTGTTGCTCGCTGTCGTCGTAGTTGGGCTCGAAGTCGACGGTGTCCTCGGACAGCGACCGGGTCAGCTCGAGTGCGGCGGGCGCCAGCCGCACCTCGGTGTAACGGGAGGCCGCAGGGCCGTTGTCGAGCGAGCCGAAGTTGCCGTGACCGTCCACGAGCGGCAAACGCATGGTGAAGTCCTGTGCCTGCCGCACGATCGCGTCGTAGATCGCCGAGTCACCGTGCGGGTGATATTTACCCATGACCTCGCCGACGACACGCGAGGACTTCACGTGATTGCGCTCGGGGTAGAGGCGCATCTCGTCCATCGCGTAGAGGATGCGTCGCTGCACCGGCTTCAGCCCGTCGCGGGCGTCCGGGATGGCGCGCGAGTAGATGACCGAGTAGGCGTACTCGAGGTATGCCGCCTGCATCTCCTCATCGACGTCGATGTCGATGATGTTCTGCTGTGCGTCATCGACGTACTCGGTGTCACTCGTCTTCTTGCGCGCCATTACTGCCCTTCGACGTCCTGCTGCTCCACTGCCGGGTCTCGGCGCCGATCATCTTCTCTCACACCGCGCGAGCGTGCGGCACCGACACTCGTCTCGTGTGTCGAGCACCGATGTCAGCGGAGGTCACCGGCCTCAGATCAGTGCCTCAGATCAGTGCCTTGCGCCAGCCCGTGGCCACCGCCTGAGCCTCGTTGCAGAACCAGCGCTCGCCCTTGGACACGGAGATCTTGGTGACGTTGTAGTAGCGCTGCCCGGGGACGTGGTAGATCTTCTCGCCCTCGTTGCTGATGTTGCCCTTGATGTTGCACGCGCCGGTCGCGGTGGTGCTCGTTGCCACCGGTGCGGGCCGGACGGTCGTGCGACGCACCGGCGGTGTGGTCCGGGCCTGCACCACGGCGGCGGGTGCTGTGGCAGCCGGGTGCGTCGTCGAGCGGGGCACGACGGGTGCAGGCGTCGTGGTCCGTGCCGTCGTGGTTGCCGGCTTTGTGTTCCGGGGCGTTGCCCGCGTCGTCGTGCGCGGTGCACTGACTTCAGCGGACGAGGTCGTATGCCGCGGCGACGTCGACCGGCGCGTGTGCGTGCCCGATGCGGCCGGGGTCACCACGGATGTCGACGTGACGGTGCTGACCACGGTGCTCGTGACAGCAGGACCGGCCACCTCGGAGGTCGCATTGCACCCGCTCAGGGCCAACGCAGAGACCGACAACGCGCCCAACATCGCGAGGAATCGTGGTTTCACAAGCGGCAGCCTACGAATGAGTTCCGTTGCGGTGTGCGGATATTGCGGAAATTCGACGGACAGCCCGAGCGTGCGTCAGCTCGCAAGCTGGAAAGTCTGAATCTATTCGGGGTGTTGGTAACGGTGCTGTCACCAGCCGCAATGAAGCACCCGGGCCAGTATGACCGTTGGCTATCGAGCGGACTTCGCGGCGGCAGGCGCGTGACCTGCCTCCGCCTGGTGCCGGTAGAGATTGGCCCGGATCCAGCCGACCAGCCGGGCGGCATCTGCGGCGGTGCGGCCCGTTGCCCGGGCATCGGTGGCGACGGCGAGCTTCTCGCCGACGGCTCCCCGTCCCGTTGGCGCTGGTCCGCCGCATCGTGGGCGACGCATCTACCGACCGCGTACCGAACTGGTGGGCCAGTACGGTACGGCGGCGACCTGCGGCAGTGATGCAGTGGATGGTTCGGTCACGAAACTCCAGGCGTCGCAGACGCTCTCCTGGGTCAAGACCGAGCCATGGGGATCGTCTGAAAACTGGCACCCGACGTGTTTCTTTAAAAGATCGTCGTACCTGCCAGTGGGAGTGCTAGCTTGAGCCAGTTTCGCGGGGGAGGGGAATTGCCATCGCGGGGCTCGGAAATCCTCAGATCGAACGCCTCAGGCCTGACGCTACGACCCATACGCCGGTTGCGACACGGATCGACCGCGCACAATCAACCAAGCCACAAGGCTCGGCTGTCACCCCGTCACGTCCAAATCCAAAGGAGAAGACTCAATGAAACATAGAATCCGTCACACACTCGCAATGATTTCCACTGCAGCTCTCTTGACTACAGCAGCGGCGTTCTCAGCTGCCCCGCCAGCCTCGGCAACGTGCGATCCATCCACCGAGGTATGCAGCGGCGGCCCGCCATGTGGCATTTCCTGCCTTATCCCGTTGGGCGGTGGAACTGCAGAATTTGGCGTTGTAGGTTTTCCGAGCCGAGAGTTGCAGGTTGGAGACTCGCTGACCCCTGAAGATCTACAATCGGCTGGCGTCAACCTACAAACAGTGGACTCCCTCGCCTCAGCGAATGCGCCTTCTGGAGACTTGGGCGTCGTATACAGTGGCACAGCCGCGGCGCAGGACGCCGAAGACGACGCGGAATCCGACGTTGAGACAGCGAACCCGGACGTCCCCTTCGATGTCAACGGGATCGACGACGACCACGTGGACGCCACGGCGCCGGCACAGATGCAGACGTTTAACCCCGACCCTGTGACTTCGGCCGCCGCCGGACACAACCCGAGATACGACACGATGGGGACATGGAAAGATCGTGACGGATGGCGAGTATATTTACGACGGGGATACTACACGAAAATTAGCGCTACGAAAGATAGCGGCTTTGGTCTCACCAAGGTGTACAACAAACACGGCCTGAGCGCTCATGCGGTTTTGAACACTACGCGGTACCCGCACCCCGGGAACAAAGGCAAATATCACATCTCCGGAAAGAAATACCATTTCCGTACCCCGATCTATCACATCAAGTGCTCGGGATGGTGGATCTTCAAAAGCTGCAAAGTGGTCGAGAAACGTGATGTCCTCGCAAGTGTCGACTTCCGATCGCTCAAGGGTGGTGGTTCATTTGGGGTCGTCACAACATATGTGGAGGGCTACAGGTACGCCCCCGCCTGGGCGCGTAACACCATCAACTGACTGGTTGCAGTAACCCGGCGCGTCGCTGCCGATGGGCTGTCCGACAACCACGATCCCCGCTATCAGCTCCCCGCGGGCTCGTTCGCAATCGAGGATCTGCTGTGGCGAGACGACTGCGGTGAGTTCTGGCCGGAGCGTTCCGCTCGGCTCACCCCATGCGACCCAGAGCCGTGACGTTCGAATGGCCGTCGAGTCGGCATCAAAAGGGGTTCGGCCGCCGAAGTCGGCGCAGAGCATTGAGGTAGTGATCTCCGAGGGCGGCGCCTGATCCTCTTCAAGAAGCGAGTAGGCACACACCGATCCCGCACGGTACTGAGCGAAGCTCTCGGGTCCGGACTCCACCAGTTGTACGAACGAGAGGCAAAGATCATAAGCGGCGAGGACGAGGTCCAGGGTCGGTGCCAAGTCGAGTGTGAGATCCCACTCCCGCACGGCGCCTTCCATCGGAGGACTGTCCAGTGTCAGCACATCTTCGCGCCAGATCCATACCGAAAGCGGGTGCATGCTGCGACTCTACTCAAGCGGTCGTGCAGTGCCGTCACCTCAGAGCCACCTGCTCGGTAGCTGCGCTGGGTCACTGAGTGATGCTCTGGCTTGGCCCGTCGCGGTCGTGGCCGCAGTCCAGATCGAGATCCCGCGCCTGGTTCTGGTCTGGCGATCGTTTGGGGCTGGTGACAGCAGCGTTATCAACACCCCTATTCGGCCGACGCCTGGTTGACGCGGTCCCGCCATACGACCCAGTCCTGCAGTGTCGCGAAGTTGTAGTCCGGGCCACCGACGGGCACGGTGAACAGTCGCGCGCCCAGGTCGTAGAGAGGGCGGCCGACCTCCTCGGCCACGGTCGGAGTGATGCCGTCGCGGCCACGCCCGCCAACGCCGACGGAGATCTCGATCTCCTCCAGCGGCCGGCCGATCGCCTCGCAGTGCGAGCGCAGCACACCCAGCTTGTGCTCCAACACCTCGGCGTCGGCGAAGCTGTGCCAGATGTTCGCGTGCTGCGCGACCAGGCGCAGCGTCTTGCGCTCGCCACCGCCGCCGATCAGCATCGGCAGCGGACCGGCCGGCGGCGGGTTGAGCGCAGCCAGCCGCGACTCGATGCGCGGCAGTGCTGCTGCCAGGTCATCCAGCCGCCGGCCCGCGGTCCGGAAATCGAATCCGTAGTTGTCATAGTCCTTTTCGAACCACCCGGACCCGATGCCGAGGATCAGCCGGCCGCCCGAGATGTGGTCGACGGTGCGCGCCATGTCCGCGAGCAGATCGGGGTTGCGGTAGCTGTTGCAGGTCACCAGCGCACCGAGCTGGATGCGCGAGGTCTGCTCCGCCCACGCGGCGAGCATCGTCCAGCACTCGAAGTGTTTTCCGTCCGGATCGCCGTTCAGCGGGTAGAAATGATCCCAGTTGAAAGCCACGTCGGCACCGAGGTCCTCCGCGCGGCGCACCGCGTCGCGGATCTGCTCGTATGTCGCGTGCTGTGGCTGGATCTGGACGGCGATGCGCACCGGGCGTGTGGTCGTCATGACGGACAAGCCTAGGACCGGACCGGGAGCCAGGACGTGCACGAACTACTCCGCGAACTACGCGATCGAGCCGAACGCGCCGCCGACCCTGACTCGTGGAGCTATCTCAGCCGCGGCTCCGGCGACCAGCGCACCGTCGGCGAGGCCCACGACGCCTGGGACCGTTATCGGTTGCGGCCGCGGGTGCTGCGCGACGTCGAGGACGTCTCCACCGAGCTCGATCTCTTCGGCCACTGGCCGTCACCGATCGGCATCGCGCCCACCGCTTTCCACGCGCTGCTGGAGGCCGGTGGTGAGGTGACCACAGCCACCGGTGCAGCAGCTGCGGGCGCCCCGATGGTGGTCTCCAGCCGGGCGACCCGGCGCCTGGAGGACATCGCTGCCTCCCTGGCCGGTCCCTGGTGGTTCCAGGCCTACCTGATGCGTGATCGATCGGTCACCGCGGCGCTCATCGAGCGTGCGGCGGACGCCGGAGCGACGGCCGTGGTGCTGACTGCGGACACGCCATACGTCGGGCACCGGGCACGTACCGCGGCACAGGCTCGCCCGCTGCCGTTGTCCGACGAGCAGGCGCTGACGAACATGCGCGACCACCTGCCGGCCGAGGTGGACGACATCTGGGAGCTGATCGACCAGCGCGCGGACCTGTCCCTGGCCGACATCGGCTGGGCGGCGCGCGCGGGCGGGCTCCCGGTCATCGTCAAAGGGGTGCTGCGTGCCGACGACGCTCTCGCCTGCGTGCGCGCCGGAGCGTCGGGCATCTGGGTCAGCAACCACGGTGGTCGACAACTCGACCGGGCGGTCTCCACCGCGGCTGCGTTGCCGGAAATCGTTGCCGCAGTGGGTGATTCGGTGCCGGTCGTCGTCGACGGCGGCGTGCGGGACGGGTATGACGCCCTGACCGCTCTCGCTCTCGGCGCCCGTGCGGTCATGCTCGGCCGCCCCGTGCTGTGGGCCCTGGCAGCGGGCGGGAGCGAGGCCGTCGGGGAGATGCTGGTCGAGCTGACTGCCGAGCTGCGGCACGCCATGGGACTGGCCGGTGCGGCCTGCCTGGGCGACCTGGACCGGTCGGTCGTCACCACCGGCTGAAGTGGGCCACCTCGCCGAAGTCGCGTCGGCGCACCGCGCGCGTGCTGCCGGACGGCCTGGACTCCACCGGGTGCCCGATCGCGACCACGCCGACGATGTTGCGGTCGGCGGGGATGCCGAACGCGTCACGCACTGCGTCGAGCCGCTCGACCGGCACCCCGAAGAAGAGGCCGCCCAAGCTCTCGTCGACGATCCCGAGCAGCAGGAGCATCGCCGCCATACCCGTGTCGACGTCCCAGTAGGGCACCGGCCAGTGCTCCTCGGAGAGGTCCTGCCACGGTTTGTCCTCCCGGGCGTATCGCCGCAGGTAGGTGTTCTTGTCCGAGCAGCACAGGATGAGCACCGGGGCGGCGCTGACTCCCCGCAGCCAGGCATCGGGGATCGCGTCAGGTGAATTGTCGTCCGCGGTCGCCGTCCAGAACGCATCGCGCTCGGCACCCCGAAGCACGACGAAGTCGAAACCCTGGCTGAAGCCGGCGCTCGGCGCGCGCACCGCGAGCTCCAGCAGGCGCAGCACGGTCTCCTCCGAGACGTCCTTGTCGGCGTCGAAGCGCCGCACCATCCGGCGCCGGAACACGGCATCGCGCAACTCCATGGCCACACAGCCTAGGTGGGTCGCTCGACCGACCGGGCGGGTTAGGCTTTCGGCTGCGCCGGGAGTGCTCTTCGGGCGCAGCATCAGGCAACAGAATCAAGTAGCGATCGTGGGCACCAACCGCGCGAGTCGTTGCGGCGTCCACTGAGGTATGACGGCGACGATCACCGGCCAGCGTGCGGCTGTCCGCGTCCCACGGGAAAGGTGGCGATGCGTGGCTTCGGGGGAAGCAGCCGTCGAGAGTGCCGTTCGCGAGGTGTATGACGCACATTTCGGACGACTCGTCGGCTGGACGACACAGCTGATCGGCGACCGTGACCTGGCCCATGACGTGGCCACGGACGCGTTCGTCAAGCTGTTGACGCACTGGCACTCGGTGCAGGACCCGCGTGCCTGGCTCTACACCGCTGCCGCGAACCAAGTGCGCGACCACTGGCGCAAACGCGGCCGGGAGGCGTCGGCATACGAGAAGTTCGTGGGCGGCAACGCCCGTGCGGTCGATGTGGCCGACCCCGGGCTGGACCCGGCGACCCGGATGACCGTGCGCGACGCGGTGGAGTCCCTGCCGGAGCGCTTCCGGCTCGTCGTCCTGCTGCACTACTTCGCCGACCTGTCGGTGGCGCAGGTCGCGCTGCAGACCGGCAAGAGCGAAGGCACCATCAAGCGCGACCTGCACGACGCCCGCAAGCAACTGGCACAACGGCTGGAGGTGACCCGATGACACCGGACCCGAACCCCTACTCGACCCCCGAGGGTGAGCACGACCCGGTCGCTGCCTTCTTCGACGACGCCAGGGCCCAGGTGCGCGAGGAGCCGGCGTCCGACCTGGACTGGCAGCGCATCGTGGACGCGTCGCGTCGCACCTCCCATCGCCGCAACCGGCTGGCGATGCTGTCCAGCGCCGCAGTTGCGGTGATCGCGGTCTTCGCGGTGTTCCTGTGGCAGCAGAACGGCATCGACAACGGCGTGCAACGCGGCGAGGTCATCGCCGGTGCGACCGACGAGGCGCGCACCGGGGGACCGACGGCGAGCCCGTCGTCGGTGTCCCCTCAGCAGCAACCGACGAAGGTCCCGGACAGTTTCCGCACCTGGTCGGTCAGTTATGCCGGACAGAGCACGATCTACGCGCTCGGCCAGCAGGACTGTGGCGGCGACAAGTGCCCGGTGCTGCTGCGGTCCAACACCAACGGCAAGTCCTGGAATGCCGTGCACAAGTTCACCGGCACCGACGTGTCGGCCGCGACCGGTACCACCGACGTGGCGAACATCCAACCGCAGCGTGCCGTCACGCAGGTCCGCTTCGCGACGCCCAGCGTCGGCTACGTCTTCGGCGGCGACCTGTGGATCACCCGCGACAGCGGCGGCACCTTCACCAAGATGAGCCACCCCGGTGACACGGTGCTGGACGTCGAGATCAACCAGAAGCAGGCCGTCCTGCTCAGCGCCAACAACTGCGCGCAGGGGATCTGCAACGGACCGGTCTACGTCAGCAGGTTCGACGTTTCGGCGTCCGGTGTCAGTGGAACGACCGCCCAGGTCACGCCGAGCAGCTCGATCAGGACGGGCAACATCTCGGTGCAGAGCGGCAACGTCATCGTGCAGCTGACAGCGTCCGACTCCGACAAGTCGATCGCGCCGATGCGGCTGGACGACGACAAGCTGACCTCGCTGAAGGCACCCTCGGTGTGCGCCGGCAGCAACCTGCAGGCGGTCACTCCCGTCACGAATGTCAGCACGGAGCTCGACCTCTTCGGCCTCTGCGACCCGCAGCGGTCCGGTGCCGACCACACGGCATACACGATCGTGCGCAGCTCCGACGCAGGTCGCTCCTGGCAGAAGGTGGCGCGCGGGACGCTGATCCTGCCGCGGCTGGGGCAGGTGTGGCTCGCAGCCGCCGACTCCAACCACCTGGTCGCATCGGCCGGTGGGCCGCGGGAGACGGGCGGGGTGCCGGCGCCCAACGGTGACGACAGCCTGATGGTGTCCGACAACGGCGGCCAGGGTTTCGCCGCGGTCAAGGCGCCCAAGGGCTCGGAGCTGCCCGCCACCGGCTTCGACTGGGTTGCCAGTGCAGGCGGCCCCTACTTCTTCGCCGTGCCGCGCACCACGCACGGGTTCTGGATGACCACGAGCTTCGACGGCCCGTGGACCGTCGTCGACCCGCGACATTAGGCCACCTGGCATGCTCGGAGCATGAACTCGACCGACGACACGCCCGCGGACGAGCTGCCGCCCGGTTACCCACACGAGTGGGAGGCCGACGTGGTGTTGCGCGACGGGTCGGTCGCACAGGTCCGCCCGATCCGGCCGAATGACGTGGCTCTGCTCCAGGACTTCCACGAGCGCCAGTCGCCGGAGTCGATCTATCTGCGCTTCTTCGCACCGCTGAAGCACCTGTCCGACCGTGAGGCCACCCGGTTCGCCAACGTCGACTACGTCGAGCGTGTCGCGCTCATCGTGGAGGCGGCCGGCCGGATGGTCGGTGTCGCCCGCTACGACCGCCTCACCGGACCCGACGGGCCGCGCGCCGAGGTCGCGTTCAACATTGCCGACGACTTCCAGGGGCGCGGCGTCGGGTCGGTGCTGCTGGAGCACCTCGCCGCGATCGGCGCCGAGGCCGGTGTCCAGGAGTTCACAGCCGACGTGCTGCCGCAGAACCACAAGATGATGGGCGTCTTCACCGACGCCGGATTCGAGGTGAGCCGCCGCTTCGACGACGGTGTCATCGCGCTGTCCTTCCGGATCGAGCCGACCGAGCAGTCACAAGCGGTCTTCGCGGCGCGCGAGCAGCGGGCCGAGGCACGCAGCATGCGCTCGCTGCTGGCGCCGTCGTCGATCGCCGTCGTCGGCGTGGGCTCCCGACCCACCGGGCTGGGTCGCGGGGTCTTCGAGCATCTGCAGGCCGGCGGATTCACCGGCCAGCTGTATGCCGTCAACCGCAACACCCACCACGAGATCCGTGACGTGACAGTGCATCCCAGCGTCAAGGAGCTGCCGGGGCCCGTCGAACTCGTGGTCATCGCGGTGCCGGCCGGTGAGGTGCTGCAGGTCGTCGAAGAATGCGCTGCGCACGGTGTGAAGGCGCTGGTCGTGGTCTCCGCCGGTTTCGCCGAATCGGGACCGGAGGGCGAGGCGCTGCAGGCCGAGTTGCTGCGCACCGCCCGCCGGCACGGCATGCGCGTCGCCGGCCCCAACTCCTTCGGGCTGATCAACACCCGCGAGGACGTGCGGATGAACGCCACGCTGGCGCCGGAGATGCCCAGCCGGGGGAGGTTCGGACTCTTCGCACAGAGCGGCGCACTGGGCATCGCGGTGCTGGACTTCGCCGACCGCCGCGGCCTCGGGCTGACCGACTTCGTCTCGACCGGCAACCGCGTCGACGTCTCGGGCAACGACGTCATGCAGGCGTGGATGGACGACGACCGCACCGAAGCGGTCGGGCTCTATCTGGAGTCGATGGGCAACCCGCGCAAGTTCTCCCGCATCGCGCGGCGGCTGTCGCTACAGAAGCCGGTCATCGTGGTCAAGTCCGGTGTGTCCGCCTACGGCGTGCCACCCGGCCACCGGGTCCGGGCCACCCAGATCTCACCGGACGCCTTCCGGTCGATGCTGCGCCAGGCGGGCGTCATACGCGTGGAGAACCTGCACCAGATGTTCGACGTCGCACAGCTGGTCGTCAACCAGCCGATCCCGCGCGGCCCACGGGTGGCGATCGTCGGCAACTCCGACGCACTCGGTGCACTGGCTGCCGACAACGCGGTCAGCTGGGGTCTGCAGATCGTCCACGGCCCGGTCAACCTCCCGGCCGACTGCAGTCCCGAGCAGCTCGAGGAGGCGCTCGAGGCGGCCTTCGTCGACCCCGACGTCGACAGCGTCGTCACGGCACTGATGCAACCCATCATCATGCAGGGCCTCGGCCTCGCAGCCGCCCTGGCCAAGGTTTCAGCCCGACACCAAAAGCCCTGTCTGACAACCTTTTTGGGTGTCACCGGTGTCAACGACGCGCTGGCCGCGCCGGATCCGGAGACCCAGGTGGAGCGGTTCGTGCCGTCCTACACCGTCCCCGAGGACGGCGTTCATGCACTCGCGGCGGCCACCCGGTATGGCGAGTGGCGCGCCACCGATCGTGGCGCGCCGGTGCTGCCGGAGGGCATCGACCGGCTGGCGGCCGAGCGGCTGCTCGACCGGATCCTGGAGGCATCGCCGGACGGCCGGCCGCTGACCGCGGCGGAGGTCCGGGAGCTCCTGGCGGCATACGGCGTCGAGGTGTGGCCGGCCACCCCTGTGCAGTCCGCCGACGAGGCGATCCGGGTGGCCGAGGAGCTCGGCTATCCGGTGGTCGTGAAGTCCGTGTCGCCGCTGGTGCGCACCCAGCCGGTCAGCGCGGTGCGTGCGGACCTGTCGCACGCCGACGCCGTCCGGGAGGCCTTCACCACGCTGGACGAGCGCCTGCGGCCGCTGCACGCCAACCGCCTGGTCGTGCAACGTATGGCGACCCCCGGCATCCCGTGCATCGTCGCGACCGGTGAGGACCCGCTCTTCGGGCCGGTGGTGCGTTTCAGCCTCGCGGGAGCGCCGACCGAGGTCATGGGAGACATCGCCTACCGGATCCCGCCGCTGACCGAGGTCGACGTGCGTGACCTGATCAACTCGGTGCGGGCCGCGCCGGTGCTGCACGGGCGGGGCGGCGGGCTTGCGATCGATCAGGCGGCCCTGGAGGATGTCGTGGCGCGCGTCTCGGTGCTCGCCGAGCACCTGCCGGACATCGCGGCGCTGGAGCTCAACCCGGTCAACACGCACGGCGGGGGACTCGAGGTGCTCGGCGCCTCGGCGACCGTCGCGCCACCGGCCGTGCGCACCGACTCCGGACGGCGGTCCCTGCCGAGCGTGAACCTGCGACAATGACCGGCATGTCTTCGTCCAGCAAGCAGATCACCGCGTCGGCGCTGCCGACCGGGCTCCTCGCCGACATCGAGCAGGCGGGTTACTTCCCGCTGCTGGTGGCCGACGTCGTCGCCGCCGCGGTCGGCACCGAGAGCATCGCATCGCACCTGGTGCACGCGGAGACCACCATCGACAACGAGACGGTCCGTCGCCACGTGACGGTGTTCGCGCTGACCGGCACCCGGCTGATCCTCGCGCACGCCGACGACCATTCACCGACCCCCGACTCTCCGGTGCAGCACCTGGGCATGGTGGCGACAGCCACCAGCGAGACCGTCCCGTTGTCCTGCGTCCGCGGCGTCATGCTCGGTCGGGTCGTGCCCGATCCTGAGCGGTATGTCGAGGGGACTTTCGGGCGTGAGGTGACGCTGACGATCTCCTGGGGCGCGGTCTCCCGGGTCGACCTGCTGCCCGCCAACTGTGCCGACCCGACCTGCGACGCCGACCACGGCTACGAAGGCACCATCACCGGTGACGACGTCACCGTGCGGGTCAGCGCCGACGCCGACGGCGACGCCAATCTGCAGCAGGCACAAGTGTTCTCGACGGCGTTGTCCGCCGCCATCGGCCGGTGAGGGACGCGACGCCGCCGTCATACGACGGGCGGGGCCTGGCCGGCGTGCTGCCACGAGTAGTGGCGTCCCTCGACGGTCCGCAGCTGCCGGCCGCGGCTTCGACGACACCGTTGCCCGCCGCCAAGCGCGCGGTGGTGGTCCTCGCGGACGGCCTCGGCGCCGACCTGCTCCGTCGCCGCTCGGGTCATGCACCGTTCCTGAGAGCGGCGACAGCGAAGCAGGACCCCGCCATACCCGCGGTGCTGACCGCAGGGTTCCCGTCGACGACGGCCACCAGCATGGGCACGTTCGGCACCGGACTGCCGCCCGGCGCACACGGACTGGCCGGCTACCAGGTGCGGGTGCCGGGCAGCGACCGGCTGTTCAACGAGCTGGACTGGATCGACGGACCCGATCCGCAGCAGTGGCAACCACATCCGACGGTCTTCGAGCAGGCCGGTGCCGGCGACATACCGGTCACCATGGTGGGCCCGACGAAGTTCGACGGGTCCGGACTCACGACGGCCGCGCTGCGCGGCGCCCGGTTCGCGGGTGCACGCGACCTGGGAGCGTGCGTGGACGCAGCGGTGCGTGCGGTGCGGGCGACGCCGCGAGCGCTGGTCTACCTCTACTGGGGCGAGGTGGACCGCACCGGACACCAGCACGGTTGCGAGTCCTGGCAGTGGGGTGAGGCCGTGGAGCAGCTCGACGGTGAGCTGCGCCGGCTGCGGGCGATGCTGCCGGACGACACGTCGCTGACGGTGACCGCCGACCACGGCATGGTCGATGTGCCCGACAGCGCCAAGACCGACGTCGCACTCGACCCCGAGCTGCGGGCCGGTGTCGAGCTGGTCGGCGGCGAGCTGCGCGGGCCCCAGCTCTACTGCACGCCGGGTGCGGCAGCCGATGTCGCAGCTGTCTGGACGGACCGTGTCGGCGACGACGGGTGGGTGATGACCCGGGAGGAAGCTGCCGACAGGGGGCTGTTCGGCCCGGTCGATCCCGAGGTGCTGCCCCGCTTCGGCGACGTCATCGTCGCGGTGCATGCACCGATCGGCTTCGTCGACAGCCGGGTGATGAATCCCCGGATCATCGCGCTGATCGGCCAGCACGGCTCGCTCACCGATGCCGAGCAGCAGGTGCCCTTCATCCATCTGCCTGCTCGCTGAAACCCGGTGACCCATAAGGTGTTCGACCGTGGCTGAACTCGTCTTCTTCTCCGGCACCATGGACTGCGGCAAGTCCACACTCGCGTTGCAGATGGATCACAACCACCGGGCACGCGGCCGCAGGGGGCTGGTCTTCACCAAGCTCGACCGAGCCGGTTCGGCGGTGCTGTCCTCACGGCTGGGCCTGTCGCACGAGGCGATCGAGGTGGACGACAACCTCGACTTCTGGGAGGTCGTCGTGGAGCAGGCGACCGGCGGACGGGTCATCGACTACCTGATCTGTGACGAGGCCCAGTTCTACACGCCGCTGCAGGTCGAGCAACTCGCACGGTTGGTCGATGAGATGGGCATCGACGTCTTCACCTTCGGCATCACGGCAGACTTCCGCGCCCAGCTCTTCCCGGGGTCGAGGCGACTGATCGAGCTGGCCGACCGCACGCAGGTCCCGCAGGTCGAAGCCCTGTGCTGGTGCGGCAAGCGCGCCACCCACAACTCTCGTGTCGTGGACGGCGACATGGTCGTCGAGGGTGAGCAGGTGGTCGTTGGCGACACCGGCGCCGGCAGCCCGGCCGTCGTGGAATACGAAGTGCTCTGCCGCCGGCACTACATGCGCCGAATGACGTCGCACGCCGCCCGTGCGCAGTCGGCCTCGGCGGAAGCCCTGCCCTTCGACCTGGACCTGTGCCCGCTGCCCGGCCTGCATCCCCGCGAGACCGATGCCGCTGCCGCAGATCACCGGGCGAACTTGGCATGATGGACACATGAGAGGCGACGGACGTTCTGGGAGGCAACGTCGCCGCGACGAACGTGAGCGGGCCTTCACCGAGCCGGTGCAACGGCAAACACCGGGCAAAACACCGGGCACGACACCGCGCACCCGGCCGATGCCGCCCGCCCAGCGACGGGCGCCGCGCGCGGCATACCCGCCCGCAGGCGAGCAACGACCGCCGCGCGCGCAGCAACCCGAGCCCACCTCCAACGGCGATCAGCATCGGCAGCCGCCCGACGACTCCACCCAGCAGACCGACCAGCACGGAGGTCGCGACACGGCGCTCGCCGCCGGCCGCGGGGTGGTCCGCGGCGCCGGCGCGATGGCGCGCCTGACCGCCACCGCCAGCAAGAAGACGGTGTATGCCGCCCGCAAGGCCAGCGAGGCCCAGGGTGCGGGGGAGAGCGGCCTGGCGCGGCTGATCCAGGTCCATGCGTTCAGCTCCGCCGGTGACGCCGCATTGACGATCGGCCTGGCCGGCACGGTGTTCTTCTCGGTGTCCTCGGCGCAGGCCAAGAGCCAGGTGCTGTTCTTCCTGTGCTTCACGATGCTGCCGTTCGCGGTGCTGGCGCCGCTGATCGGACCGTTGCTGGACCGCTTCAGCCACGGTCGCCGTTGGGCGATCGGTTTCACCCTCGCCATCCGAGCCTTCCTGTGCTGGGTGCTGGCGGGCGCCATCGCGGACGATTCGTTCTGGCTCTTCCCGCTCGCGATGGGTGTGCTCATCGCGTCCAAGGCATATCTGGTCACCCGCTCCGCCGCCGCACCGCGCTTGCTGCCCGATCAGCTGACACTGGTCAAGGCCAACGGCCGGTTGTCCCTGGCCGGCGTGGTGGGCGCCGGTATGGCGGGCGCGCTCGCCGGCGGCGCGGCGAAGTTCGGCGGCGGGGAGTGGGCACTGCGGGTGGCCGCGTTCCTCTTCGCGGTCGGCACGGTGCTGGCCATCCTGCTGCCGCCACGAGTCGACTCGAGCGTCGGTGAGAAGCCGGCGCCGTCCGGACTCACCACAGGGAAGGCGACCGGTCGCGGGATCGGACCGGCCGTCGTCACGGCGCTGCGCGCCAACACCGGTCTGCGCTGGCTGTCCGGCTTCCTGACGATCTTCCTGGCGTTCCTGGTGCGCAGCCACCCGTTCCCGGGCTGGGCCGGCAAGGAGACGCTGCTGCTCGCGCTCGTGCTCGGTGCGGCCGGTGCCGGCAACTCGGTGGGCACCGTGGCAGGTGCCGCGCTGAAGATCGCCTCGCCCAAGATGATCGTGCTGGCGACGCTCGTCGCGGACGCCGTCATGGTCGTGATCGCGGCTGCGCACTTCACCGTGTGGACCGCGACCGCGGTCGGCTTCGTCGCCGGACTCGGGCAGCAGTTGGGCAAGCTCGCACTCGACTCGCAGATCCAGGACACCGTCCCGGAGCACATGCGCACCAGCGTTTTCGGGCGCTCCGAGACCCTGCTGCAGCTGTCCTGGGTGATTGGCGGCATCGTCGCGGTCGCGATCCCGACCAACGCAACCTTGGGCATGATCATCGCTGCGGTGGTGCTGGTCGCCTGGGCGAGCGCAGTGCTGATCTGGAACAGCGGGCATTCGTTGCCGGTGCCCAAGCGGGCCAAGGCGGCGGTGCCACCGGCACCACCGTCGCAACAGTCGGAACAGGCGCAACCGGTCCGGCGTGCGCCTGCCTCGCCGGCACGACCGTCGCAACAGACACAACAGCCGCAGCCGGTCCGGCGTACGCCTGTGCCGCCGCGGCATACCGACGAGGCGGAGACGATCAGCATCCGCCGGGGTCAGGTGCCGCCGCGCAGGGCGGGCGATCACCTCGACGACGACAGGCCGCGACGTAAGCCGGGCGGCTGGCGCTGATCAGTCGCGGCCGGGACGCCGACCGAACATGATGTCGTCCCAGCTCGGCACGCTCGGGCGGCCCTTGCGTGTCGAACTCGGGCGATCCGGGACCACGGTGTGCGAGTCCTGCGGGTCGTCCTTGGGCTTCGGTTTCGGATCCGATGGCGCTGTCGGCTTCGCTGACGTGGAGGGCTCATCATCGCGTGCCGCGTCGGTTTCGGCGTCGGGTGCCGTGTCGGACTCGGGGTCGGACTCGGCGCGAGTCTCGGCATCTTCCTCGAGATCGGCGAACAGATCGGCCGTGCCGGTGACCGGGTCGTGGCCCAGTCGCTCGTTCTCTGCGGACTCGGCGGATTCGGTCGACTCCGCGGAGTCAGTAGTTTCGGTGGACTCAGTGGTCTCTGTGGCCTTGGCAGTCTTGGTGGGCTCCGCAGACTCGCCGGACCCGTTGGACTCCGGTGCCTCGGCGTCCTCCTCGCGAGGGTGTGAGCCGACCGGTGGCGGCGCGCCGGTGGTGTCGAGCTTCTCGCGCGGCGCGGCATCCTCGGGGAAGTCGTGCTCCGGGAAGTCGTCGCCCTGCTGCGCCGGATGTGCCGACGACTTGCCCTTGCGGCGGCGGTTCTTGGATCGTTCGCGCATCGCCGCGACCAGGTCGACCGGTCGTTCGGCGGGCTCTGCCTGCTTCGCGGCCGGCTTCTTCTTGCCCGCCGGTCGCTGCGCGCCGGCACCGGACGGCTCGGGCTGCTGGGGCACCGACGTCGCGGAGGTGCGGCCGCCTCGCACGCGGCGAACCGGGGTGCCCTTGGGGGCGTTGAGGCCACCCTCGGCCTCGACGTCGTAAACGGATGTCTCACGTGCGGACGCGGCCGACAACGGACCGGCCGAGCCTTCGTCCTCACCCAACCAGCGCGCCTCGTCATCGGTCGGGTCGAGGGTGCGGCTGCGCGGGTCGAAGCTCCAGGTAGCGCGGCGCTGCCGACCACCGGCGGGGAAGGAGCACAGCACCGTCCAGCCGCCGTCGCGACCCCGCCAGGAGTCCCACACGATGTCGTCGGGGTCGACGCCCCGCCCGTCGAGCCGACGCTCGACGCGGTCGCCGAAAGTGGTGTCAGCGTCATCGCGGACGCCACCGCTGCCTCTGCTCGCGCCGCCACCCGCACTGCCGCTGACGACGATCGCCCGGGCAAGACCGGCGATGTGCTCGCGTTCGGCGCGGATCGGGCCCTCGTAGCGCTCGACCTTCTCGGTCGTCCATCCGGCGCGCTCGGCGACGTCGGCGACCGAGGCCCCGGCACGCAACAACGCCTGCACGTCGCGGGGGCGCAACTCCTCCGGCACCGGCACGGAGTCGACCGCCGCCGACGGGCCCGCGGCAGCGCGTTTGAGGGCGGTGCGCAGTGCGATGTCGATCGGGACGGTGAACTGCGGCTGCCCGTCGTCAGCTCGGTCGTCGGCAAGAAGCAGGTGCTCGCCGTCGTCGTGGACGCCGATCAGTCGCAACTCCCGCATGTGCGTCTCTCCCAGGTAGCCCGTGGTGCGCCGAGTCCAGCTCGGATCCGTCCGGCATTGCCATGGCGCAGCAGCGTGCGCAGCAATGCCGCAGTCAACCATGCCACGCGGGCACGCGCGCAGACGGCAGGGCACGCCGGTCGCCGCGCCATCCGAGGACGCAGCAGCCGGTCCGATCGCCGGTGTCTGCGCGTCGTACGCTGACGGTGCCGAACGTCCCCACACACCTGCTCACTCGCCAGGAGACAGCCGATGTCCTCGCCGACTGCAGAGCCACCCGCACCTTCGCCCGAACCGTCGCCCGAGGGCCAGCCGACCGCCCTCGAGCCGTATGACGCCGTCCTCGTCCTCTCCTTCGGCGGTCCCGAGGCCGAGGACGAGGTGATGCCGTTCCTGCGACGGGTGACCGGAGGTCGCGGCATACCCGACGAGCGGCTCGCCGAGGTGGCCGAGCACTACTACGCCCGTGGCGGCCGCAGCCCGATCAACGACCAGACGCGCGCGCTGCGTGATGCGATCCGTGCCGAGCTACGCCGCCGCGGCTTCTCGACCCCGGTGCTGTTGGGCAATCGCAACAGTGAGCCGTTCCTCGCCGACGTGCTGCGCGGTGCGCAGGAGTCCGGCGCCCAGCGGGTGCTCGTGGTGACCACGAGCGCCTACTCGTCATACAGCTCCTGCCGGCAATACCGAGAGGACATCGCGGAGGCGCTCGAGCAGCTCACCGACGATGGCCGCACGCTGCAGGTCGACAAGATCCGGCAGTACGCCACCCACCCGAGCTTCGCGCGGGTCAACGCCCGGCTGGTGACCGACGCGGTCCGGGAGATCGGCCAGGAGGACGACGACAAGCTCCGCGTGGTGTTCGTGACCCACTCCATCCCGACCGCGATGGACGACACGTCCGGTCCGGGCGACGGCGAGGGCAACCTCTACGAGCACCAGCACGACGAGATCGCGCACGTCATCCTCGACGAGGCCGGCATCACCCTGGACCGCAACCTGTCCGGTGCGCTGGTCTACTGCTCCCGGTCCGGCCGCCCGGAGCAGCCGTGGCTGGAGCCGGACATCAACGACCACCTGCGGCAGCTCGCCGACAGCGGCGTCACCGATGTCGTCGTCGCGCCGATCGGCTTCGTGTCCGACCACATGGAGGTCGTGCACGACCTGGACACCGAGGCTGCCGAGACCGCAGCCGAGGTCGGGCTGCAGATGAAGCGGGTGCCGACGGTCGGCACCGACGCGGAGTTCGTGATGGGTCTGGTGGACCTGGTCGAGGAGCGCGCCGCCGAAGCACGCGGCGAGCGGGTCGACGCGCTCGCCTGGCCGGGCGAGGCGATGCCCTCGACCTGCGCACCCGGATGTTGCCCCAACCTGCGGATCGCCAAACCAGCAGCTTGTGGAAGGGACTGAGCACCCGTGGCCGACGAGATGACCGACCAGCTGCCGGACGATGCACCGCAACTGTCCGCGGACCAGGTCGCCGAGTTGGAGCAGATCGCCTGCACCGTGGCACGAGCGTCCGGGGACCTCATCGTCGACGAGCGGCCCGACCATCTCGGCGTCGCCGCGACCAAGAGCACCGCGACCGACATCGTGACCGAGATGGACAAGCGCAGCGAGGAGCTGCTGCGCAACCGACTGGCCACAGCGCGCCCCGGCGACGGTCTGCTCGGCGAGGAGGGCGCCTCCAGGGAGTCCGAGACCGGCATCACGTGGGTCGTCGACCCCATCGACGGGACCGTCAACTACCTCTACCAACTGCCGGCGTACGCCGTGTCGGTCGCAGCGTGTGTCGGTGACGTCCACACGCCGGGTGCCTGGCGCACGGTCGCGGGAGCGGTGTGCAACCCGAAGACCGACGAGCTCTTCCACGCCGGCCTCGGCAGGGGGGCGTTCCTGGAGCATGCCGGCCGCAGCATCGCGCTCGCGGTGACCGCACAGGACGACCTCGCGCTGAGCCTGGTCGCGACCGGCTTCGGCTACGACGTCGACAAGCGCAAGTGGCAGGCCGGGATCGCCGCTGAGCTGCTGGGCCACGTGCGTGACATCCGACGCGCCGGCAGCGCCGCGATAGACCTCTGCTCGGTCGCCGCGGGCAGGCTCGACGGCTTCTACGAGGCCGGCCTCAACCCGTGGGATCTGGCCGCCGGCTGGCTCGTCGTGACCGAAGCCGGCGGCGTCGTGCAGGGCCCGGCGGGCGGAGCTCCGTGTGCCGACCTGGTGGTCGCCGGAGGGCCCGCGCACGTCGCTCAGCTCGCGCCCCTGGTCGACCGCTGAGCAGGTCGCGGAACAAACAGGGGACCCCGCGTGTTCCGGCCGTCAACAGATGAGGCAAAATCCCGGCGGTCCGGGCACAAATCGGGGGTCTTCAGCGTTATTGCGCGCGAGGGACGCTGTATTTGCCGCCCGTGAGTGCACACAGGGCGACGAGGAGACGGGAAAGGCACGCAATGGCAACAGATTATGACGCTCCACGAAAGACCGACGATGACATCGAGAACGACTCGATCGAGGAGCTGAAGGCACGGCGCAACGACAAGAGCACCGCAAACGTCGACGTCGACGAGACCGAGCAGGCCGAAGGATTCGAGCTGCCCGGTGCCGACCTGTCCGGCGAGGAGCTCTCGGTGCAGGTCGTGCCGCGGCAGAACGACGAGTTCACCTGCTCACGATGCTTCCTGGTCCACCACCGCAGCCAGCTGGCCAAGGAGGTCGGCGGACTGCCGGTCTGCACCGAGTGCGCGGCCTGATCTCAGGCTGCGACACTGAAACCGGGGCAACCCCCGGTCACCACCGTTGAACGACGAAACCGACAACCAGCAAAAGGGGCACGAGCGCAGTGGGAATCTTCCGGCGTAAGGCCAAGGACGCCGACGCAGGGGCCGACCCGGCCGACGGCACCACCGAGGCCGAGCAGGACACCGAGGTCGACCAGACGGACGAGACCGGTGACCCCGCTGTGGACGACGCTGCCGAGGCCGCGGGCTCGCAGGACACGGACGACTCGGCTGACGCTGATGCCGACGCCGAGACCGCCCGGTTGCCCCGCCCCTACGACCTCGACCGCTCCGACGGACCGTTCGACCGGTCCGAGGTCGACAACCTGGACGAGCACCTCGACTTCGGTGCCGTGGCGATCACCCCCGTGGCAGGGATGGAGTTGCGGCTGGACGTCGACGACGCCGGTCAGGAGATCACCGGCCTGACCGCGGTGGTCGAGGGCGCCGCATGTCAGTTGCAGGCGTTCGCCGCTCCCAAGAGCAAGGGCGTCTGGGACGACATACGCGACGAGATCGCCGACAACCTGCTCGGCGGGGGTGGCACCGCCGAGGAGAAGCTCGGTCCGCTCGGCATCGAGTTGCACACACGGATGCCCACGCAGGGCGCCGACGGCCGCACGACATACGCACCGGTGCGCTTCGTCGGTGTCGACGGACCCCGGTGGTTCCTGCGTGCGGTGCTGTCCGGCAACGCGGCGATCGACGAGGCCGTGGGGGACCAGCTGGTGCAGTTCCTGCGCGGCACGGTGGTCACCCGCGGCAGCGAGCCTCGGGCGCCGCGCGAGATGCTGCCGCTGCAGATCCCGCAGGACGTGCAGTCTCAGGTCGACGCCGAAGCCGCCGCGGCGGAGATCGACCCCAACGCCAAGCCGGACCAGACGGGGGACAAGTCGGACACCGCCGACGACTTCAAGCCGTTCGAGCGCGGCCCTGAGATCACTGAGGTTCGTTGACCGAGATGAGCTGGAAGACATCACTGGGCAAGGTCACCGACCGACTGACCAAGTCGGACGAGATGCTGGAGAGCGACGACCTGCAGGCGACGACCCGCAAGCTCGGTGCGACGCCCATCTGCGACGCAGCGGATCGTTCGATCTCGTGCTGCTGCGGCACCGTCCGCAGCGTGAGCCTGCGTCCCCGCGCCGACGCCGTGCCGGCGATGGTTGCCGACCTCGACGACGGCAGCCGGACCATGAATCTCGTCTGGCTCGGCCGCCGCAAGATCACCGGCATCGAGCCGGGCACCTACCTCAAGGTCACCGGCCGCGTTACCTACATCAAGGGCGTCCCGACGATCTTCAATCCGTCCTACGAGATCAAAACGGGCGTGCACTGAGTTTTCCTGCGCGCCTCCTCGCGCGGGAGTGGCTGGGTGGGCGAGTTAGTCGTCGCCTGCGGGGGAGTGGGTACGGATCTGCTCCGCGGGACGACCGGTCAGCACGGCACCCAGCGACTGCTCCGCCTCCGGCGTCGCGAGCAGCAGCAGCTCGTCGAGCGCCTCGATCGCGTCGTACTGACCGGGCGCGATCGGCTTCTCGTCCCTGATGATGCCGACGAGCACGCACTCCGGCGGCAGCTGCAGTTGCCCGACGGCGACCCCGACATTGGGGCTGTCGATCGGGACGGTGATCTCGACCATCGTTGCCTTGCCCTGCTGGAACTGAAAGAGCCGCACCAGGTCACCGACACTGACAGCCTCCTCGACTAGGGCGGTCATCAGCCGTGGCGTCGACACAGCCACGTCCACGCCCCAGGCCTCGTCGAACATCCACTCGTTTCGGGGGTTGTTGACCCGGGCGACGGTGCGGTTGATCCCGAACTCCGTCTTGGCGAGCAGTGAGACGACCAGGTTGACCTTGTCGTCACCGGTGGCGCAGACGACGACCTCGCAAGTCTCCAGGCCGGCTTCGCTCAAGGTCGAGATCTCGCACGCGTCGGCGAGCAGCCACGACGCGTCGGGCACCAGGCCGGAGCGGTTCTCGTCGGCATACTTGTCGATGATCAAGACTTGGTGACCGCGCAGGATCAACTCACTGGCGATGGAACGTCCCACGCTCCCGGCTCCGACGACAACAACGCGCATCTGACGAATCTCCTTGGAATTGCAGCTGTTTCGTGGCTCAGTCGACTGGCTTGACGGACTTGAGGACGTCCTCGATCTCCTGCACGCGCGACGTCGGCAGGCTCAGGTGCAGCAGGTCGCCCTCCTGGAAGACCGCGTCGGCTTCCGGGATCATCCCGTCGCCGAGTCGGGTGAGGTAGGTGACCCGCGAGCCGGTCGCGTCCTCGATGCGCTGCAGCGGAGTGCCGATCCACGACGGGTGCGGCGGGATCTCGGCGATCATGATCTTGCCGCTGGCGTCGGTGTGCTCGGGCAGCGCGCCCATCGGCAGGATCTTGCGCACCATCTGGTCGCTGGTCCAGCGCACGGTCGCAACGGTCGGTATGCCGAGACGCTCGTAGACCTCGGCGCGTCCCGGGTCGTAGATGCGGGCCACGACCTGCTTGACACCGAAGGTCTCGCGGGCGACCCGCGCAGCCAGGATGTTGGAGTTGTCACCGCTGCTGACCGCGGCGAACGCATCGGCTTCCTTGATGCCGGCACGCAGCAGCGTCTCCCGGTCGAAACCGATGCCGGGGATGCGCAGACCGTCGAAGCCCGGGCCGAGGCGACGGAACGCTGACTCGTCGCGGTCGATGACCGCCACGCGGTGTCCGTGCTTCTCCAGACTCACGGCAAGCATGGAGCCCACACGACCACAACCCATGATCACGAAGTACACGAAGCAGACGCTACCGGAGTGCGCCCGTCGCACTTGCAGCACGGGCGGCGCACGCGGCAGTGACCACGGCGGGGTGCGGGTCCGATGCGAGAGCGTGCGCGCGGATACGTGTCACGACCCTGTGACGAAGATCGCTCAAGTCGTATTTCGGAGCGGTCGGCGGGAGCGGTGAACAGTCCTACACTTGCCGGTTGTGTCTGGCACAAGTCGCGCGCTGAAGCGCCTCGTCGTCGGCCGCGCGATGCGCAGCGACAAATTGGGTGAAACGCTTCTTCCCAAGAAGCTGGCGTTGCCCATCTTCGCCAGTGACGCGCTGTCCTCGGTGGCCTACGCGCCCGACGAGATCCTGCTGACGCTCGGCCTGGCCGGCGGCTCCTTCGCCTTCACCCACTCGTGGCACATCACCCTCGGGGTCGTGTGCGTGATGGCCGTGGTCGTGGCGTCATACCGGCAGAACGTCCACGCCTATCCGTCCGGCGGCGGCGACTACGAGGTCGCGACCACCAACCTCGGACCCAAGGCCGGGCTGACCGTCGCGGCCGCGCTGCTGGTCGACTACACGCTGACCGTCGCCGTGTCGATCGCGTCGGGTGTGCAGAACGCCGCCTCGGCGCTGCCCTTCCTGCACGGTCACGAGGTCATCGTGGCCGTGCTGCTGATCGTCGCGTTGACCGCGATGAACCTGCGCGGTGTGCGCGAGTCCGGCAGCTTCTTCGCCATACCCGTCTATTTGTTCATGCTCGGCGTGATCGGGCTCGCGATCGTCGGCGTCACCCGCAAGCTGCTCGGTGACCTGCCTGCCGCGGAGAGCGCGAAATTCACCCTCGCGCCGCAGCCGCACATGGACACGCTGTCGCAGGTCGCCGTGGTCTTCCTGCTGCTGCGAGCGTTCTCCAGCGGTTGTGCGGCACTGACCGGTGTCGAGGCGATCTCCAACGGCGTGCCCGCGTTCAAGAAGCCCAAGAGTAAGAACGCCGCATCGACGCTGCTGCTGATGGGCTCGATCTCGGTGGTGATGCTGGTGTCGATCGTGACGCTGGCGAACTGGACCGGCATACACATCCAGGACCCGGACCACCCGGGCAACCTGCTCTTCCACGGCAAGCCGGTCACCGGCTACGACGAGGACACCGTGCTGGGGCAGCTGTCCCACGCGGTCTTCCAGGGCTTCCCGCCCGGTGTGCTCTTCCTGGCGATCGTCACCGGTGTGATCCTGGTGCTGGCGGCCAACACGGCGTTCAACGGTTTCCCCGTGCTCGCCTCCATCCTGGCCAGGGACGGGTGGCTGCCGCGGCAGCTGCACACCCGTGGTGACCGGTTGGCCTACTCCAACGGCATCCTGATCCTCGCCGGCGTCGCCATGCTGCTGATCGTCGTGTATGACGCGGAGCCGACCCGCCTCATCCAGCTCTACATCGTCGGCGTGTTCGTGTCCTTCACGACCAGTCAGATCGGCATGATCCGGCACTGGAACCGCAACCTGCGCGCCTCGGATCCGCCGACCTCGCCTTCCCGGATGAAGCGGGCGCGGGTGATCAATGCGATCGGCGCGGTGATGTCCGGCACCGTCCTGGTCGTCGTGCTGCTGACGAAATTCACCCACGGTGCGGGTTATGCGGTGGCCGCGATGGTCGTGCTCTTCGCACTGATGGTGCAGATCCGCCGGCACTACACGCACGTCAGCGAGGAGCTGCAGCTGTCGGAGTCGGCAGACGACCAGTTGCTCCCGTCGCGGGTGCACGCCGTGGTGCTGGTGTCCAAGCTGCACAAGCCGGCGATGCGCGCACTGTCCTACGCGATGGCGACCCGGCCGTCGGTGCTCGAGGCCATCACCGTCGAGGTCGACCCCGAGGAGACCAGGGCGTTGCAGGACGAGTGGGACCGACGCGACATCCCGGTGACGTTGAAGATCATCGCGTCGCCATACCGGGAGATCACCCGGCCGATCATCAAGTATGTCAAGACGATTCGTCGCGACAGCCCGCGCGATGTCGTGATGGTCTACATCCCGGAGTATGTCGTCGGCCGGTGGTACGAGCAGCTGTTGCACAACCAGTCCGCGCTGCGGCTGAAGTCGCGCCTGCTCTTCACGCCCGGCGTCATGGTGGCCAGCGTGCCGTGGCAGTTGCGCTCCAGCCAGGGGCACGAGACGCGGTATGACGGGCCGGCGCCCGGCTCGGTCCGGAGGGGCCGATGAGCAGTCAGCTGGTCGGCCAGGAATTCGAGCTGGAGGTCGGCGACGTCGCCCACGGAGGGCATTGCGTTGCGCGGCACGATGGCCGGGTGATCTTCGTCCGGCATGCACTGCCCGGGGAGCGGGTCGTCGCGCGTGTCACCGACGGCGGCACGACCTCGCGCTTCCTGCGGGCCGACGCAGTGCGGGTGCTGCAGGCCTCGCCCGAGCGGCGCTCGGCGCCGTGCCGGTTCGCCGGCCCGGGCGGGTGCGGCGGTTGCGACTGGCAGCACACCTCGGCCGCGTTCGGCCGGGAGCTCAAGGCGCGGGTCGTGCGTGAGCAGCTGCAGCGGCTCGCGGGGATCGACTGGTCCGGATCCGTCGAGCCGGTGCCGGGCGACGACGACGGACTGCGCTGGCGGACCCGTGTGGAGTTCGCGGCAGACCCCGACCGTCGGCTCGGCCTGCGCAAGCACCGCTCGCACGAGGTGGTCCCGGTCGACGACTGCTTGATCGCGGTCCCCGAGATCGCCGCCACCGGACTGCTCGACGAGCCCGCCGAGCCGGGCTCGACCGGCGTCGACGTGGCGGTGGCGTCGGACGCGGAGGTCGTGGCCGTCGACCTGCCGGTGGACGATTTGGACGACTCAGCCGTCCCGCAGGTCGTCGAGAGTGTCACACCTGCCGGTGTCTCAGGTCGCGAATTCCGTGTCGCCTCAACGGGTTTCTGGCAGGTGCACCCTGGCGCGGCGGCGACGTTCGTCAGCGCGGCCCTCGACGGTCTGCAACCGCAGGCGGGGGAGCAGGTGCTCGACCTGTATGCCGGGGTCGGTGTCTTCACGGCGTTCCTCGCCGATGCGGTCGGCTCGACCGGCCGTGTGCTGGGCCTGGAGGGTGACGCCCGTGCTGTGCGCGACGGCGGCCCCAACCTGGGCGGACTGGACCATGCGTCGTTGCGGCGTGCCGACATCGGCCGGGGCGCGTGGAGCCGCGTCGTTGATGCCCGGCTCGACCGGGTCGACCTGGTCGTGCTGGACCCGCCGCGCTCCGGAGCCGGACGTGCGGTGATCCGGGACGTCCTGGCACGAGGGCCGCGTCGGGCGGCATACATCGCATGTGACCCGGCAGCGCTCGCCCGTGACCTGTTGTATGCCGCGGACGCGGGTTATGAAGTCGTCTCGCTCCGGGCGTTCGATGCGTTCCCGATGACGCACCACGTCGAGTGTGTGGCGATCCTGGCGCCTGCCGATCGCTAGGAGCGGCCCGGCACGACCGGCACAGTGGCATGCTCGAACCATGAGCGCAGAGATGAGCCAGATCTTCGCCCTCGGACAGGCGACGACGACGTTGAGCCGACTGGTGAGCGCAGTGCGCGACGACCAGCTGGAGTTGCCGACGCCCTGCTCGGAGTGGACCGTTGCGGACCTGCTGGCTCACATCCACCAGTTCGCCAGTGTGTTCACGACGAACGCGGCGAAGCAGCCGCCGAACCCGCCCGAGACACTCGTGGCCGACTGGCGCACCGCGATCCCACGTGCACTCGACGAACTCGCGGCGGCGTGGCAGGACGAATCCGCCTGGCAGGGAACGGTTTCCGCAGGTGGAGTGGAGATGGACGCCGCCGACAACGCCGTTGTTGCGGCCGAGGAATTGTCCTTGCACGCCTGGGATCTGGCACGAGCGACGGGGCAGGAGCTCGACCTCGATGACGCGAGCCTCGACCGGGTCGACACGTTCTTCGACCGCTTCGGTTCGTCGGCGTGGGGTGAGCAGGCCGAGGCGCCCACCGACGCGACCCGGGCGGAGCGAGCCGTCGCGCGCGCCGGACGTGATCCGCGCTGGATCGCGCCGCGCTGAGCCGGTGGGGTGAGAGGTGGGAAGTGGCAGTATCGAGAGCGTGTGGCGTGGCCCGAGCGGGAGTTAGGCAGACCTTCGCTGAAGCAGGGCGGCGCGCTGTGATTAACTTATCTTGACGTCAAGATAAAGCCGTCCACCAGTGCTGAGAGACGAAGGAGTCGGCGTGAGCACGAATAGTTTCGGAGCGAAGGACACGCTCGCAGTAGGCGAGAAGTCCTACGAGATCTACCGCTTGGACAAGGTCGAGGGCAGCAAGAACCTGCCGTTCAGCCTGAAGGTCCTGCTCGAGTGCCTGCTGCGCACCGAGGACGGCGCGAACATCACCAAGGACCACATCAACGCGCTCGGCCAGTGGGACGAGACCGCGAACCCCAGCACCGAGATCCAGTTCACGCCCGCCCGCGTGATCATGCAGGACTTCACCGGCGTGCCGTGTGTGGTCGACCTGGCCACCATGCGTGAGGCCGTCAAGGACCTCGGCGGCGACGCCAAGAAGATCAACCCGCTGGCACCCGCCGAGATGGTCATCGACCACTCCGTCATCATCGACGTCGCCGGTCGCCCCGACGCCTTCGAGAAGAACGTCGAGATCGAGTATGGCCGCAACCGCGAGCGCTACCAGTTCCTGCGCTGGGGCCAGACGGCGTTCGACGACTTCAAGGTCGTCCCGCCGGGCACCGGCATCGTCCACCAGGTCAACATCGAGCACCTGGCCCGTGGGGTCATGACGCGTGAGAGCGGCGAGAACGGCGCTGTTCAGGCCTACCCGGACAGCTGCGTCGGCACCGACAGCCACACCACCATGGTCAACGGCCTCGGCGTCCTCGGCTGGGGCGTCGGCGGCATCGAGGCCGAGGCAGCCATGCTCGGCCAGCCCGTCTCGATGCTCATCCCGCGCGTCGTCGGCTTCAAGCTCACCGGTGAGATCCCTTCCGGCGCAACGGCAACCGACGTCGTGCTGACGATCACCCAGATGCTGCGTGAGCACGGTGTGGTCGGTAAGTTCGTGGAGTTCTACGGCGACGGTGTCGCCTCGGTGCCGCTCGCGAACCGCGCCACCATCGGCAACATGAGCCCCGAGTTCGGCTCCACCTGTGCGATCTTCCCGGTCGACGACGTCACGCTGGACTACCTGCGCCTGACCGGTCGCCCGGACGAGCAGGTCGCGCTGGTCGAGGCCTACGCCAAGGAGCAGGGCCTCTGGCACGACCCGAGTGTCGAACCGCGCTTCTCCGAGAAGCTCGAGCTGGACCTGTCCACCGTCGTCCCGTCGATCGCCGGCCCGAAGCGTCCCCAGGACCGCATCGTGCTCAGCGACGCCAAGGACCAGTTCAACCTGGACATCAAGAACTACGGCGTCCAGGGCGACTACCGCGAGACGCAGGTGCAGCCCGCCGAAGGCCCGGCATACGGCCTGAAGGACGGCGCCGTCGTGATCGCCTCTATCACCAGCTGCACCAACACGTCCAACCCGTCGGTGATGATGGCCGCTGCGTTGCTGGCCAAGAACGCCGTCGAGAAGGGCCTGACGGTCGCGCCGTGGGTCAAGACGTCGATGGCACCCGGCTCACAGGTCGTCACCGGCTACTACGACAAGGCCGGCATGTGGCCCTACCTGGAGAAGCTCGGCTTCTACCTGGTCGGCTACGGCTGCACCACCTGCATCGGCAACTCCGGCCCGCTGGCCGACGAGATCTCCGAAGCGGTGCAGAAGGACGACCTGACCGTGGTCTCGGTGCTCTCGGGCAACCGCAACTTCGAGGGCCGCATCAACCCCGACGTGAAGATGAACTACCTCGCGTCCCCGCCGCTGGTCATCGCCTACGCGCTGGCCGGCACGATGAACTTCAACTTCGACACCGACCCGCTCGGCCAGGACGAGCAGGGCAACGACGTCTTCCTCAAGGACATCTGGCCGAACCCGGACGACGTCGAGTCCACGATCGCCTCCTCGATGGACCGCGACATGTTCATCAAGGACTACGCCGACGTCTTCGCCGGTGACGAGCGCTGGCAGTCACTGCCGACGCCCGAGGGCGACATCTTCGAGTGGGACGCCGACTCGACATACGTCCGCAAGCCTCCGTACTTCGAGGGCATGGGCAAGACCCCGGAGCCGCTGCAGGACGTCACCGGCGCCCGGGTCCTGGCCAAGCTGGGTGACTCGGTCACGACCGACCACATCAGCCCGGCCGGTTCGATCAAGGGCGACAGCCCCGCGGGCAAGTACCTCAAGGACCACGGCATCGAGCGCAAGGATTTCAACTCCTACGGCTCGCGGCGCGGCAACCACGAGGTCATGGTGCGCGGCACCTTCGCCAACATCCGGTTGCGCAACCAGCTGCTGGACGACGTCGAGGGCGGCTTCACCCGCGACTTCACCGCCGGTGGCGAGCAGACCACGATCTTCGACGCCGCGCAGAACTACGAGAAGGCCGGCATCCCGCTGGTCGTGCTCGCCGGCAAGGAGTACGGCACCGGCAGCTCGCGTGACTGGGCCGCCAAGGGCACCGTGCTGCTGGGTGTGAAGGTCGTCATCGCCGAGTCGTTCGAGCGCATCCACCGGTCCAACCTGATCGGCATGGGCGTGCTGCCGCTGCAGTTCCCCGAGGGCGAGAACATCGAGTCCCTGGGTCTGTCCGGCACCGAGACGTTCGACGTCACCGGCATCACCGGGCTCAACGACGGCATCCCGTCGACCATCCACGTCGCCGCCACCAAGGAGGACGGCTCGAAGGTGGAGTTCGACGCGGTCGTCCGCATCGACACACCCGGTGAGGCCGACTACTACCGCAACGGCGGCATCCTGCAGTACGTTCTGCGGCAGCTGGTCGACTGACGGTCACCGCTACCCGGATGAAGGGCCCCACGCGTTTCGGCGCGTGGGGCCCTTCATTTGTTCCAGGCTCTTCGCCCCGTGCGGAAAGAATTTGCGCCGAATCGACAATGGCGACCGTCGTTTACGAGACACTTGTCAGGCCGCTCACCCCGTCCGCGGCTCGAAGGAGTCTGTCCCATGTCCGATCGTTCCGGGTTGATCGTCAGCAGCCACCTGCCGACCCCCAACCGCCGCCAGGTCTTGCTGGGAAGCGCGGCGGCCAGTGGTGCCCTCCTGTTCGGTGCTCCGGTCGCCTCCGCGGCTTCGCAGGCCGCCGCGGCGTCCCCGCGGCACATCCGCTACCACCGCTTCACCGGTGCCCAGGCGTGGGCGCACGGCAGGGGCGCCGGCGTCCACTTCGACCAGCACGGGCTGCGCATCTCCCGGCCGTCGGGCACCCGCGAATTCGCCGACCCCACAGTCGAAAACGCACCGACCAAGACCTATGACGTCAGCACCTGGACCTCCGGGTGGCGCACCAGCGGCTTCGGGCTGACCGAGCTGATCAGCTCCTGGAACGCCGACACCCCGAACGGCACCTGGATCGAGGTCGACGTGCGCGGGCACGTCGACGACGGCACGCTCACCGACTGGTTCGTGCTCGGCCGGTGGTGCAGCAACGATTTGGAGCAGGGTGGCGCCATACAGCGTCAGACGGTGGACGGTCAGGGCACCGACTACGCCACGGTGTGGACCGACACGTTCCACATGTATGACGGCCACACGCTGTCCGACTTCCAGCTGCGCGTGCAGTTGCTGCGCCCCCACGGCACGTCGCTCACACCGACGGTGCGCTTCCTCGGAGCCGTGGCCTCGGCGTTGCCGGACGACGCGACGATCCCGGTCAGCAAGTTCACGCTCGGACGCGAGCACATCCTGGATGTGCCGACCTTCTCCCAGGAGACGCACATCGGGCAATACCCGCAGTGGGACAACGGGGGAGAGGCGTGGTGCTCGCCGACGTCGTCGGCGATGGTGCTGTCCTACTGGGGCGGTGGTCCGACCAAGGCCGACATGTCGTGGGTCGACCCGGCATACGCCGACCCGGAGGTCGACTTCGCCGCCCGCAACACCTACGACTACGTCTACGAGGGTTGCGGCAACTGGCCGTTCAACACGGCATACACCTCCCGCTACGGCCTGGAGGGGTTCATCACCCGGCTGCGCAACCTTGCCGAGGCCGAGCCGTTCATCGCTGCCGGCATGCCGGTGATCACCTCGGTCTCCTTCAAGAGCTCCGAGCTGGACGGCGCGGGTTACTCGACCAACGGTCACCTGATGGTGCTCGTCGGCTTCACCGCCGACGGCGACCCGGTGATGAACGACCCGGCGTCGCACCTGATCCCCGACAACAACGAAGTCCGCGTCACCTACAAGCGCGAGCAGTTCGAGAACGTCTGGGTGCCCCACAGCGGCGGCACGGTCTACATCAACCACCCGCCGAAGCTCCGGCTGCCGCAGGCGCCGGGCGAAGCCAACTGGTGAGACGTAGGTGATCGAGTAGCCGGGGGAGCGCAGCGGCGGAGGCGTATCGAGATCCTGCGGCGTCAGGCCAGCCGCAGCGCCAGCGGTATGCCGATCGTCACCAACACAGCCACGGTGACGACGGCGCTGTCCCGCCGGGACCAGGGTGAGGGTTCTGCCCAGGTGCGCTGCTGTGCCGTGGCGAAGCCGCGCGCATCCATCGCGAGGGACAGCTGAGTGGCGCCACGCATCGCGGACACCAGCAGCCCGAATGCCAGCGGCCCGGTCGTTGCGGCCCGTGCGATCGGACCGCCGGCCGGGCCGAACCCGCGGATCCGTCGCGTCCGCTGCAGCTGGTCCCAGGTCTCTCCGAGCCGGTCGAAGCGGGTCAGCGACGCTGCGAACGCGCCGACGAAACGCGCTGGCAACCGGAGGTTCTGGGCGAGCGCGTCGCCGAACCGCATCGGGTCGATGAACGCTGCGACGACGGCGCCGGGCAGTGCGAGCACCAGGATCCGTCCGGCGGCGGTCGTGGCCGTCGTCGGGTCGTGCCCGCCCAGCAGCCAGGACGACCACCACAGGGACACGGCGGCGAATCCGACGGCGAAGAGCCGCCAGCGCAGCGGCCGCCAGGACGGCACGCAGGCGACAGCCAGCACGGCATACACCGCGACGACCAGGAGCGCGGTCATCGGCCGGTCGACGAGGAACGACCCGATGATCGCGGTGAACCCGAAAGTCAGCAGGGCGAGCGGATTGGCTTGCGGCATCAGCTGTTTCATCCGACGGCCTGCCCGTCCTTGACGTGTATGACGTCATCGGCCCGCAGCACCAACGACTCGTCGTGGGTGGCGACACCGACCGTCGCACCGGCGTCCCGGGCGGCCAGCGCCCACCCGGTGACGGCAGCCCAGGTGTTGCGGTCCTGACCGACCGTCGGCTCGTCGAGCAGGACGACGCCGGGACGGTGGGCCAGGGCCGCGATCACCGCGAGCCGGCGCTGTTCACCACCGGACAACTGGAAGGGGTTGGCGCCTGCGAGGTGCTCCAGGTGCAGCAGCTCCAGCAGCCCGTCGACGTCGACCGATTTGCCCAGAACACCTGCGGTGCAAGCGACTTCGTCGCGCACGGTGTTGCGCAGGAAGCCGTGCTCGGGGTTCTGCGGCACGAAACCGGCGGCAGCGGCCAGTGCCTTGGAGCGCCGGCGAGCCAGCGTCGGCTCGACTCCGGTGATCTCGCCGCCGCTGGGACGCAGCAGTCCGGCAAAGGCCGCGAGCAGCGTCGACTTCCCGGCGCCCGACGGGCCGACCAGTGACGTCATACGCCCGGGGCGTAGCGCGGTGCTCGCGCCGTCGAGTGCGCGATGGGTGAGCGTGCCGTGCAACGACCGGGTCGACAGGTCGACCTGCAGTGACTCGGCACGCAGCTCCGGACCCGGCCGGTCAGGCGTGACCCACTCGGCATCGACCTGCACGGGTGTCGGGTCCGGCACGCCCGGCATCCAGACACCGGCCCGGACCATCCGCTCGGTGTGCTCGGCGGTGAACCGGGTCGGCGTCGTGTCGGCGACCACCCGGCCGCGCTCCAGCACGACCACCCGGTCGCAATGCCGCAGCCACGGTCCGATGCGGTGCTCGACGACGAGGGTCGTCGCACCGACCGCGCGCGCCGCGTCCAGGACGCAGCGGCGCACGACGTCCGAGGTCTCGGCGTCGAGCATCGAGGTGGGTTCGTCCAGCAGCAGGAGCCCGGGCCGGATCGCCAGCACGCCCGCGAGTGCCAGGCGCTGCAGCTCACCGCCGGAGAGCGCGGAGGTGGGGCGCGCGACGTCATACCGCAGGCCGACCCGGTCCAGGCCGTCGTGCACGCGTCGCCAGATCTCCTCGCGGGGGAGGGCGAGGTTCTCCGGCCCGAACGCGACCTCCCGGCCGACGGTTGCAGCGACGATCGAGTCCGCGGGATTCTGCAGCAGCAGGCCCGCCGGTGCGTCCACTTCGACGGTGCCGGCGAGATCCCCGGGCACGGCCTCGCCGAGCAGGCCGGCCAGTGCCCGCAACACCGTGGACTTACCGGCGCCGCTGCCGCCGGCGAGCAGCACCATCTCGCCGGGGGAGAAGCTCAGGTCGAGTCCGCTGATGACCTCGTGGCGGCGCCCCAGGGGGCGCCAACCGAAACCTGAGATCCTTGCGTGCGCCCCGGCGGTTGCCCCGCTCACACCGCGTTGCGGGCGTGGTGCTCACGACCCGCGCCGAAGGCGTCCAGGACGCCGGTCGCGGCCAGTGCGCGCACCAGCAGCCAACCCACGACTCCGGCCAGCACGGCCCCGGATAGGACCGTGCAACCGAGATAGGCCAGCTTGTAGTTCCAGGTCCAGACCGAGTAGTAGCTGTGCCACTCGTAGAGCACGACCTCGAAGACCGCCGCCATCGCGCCGCCGAGGGCGGCGATGGTCAGTCCGAAGCGCTTGTAGAGCAATAACGCGAGCACGACCTCGACGCCGAGGCCCTGCAGCAACCCGGAGACCAGGGTGCCCGTGCCCCACTGGTTGCCGATGAGCATTTCGACCGAGGCGGCGATGAGCTCGGCCGCGACGGCTGCGCCGGGCTTACGGACGACGAGACCGCCGAGGACGCCCGCGATCAGCCAGGGGCCGACGAGCAGGCCGACGGCGGGCGGGGTCGCGAACAGCGCCAATGTGCTGATGCCGTTCCAGGCCTGCGACCAGCCCCAGAAGACGACACCGGACGCGACGCCGAGCGTTGCGACGGTGACCAGGTCGATAGTGCGATAACGAAGTAGCGAGGTGGTGGTGGCCCGTTCCCCGGGCGCGCTGACAGTCGTCATGAAGAACTCCCTTCGCCGGTGCTAACCGGAGCAGGTTCGAGGGTCTGCGGCGAGCCGCACTCTCAGCGCCGAAGCGCTCCCCTGTCTGATGTGTCTGTATTTCCAAGTGCCAACGCTACCAGCGTCGGGGTCGTGCAACCGAAGTGAGCCGTCGGACGTCCTTGCTCGGTCAGCGCCGACCCGGCGCGTAGACTCGATCGACGCGTAATCGAGAACGGAAGGCGCGAACTGAAGTGGGACTGCTGGACACGATTTCCTCACCCGAGGACCTGCGACGGCTTCCGGCAGAGCGCTTGGACGAGTTGGCCACTGAGATCCGGGCGTTTCTCGTGGAGTCGGTGTCGCGCACCGGCGGTCACCTCGGCCCCAACCTGGGAGTCGTGGAGCTGACGCTCGCGATCCACCGGGTCTTCGAGTCGCCCACGGACTCCATCGTTTTCGACACCGGTCACCAGTCCTACGTGCACAAGCTGCTCACCGGGCGGCACGACTTCTCCAAGCTCAAGAAGCAGGGCGGCCTGTCCGGCTATCCGTCACGCGCTGAGTCCGAGCACGACATCGTCGAGAGCTCGCACGCGTCGTCCTCGCTGTCCTGGGCCGAGGGCATCGCCAAGGCTCGCGTGCTGAGCGGGGAGCCGCATCGTCATACCGTCGCGGTGATCGGTGACGGCGCACTCACCGGCGGTATGTCGTGGGAGGCGATCAACAACATCGCGGTCGAGCGTGACCTGCCGCTGGTCATCGTCGTCAACGACAACGAGCGCAGCTACGCGCCGACGATCGGTGGACTCGCCGACCACCTCGCGGCGCTGCGGACCACGCGGAAGTACGAGCAGATGCTCGACTGGGGCAAGACCACGCTGAAGGGTGTGCCGAAGGTCGGCGGTCTCGCCTACGAGACGCTGCACGGCGTCAAGCGCGGCATCAAGGACATCGTCTATCCGCAGCAGGGCATGTTCGAGGACCTGGGCATCAAGTATGTCGGGCCGGTCGACGGGCACGACGAGGGTGCGGTCGAGCAGGCGCTGCGTCGGGCGCGGGCGTTCGGCGCGCCGTGCATCGTGCACGTCATCACCGAGAAGGGACGCGGCTACCAGCCCGCGCTGGACGATCTGGCCGATCACATGCACGGCATCGGCAAGATCAACCCGGAGACCGGGCTGCCCTTCGAGGTGGCGGGCCGCATCTGGACCGACGAATTCAGTGACGAGATGGTGCGGTTGGGAGCGGAGCGCACGGATCTGGTCGCCATCACCGCGGCGATGATGATCCCGGTCGGCCTGGACAAATTCGCCGAGGTCTACCCGCAGCGGGTGATCGACGTCGGCATCGCCGAGCAGCATGCGGTGACGATGGCGTCCGGGTTGGCGTATGGCGGCATGCACCCCGTCGTCGCGGTCTATGCGACCTTCCTCAACCGGGCGTTCGACCAGATGCTGATGGACGCCGGACTGCATCACGCCGGAGTGACGTTCGTGCTCGACCGGGCAGGCGTGACCGGTTCGGACGGTGCCTCGCACAACGGCATGTGGGACATGTCGATCTGCTCCATCGTGCCCGGTCTGCGACTGGCGGCACCGCGTGACGGCGAGCAGGTCAAATCGCAGCTGCGAGAAGCAGTCTCGGTCAACGACGCGCCCACAGTGATCCGCTTCCCGAAGGGAGACGTCGCTGAGCCGCTGGCCGCGGAGCGCACTGACGGAGCCGTGGACGTGCTGCGCGACGCGACAGACCCGGAGATCATGATTGTCGGTGTCGGGTCGATGTGCCCGACAGCGCTGCAGGTTGCGGAAAAGCTTGAGGCTCAAGGGCATTCGACGCTCGTCGTCGACCCGCGATGGGTGCTTCCGGTCTCCGAGGACGTCGTGCGTATGGCGCGCTCGGTGCAGCACGTCGTGGTCATCGAGGACAACCTCGTCACTTCGGGTGTTGGAGTCGCGACCGCGCATGCGCTGAGTGCGGCGGAGGTCACTGCTCGGGTGCACACCTTCGGCATACCCAAGGAATACCTGGAGCACGCCTCACGTGGTCAGGTGCTCGAGGCGATCGGCCTGACCCCCGACGTCATCGGCACGCGACTGATCGCGCGCTTCGCCGCTCACGCGTGACAGCCGACAACCAGACCGGTCGAGTGCCGCAGGAGTCCCAAGCTGGTCGAGTGCCGGAGGAGCATGCGGGTCGAGTGCCGCAGGAGCCACAAGCTGGTCGAGTGCCGGGGGAGCGCAGCGGAGGAGGTGTAGCGAGACCGGCGACCGGCCAACTCTCGAATTCCGAGCGCTGGCAGACCGATTCGTGGCGCCGCGAAGCCACCCGCTGGATCGACGAGTCCCTCGAGCGCCGCGGCCTGACGCGTGTCCCGGTGACACCACGCCAGCCCCGTGTGCGGCCGTGGTCCACGCAGCTCGTCGTCGACACCTCTGCCGGGCGCGCGTGGTTCAAGGCATGCTCACCGAGCACCTCACCCGAGCCCGCGATCTACCGCGTGCTGACCGGAGTCGCCCCTGACCGGGTGCCGGAGATCTGGGCATCGGACGAGGAGCGTGGCTGGTTGTTGATGCCCGATCAGGGCGCGTTGTTGCGCGCGGTTGCCGACGCCGAGACGATCGTCGGCCTGTGGTCCGGTGTGCTCCGCCGCTACGCCCGGCTGCAGCGTGCCTCGATCGATGTGGTCGACGACCTGGTGGGCGGCGGTGTGCCGAGGTGGGACCCGCAGAGCCTGGTGACGCACTGGCTCGAAGGGCGCGGAGCCCACGTTCCGGAGACCGAACGTCCGCTGCGCGAGGCAGCCGCCCGGCTTGCCGACTCCGGCCTGCCGGAGACGATCCAGCACAACGATCTGCACGCGGGGAACGTCTTCTGCGCCGACGGCTCACCGGCCGCCATACACGATGCGCGGTTCTTCGACTGGGGCGACGCGTATGTCGGAAATCCGTTGTGTTCGTTGATGATTGCTCTTCAGGGGCCGTCATACCACTTCGGTCTCCCGGATGACCCGGAGCGCGACGCACGGCTGACGCGCGCCTATCTGTCGGCGTGGGCGGACCTGGTGCCGAGTGCGCAGCTGAAGGAGCTGCTGCCAGATGCCACGCTCATCGCGTGCCTTGCCCGAGTGCGTGCCAACGGGCGTGCCCTGCAGTACGCGACCGACGCCGAACGTGTCGAGTGGACCCCGAAGATCGTCGATCCGGTCATCGAGCAGATCCAGGTCGCGCTGGGCATCGAACGACAGGTGGACACCGACGACGCCGACTGACGTTCCGCACCGCCGTTGACGCTCGAACCTGTCATTGACGTCCCTGCAGCGCCGTCAGCCGCCGGTTCGACCGTCAATGGGTGGATCCCGGTCACGGTTCGGAGCAGTGAGTGCTCAGTCCGTCAGGCCCAGACCCCGGCGACCCGTCTCGTTCAGCTCTGCCTCGGTGAAGCGGCCAGTCCAGTCGCGCTCGTAGTGCTCGGCCGGGAAGTCGGTCGGGCTGTCACCGGCGGCGAACGCAGCTCGTACGGACTCGGCATACGTCTCGTTGCGCGGGCACCACGGCGCTGCGGGGATGTACATGACGTTGCCCCAACCCTGTTGGTCCTGCACGGAATCCACTCCGTGGATCATGTCGCAGTGCCACCACACGGAGTCGCCGGCCTGTATGTCGGGCAGTCCGCTCAGCGCCTCCATCAGCAGCGGCTGCCATTTCCAGCCGGCCGGGAAGACCTGGCCCGTGGTCACACCGCACATCTCGTCCTCGGGAACGTCTTCGAGCAGCGGACGCAGCATCAGATAGGCCATCGCCTCGGGGATCGGCACGGTCTGCAGCACGCCCTGGTCGTGCCGCATGTCCGACAGCGCCGTCCAGCCCTGGAACGTGCGGAACGCCGAGCACATCGTGCTGCCCGGGTATGGCGTACCGACCGTCCGGTATGCCGCGTCCCACGGGTCGTACTCCTCGACTGATCCGTCGAAGAGATGCCGGAACGCCTGCTGGTTGGTCCGGGTCATCCACAGGTCGAGCGTGCCGGGGTCGAGGTGCGTGCCGAGACCCGCGGAGTCCGCACCCGGCGGCCGGCGGCGGATGCGGTCCGGGTAGAGCGAGTCACGGTCCGGGTCGAACCACTGCCGGCCCTCGGACTCGTTGCGCCACACGTGATTGAGGAAGGACTGCACGGTCGCCATCCGATCGCTCTGCCGCGCCTCCATCTGCGGGCGGGACCAGTAGATCGGGTAGATCTCCGGCTTGGACCCGACCGAGCCGAAGAAGTCATCGCCGGGGCCGCGGTAGTTCTCGAAGAAGTGGTTCTGCTCGACATAGTCGACGATGCCCGCATCCCAGGCTTCGGCCTGCTCGCGCGGGAAGTGTCCGCGGATGACCGCGCAGCCGCGGCGGCGCACCTGATCCTGCAGGGCATCGCGCTTGCTTGGGTCGGCCAGATCATCGAATTCGATGACAGGCCAGGGAGTTCCGCCGGCCCGCTTGATCTCGTTGATCTCGGCGACGCGCGCGGCGACGCGGCGTTCGATGACGTCGAAGACCTCGTCGACCGAGCGCCCTGACGCTTGGATCCGCCGGCGCAGTGCCTGCTTGATCTCTCGGATCGCACCGCCGAGGTCGGTGGGTGGTGTCGGCCAGTCGGGCAGGGTGGGCGCGGCGGTGGTTGCCATGAGCTCTCCTCATTTGTAAGGTCACCTTACAAATGGAGCGTAGCTGGCGATTGCCAGTTGGGCAAGGGTCCTTACTAAGTGAGGTCGTATGGCGATTCCACCACCGGACGTGGTGCGTGCAGGCACGGACCAGCACGTCCTGGAGTTGTTGCACGAAGGCCCGCTCAGTCGCGCGGAACTCGCTGCCAGAGGTGGCTTTTCGAAGCCGACCGCGTCCGAGAGCGTCCGGCGCCTCGAGGCGCGCGGCCTGGTGGGGGAGACCGGGGACCGTCGGCACGGTGTCGGCCGGACCGCCACGCTGATGGGGATCCGCCCGGAAGCCGGTGTGGGGCTCGCAGTCACGATCGAGCCGACCGGCATATCCGCGAGCACACATAGCGTCCCCGGAGAGATCATCCGAACGGCTGAGGTCGCACTCGGTGCGGGGCGAGGCTCACGGGCAGTGAAGGCGGCGCTGGGCAAGGCGGTTCGAACAGTTGCGGACGGCGGAGCCCTGCCGATCCGAGTGGCTGCTGTGAGCGCCGCGGACCCGGTGCGCCGGTCCGACGGTCGGTTGGCGGAGTTGCCGGACGCGCCGTTCCTGGTCGGCTCGCTGGACCCACGTGCGGTGCTCTCGTCATACGTCGACGGGGACGTGCACGTCGACAACGACGTCAATTGGGCGGCCAGTGCGGAGCTCTCGGCTCGTTCCGGCACCACCGACTTCGGCTATCTGCACCTCGGCCCCGGTCTCGGCGGCGCGGTCGTCACTGACGGAGCAGTGCGCCGGGGGCAGCACGGTTTCGTCGGGGAGATCGCACACATCATCGTTGCCGGTCCGCGAGGGCGCGCGATGCCGATCACCCGGATGTTTGCCGAAATGGGTTTGCGCCAACCGGATTCGAGCGCCATTGACGTGTCTCGGGTCCGGAAGGCATTGCAGGATCGCCGGACCGCAGCGGTGATCGGTCGTGGGCTGGCCGGAGTGGCAAGTGCCTTCGTGGCGCTGGCAGATCCGGAGCACATCGTGGTGGCCGGCGAGTGGGGCGACGCCGCGCGCCAATGCCTGGAGGAGGCGCTGCAGGACGCTCCGCGACCGATTTCCGTTGTCGACGCCGCAGTGCAGCATCCGTCACTTGTCGGCGTCCGTGATGGCGCGGTGTCCGCCTTGCGACGGTGGATCTCAACCGCTGCGGTCGCTGCCGACTGATTCAGCGCGTCGATGCCGGACGAGTCGCGGCCACGGCACGAGCAGGACCAGCGCGATGATTGCACCGAGCGCGGTCTCTGCTGCCCGGTCGGTGAGCACCGTGCCGACCCCACGCGGTGCAGAGAGCTGCCCCATCAACAGGGCGAGCGGGGTGATCGCGAGCAACGCGATCGCGTAGTTGCGGCCCACGAGCAACTCGGCCGCGACCTGCAACACCATGATGAGCACGACGATCACGATCGGGGAGGGGTGGGCCGCCAGGAGTGGCCACGCGACCAGCACCCCGGCCAGGGTGCCGACGACTCGGTGGACGCCGCGGACGATCTGCGTCTGACGGCGTGGTCCGGTCAATGTCGCAACGACGGCGACCATCGCCCACGACGGGTGGGAGCCACCCACGCTGGTCGAGATGGTGCCGGCGACGAGGATGCCGATCAGCAGACGTAGCAACGCGATTCGCTGCACCGGGTCCCGCAGCGCGCCGGAGAGGTCGGCCGCGGGTACCGCTGCCCGCGGCCGGGTCGTCGGCTCGCGGAGCGCCCCGACACGGCCCACCAGCATGGCGAAGAGCGCACTGAGTGCGGCCGCAGCGGCGGAGATCGGCACCAGCTCAGCTCGTCCAGGGAGCGATGCCGAGACAGTGATGCCGAAGACCAGGAAGATCGATCCCGGCGGGTGCCAACGGAATGCCGTCGACACGACCTGTCCGGTGATCGCCACCAACGCCGCGCCGGGCACGGTCCACCACACACTGCCCGGCAGCAGCGCGATCGCGGTGCCGAGCACGACGGACCCGGTCAGGAACAGGCCGGCCATGGCCTGCATGCCGGTGCGCTCGGCATACCCGCTGCGCCGGCCGTAGAGGGAAGTGAAGGCACCGAAGGCTGCGTATGGTGCCCACTCCGTGCGATCGATCAGCACGAGGATCAACAGCGGCACGAAGACGGAGACACCTGCGCGTGCCGCGACTCGGTGCGCCCCCGCATGGGGCCCGAAGGTGAATGCGGTGCGGAGGGGACTCGTCGCAACATCATTCATAAGCATTGACATTCTATCGTCGGACGCGGCGTGCTCCACCTCATCTCCGGTGTCTGACTCGTCACGCCACGTGCTTGTGCGGACGGGCCCCAGCGGGTAGTCAGGTGTGTATGTCGAGCGACGCAGCCACCCCGCAGTCAGTGACCGAAGCATGGCCGCCGCGCACGGAGCCGGTGGATCATGTTGCCAAGCGGGTGATCGTGCTGCCCGGTCGCGCGTATCCGATCGACGCGCCGCTACTTTTCTGGACGGCCGCAGGCTTGGTCGAGGATGGCTGGTTCGTGCAAGCCGTGCGCTGGCAGCGTCCGCCGATGGAGGCCGACTTCGTCCGCGACGCGTTGGAGAAGGCGCTGCGCGAGGCGCCGGCGGCCGATCAGACCCTTGTGGTCGCGAAGTCTCTCGGCACACTGGCGGCGCCGCACGTCGCGGAGCTGGATCTGCCAGCCGTATGGCTGACGCCCGTGCTGACCGACGAGCTTGTGGCGCAAGCCCTTTCGACATACCCGGCGACGCAGCTGGTGGTTGGCGGTTCGGCTGATCGGCTGTGGCCGACCGATGCGCGACCGGCCGGGGAGATCATGCATGTCGACGGCGCCGATCACGGAATGGGTCGTGGGGGAGTGCGCGAGAGCAACGCCATACACATGGATGTCGTGGACCGGGTCCGCGACTTCGCGGCGCAGGTGATCACCTGAGCAGTGCGTCTCAGGTCACGGGGGGCGCTGGTATGTCGCTCGATTCGTCAAGCGAGGTCGTTAGCCGGTAGCCTGCACACATCGGCTCGTCACAGTCCTCGCCACGAGTTGATCCGCATGTCGAGTTCGCTCCGTGCGCAGCCCCTGACCTTCAGGAACCGGCTGGCCAGGCGAGGCAACCGAAGAGAACGTAGCTTTCGTGACCTCATCGTTCGATGCCCTCGGCGTGCCCGCACGCCTCGTCGAAGTCCTTGCCGCACAGGACATTACGACTCCCACACCTATCCAGGCAGCCACCCTGCCCGACTCCCTCGCCGGACGAGACGTCCTCGGACGGGGGCGCACCGGCAGCGGCAAGACCTACGCCTTCGCGCTGCCGTTGGTCGCGCGACTGCAGGCGAGCAACACCCGGCGGACGCCGAGCCGGCCGCGTGCGTTGATCCTCGCGCCGACCCGTGAGCTGGTCAATCAGATCCGCGACTCGCTCGAGCCGCTCGTGCAGGCTGCAGGTCTGACCACCCAAACCGTGTTCGGCGGCGTCGGTCAGAACCCGCAGGTGCGCGGATTGCGTTCCGGCGTCGACATACTCATCGCCTGCCCGGGTCGCCTCGAGGACCTGATCAGCCAGGGACACTGCTCGCTGGCATCCGTGGAGATCACCGTTCTCGACGAGGCCGACCACATGGCCGACCTCGGCTTCCTGCCCGGTGTGCGGCGTCTGCTGAAGCAGACCCCGAAGGGCGGCCAGCGGTTGCTCTTCTCGGCCACCCTCGACAAGGCGATCGATGTGCTGGTCCGCGAGTTCCTGCGCAAACCCGTGACGCACGAGGCGGATTCGGCGCAGTCGCCGGTCGCCAAGATGAGTCACCACGTGTTGCACATCGCCAGCCGGGACCTGCGGGTGCCGGTGCTCGCCGACCTCGCCTCCGCACCGGGTCGCACGGTCGTCTTCACCCGCACCAAGTACGGCGCCAAGGGCCTGGCCCGGCAGCTGAACCGGCGTGGCGTGCCGGCGGTCGACCTGCACGGCAACCTCGGCCAGAATGCCCGGACCCGCAACCTCGCGGCATTCCACTCGGGTGCGGCAAGCACGCTGGTTGCGACCGACGTCGCCGCACGCGGGATCCACGTCGACGACGTCGCCCTCGTCATACACGCCGACCCGCCGGCCGAGCACAAGGCATATCTGCACCGCTCCGGCCGGACCGCACGCGCGGGCGCCGAAGGCACGGTCATCACCTTGATGACTGACGACCAGCGGGGCGACGTCCGCAGCCTGACCAAGGCGGCCGGCATCAAGCCCACGACCACGAAGGTCGCCGACACCAATCACCCGGTGCTGGCCGAGCTCGCGCCCGGCGAGCGGGTGCTGGTCGAGGGCGGGTATGTCGCACCGGCACCGGCCCAGCAGACGGCCAAGGCGTCGGGGTCGAAGCCCCCTCGATCCGGTGGTCGTTCAGGCGGCAACCGTTCGGGTCGCAACCGCAACAAGAGTCGCGAGAACGGGAACCGTTCAGCCGCAGGCACTTCCGCACCGAACGCTAGTAATGGATCCGGCAGCCGGCGTCGCTCGAACGGCGGCTCCGGCGGGGGACAGGCATCGAAGGGTCGTTCCGGTGGCGGTCGACGCACCGGTGGCGCGGGGCGACCGAGCGGTTCGGGTCGCTCAGGCGCCAGCCACTCGGCGGCTGCGTTCAGCTCCGGGCGCCGCTGAGGCGCGTGCATAACCGGCGACGGTCGCTGGAAGGCCGGGGGTTCGGCCCTGCCGCGTGATTAACCGGCGACGGTCGCTGGCTGTGTGTATGACGAAAGCGGCTCAGTCCACCCACTGGCCGCGCTGCACCAGCACGTCGCGGAGTATGTCCGCCCGGTCGGTCATGATGCCGTCGACCCCGAGGTCGAGGAGCGCGTGCATCTGCGCCGCGTCGTCGATGGTCCACACGTGCACCTGCACGCCCATCTCGTGAGCCCGGCGCAGTGACGCTGCACTGACGACACGCACACGACCGGAGGACACCGGCACCTGCAGACAGTCGACTCCGCGAAGTGCGTTGCGTCCCACCGGGATCCGAGACCATGAGGGCACTGGACCGCCGATCACGAAGCGGGTGATCACCGACTGGCCGCCGGATGTCGCGACCGGCCGGGAAAGGCGCCGCAGCACGGCCCGTCGGCGCTTGTCCGAGAACGACGCGATGCACACCCGGTCGTGGGCGTTGTGCCGCTCGATGACACGCGCCAGCGGCGCGACCGCGGACTCCGCCTTGCAGTCGATGTTGACGCGCAGGTCGGGCCACGTCTCGAAAACCTCGTCGAGAGTGGGGATTTCGGCCGTGCCGGCGATGTTGGCCCGGCGGACCTCACGCCACGGCAACTCCGCGACAGTGCCCGTGCGATCGGTCACCCGGTCCAGGTGATCGTCGTGGAAGGCGATGAGTGTGCCGTCGCTGGTCGCGTGCACGTCCGTCTCGACATACCGGAAGCCGAGGTCGACGGCGGCGCCGAACGCCGGCAGCGAGTTCTCCGGGGCGCCGCGCCCGTCGGTGAACCCGCGGTGCGCCATCGCGATGACACTCGGATGGTCGAAGAATGCTGTGTGCGCCACCCGTGGAGTCTAAGCAGACAAACGTGAGACGCGTTGGTATGACGGGCAGCTCGCCCGTCATACCAACGCGTCTGTGGAATGCCTCAGATGTCGCGGAACGTCTGGATGTCAGCGCCCAGCTTGTTGAGCCGGGTGTCGAGCTCCTCGTAGCCGCGGTCGATGACATAGATGTTGCGCAGAACCGAGACACCGGGAGCAGCCAGCATCGCCAGCAGTATGACGACGGCCGGCCGCAGGGCGGGCGGCGACATGACCTCGGCCGCACGCCATTTGGTCGGGCCTTCGATCAGCACGCGGTGCGGGTCCATCAGGTGCACCTTCGCGCCGAGCGCGTTGAGCTCGGTGAGGTAGATCGCGCGGTTCTCGTAGACCCAGTCGTGCAGCGTGGTGGCCCCCTGCGCGTAGGCGGCGATCACCGCGAAGAACGGCAGGTTGTCGATGTTGAGGCCGGGGAATGGCATCGGGTGGATCTTGTCCTTGGGCGCGATCAGCGGCCCGGGCTTGGTGGTGATGTCCACCAGGCGCGTCTTGCCGTTGGCCGAGGTGTATTCGTCACCCTCGATCTCGTATTTCATGCCCATGCCCTCGAGCAGGGTCAGCTCGATCTCCATGAACTCGATCGGCACCCGACGGATGGTGATCTCCGAATCGGTGACGACCGCAGCGGCGACGAGGGTCATCGCCTCGATCGGGTCCTCCGACGGGTGGTATTCGACGTCGCGGTTGATCTCCTTGACACCGCGCACCCGCAGCGTCGTGGTGCCCACGCCGTCGATCTGCACGCCGAACTTCTCCAGCATGAAGCACAGGTCCTGGACCATGTAGTTGGGGCTGGCGTTGTGGATGACGGTCTCGCCGTCATGGAGCGCTGCCGCGAACAGGGCGTTCTCGGTGACGGTGTCACCGCGCTCGGTGAGGATGATCGGCTTGCCGGGGCGGACCGACGGGTCAACCTTGGCGTGGTAGTAGCCGTGCGACGCGACGACGTCGAGGCCGAACGCGCGCAATGCGTAGAGGTGCGGCTCCACGGTGCGGGAGCCGAGGTCGCAGCCACCGGCGTTGGGCAGTTGGAACTCGTCGAACTGGTGCAGCAGTGGCCCGAGGAACATCAGGATGGTCCGGGTGCGGCGCGCAGCGGTCTCGTCCATGGCGCCGAGGTCGAACTTCGCCGGAGGGATGATCTCCAGGTCGCTGCTGTCGGGCAGCCACCGGGTCTTGACGCCGATCGAGGTCAGCACCTCGGTGATGCGGTTGACCTCCTCGATGCGGGCGAGGTTGCGCAGCGTGGTCTTGCCCTTGTTGAGCAGTGTCGCGCACAGGCAGGCGACGGCGGCGTTCTTGGAGGTGCGGACGTCGATCTCGCCGGAGAGCTTGCGACCGCCCTTGATCCGCAGGTTGAGCGGTGTCGAGGAGGCGACCGCCACGACTTCGGTGTCGAGCGCCTCACTGATCCGGGCGAGGGTCTCCAGGCTGAGGTTCTGCTTGCCCTGCTCGATGCGGGCGACCGCACTCTGCGACGTTTGCAGCGCTTCGGCCAACTCACTCTGGGTGAGCTTCTTGTGCCGCCGCGCGTCGCGGATGAGCGTGCCGACTCGGGAGAGGTAGTCATCGGTCATGCGAGCGAGTCTAGCTCACATATGAGATGAAGCGAGCCCTGCGACACGCGATCCGTGTCACAGGGCCCGCTCCGGGATCCTCGGCGAGGACTCCGTGGTATGTCGGCGGCGTGTCGCCGGGATCGTGGAGTATGTCGCCGCTGGATCTCGATACGTGACGAGGCGCTGGTCGCAAGCTCCCAGCGCCTCGTCCCTACTCGATCAGCTTGGGTCGGCTACCGACGCCACACCGGGCGCGAGGAAGCGCTTGCCGGTGACCTTCTCACTGATCCCGGTCCGGTCCAGCAGCGGTGTGACGCCGCCGTTCCAGAACGGGAAGCCGGCACCGGTGATCATCGCCAGGTCGATGTCCTGCGGTGCCTGCACGACACCCTCGTCCAACATCCGGCGCACCTCGTCGGCCAGCGAACCCAGCGCACGCTCCCGCACCTCGTCGGCGGTGAGCACGACCGGCGACGCGGGTGCCTCGAAGAGGTCCAGCACCTTGATGTCGATCGCACCGTCGCTGCCGTAGAAGCTCGGGATCTTGGCCTCGACCACCTTCGCGAGGTTGGGGGAGACGTAGAACCGATCCGGGAACGCCGCCGTCAGGGTCTCGCTGTTGTGCAGCGCGATCGCCGGCCCGACGAGGCTGATCAGCATGAACGGCGGCATCGGGGTGAGCCCCGCGAACGCCTGCTCGACGACCTCGATCGGCGTGCCCTCGTCCACGATCCGGCCGGCGTCGCCCATGAAGCGACCGAGCAGCCGGTTGACGACGAACGACGGGCTGTTCTTGACCAGGATGCTGGTCTTGCCCAGGCCCCGCGAGGTCGCGAAAGCCGTTGCGAGAGTGGCGTCGTCGGTCTTGTCGCCACGGATGATCTCCAGCAGCGGCATGACGGCGACCGGGTTGAAGAAGTGGAAGCCCACGACCCGCTCGGGGTTCTTCAGCTCCGACGCCATCTCGGTGATGTCCAGCGACGAGGTGTTGGTGGCCAGCACGCACTCCGGCGTGACCACGGCCTCGACCTCGGCGAAGACCTTCTTCTTGACCGACATCTCCTCGAAGACCGCTTCGATGACGAAGTCGGCGTCGGCGAAGCCGTCCTTGCTGGTTGATCCGGTCACCAGCGCCTTCAGGCGGTTGGCGCCGTCGTTGCTCAGCCGGCCCTTGGCGAGCAGCTTGTCGATCTCGGCGTGGGTGTAGGCAACACCCTTGTCCACGCGCTCCTGGTCGAGGTCGGTGAGGATCACCGGCACCTTCAGCTTGCGCGCGAAGAGCAACGCCATCTGGCTGGCCATCAGACCCGCGCCGACGACGCCGATCTTGGTGACCTTGCGGGCAAGCGACTTGTCCGGCGCACCCGCCGGCCGCTTGGCACGCTTCTGCACCAAGTCGAACGCGTAGAGGCCGGCACGCAGCTCGTCACTCATGATCAGGTCGGCCAGCGCTTGGTTCTCGGCGTCGAACGCCTCGTCCCGGCTCGCGGTGCGCGCCGAGCGCATCAGCTCGATCGCGCGGTATGGCGCAGGCGCCGCCTTGCCCGTCTTGGCGTCGGCCTCGGCTGCTGCCTTGTCGAGCGGACCGTTCCAGCCCTCCTCGGAGGTGTCGACCGTCTCGCGCTCGACCTTCTCCTCGCCCTTGATCACCCGTCCGGCAAAGGCCAGCGAGTCCTCCAGGAACGTGACCGGCTGCAGTAGCCGGTCGGCGAGGCCCAGCTCAAAGGCGTTCTTGCCCTTGATCATTCGGTTCTGCGACAGCGGATTCTTGATGATCAGCTGGCTGGCCTTCTCGGTGCCGATCAGGTGCGGCACGAGGTAGGTCCCACCCCAGCCGGGCACCAGTCCGAGGAAGCACTCCGGCGTCGCGTAGGCCGGCACGTCGGAGGAAATGGTGCGGTAGTCGGCATACAACGCGACCTCGACACCGCCACCCATCGACGCTCCGTTGATGAACGCGAAGGTCGGTACGGACAGTTGCGAGATCTTGCTGAACGTGTCGTGGCCCATGCGGGCGATCTCCAGCGCCTGCTCGCGGTCGGTGATCGCCGGGATGCCGGTGATGTCCGCGCCGACGGCGAAGATGAACGGCTTGCCGGTGATTCCGGCGCCGACGAGCTCACCCTTCTCTGCGCGCTCGGCGATCGTGTCGAGTGCGGCACTCAGCTCGGCCAGGCCGGCCGGTCCGAAGGAGTTCGGCTTGGTGTGGTCGAAGCCGTTGTCCAGCGTGATGAGCGCGAAAGTGCCTGCGCCGCCGGGGAGTTCGACGTCCTGGACGTGCGCGTGGGTGACGACCTCGTCGGGAAGATTCTTGGTCTCGGTCATCACGCGGCTCCTTCGGTGATGCTGCTGACGTAGTCCTTGTGGTGCGGGTTCTCCCAGATGACGGCTCCGCCCATGCCGATGCCGATGCACATCGCGGTGAGGCCGTAGCGGACCTCGGGGTGCTCGGCGAACTGGCGGGACAGCTGCGTCATCAGGCGTACGCCGGAGGAGGCGAGCGGGTGACCGGTGGCGATCGCGCCGCCATACAGGTTCACGCGCGGGTCGTCGTCGGCGATGTCGAAGTGGTCCAGGAAGGACAGCACCTGCACGGCGAAGGCCTCGTTGAGCTCGAAGAGGCCGATGTCGCTGATGTCCAGGCCGGCGTGGTCCAGGGCCTTCTCGGTCGCGGGGACCGGGCCGATACCCATGACCTCGGGCTCGACACCGACGAACGCGTAGTTGACCAGGCGCATGCCGATGGGCAGGCCCAGCTCCGTCGCGGCGCGCTCGGACGCCATCAGGCACGCGGTGGCACCGTCGTTGAGGCCGGCTGCGTTGCCCGCGGTGACATTGCCGTGCGGACGGAACGGCGTCTTCAGCTGTGCGAGGTCCTCGACAGTCGTGCCGGGACGGGGCGGCTCGTCGGCCGTTGCGAGTCCCCAGCCCTTCTCGTCGTGGCGCGTCGCCACCGGCACCAGGTCGGGCTGAATCTTGTTCTCCGCGTAGGCCTTTGCCAGCTTGTTCTGGCTGCCGACAGCGAACGCGTCACACCGCTGCTTGGTGATCTCCGGGAAACGGTCGTGCAGGTTCTCGGCGGTCTCACCCATGACGAGCGCGGACGGGTCGACGAGCTTCTCGGAGATGATCCGCGGGTTGGGGTCGACGCCTTCACCCATCGGGTGGCGGCCCATGTGCTCCACGCCGCCGGCGATGGCGATGTCGTAGGCGCCGAACGCGATGCTGGACGCGGTGTTGGTCACCGCGGTCATCGCACCTGCGCACATCCGGTCGATCGAGTAGCCCGGCGTCGACTTGGGCAGGCCGGCGAGCAGGCCCGCGACGCGGCCGAGGGTCAGGCCCTGGTCGCCGATCTGGGTGGTGGCCGCGATGGCGCACTCCTCGACCTTGGCCGGGTCGAGGTCGGGCTGGCGGCGGAGAAGTTCACGAATGCATTTGATGACCAGGTCGTCGGCGCGGGTCTGGGCATACATGCCCTTGTCACCGGCCTTGCCGAACGGTGTGCGGACACCGTCGACGAAGACGACCTCTGAGAGCGTGCGGGGCACGGTGCCTCCCGAGGGTGAGGACGAATTGACGTCTCCGACTCTACGGGAGTTGTTACTCGTCAGTAGCAGGGGCCTCGGTCGGCGCCTCCAGGATGTATGGCGCCACCAGATCGACCTGCCACGGCCGGGCGCCGAGCTGCTCGAGACGATCACGAATCTCCTTGTCGGAGAACGGATACGGTGGCGTCCACAACACACGTCGCAGCGTGTCCGGGGTGATGAGGTTCTCCAGTGGGACGTGCTCTGCCTCGGAGAACTCACTCAGCCGCTCGCGCACGTAGGTCAGTCGCGCCGCAGCCTCCGGTCGCCGATCCGCCCAGGCCCGCTGTGGTGGCGGCGCATCGCTTCGGACGGTGGCCGGGGGCAGCTCGGACTCCGTCATCGCCGCGACGCGCGCAATGGCGTCGAGCCAGCGGTCGGCATACCGGTTGGTGCCGCGTCCGGCGGCACGGGCACGGCTGCGGGACTTGGTGCGCAGCGACGAGCCTGCCTGGCGCAGTGCTTCGGCGGTGCGTGGTGCGGTGTTGGCCAGCTCGACGATCATCGCGTCCGGGAGCACCCGCCCGGGTGCGGTGTCGGAGGCCTGGGCGATCTCGTCGCGGGTCAGCCAGAGCTCCCGCACCCGGGCGATCGCGCGCTTGTTCTTGATGCGGTGCATGCCCGAGGTGCGCCGCCACGGGTCGGTGCGCTGGCGAGGACCGGCGAAGGAGGTCAGCGCGGCGAAATCCTGCAACGCCCAGTCGAGCTTGCCCTGGGCGTCCAAGTCGGCGTGCAACTTGTTGCGCACCTCGACCAGCACCTCGACGTCGAGTGCGGCGTAGGTCAGCCACGGCTCGGGCAACGGCCGGGTCGACCAGTCGGCCGCGGAGTGCTCCTTGGCCAGACTGATGCCGAGGTAGTGCTCGATGACGGCCGCGAGACCGACGCGGGGCAGGCCAGCCAGCCGCGAGCCGAGCTCGGTGTCGAACAACGCGTGAGGGTGCATGCCTACCTCGGCCAGGCACGGCAGGTCCTGGGTCGCGGCATGCAGCACCCACTCGGCGTCACCGATGGCTTCCTGCACCGGAGTCAGGTCCGGCAGCGCGATCGGATCGAAGAGGAAGGTCCCGGCGCCCTCGCGGCGCAACTGGACCAGGTAGGCGCGGTTGCCATAGCGGAAGCCCGCAGCACGCTCGGCATCGAGCGCGACCGGGCCGGTCGCTGCGGCGATCGTCTCTGCAGCGCGCTGCAACTCCCGCTCATCGGCGATGACATCGGGTATGCCGTCGGCCGGCGCCTCCAGGACGGGGTAGGTCGGGGACTCGTCGGTGGGTTCGTCGCCTTGCTCGACACTCATCGCCGCTGACCGGGCAGCGCGACCACGCCCTCCGGCAGCGGCGGCAGGCCGGCGACTGTCGACAACAGGTCGGTCCACGCCGCGAGGTGCGTGCCCAGGTCGCGGCCGGTGGGTGTCCACGAGGCGCGGATCTCGATCTCGACGGTGCCGCCGTCCTCGGCGAGCGAACCGAAGCCCTCGGACAGCACACGCGTCACGGTGCCTGCCTCGGCGCGGAAGTCGGCGCCGGCTTCACGCAACGAGTCCATCAGCCAACTCCAGCCCACCTGACCCAGCAGCGGGTCGGAGCCGGTCTCGGCCTCCAGCTCGGCACGGGCGTAAGTGACCAGCCGCCACGAACCTTCCCACGGCTCAGGGAAATCCGGGTCGTGCAGGACCACGAAGCGACCGGTTGCGAGCTCGGTGTCGTCGGGGTCGGCGGTGTTGCACACGTCGGCGGTCATCGCCAGCGAATAAGGGGCGATCCGGCCCGGGGCCGGCACTTCGGTCAGCCGGATCTCCGGCCGGAGCCGCACGGTCTGCAGGTCGCGGACGGCTTCCTGGAAGTCCGGTGCGGCGGCGCCGCCAAGGTCTTGGTTTCCCACGGATGCAAGCCTAAGTCGTACATGCCTTCGAGTGCTGGACCTTGGTTCGGCGGGTCGCCGACCGCATGCAACGATGCCCGGCATGTCGACCTCGCACGTCGTCGTGTCGACGCCGCACCCGTCACGTGGCGTCACGCAATGAGTGCATTCCTGGCCATCGTCGCGAGCGTGGTGTGGGGGAGTGCCGACTTCGGCGGAGGCATCTTCAGCAAGCGCATCGCCGCGATCCGCGTCGTGGCGATCTCACAGTTCGGTGCCCTGCTGGCGATGTCGGTCGTGTTCGGTGCGCAACTGCTCCTCTCCGGAGCGCCGACCGGCACGACCTGGTTGTGGGGCGCCGCTGCCGGCGCCGCGAACGCGATGGCGTTGTGCTCGTTGTATGCCGGGCTGTCCGTGGGAACGATGGGTGTTGTCTCGCCGATCGCATCACTGGGCGCCGTCGTGCCGGTCACGATCGGACTGCTGACCGGCGACACGTTGGGCGTGGTCGTCGGCATCGGCCTGTTCCTCGCGATGGCGGGTGCGGTGCTGGCGGCGGGGCCGGAGTTCACCGGTGACGTCTCCCGATTGCCGGTGCTGCTCGCAGTCTGCGCGGCTCTCGGCTTCGGCGCCTCGCTGTACTTCCTGCACGCAGCCTCCGCAGGAGGCGTCATACCGGCACTGTGGATGATGCGTGTCGCCAGTGTCGTGGAGCTCGTGGTGATCTGGCGCCTCTGGCCCGGTCTCGCGAACGGCGGAAAGTCGCGCCGCCGCGACCTGCCGTTGCTGCTCGTCGTCGGCTGCGGCGACCTGGCCGCCAACGGGCTCTTCGGACTCGCCTCGAAGGACGGCGAGGTCAGCCTGATCAGCGTGCTCGGGTCGTTGTATCCGATCGCCACGTTGCTGTTGGCACGTTTCGTGCTGCACGAGCGGATGCGCCCGGTGCAGGCTGCGGGCGTCGCGGTCGCCCTGCTCGGCGTCGTGTTGGTCGTGAGCTAGCTGCAAGCGGGCGCTCCCGTGATGCGAGGATTCATCACGTGACTCATCCCGATCCCCGTGACAGCGCGTTGGTCCGAGCAGCCCGCGGCCTGCCCACGACACACACTCCGGTGTGGTTCATGCGTCAGGCCGGGCGCTCCCTGCCCGAATACCGTGAGGTGCGCGCCGACGTGCCGATGCTGCAGGCGTGCCGCACCCCCGAGCTGGTCTGCGAGATCACCATGCAGCCGGTACGCCGCCACGGGGTCGATGCGGCGATCTTCTTCAGCGACATCGTCGTGCCGCTGGCGGCCGCCGGCATCGACGTCGACATCAAGCCGGGCATCGGCCCCGTCGTCGCGCACCCGGTGCGCACGCAGGCAGACGTCGACGCGTTGCCGGAGCTGATCGCGGAGCAGGTCGAGGACATCACGCGGTCGGTGCAGTTGCTCGTCGCCGAGCTCGGCGGCACGCCGCTGATCGGTTTCGCGGGCGCGCCGTTCACCCTGGCCAGTTACCTCATCGAGGGCGGTCCGTCCAAGAACCACGAGCACACCAAGGCCCTGATGTATGGCGCCCCCGACGTCTGGAATGCCTTGTGCGCCAAGCTCTCTCGCATCTCGGGCACGTTCCTGCGGGTGCAGGCGGAGGCGGGCGCTAGCGCCATACAACTCTTCGACTCGTGGGTCGGTGCGTTGTCGCTGCCGGACTATCTGCGCTTCGTGCAACCGCACTCGGCGGCTGCGCTCGCAGCGGTCGCGGACCTCGACGTGCCGCGGATCCACTTCGGAGTCGGGACCGGCGAGCTACTTGCCGCGATGGGTGAGGCCGGAGCCGACGTGGTCGGGGTCGACTACCGCCTACCGCTCGACGTGGCCGCACAGCGACTGGGTTCGGCATACAGCGTGCAGGGCAACCTCGACCCGGCGCTGCTCTTCGCACCGCGCGAGCCGCTCGAGGCGAAGGTGCGCGAGATCCTCACGTTGGGCAAGGCCGCCCGCGGGCACATCTTCAATCTCGGGCACGGGGTGTTGCCGAGCACGGATCCGGATGCGCTGACACGGGTGGTGGACCTGGTGCACACGGAGTCGTCGTCGGGGTCGTCTGGGTCCGCCTGACCGGCTCGTCCAGCGGGACCACCAGATAGCGCAGGAAGAACTGCACGAGCGGGCCGATCGACAGGGCGTAGAGCAGGGTTCCGATGCCGACGATGCCGCCGAGCAGCCAGCCGACGACCAGCACCGTCAGCTCCAGCGAGGTGCGGACCAGCCGCAGGCTCAGCCCGGTGCGCAGGTGCAAGCCGGTCATCAGCCCGTCGCGCGGCCCGGGTCCGAGTTGGCTGCCGATGTAGAGCGCGCCGCCGATCGCGTTGACCACCACGGCAGTCAGCAACAGCACCACCCGCACCACCACGTTGTGCGGTGTGGGGATCAGGGCCAGCGAGATGTTCGTCGCGATCCCGATCCAGATCGCATTGGAGATGGTGCCGAACCCCGGCCACTGGCGCAGCGGGATCCACAACAGCAACACCGGGATGCTCACCAGGATGACCGCAGTGCCCAGGTCGAGGCCGAGGTGCTCGGCGACGCCGTAGTGGAAGACGTCCCACGGGTCGAGCCCGAAGCCGGCGCGCACGAAGATCGCCATCGCCAGGCCGTAGAGCGTGAGGCCGACGAACAGGCGGACCAAGCGCGACGGCAGCTTGCCGGCGCGCAGTTGCTCGCGGGGAGTGAGGGAGGCGAGAGGGATCGGCTTCACGTCATCCAGGATGGCGCCGTTTGGCCACCGGAAAAAGAGCCACTTGCAGACGAGTGGTGCTCTTTGCGCCGGGCATCGACCGGTTGGCCTTGTCCGAGCAGGCCATTGTGGCGACGATGGATCCATGGAGTCACGTGTGTCCGCTCGCCGACTGGCCGTGTTGCTCGGTCCCCGGCGCAGCGGCGTCCCGGCATACACCTGGCTGGCGGACAGCATCCGGCAGCTGGTCGCCGACGGCAGGCTGCTGCACGGCACCCGACTGCCCAGCGAGCGTGAGTTGCTGGGGCAACTGCAGCTCAGCCGGACCACCGTCACGCGCGCGTATGGCGTGCTGCGGGACCGTGGCTATGCGCGCGCCGTGCGGGGCTCGGGCACCGTCGTCCAGGTGCCCGGCGGACCCGTCGCCGGGGGTGGTGAACCACTCGAACTTGCCTCGCTGCAACCCGTCGGTGCAGACGTCGTCGACCTGACCTGTGCGGCGCCGGCGGCGCCTCCGGGCTTGAACCGTGCCTACGCCTGGGCGGTGGAGCGGATGCCGTCCTTCATCGCCGCGGCGGGCTATTTCCCGCTCGGCGTCCCGGAGCTGCGCGAGGCCATCGCGCAGCGATATGCCGATCGCGGCGTGCCCACCGACCCCGACCAGATCATCGTGACCACCGGCGCGCTCGCGGGACTGGCTGCGGTCTACCGCGCACTGCTCAGCCGGGCGGAGCCGGCCGTCGTGGAGAGTCCGAGTTATCCCAACTCGGTGCGCGCGCTGGCGCACTCCGGTGCGCGCGTGGTTCCGGCACCGTTGGTGTCCGACGATCTGGAGGGGCTGTCGGGCGTCATACGACGGTCGAGCGCGCGAATGATGTTGGCAATGCCCGATTTTCACAATCCGACCGGACATGTGTGGTCCGACGACGAGCGCGCGCGGGTTGCCGCGATGTGGCGGGCCGGGGGAGTGACCGGCGTCGTCGACGAGACGATGATCGACACCTGGTTGGACGAGCCGATCGAGGCGCGGCCGATGGCGGCATACGCGCCGGGATGCGTCACGGTCGGCAGCGCGGCCAAGACGTTCTGGGCGGGGCTGCGGATCGGGTGGGTGCGCGCTCCGCACGCGCTCGTCGGTGCGATCGCCCGCGCCCGGCTCACGATGGACCTGGGGGCTCCCGTGCTGGAGCAGCTCGCGGTCGCCCGGCTGATGGACACCCAGGGCGGGTTGAGCGAGGAGTCGCGACAGCGGTTGCGAGCTTCCCGGCGCGTGCTGCTCGAGCTCGCCGATCGCTGCCCGGGGTGGCAGGCCGAGACGCCGACGGGCGGGCTGAGCCTGTGGTGGCACCTGCCGAGCGAGCGGTCGAGTGCACTGGTGGCAGCGGCCGAGCGGCGTGGCGTGCTGCTCGCGCCGGGGTCACTCTTCGCCGTCGACGGTCGTGGTCTGGAGCGGTGGATCCGCACGCCATACGCGCTGGACGAGGTGAGTCTGCAGCGGGCCGTCGGCGGCATCGCGGACGCGTGGGCCGACGTGACTGCGCCGAGTCATTTTGCCGTAAAGAATTAACAAAGTTGCTTCTCCTGAGGTTGCCCTTTCCGTGAAGGTGGACGGCATACGGAAGGAGTGCAGTCATGCACGGAGAGTCGGTCGCTCGACGCGATCTGTTCAAGGGTGCCGCGGCCGGTGCCGGTCTCGTGGCGTTGGGCGCCGCCGTCGCGCCGGAGGCGCAGGCAGCCAACTGGAAGGTGCTGCCGTTCACCTATCAGGCACAGGTGAACGGCTACTGGTGCGGCCCGACGGCCACGGCGATCGCGTTGTCTTGTCGAGGGATCAGCGTCAGCCAGCAGCAGATGGCGAATGAACTCGGCACGACCACCAACGGCACCGACTGGATCGGCCAGGTGACCAGGGTCCTCAACAACTACGTCGGGTGGTACGAAACCAAGGAGATCCCCAACGACCCGCCGACACAGGCACAGAAAGATCTGCTCTGGCACGACATCACCTACAACGTCGACCACGGCTACGCGTTGGTCGCCAACATCTGGGCGCCGGCGAACAACCACCTGCCGGGCTACCCGAACTACCTGATCATGCACTACTTCACGGTGGTCGGTTACAACCCGGACACCATGCAGGCCTACATCGCCGATCCGGCGAATTTCGGTGGTAACTCTCAGTATTGGCTGACCTTCGACCAGCTTGCGTCGCTCATCCCGCCGAAGGGCTACTCGGCCTGACGGGATTCCAGGACTGCACATGGTGCGCGGAGCCGGCGCACGATGTGCAGGGGGGTTGACCGGTCCGGGAGCGGCCGGCCCATGAGGTCCAGCAGGAGGTGCGTCATTCCGCACCTACTGCTGGACCTCAGTAGCCGTACCGCGCCTATTGCGGACCGCACATGTCCGGTGGGAGTGGCAGGTTGGGGTCATGAGCCGTGAGATGCAAGTGACGTTCGACGCCGCCGACCCGCGGTCCCTGTCGACCTTCTGGCGCGACGCGCTCGGGTATGTCCATCCCGGACCTCCCGGCGTCCAACTGGCACCGGACGCCGACCCGCTGGCCGCATGGGATCAGTTCCTCGAGTCCGCGGGCGTCCCTGAGGGACAACGCAATTCAGCCTCCGCTCTGGAGGATCCGGAGGGTGACGGCCCGCGGCTCTTCTTCCAACGGGTGCCGGAAAGGAAGAGCGGCAAGAACCGCGTCCACCTGGACATCCGGGCCGCGCCGGAGCTCGAGGGCGATGAACGGATGAGCGCCTTGGAGGCAGAGGCCGCCCGGCTCGTGTCGCTCGGCGGGGTTCGGGTGCGCCGCTTCGATCCGGAGCCGCCGATGTCCCAGGGGTTCATCGTGATGAACGACCCCGAGGGCAACGAGTTCTGTTTGGACTGAGCCGTTCTCACGCATGGGCCGATGCGCCCCGCGGTGACACAACTTGATGATGAGAAGCTGGGCGCATGGCTCGCATCGTCATCGTCGGCGCAGGGATCAGCGGTCTGACCGCGGCTCTGGAAGCCTCCGCATCCGCGCACGAGGTTGTCCTCCTGGAGGGTTCGCCGACGATCGGCGGCAAGCTGCGGCTGGCGACCATCGCCGGCCACCAGGTCGACGTCGGCGCGGAGGCGATGCTCGCTCGGCGTCCCGAGGGACTCGAGCTGCTCGCCGATCTCGACGTCGCGCCGGTGCACCCGGCCGGCGTTTCGGCATCGATCTGGAGCCGGGACGCGCTGCGCCCGATGCCACGCGGCACCGTCCTCGGCGTGCCCGCCGACCCGCAGTCGCTGAGCTCGCTGCTGACCGACGACGAACTGGACCGGGCCCGTGCCGAGCAGCGTGTCGATGTCGCCGATGACATCTCGGTCGGCGATCTGGTCGAGGCCGCGCTCGGACCGGCGGTCGTCGACCGACTGGTCGAGCCGTTGCTCGGTGGCGTGTATGCCGGGCACGCGCGACGACTCTCCGCGGCTGCCGCAGCACCGGCGCTGCTGGCGGCAGCCCAACACCAACGCCTGCTGACTGACGCGGCACGGGCCGCGACGGCGCAGTCCACCGCCGGCACTGCGCCGAAGCCGGTCTTCGCCGGGGTGCGCGGCGGGATGGGTTCGCTGCCCAAGCACCTGGTCCGAGCGTTGCTCGAGCGGGGCGTCTCGGTCCGGACCGGGGCGACCGTGCGCGCGCTGGACCGCACGGACACCGGCTGGCGGGTCACCGTCGGCGAGACACGGTCGCCGGAGCAGCTCGATGCCGATGCGGTCGTCGTGGCGACACCAGCGCGTGCGACCTCTCGACTCGTGTCGTCGGTCGCACCTGACGCGGGTGCCGCGCTTGAGGCCATCGAATACGCATCGATGGCGATCGTGACCTTTGCCTTCAACAGATCCGAATCCGCAGTGTTCGCAGACAGTTCCGGCTTCCTGGTGCCTCCCGTCGACGCGCGGCGGATCAAGGCGTCCACCTTCAGCTCGAGCAAGTGGCCGTGGCTGGCCGAGGCGGCGTCGGAGCTGACGTTCGCACGGGTCTCGCTGGGCCGGCACGGTGAAGAGGCCGACCTGCAGCGCAGCGATGCCGAGCTCGCTGCTGCCGGCATGTCGGACCTGCGCGCTGCCCTCGGCGACGGTGTGCCGCGCCCGGTGGCCGCGCACGTGCAGCGCTGGGGCGGAGCGTTGCCGCAGTATGCCGTCGGTCACCTCGACCGGATCGCGGCCGTGCGTTCTGCGCTGGCGGAGTTGCCGGGGCTCGAGGTCGCCGGTGCGGCATACGAGGGAGTCGGCATACCGGCGTGCATCGGCACCGGCCGCAAGGCAGCGGCGGCGGTGCTCACCCACTTGGCCGACCGCTGAACGCCGGGGAGAGAATGGCCCCATGACCGAGGAGCAGAGACTTCGTCCGGGTGCCAAGGCGATCAACGAGATCAACGACACCATCCGCTACACCATGTATTCCGCGTTCAAGGCGAGCCGCGCGCTGCCGGATGCCCGCGAGGAGGCGATCGCGGAGGTCGAGCGCTTCTTCAAGGAGCTCGAGGCGCAGGACGTCATCGTGCGCGGGACCTATGACGTGGGCGGTCTGCGCGCGGACGCCGACCTGATGATCTGGTGGCACAGCGCGGACATCGAGCCGTTGCAGGACGCCTACTACCGCTTCCAGACCACCGAGCTCGGCCGGAGCTTCGAGGCTGTCTGGTCCAGCGTTGCGGTGCACCGCCCGGCGGAGTTCAACAAGTCGCACGTCCCGGACTTCATGGTCGACCCGGAGCCGAAGAAGTACGTCTGCGTCTACCCGTTCGTGCGCTCCTACGAGTGGTATCTCCTGCCGGACGCCGAGCGTCGCACGATGCTGAAGGACCACGGCCTGCTCGCGCGCCCCTATCCCGACGTGCGCGCCAACACCGTGCCCGCCTTCGCGCTGGGTGACTACGAGTGGATCCTGGCCTTCGAGGCGAACGAACTGCACCGCATCGTGGACCTGATGCGTGACCTGCGTGCCGCCGAGGCGCGTTTGCACACGCGCGTCGAGATCCCGTTCTTCACCGGTCCGCTCGTGCCGATCGGTGACATCGCCCGCCGCCTGCGCTAAGCGGGTCGAGTAGCCGGCGGAGGAACGCAGCGGGGGAGCCGGCGTATCGAGGCCCCTATCCGTCGTCGGTCTGGACGGCCTCGCCCTGTCCGACCTTGCTGTGCTTGTAGCCGTAGGCGGCATACACGATCGCGCCGATAACGAACCAGACGGCGAAGCGGATCCAGGTCGCCTCGCTGAGCTTGGTCACCAGCCAGATCGAGAAGCAGATGCCGACGATGGGCGTGATCGGCATGAACGGCGTCTTGAACGTCCGCGGCAGCTCCGGCGACCGGTAGCGCAGCACGATCACCGCGGCGGAGACGACGATGAAGGCGAGCAGGATGCCGATGTTGGTCAGCTCGGCCGCCTCGCCGATCTGGACGAAACCGGCGATCCCCGCGGCGACGATGCCGATGATCCACGTCGGGCGGTATGGCGATTGGTGTTTGTTGGTCTTGGCGAACCACCCGGGTAGCAACCCGTCGCGACTGATCGCGAACCAGACACGCGAAGCGCCCAGGGTGAACGAGTAGAGCACGGTGATGATGCCGACGATCGCACCGACCGCGACCACCTTGGCGAACGCCGTGACGCCGACGGAGTTGAACGCCTCGGCGAAGGCGGCGCTGGCCGAGATGTCCTTGTAGTCGATCATCCCGGTCAGCACGGTGGCCGCCAGCAGGTAGAGCACCATCGCGATCACCAGCGACAGGATGATTGCTTTCGGCAGGTTGCGTTCGGCGTCCTTGGTCTCCTCGGCTGCGGTGCTCATCGCGTCATACCCGAAGACCGCGAAGAAGACCGTGGCGGCGCCAGTGGCGACACCCGACCAGCCATACGGCATGTATGGCGTGAGGTTGTCCGACTTGACGTAGAAGAAGCCGACGACGATGACCGCCAGCACGATCGCGATCTTGACGAAGACGAGCCAGGTCTCGACCTTCGCGCTGGTCTTCATGCCGCGGTTGAGCAGCCAGGCCACGCCCAGACAGAGGATCACCGCGAAGAGGTCGATGTGGTGCCCGTGGCCGGTCCCCGGTGCCCCTAGCATCCAGGCGGGCAGATGGATGCCGATCGCCTCGAGCAGGAAGCTGAAGTACTGCGAGACGCCGATGGCGACGACCGCCACGATCGCGGTGTATTCCAGCAGCAGGTCCCACCCGATGAACCAGCCGACCGCCTCGCCGAGCACGGCATACCCATAGGTGTATGCCGAGCCCGCCCGGGGGATCAGCCCGCCGAACTCGGCATACGACAACGCAGCACACGCGCTGGCGACGCCGGCGATGATGAACGAAAGCGACACCGCCGGGCCTGCGTGGTCCTTCGCCTCGGTGCCGGCGAGCGCGAAGATCCCGGCGCCGATGATCGCGCCGAGGCCGATGGCGGTGAGCTGCCACAGACCGATGGTGCGTTCGAGCTTGTGTCCTTCGGCTGCCTCGATCGGCTTGCGTCGGAAGATGCCGGTCGTCTTCGGGGCCGGGGTCGATCCGTTGGTCGCCATGACTCGCCTCCTGTGCCGAACCTTCCAAAGAGTGGCACTGGAGGGGTCACCTGTCGAGGAGGCGCGGCGGCCGCGCGCGACCTACCGAATGGTCACTTTTCGTCGCTGGGCGCGAGCTTCAGGGACACCGAGTTGATGCAGTAGCGCTGGTCGGTGGGCGTCGGGTAACCCTCACCCTCGAAGACGTGACCGAGGTGGGATCCGCAACTGGCACAACGGACTTCGGTGCGCACCATGCCCATCGAGGTGTCCGAGATCAGCTCGACGTTGTCGTCCTCGGTGGGTGCGTAGAACGACGGCCAACCGCAGTGGCTGTGGAACTTCGTGGCGCTGCGGAAGAGCTCGGCGCCACACGCGCGGCAGTTGTAGACACCCTCGGTCTCGGTGTCGGTGTATTCGCCCACGAACGGCCGCTCGGTCGCGGCCTCCCGCAGCACCGCGTATTCGGCGGGTGAGAGCTCGGAGCGCCACTCCTCGTCGCTCTTGGTCACCTTGTATGTCGACTGATCGCTCACAGGCGTCGTCCTTTCCGTTGCCGAGACGTTTCGTCATACCGCACAACAACGCAGCCCCGCCGGACGTTCCCGGCGGATCCTCACAGCGGTGGTCGCGGCGCGACGAAGGAGCGTATCGAGACCCTCCTCCGTCGAGTGATCCGCGGAAGCGTCGCCAGACACGTCGCACCGGTTGCCGCGATCGCGCCTGCTGCGAAAAGTGGCAACTGTATGACGACGGCACTGAGCATGCCCGCCGCGGCCGTACCTCCGGTGCTGCCCAGGTTGTAGACGGTCGTGACCCAGGTGTTCGCCTCGGTGCGCACGGCCTGCGGCGTGGCGTGCTCCGCCGCAATGAAGGCGATGATCCACAGGGGCGCGCCGACCGCACCGGCAATCAGTAGGCAGCCGAGGATGGGCATGCCGACGCCTGCAGCACCGGCGAGTGCGACGAACACCGCCCATGGGCCGAGCAGACAGGCGGCCGACTTCGTCCAGGGCCAGCTGACCTGGTGGCGGCCCCACAGCAGGCCACCGGTGACGGCACCGACCGCGATGGCGAATTCCGCGATGCCGGCGAATTCCGGTGTGTCGTGCGCTGCGGCTAGCGCGGCGACGCCCGTGGAGAGCAGTGCGCCGGCCACTCCGACAGCGGCCATCAGAGCGAGCACCGGCCACAACGAGGTATGACGCAACGCGCTCCGCCGTGAGCCTTTCGCGCCGTCCGGCGCAGTTGGGGCAGCGCCCGCCACTGGTGACAGTGCGAGACCCAGGCAACCGACGAGGATCAGCACCGGCGGAAGTGCAAGCACGTGCCAGGCCGGACCGATCGCGATGCCGGCACCGGCGATGACCGGTCCGAGCAGGTACAGGACTTCCTCGACGACGGCGTCGAGCGAGTAGGCGAGCTGGAGGCGGTCGCCTGCGAGACGGCGCCACTGGGCTCGCATGGCCGGTCCCAGTGGTGGTGCCGCGAGGCCCGCGAGCACACCGAACACCGGCCAGCAGCCGGTCGGCCCGATCTGCAGCGCAGCGGCGAGCGTCATTGCGAGGAGGACCGTGAGCAGGCCAGTTCCGAGGATTGGCAACACGATTCGCGCGCCTTGCTTGTCGATCAGCCTGGACTTCACCGGCATCAGGAAGGTGGTGAAGCCGTAACAGGAGATTGAAAGTGCGGCCAGCCGGAAACTGCCGGTGGCCTCGTTGATGGTGAAGAGAAGAAGCAACGGCAGCGTCGCATACCCGCCACGGCCGACCGACGCGAGCAGGAAAGTGCGCGCGATGGTGCGGTTGGCGAGGAGGGTGCGATAGCTGCCGGCACGGTTGGTGCCGGACATGGAAAGACTCCGCAGGAATCGACCGCCGCGTCATGCGCGGCGGTGGTTGGAAGGATGGACGGGCTGTGGCCGGTCCAGTCCTAATGCGGAGTCTGTGTCACGGGCGCGACGCTAGTGCAACGACGTTGAGCGCAGCAATCGCTTTTAAAGGTGGTCGAGTAGCGACGAAGGAGCGTATCGAGACCCTGAGCAGGTTTCGATACGCTCCTCCGCTTCGCTCCTCCGCTACTCAACCGCCTTGGGGATCAGTGCACCGGAAGCTTCACAACCTGCGGGTCGTGGTCGGAGTCCTGGTCGTAGAACTGCGAATTGGTGTGCACGACCTGGTAATCGAACTTCTTGGCCAGCGCGGGACTCACCAGCAGCTGGTCGAGGACCTGGCTGTTGCCCTGGTAGTCGTAGGAGTAGCGCTGGTTGGCCGGGAGGGTGTCGATGAGGTCGGTCATCTTCGTCTTGCCCGAACCCTTGACGATGTTGGCCGTCTCGCTGAAGTTGAAGTCGTTCAGGTCACCGAGCACGATGATGTTCGCGTGCTTGTTGGCCTTCAGCAACTCGTCGACGAAGCCGCGCACCGCCGTCGCCTGAGCGTGCCGCTGCACCTCCGAGGAACGCTGCGGCGGCTGGTAACGACCCATCAGCGGGTCGTCGCCGCCCTTGGACGCGAAGTGGTTCGCGACCACGAAGAGCGGCTTGCCCCACCACAGGAACTCGCCGACCAGCGGCTTGCGCGAGTCGTCCCACGCCTTGTTCGTCGGGTCGATCCGGCCGGGGGAGTAGTTGATCGACGCCCACTTGCCCTTGCCCGTGACAGCGACGGAGTTGGTCGCGGTGCCGCCGGCCTTGGGCACGAACGTCATACCCCGATCGCTGCGGTAGAGGAAGACCGACCGGATGTTGCCACCCGGCTGGCCGCCGTCCTGGTCGTTCTCGGGGTTGATCCACTCCGCCTTGTATGACGGGCCGCCCGCGGCCTTGATCGCCGCGATCAGCTTGTCCGTGGTCTGGGTCGAGTCGACGGTGCCGTCGTCGGTGGCGCCGTTGTTGTCCTGAATCTCTTCAATGGCAAGGACATCCGGCGATGCGAGGTTGGTGACGATCTGTCCCGCGAGCCGGTCGAACTTCGTCTGCGGGTCGGTCGGTGCGAGGTTCTCGACGTTGAAGGTCGCGACGGCTGCCTGCTTCTTCGCGGCCGGTTTCGCCACGTCACGTGTCGTGCCGCCCGACTCTCGGGCAGCGGCCGATGTCGCCATCAGGGTGAAGTTGCCGAAGTCGTAGTCGAGCACGCCGGCGGTCACGCCGCGATAGGTGTCGCCGGTATTGGCGGGGGCGATCGTTCCCTTGGGCAGCAGCGCATCGGACAGGATCAGCCGCATCGCATTGGGGGTGTCGTAGCTGCGGTAGAGCACGCCGCCGTCCGGGGTCGTGGTGACTTCCTTGGTGTTGGCGGGGACGATCGGAGTCTCGCCGTACGACGTCTCGGTGGGGCCGACGGCCTTGGCGTCGGTCTCCTGGATGCGCATGCCCTCCATGGACTCCCAGAAGTCCAGCGCGTTCGTCGTCGGGTCGAGTGTGAGTCCGGCCTTCTCGACATTGCCCGGGTCGCCCTGCTCGACGGTCTGCGCCGGCGGGACATGACCCTTCGAGCCGATCTCGACCGCGTCGGGGAGGGCGTTGCCGGAGCTGGTCACCTGGATGTTCGGGCTGCCCAGCTCGGTCGTCGTCAGGTTGCCGTTGTCGACGCCACCGGGGCGGTATTCGGTGACTTTCCCTGCGACGGTGACAGCGTCCCCGACCTTGACCATCCCGGCGCCGCCGAAGACATACAGGCCCTCGCTGGTGCGCGGGTCGTCGTCCGGAGTGGTCGACTGGATCCAGAAGCCGGCGCTGCCGTTGGTCGCTGTGACGACACCCTTGACGTCCTTGACCTGCTTGCCGACCAGCGGCGACTGGAAGCTGGTCCCCTGAACCTCCTCGATGGTCGAGGGCGTCCCCGTCGGGGGCGGCGGAGTCTTGCCGTCAGTGCCGCATTCCCCAACGGGCGCAGTCGAATTCAGCGGTTTCGGGTCGGCCGTGACGAAGTCCTCGGCGTTGTCGTCGGTGTCGACGCAACCGGTCGTGCGGCTGTCGGAGGTCGTGTTCGACATCGCGGGAGCGTTCGAGCCCTCGACATACGACGAGGTGACCGCGCCATACCCGACGGTGTCGACCGTGGCACCGCTCTGTCGCAGCACGACGCTGCCGTTGGACGCGGACATGTTCAGGGAGCCGGTGGCGTCAGGGGTCGGCAGCGGCTCGGCCGAGCCGGCACCGGCGCCTTCCTGGACCAGGAAGTGTGCGCCCGGTGCGACCGACCCGCTCAGCGTGGTCGTGCCGCCGCTGTTGCCGCTCGCCGAGTAGTAGGTGAGCGTCCACCCGGACAGGTCGATGGAGCTCGTTCCGCCGTTGTAGAGCTCGATGTAGTCGTTCTGGTATGGCGCGCCGCTGTTGCCACCGCCGCCGTAGACGGCGGAGATGACCACGGACTTCGACGCCGCATGGGCGGGGGTGACCGACAGGCCGGCGGATCCGCCGACGGCGAGCGCCGAAGCGGCAAGGAGCGTGACCAGACGCACGCGGGTGACGCGTGGTCGTTGAGGGGAGAGTGGCATGGGGACCTTCCAGGGGATCTCGCGACGGCGACGCGATCGCGCCACCTGCTCTTGGGACCTTAGGGACTTTGCGGTGCGCTCGGGCGGTTCGAAGATGACAAACTGTTGAACTCGTCAGACAGGCGACCAGTGGTGCAGGACGGACACAGATACCGGACACAGCAGCGGCCGTCACCGTAGATTGATCTCATGGCCAAGACCCCAGCCGCACAGGTTGTCGTCGGAGACCGGGAGGTCCGTGTCTCCAGCCCGGACCGGGTGATCTACCAGGCGACCGATCGCACGCCGGAGATCAGCAAGCTGGAGGTCTGCGAATTCTTCGCAACCGTCGGTGATGCGTTGATGCGAGCCGTCGGCGAGCGGCCCACCGCGATGGAGCGCTGGCCGAGCGGCTACCGGGAGGGTATGCGCCTGTCCACCGGGTATGGCGACGACGGCGACGGCTTCTACCAGAAGCGCCTGCCGCGCGGAGCCCCCGATTTCGTCGAGACAGTCGGCGTCACGTTCCCCAGCGGTCGCACCGCGCAGGAGTTGTGCCCCACGGAGCCGGCGGCATGCGTGTGGGCGGCGCACATGGGCACGCTGACCTTTCATCCGTGGCCGGTACGCCGGCCGGACGTGGATCGCCCGGACGAGTTGCGCATCGACCTGGACCCGCAGCCGGGCACGTCGTTCGCCGATACGCAGCGGGTCGCCGACGTCGCGCGTGAGCTGCTCGAGGAGTTGGGCATGTGCGGCTTCCCGAAGACGAGCGGCAACCGCGGCATACACATCTACGTGCGGATCGAGCCGCAGTGGTCCTTCGAGGAATTGCGCCACGCTGCAATCGGATTCGGCCGGGAGCTGGAGCGACGTGACGGGGGAGTGACCACCAACTGGTGGAAGGAGGAGCGCGGCGAGCGCGTCTTCGTCGACTTCAACCAGAACAACCGGGACCGCACGATCGCCTCCGCGTGGTCGTTGCGCGCGAAGGAAGGAGCACCGGTCAGCACGCCGATGACGTGGGCACAGCTGGCCGAGGTGTCCGACCCGGGCGAATTCAACCTGGTGACGGTCCCGGACCTGCTGGCCGATGGTGACGCCTGGGCAGACATGAACGACACGGCCTACTCACTGGATCCGCTGCTGCAGCTGTGGGAGACGCTGCCCGGCGGCGAGCTCAACTTCCCGCCCGACTATCCCAAGATGCCCGGGGAACCACCGCGGGTGCAGCCGAGCAAGAAGGTCGCCGAGCACTGGGACGCCGACGGCAACCGCATCGAGTAGCCCCGTGCTGAGGTGGCCGAGCTTGTGCTGAGGTGGCCGAGCTTGTCGAGGTCACGGGTGTGCGTTTCGACAGGCTCAACGGGCTCAGGTCAGCACGTCGTTCAGGTCGTATGCCCTGGCGCGGTCGACCTGCGACAGCAGGCACGACTCCGGGTCGCGGTCGGGGCGCCATCGCAGGAAACCTACACCGTGCCGGAAGCGTTGCCCCTCCAGCTGGTCGAACTTCACCTCGACCACGCGCTCCGGTCGTAGTCGCACGAAGGACACGTCCTTGTTGCTGCTGAACCGGGAGCGGTCGGCCGCACCGTGCACTTCGTCGCCCTCGTCATCGCGCTCGACCAGTGGAGCGAGCTCGTCGATCAGCTCCAGCCGGCGTTTTGCGGTGAACGACACGATCCCGCCGACGTTGCGCAGGTTGCCGTCCTCGTCATACATCCCGAGCAGCAGTGACCCGACTCCGTTGCCGCTCTTGTGGATCCGGTAGCCGAGCAGCACGGCGTCAGCGGTCCGGGTGTGCTTGATCTTGAGCATGGTGCGCTTGCCCGGTTGGTATATCGAGAGCTTCGCCTTGGCGACCACGCCGTCGAGGCCGGCGCCCTCGAAGCGCTCGAACCAGTCCTGGGCGACGGACGCGTCCTCGGTGACGCGGGTGAGGTGGAAGGGGGAGCCGACCGATGACACCGCCTGCTCAAGCGCGCGGCGGCGTTGCTCGAACGGCTGCTGCAGGAGCGACTCCCCGTCGACCACGAGGGCGTCGAAGAAGATCACCTCGGCGGGGGTCTCGGCCGACAGCTTGCGCACCCGGGACTCGGCGGGGTGGATGCGTTGGCCGAGTGCCTCGAAATCGAGTCTGGCAGAGCCCTTTTCGCCGGCGCGCACGACGACTTCGCCGTCGAGCGCGCACTTGTCCGGCAGCTGCTCGCGGGCGGCGTCGACGAGCTCGGGGAAGTAGCGGGTGAGTGGTTTGGACCCGCGGGAGGCGAGCTCGACCTCGTCACCGTCCTTGAGCACGATGCACCGGAAGCCGTCCCACTTCGGCTCGTAGAGGTAGCCGCCGTCGACGGCGTCCGCAGCCGGCACGGACGGGTTGGCCTTGGCGAGCATCGGGGTGATGGGCAACTCCAGTGGCAGGTCCATCCGGCCATTCTGCCTGCCACCTGCGACGATGTGCGGGTGAGCAGGGACGTGGTTCGGCGGGCGATCGCACCGACGGCAGGGGTGACCACCGGGGTGACCGCTGCAGCCGGTGTCGGCACGGTCGGCGTCTCGAGCTATTTCGCCCGGCAACTCGTGACGCCGGTGGTGCATGTCGACGACGTGCCGGTCCTCGAGGTCGGCTCCGACCACGTGGTGTTCGCCGTGGGTGAGGAGTCTGTCGCACCGGGACGTTATGGCCTGTGGCAGAACGAATTCGAGACCCACGCCCGCATCGGTGAGGTGCTGGAGACCACCGAGGACCAGGTCACCCGACGCCTCGACGGGGTGGACTTCGGCGACCTGCAGGTCGGCAGCGCGCGGTTCAACGGCTACTACTTCTGCGGTCCACCGGCCCGCTCCCTGCCGGTCGACCTCTGCGACATTCACCTGGCGACGCCGGGCGGCCCCATGCCGGCGTGGGTCGACCGGGTGTCGGGCGGCGATCGCTGGGCAGTGCTGGTGCATGGCCGAGGCGCGTTGCGGGCCGAGACGTTGCGTGCGGTGCCGACGCTGCACAAGCTTGGCATCAGCAGCGTGATCCCCAACTACCGCAACGACATCGGCGCCCCCGCATCCGCCGATCATCGCTACCACCTCGGGCTTACCGAGTGGGCCGACGTCGAGGCCGCGGTGTTGTATGCCGTTGACCACGGCGCCCGGGAGGTCGTGCTCTTCGGCTGGTCGATGGGTGCGGCGATCGGGCTGCAGTTCCTGGCCCGGTCCTGGCTGTCGGACATCGTCGATCGGGTCGTGTTCGACTCCCCGGTCGTCGCGTGGGCACCGGTGCTGGACTTCCACGCCGGGGAGCACCGGCTGCCGAGGCTGATCTCGCGGGTCGGCGCCGGGCTGTTGCGTAGTCGGTTGCGTGGACCGGCCGCGGGGCTGGACGAGCCGGTGGACATCCGACTCACCGATTGGATCCGACGGGCCGACGAACTGACGAAACCGACGCTGCTGATCCACTCCGCCGTCGACGAATTCGTGCCGTATGCACCCTCGGCGGCGTTGGCCGCGGCTCGGCCGGAGCTGATCCGGTTGGAGACCTGGGACGTCGCGCGACACTGCCGGGCGTGGAACGTCGACCCGGACCGCTGGGAGCGACTGGTCGCCGACTTCTGCGCGGACTGACCGGTGGCTCGCTGTGCCATCATTCAGCATGGGCAAGAAGAGCGCGAAGAAGTCGAAGAAGTCGAAGAAGCAGGGCGCAACGGCGAAGGCGGCGCCCGAGCAGGCCATCGGCGACGCGCTGCGCGTCACACCCGGATTTCGCCTGGCTGAGCTGGATCCCGCTGCCACGCCTGGATTTTCGGGCAAGAAGAAGGACGCTGCGAAGGCCATGGACGCGGTGCGTGAGGAGATCGAGGACCTCCAGGAGCGACTTTTCGCAGGTGGCCGCGATGATTCCGGTCCGTCAATCCTGTTGGTGGTGCAGGGCATGGACACCGCGGGCAAGGGCGGCATCATGCGACATGTCGTCGGCTCGGTGGATCCCCAGGGCGTGCAGTTGCATGCGTTCAAGGCGCCGACCGAGGAGGAGCAGCGTCACCCGTTCCTGTGGCGGATCGAGCGGGAGCTGCCCGAACCCGGCTACATCGGGGTCTTCGACCGCTCGCACTACGAGGATGTGCTCATCGTCCGGGTCCACGACCTCGTGCCGCCGGAGACCTGGGGCGGCCGGTATGACGAGATCAACGACTTCGAGAAGGCCGCCAACGACAGGGAGATTCACCTGATCAAGGTGATGCTGCACATCTCCGCGGACGAGCAGAAGGCTCGGCTGCAGGAGCGGTTGGATCGCCCTGACAAGTATTGGAAGTTCAACCCGGGGGACATCGACGAGCGGCACTTCTGGGACGACTACCAGGAGGCTTACCAGGCCGTCCTCGACAAGACGTCGACCGACGAAAACCCTTGGTATGTCGTGCCGGCCGACCGCAAGTGGTATGCCCGCCTGGCCGTCCAGCAGCTGCTGCTGGACCAGCTGCGTGCGCTGGATCTGGGCTGGCCGGACGCCGACTTCGACGTCGCCGAGCAGCAGAAGCGGCTCGCCGCGACCTGATCGGTGAGCCCCGGAGTTCGTTGAGCTCGTAGTGAGGTCGTTGAGCTTGTCGAAACGACGGCTGTGACCTCGACAGGCTCGGCCACCTCGTAGTGAGTTCGTTGAGCTTGTCGAAACGACCCCTGTGACCTCGACAGGCTCGGCCACCTCGTAGTGAGGTCCTTGAGGAGCTCGTGAGGGGACGAACGAGCGTCTCGAAAGGACCGGCCTCGGACCTCAGTCGGTCAGCTCCGCCTGCAACACCAGCATGGAGCGACTCGGCACGTCGATCGTCATACCCGACTCGTATGCCGTCTCCGGATCGTCTTCAGCGGCAGCGGTGTTCAGTGCTACCTGCCACTTCCCGTCATACAGCTCCGGCGGGACGGTGAACTCCACCGGCTCGTAGTGAGCGTTGAACAGCAGCAGGAAGTGGTCGTCGACGACCGGGCGACCGCGTTCGTCCGGTGCGCTGATCGCCTGGCCGTTGAGGAAGACCATCAAGGTGCGGGCATAACCGTTGCGCCAGTCGAGCTCGTTCATCGGCGTGCCGCCGGGGGAGTACCACTCGATGTCGCCCTGGTCGCTCGAGCCGCCGTGGTTCGCGTCGCCGTCGAAGAATCGGCGCCTACGGAACGTTGGGTGCTCGCGGCGCAGGTTGATGACTGCTCGCGTGAAGTCGAGCAACGACTGTTCCTCGGCATCCAACTCCCAGTCCAGCCAGGAGATTTCGTTGTCCTGGCAGTAGACGTTGTTGTTGCCGCCCTGCGTGCGACTGACCTCGTCTCCGTGCGACAGCATCGGGACTCCCTGGCTCAACAGCAGGGTCGCGATGAAGTTGCGTTGTTGCCGGGTGCGCAGGGCGCTGACCTCGGGGTCGTCGGTCGGGCCCTCGACACCGCAGTTCCACGATCGGTTGTGGCTCTCCCCATCGTTGTTGTCCTCGCCATTGGCCTCGTTGTGCTTCTCGTTGTAGGAGACCAGGTCTCGCAGGGTGAAGCCGTCGTGTGCGGTGACGAAGTTGATCGACGCGATCGGCCGGCGACCGGAGTGCGCGTAGAGATCGCTGGATCCGCTGAGGCGCGAGGCGAATTCGCCCAGCGCAGAAGCCTCCCCGCGCCAGAAGTCGCGCACGGAGTCCCGGTATTTGCCGTTCCACTCGGTCCACAGCGGTGGGAAGTTGCCCACCTGGTAGCCGCCGTCGCCGAGGTCCCACGGCTCGGCGATGAGCTTGACCTGGGAGATCACCGGGTCCTGCTGGATGATGTCGAAGAACGCGGACAGCTTGTCGACCTCGTGGAACTGCCGGGCCAGGGTCGCCGCCAGATCGAAGCGGAAGCCGTCGACGTGCATCTCGGTCACCCAGTAGCGCAGCGAGTCCATGATCAGCTGCAGGACGTGCGGGTTGCGCATCAGCAGGCTGTTGCCGGTGCCGGTCGTGTCGTAGTAGTGCGACTTGTCGTCGTCGACCAGCCGGTAGTAGGCGGTGTTGTCGATGCCGCGGAAGGCGATGGTCGGACCGAGCTCGCTGCCCTCGGCAGTGTGGTTGTAGACGACGTCCAGGATCACCTCGATGTCGGCGTCGTGCAGCGCCTTGACCATCGCCTTGAACTCGCTGACCTGCTGCCCGTCGGTGCCCGAGCCGGCATATTCGTTGTGCGGAGCGAGGAAGCCGATCGTGTTGTAGCCCCAGTAGTTTCGCAACCCCTTGTCGAGCAGGCTGCTGTCCTGCACGAATTGGTGGACCGGCAGCAGTTCGACCGCGGTGACCCCGAGGCTGGTGAGGTGATCGACGATCGACGGGTGCCCGAGGGCGGCATACGTCCCGCGGATCTCGTCCGGGACGTCCGGGTGCGTCATCGTCAGGCCCTTGACGTGAGTCTCGTAGATCACGCTCTCGTGGTATTCGTGCCGCGGTGGCCGGTCGTGACCCCAGTCGAAGAAGGGGTTCACCACCACCGACAGCATCGTGTGGCCCAGTGAGTCGTCGTCGTTGTAGACGTCCGGGTCCTCGAAGCGGTAGCTGAAGAGGGACTCGTCCCCGTCGAGCCCGCCGTCGAACGCCTTGGCGTAGGGATCCAGCAGCAGTTTGGAGGGGTTGCAGCGCAGCCCCTCCTGCGGGTTGTGCGGGCCGTAGACGCGGTATCCGTAGCGTTGTCCGTCCTGTATGCCGGGCAGGTAACAGTGCCAGACGTGACCGTCGACCTCGGTCATCGCGACGCGGGTCTCGTCGCCGTCCTCGCCGACCAGGCACAACTCGACGCCGTCCGCGATCTCGGAGAAAAGCGCGAAGTTGACGCCGGCGCCGTCATACGTGGCGCCGAGGGGGTAGGGGTTGCCCGGCCAAATTTCCATAAAGGGCATTGTGGTCCACGGGATTCGTGTCCCGCGCAGCTACCTTGGGTCGAGTGACCGGTGAGACCGCGCGACCTGGGACGGGCTGATGGGAGTGAAGAGCACTCTGCGGCGTGAATTGTCCCGGGTCCCAGGTTTGTTGGGTCTGGCCAGATTGGCTGCCGGGACCTTCCGGGTGTGCATGAAACACCGGGTGACCGGGCTCGCCGCGGAAGCTGGCTTCTTCGCGCTGCTGTCGTTGCCCCCGCTGATCTTCGGACTGCTCGGTGCTGTCGGTTATCTGGGGCACTGGCTCGGGCCGGACATCGTCAGTCAGGTCACTGCCAACATCGAGCACTACGCGTCGGGATTCCTCACCGAGCAGAGCTTGCGCGACGTGATCATGCCGACCATCAAGTCGGCGTTGAGTGCCGGCCGGCCCGACGTGATCTCGGTCGGTTTCCTGCTCTCGCTGTGGTCCGGCTCCCGAGCGCTGAACGTGATGCTCGACACGGTGTCGATCATGTACGGCCACGGCGGCCACCGGGGGATAGTGCAGGCTCGCCTGCTGAGCCTGTCGCTGTATTTCGGCGGGCTCATCTTCGGTGCGCTGGTGGTGCCGCTGATCGTCATCGGCCCGGACCTGCTCAGTTCCTGGCTGCCACCGGGTCTGCGCTTCCTGATGGTCTTCTACTGGCCGCTGGTGGGTGGCCTGACGATCCTGACGCTGGCGACGTTCTTCCACATCGCGACGCCGGGCCGGTTGCCGTGGCTGCGACATCTGCCTGGGGGAGTGCTCACCCTGGCGATCTGGGTCGTCGCCTCGATGCTGCTGCGCTGGTTCCTCGGCCGCTCGGTCGGCGATCACAGCGCCAGCATCTACGGCCCGCTCGCGGCCGCGATCGTGGTGATGACCTGGCTGTATTTCCTGGGCATCGCCGTCCTGATCGGTGCGGCGTTCAACACCGCCTCGGTGCGCTTGTGGCGTGCGCCCGAGCGAACGCCCGTGCACGAGCGCGCGAAGGAGTGGATCGGCGACGGCGTGACCAAGCTGCGGGAGCAGGCGGTCGAGCCCGAGACCGGCAAGCTGAAACGTCCGATCAACCGGGTCGAGCTCGCCGAGCGACGCCGGGCTCGCGCCATACCGACGACGGACGACGCGGAGGACGCCGCGCCGGACGAACCCCGTTTGGAATCCCGGCGCGCGATCAGCTAATGTTTCGGCGCGTGCCCGACGCATCTCGCGTCGAGTAGCAGGCGGACATAGCTCAGTTGGTAGAGCGCAACCTTGCCAAGGTTGAGGTCGCCGGTTCGAGCCCGGTTGTCCGCTCAGGTCGATGGTTCGAGTCCCTTCACGGGACTCGGGCCACGGACCACGCGGTGGAGTGGCCGAGAGGCGAGGCAACGGCCTGCAAAGCCGTCTACACGGGTTCAAATCCCGTCTCCACCTCGCAAACCCGGGCAGTCCACGCGGCTCCCGAAACGTCTCACCAAGGTCGTTTTGGAAGTTGGGCAGGGTGTCGGATAGAGTTCATATCCGTTGCCCCGGCTGACAAGTCAGGGTTTACAGGCGGACATAGCTCAGTTGGTAGAGCGCAACCTTGCCAAGGTTGAGGTCGCCGGTTCGAGCCCGGTTGTCCGCTCTGCAGTACATATCGCTAGGACGATTGGCGCAGCGGTAGCGCGCTTCCCTGACACGGAAGAGGTCACTGGTTCGATCCCAGTATCGTCCACCAAGAAGATCCCCGGGATGCCGGGGATTTTTTGTGTGCTCCAACATGAGAAGCCGCTCATCGCCGGCTCATGTCGGTCTTGACCTCTCCTGAGAAGCTGTTGGCATGAGACTGAGTCGATGGGTGCTGGGCGCCGTCGTCGCCGCAGTGCTGGTGATGTTTGCGGCGGTCGCGCTGTCCGTCAAAGCCGACAAGGCGCAACTGGGCAAGCCGGTCCACGTGCAGCACAGCACTCCGGCCAGTTCGACAGCCACAAGTCCGACGGCCACAAGGTCGACAACCACACGTCCCACGGCCACCGACCGGACAGGGAAGACTTCAACCGGCACGCCGTCCACGACGACACCGCCCCCTGCCCGGCGGACGGCACCACCGGCCGATGACTCCAGCGGAGCACCGCGGGTCACCAAGCCGCCGCCCGCTGCGGGTGATGATGACGACGATCACGATGAAGACGACTACTACGATGACGACGATCGTGCCGACGACGCCGATGACGACTGATCGGAGCGTGGCGTGCGCGGACTCGCCTCCAGGGTGCGGCTGAGCGCTCGGGCCCGCATCGTCGGCTGGATGGTGCTGCTGGTCGGCATCGCACTCGGGGGTTCGATCCTCGTCACCGCACAGATCGTCTCGGTGCGTGCCGACTCGCTGGCAACCCGCGAACTCGACCATGAGGCTCAGAACTTCCGCACCTTCGCTGCGTCACCGACCGGCCATGAGCAACGGACTGTCGACGGTCTGCTGACGCGCTACCTCACCGTCAAGGTCGCCGACCGTGCCGAGACCTTCTTCACCATGCTGAACGGCACACCGCACCGTCGTAGCCCCGGGACGCCGCCGGTCAGGCTGGACGCTGATCGGGCATTCATCGCCAGGATCGCCAACACGGATCAGCCGGTCTCCGGGTGGTTGGACACGGCTGCCGGGCGGGTGCGGTATGGCGTGATCCCGGCGACCGTGGACGGTGACACCAACCGTGGTGCGCTTGTCGTGATCGAATTCCGCGACGAGCAGGCCGAGCCGCTCTACTTCACCGTCCGCATCTTCGGGATCGTCGGACTGGTTGCTGTTGCCCTGGCGGCGCTGGCGAGTTGGCTGGTCGCGGGTCGGGTGCTGGAGCCGGTGCGCTGGATCAGGCAGACCGCGGACCGGATCAGCGAGACCGATCTGGACAGACGGATCCCGGTTCGTGGCCACGACGACGTGGCACGCCTGTCACGAACGTTCAATCACATGCTGGACAGGTTGCAGTCCTCCTTCAACGGGCAACGGCGTTTCATCGACGACACCACGCACGAGTTGCGGACACCGATCACGGTCGTCCGCGGTCACCTCGAGTTGATGGGCGACGACCCGGCAGAGCAGGAGGAGACCAAGGAGCTCCTGCTCGACGAACTGGACCGGATGCGGCGCATCGTGGATGACCTGGCCGACCTGGCCCGCTCCGAGCGGCCCGACTTCCTGGCTCCCGGCGAGGTCGATCTCGCCGATCTGACGGTCGACGTGTTGACGACCGTTCGCGTCATGGCACCTCGGCAATGGCTGGTCGATTCGGTCGCCGAGGGCGTGGTCGTGGCCGACGGCCAACGCCTGACCCAGGCACTGATCCAACTCGTCTCGAACGCCGTGCGGCATACCGATGAGGGCGATCGGATCACCATCGGGTCGTCCCGTAGTGATGGACACGTGTCGTTGTGGGTGGACGACACCGGCACCGGGATCGACCCCGCGGACGCCGAGCACATCTTCGAGCGATTCCGTCGGGGTGCGCAGAACCGCCGTCTTGACGGTGCGGGTCTCGGTCTGTCGATCGTGCAGTCCATTGCCCACGCGCATGGTGGGACGGTCACGTTGGTCGACCGGCCGGGACCGGGTGCACGTTTCGTGATCGTCATACCCGAGCATCGGCCGGACCGAGGCGATGTTCCCATCGATCAGTCACCAACCGAGCACGGACGGACGGAGTCGTTGCCATGAGCCGCATCTTGATCGTGGAGGACGAAGAACGCATCGCCTCATTCGTCGGGAAGGGCTTGCGCAAGAAGGGATTCGTCACCTCCGTCGTCTCCGACGGGCAGTCGGCACTGGAAGAGGTAGCCTCCGGCGTCTACGACCTGATGATCCTGGACATCGGGCTGCCGGACGTCGACGGGTTCAGCGTGTTGCGCAGGCTGCGAGAGGACGGGATAACGCTGCCGATTGTCGTGCTGACCGCGCGGGACAGCGTCGACGACCGCGTCGCCGGGCTGGCCGGGGGCGCCGACGACTATGTGGTGAAGCCGTTCGCCTTCGACGAGTTGCTCGCACGCGTACACCTACGCCTGCGAGACGACAGGGTCACTGATGCGACCGTGTTGAGCGCGGGCACGTTGAGTCTCGATCTGCGCACTCGGCGCATCACCGACGGTGGACGCGAAACTGACCTGTCAGCACGGGAATTCGCGCTCGCCGAGACATTCTTCCGACACCCCGACCAGGTCCTGTCTCGAGAGCAACTGCTCTCGAGGATCTGGGGCATCGACTTCGACCCCGGTTCCAACGTGGTCGAGGTCTACGTCCGCTATCTACGCCGCAAGCTCGGTGCGGACCGGATCGAAACCGTACGCGGGATGGGCTATCGCTTCGTTGCACGCTGAGCGATCCCGACCTTGGAGAGTTCTCATCATGGTCTCCTGATTGCCTCATCGCGGGCTGTGAACCTTGAGGGAATGTCGGCGAGATGCGCCGATGCGTTGAGAACCAAGGAGATTCGTGATGACCTTGCTCGTTGCGGTAGCCGCTGACCTGGTTGCCATTGCGGTGCTGGCGTTCGGCGTCTACTACCGCCGCCACTTCCGGCGTGACCTCGTGCTCTCTTACGTGGCCCTGAACGTAGGAATCATGGCAGTCGCGGGTCTGCTCTCCGGCGGCGGCGCGGGAGTCGGACTGGGAATGGGTCTGTTCGGCATCCTGTCGATCATTCGGTTGCGTTCCGACGCGATCACCCAGGAAGAGGTCGCCTACTACTTCGTGGCTCTCGCGATGGGCCTGGTCAACGGGCTGCATCCGGAGCCGATCTGGGTCGCTCCGGCGATCTCCGCAGGCCTGGTGGCGATCCTGTTCCTTGCGGATCATCCGCGATTCGCGCACCGCACCAGGCGTCAGCTGATCACCTTGGACCGTGCTTACCCGCAGGAGCCGGAACTGCGAGCGGCATTGGAGCGCACTCTTGGCGCCGAAGTGCTGCACATGGCAGTCGCCGAGCTCGACCTGGTCCGGGATCTGACCGTCGTCGACGTGCGCTTCCGCATCGGCATGCATTCAGCGGCGACGAGTGCCGACGGGGAGTTGACTCAGTCGTTCGCTCAGCAAGTGAGGTGACTTCGATGGATTGTGCAACCGATATCGCATCCCGATCGTTCGCGGTCGCGGCCGTGCTCGACGTGGCGAATGAACGACCGGAAACCACTCTGGCAGAGGTGAATTCGGCGGCTGCCCTGCAACGCCGGATCGATCGCACCTATCTGGTCACAGCGGGACAGCTGCGTCGCCTCGGCGCAGCGATCGGGTCCGACTTCCGGGCACTGGAGATCGGCGGCCAGCGCTTGATGGGATATGAGTCGGTCTATTTCGACTCGGCCGACCTCGAGCTGTTCCGGGCGCACCGGCAGGGCCGGCGTCGGCGTTTCAAGGTCAGGGTGCGGACCTACCTGGACAGCGCCAGTTCGTTCATCGAGGTGAAGACGAAGTCGGGCCGTGGCGAGACCGTCAAGCACCGGATCCCACACCCGGGGCCGTCGGACGATCCTGGCTTGGACGCCCCGGCTTCGTCATACGTCCGGGATGTCATCCGTGAGCAATACGGTGTCGAGGTGCCGGCGCTGCAGCAGACACTCGTATCCCGTTACCGCAGAACAACTCTGGTTGATCTGGAAGCAGGAGAGCGGCTCACGTGTGACGTCGGGCTCACCTGGACGTCGCCGTCCGGGCTCGAGGTGAGCGGGCCGGACAAGGTGCTGCTCGAGAGCAAGACACACGGTCGCGGACGGGTCGACGACGTGCTCGGGCAGTGGGGGATCCGGCCGCTGAGCATGAGCAAGTACGCGTTGGGCGTTGCGCTCCTGCATCCCGCCGCAGCAGCCAACAAGTGGGACCGGCTGCTGCGACGCGAGTTCGGGAGACACCGAGCCGGCGCGGTCGTCGCCGGCACGGATCGCGGATCTTGCAGCAGAGAGACACGCAGACGATGAGGTTCGCCTGCGAGTCTCTCGCGACGATCTCGACGTGGTCCAGGTCGCGGAGTGCCGGCGGTCAGGCTGGGTTGCCCGAGCCCTTGTAGTGACTCTTCGCGCCGACGCGGACGCCGACGTAATACTTGGTGGTCACGTCGTAGCGGGCAGCCTTCCGCACGGTCGTGTTCCCCTAGGCCTTCCTGCAGGCGAGCGCCATGTCGTCCAACAGCCGTTGGTCGCAGGTCTTGCGGGAGGTTTTGCAGCCGTGCGAGTAGCACTGGTCGTGGCTCTTGCACGCCGATCCGAACTTGGCCTTGAACCAGTGGTCCGGCATCCACTGGTGTGAGTACCTAACTCCGGCAGAGATTCAGATTTCGCCGGATCCGTAGTTCTGCCGAGGGGTTTGTCGAGGTCCAGGACGTCACGTGGCTGACCAACTGGTTTGCGCAGCGCACGTGCGGGGCCCGGCCCCGAACCGGCTGCATGCGGCGCACCGCAGACTCTGGTGCTCGGGACCTGAGTCCGGAGTGAGCAGCCCGAGGTATCAGTTGCTCTTGTCGCCGTCCTGCTCCTGGGGGTCACCTTGAGTCATGTCTGTCTCGCCATCGGCCTTGTCGCCTTTGTGATCCTCCACCCCGAGTCCCTTTTCGACCTTGTCGGTGGCCGACTCGATCTGGGAGTCGTACTTGCCGCCGGTCTTGGAGCTGATCGCGTCCTCGGCCTTGTCGAGCCCGTCACGCACCTTGTCGGGGTTCTTGCGGGCGAAGTCCTTCGCCTTGTTGACCAGGTTTCCGAAGTCGACCATGTGATATCTCCTTGAGTCCTGACGGGCCGGAACGCCCGACGGTTGCGGATAGTAGTCCACTAGTAGTCGACACAGGAGGGCAGGAAACGCATGGTCAAAGGCATGGTGGCGGAGGACCACACAACGACGGACGCGGTGCAGGTGCGCGTCGAGGGCACGGTCGGCCGGCTGACGCTGAACCGCCCGCGCGCCATCAATGCCCTCAATGCCGAGATGGTGGACGCGTTGCGGTCCGCTCTCGACGCGTGGGCGGCAGACCCCGGCATCGAAACCGTGATCCTCGACGGTGCCGGCGATCGTGGTCTCTGCGCCGGCGGCGACGTGGTCGCCATGCACTCGGACGCGGTGTCCGGCGGCACCGGGATCCTGGACTTCTGGCGAGCCGAATACCTGCTGAACGACGCCATCAGCCGTTTCCCGAAGCCGTATGTGGCGATCATGGACGGCATCGTGATGGGCGGTGGCGTCGGTGTGTCCGCGCACGGCAACACGCGGGTCGTCACCGAGCGATCACGAATCGCCATGCCGGAGACCGGGATCGGCTTCGTGCCGGACGTCGGCGGCATCTTCCTGCTCGCCCGTGCACTGGGGGAGATCGGCACGCATCTGGCTCTCACCGCCGGCCAGATGGACGGCGCCGATGCGATTGCGCTGGGGTTCGCCGACCATTTCGTGCACTCGTCCGCATTGCCGGACCTTGTTGCGGACATCGTGGCGGAGGGCCCGGACGCCATCGGCCGGTATGCCGAAACCCCGCCTCCTGCAACGCTGCTCGAGGAACGCCCCTGGATCGACGAGGTGTATGCCGCCGCCACCGTCGAGGAGATCGCCGAGCGACTCGGGCGACGCACGGAGCCCGCGGCACAGGCCGCGGCAACCGCGCTGGCGGCCAAGTCTCCGGTGGCGCTCAAGGCGACGCTGCGTTCGTTGCGCGAGGCAAGGGAGAGTGGCTCGTTGCAGGCGGTGCTCGACCAGGACTTCCGGGCCGTGTCACACGCGCTGCGATCCCACGACCTGGCCGAGGGGATCCGCGCCCAGGTCATCGACAAGGACCGCAATCCGCAGTGGTCCCCGGCATCGCTCGCTGAGGTGTCCGATGCGATGGTCGCGGCATACTTCGCGCCCGTCGAGCACGAGCTCGGGCTGGCCGCGCAGGACGGACCGGTCGGCTGATCTACGATCGCCAGATGATTCCGGCGGCGAAGGAGCGAAAGTGACCGACTTCCAGACCATCCTGGTGGAGCGCGACGGACGGACCGCCACGATCGCCTTCAACCGCCCGAAGGCGCTGAACGCGCTGAACTCCGAGATGATGACCGAGACCGTCGTCGCGGCCGAGGAGTTGGACCGTGACCCGGGCGTCGGCGCGATCATCCTCACCGGGTCGGCGAAGGCGTTTGCCGCGGGTGCCGACATCAAGGAGATGGCCGACAAGACCTTCTCCGAGGTCTATGTCGACAACCTCTTCGACGGCTGGAACCGCCTCGCCCGGGTCCGCACCCCGGTGATCGCCGCGGTCGCCGGATACGCCCTCGGCGGCGGCTGCGAGGTGGCCATGCTGTGCGACATGATCATCGCCGCGGACACTGCGAAGTTCGGTCAGCCGGAGATCACGCTGGGCGTCATACCGGGGATGGGCGGGTCGCAGCGACTGACCCGTGCGGTCGGGAAGGCCACTGCGATGGACATGGTGCTGACCGGTCGTCAGCTGGACGCCGAGGAGGCGCTGCGCGCCGGTCTGGTGGCCCGCGTCGTGCCGGCCGACGAGTTGTTGCGCACCGCGCAGGAGGTGGCCGCGAAGATCGCGGGTATGTCGTTGCCGATCGCAATGATGGCCAAGGACGCGGTCAACGCCGCGTTCGAGACGCCGCTCGCCGAAGGTGTGCGCCTGGAGCGCCGGTCCTTCCACGCGGCCTTCGCCACCGACGACCAGAAGGAAGGTATGGCGGCCTTCGTCGGCAAGCGCAAGCCGACCTTCACGAATTCATAAGGCTGGTCGAGTGCCGGGGGAGCGAAGCGGCGGAGGTGTATCGAGACCGACGTCGCGACTACCACTGCGCAGGTTCCTCGAAATCACCTGCGCCCTGGCGCAATCGGGCCAGGATCCGCAGCAGCGGCGCAAGGTCGTCGTCGGCAAGGCCCGGCTCGGCGAAGACCACTTCATTCAGCTGCTGCGTCGCGGTCTGCGACAGCTCGTGCCCCTCGGCGGTGAGCTCCACCAGTGTCGTGCGCCGGTCGGTGGGGTGCGGGGTTCGGCGCACGAGACCGACCTTCTCCAGCCGGTCGACGGCGTTGGTCACGCTGGTCGGGTGCACCTGCAGTCGCGCGCTGGCTTTGGCCATCGGCAGCGCACCGGTCCGGGTGAAGTGCAACAGCGTCAGCAACTCGTAGCGGGCGAAGGTCAGCCCCAACGGCTTGAGCACCTCGTCGACGCGGGCGAGGAAGATCTGCTGCGCCCGGATGACGGACGTGATGGCGGCCATGCCGTCGGCATACGCACCCCAGCCGTGCGCCGTCCACTGCCGCCGCGCCTCGGCGATCGGGTCATAGGGCAGCGGGCTCGGCATGCCGGTGATTGTCGCATCAGCGCGCACACCCGCGACGTGTGCCTCGCCGAGGCGGTGAACCGACCAGCGCGATGATGCGTCCGAGTGAAAGGATGGACGCATCATTTTCGAGCTTCTGGAGGGCGACATGAGCGTGCGGGTCTGGGTTGACGGCGAGTTGGTCGACGACAAGCCCAGTGTGCGGGCGTTGGACCACGGCATCACGGTGGGTGACGGTGTCTTCGAGACGGCCAAGGTCGCCGACGGCAAGCCGTTCGCGATCGACCGGCACAACGACCGGTTGGATCGCTCACTGCACGGCCTCGGGCTGCCTTCCGCGGACCGCGACAAGTTGCAGGAGGGCTTCGACGCCGTCCTCGCCGAGCCGCTGGACTTCGGCCGGTTGCGCTACACCGTCACCGCGGGGGAGGGCCCGCTGGGTTCGGACCGCCTCGACAGCCCGCTCACCTACATCGTCGCCGCCATGCCGGTGCCGCGGCCGGAGCCGTCCACCAAGATCGTCGTCGTGCCGTGGACCCGCAACGAGCGCAGCGCCGTTGCCGGGCTGAAGACCACGTCGTATGCCGAGAACGTCGTCGCGCTCGCCGCGGCGCACAAGGAGGGCGGCACCGAGGCGATCTTCGCCAACAGCCGCGGTGAGCTGTGCGAAGGCACCGGCTCCAACATCTTCGTCGTCGTGGACGGCGAGCTGCTCACCCCGAAACTGGAGTGCGGCCCGCTGGCGGGAATCACCCGCGCACTCACCATCGAGTGGAGCCGCGAAGCCGGCATCCCGGTGCGCGAGGAGAACCTGCCGATCAGCGTGCTCGACACCGCCGACGAGGTCTTCATCACCTCGTCCACCCGCGATGTGCAGGCCGTCCACGCGGTCGGTGATCGTGAGCTGGCGGCGCCCGGGCCGATCACGACCGCGGCTGCCAAGGCATTTGCCGACGCGTCGGCCGCCGGACGCGACTGAGGTGGCTGCGCCATGAGCGAGCGCGAGGCGGCGGAGCGCGAGCGCTATGACGACGACAACATCCTGATCGACGCCGACGAAGATCGCTTCGCGTGGCGACGCAAGATCAAGTCGAACCCCACGACACGGGTCGCCTACCGGGTCGGCGTGGGCGTCATCGGGCTGGCCATCGTGATCGTGGGGATCATTGCTCTCCCGCTCCCTGGCCCCGGCTGGCTGATCATTTTCGTCGGTATCGGCGTATGGGCCTCGGAGTTCGAATGGGCCGCCAAGCTGCTGGACTGGGTGAAGGTCAGAGTGCAGGCATGGACCGCATGGGTGGGCCGCCAGAACTGGTTCGTTCGTGGGCTGGTCGGCCTGGGCATCCTCGTCCTCGTGCTCGCGGTCTTCTACGCGATGTTCGCAGTCAGCGGTGTGCCGGGTTTCTTCCCAGAGTTCGCCAAGGACTGGCTGGGGAATCTGCCGGGTCTCTGAGCGCCACCCGATTATGCGGTGAGCCGCGCGGTCGGCTAGTGTTGGCGCTCGCAGCGCGGGCCGCATCCGGCCCGTGACAGCACCCGGATGTGTAGCTCAGCTGGTTAGAGCGTTCGCTTCACACGCGAGAGGTCAGGGGTTCGAGTCCCTTCACATCCACCACCTGCAAAGCCCGGCCATCGGCCGGGCTTTGCTCATGTATGCCGTCAGGCGCCGCCCGGTTCGAGCACCTCGACCGCGAGCACGGTGGGCAGGTGTCGGGCGATCTCCGCCCAGGTCTCACCCTCGTCGCGGCTGGCGAACACCGAGCCGGTGTTGGTGCCGAAGTAGACACCGGCCGGGTCGTGGCCGTCCCCGCTCATGCCCTGGCGGAGCACGGTGAAGAAGCACGATTCCTGCGGCAGTCCTGTGCGCTGCGCCTGCCAGGTCTCGCCGGCGTCGCGCGAGCGCCATACGGCGGCTGCCGCGTCGGGCGGGTAACGGCCGATGCTGTCGCCGTTGAGCGGCAGGGTCCAGATCGTCCGGCCGTCACGGGGATGCGTCCACAGCGGGAAGCCGAACGTCGACGGCAGACCCTCGGTGATGTTGTGCCAGCTGTGCCCACCGTCGTCGGACCGCCATACGCCGTGGTGGTTCTGCTGGTACAGCGGATCGCCGTCGCCCACGGCACGCTCGAGGTGGTGCACGCAGAGCCCGGTCTGCCCGTCGGTCTCTGCCGCTGTGTCTGAATTCTCCTTGCTGGCAACGGAATCCGCCAGATCGTTGCGGCGCTCCCAGGTCACGCCACCGTCCTCGGTGGCGAAGACTCCTGCTGCTGAGATGCCGACCCACATCTTCTCGGGGTCCTCCGGGTCGACCACGATCGTGTGCAGGACGAGTCCGGCAGCGCCGGGTCCCCAGTCGGGCGCGGACGGGTGATCGGTCAGCCCTTTCACCGTCTGCCAGGTCTTGCCACCGTCGTCGCTGGCGAGCAGCGTTGCCGGCTTCGTCCCGGCGTAGAGGCGGTCGTCGGTGCGACCGAGCGACCACACCTGGGAGAAGCCGTCGCCGAACGGCACCGGAGTCTCCGTCCAGCCGATCGTCGCGGCAAACTCAGGATCCTCCGCGGTCCAGGCGTCCACCTGGCCGGTGGTCAGCCTGGTCAGGTCCCAGGTCTGTCCGGTGTCCGTCGAACGCCATACGCCCGCACCGGTCCAGTCGCCGCCACCGCCTGCCCAGATCGTGCCGGTGGCGGGGTCGCCGATGACGTGGTTGATCGGCCACCCGTCGCAGTAGGGCCCGCGGACCCGCCAGCGCGTGCGGTCGGCATCGCCGTCCAGGACGAACGCGCCCTTGGTGGTTCCCACCAACAGATGGATCGCTGTCTCGGACATGGGATGCCCCTCGTCGACTTCGGGCCGGCGTGGTCGGCGGCGCCGCAACGTCTCATTCTCGTGGTGCGCGGGCGCGCCGACAAGGCCTGCGGACGGGCCACAGGAGATGGCTTCGAAAAATTTCGTAATGCCGATGTCGAAGATGCTGCAGGCTGTTCGACGTACGTGTGTAACGCAAGCCCGACCAACCAATCAGGAGTGATCGAGATGGCACGTTTCATGGGACTCGTACGGATGGAAGAGGGCGTCGGGACGCCGCCGAAGGCGTTGTTCGATGCCATGGACGTCTACATGACTGAGCAGACCGAGAAGGGCGTGTTCCTCGACGGCGGCGGCCTTTTTGGCACCGAGGACGCGGTCAACTTCATCTCCGAGAACGGCGCGGTCAGTCGCGTCGACGGGCCGTATGCCGAGGGCAAGGAGGTCGTCGGCGGCTGGGCGGTCGTGCAATACGACACCCTCGAGGAGGCGATCGCGGGGCAGCAGGAGTTCGCCGAGTTGCACGCCAAGCACTGGCCCGAGGTCAAGGTGGTCTCGACGCTGCGGCAGATCTCGGACGGGCCGGACGCACCCGCAGAATGACGGGGACGCGTGATCGAGTCGTCGCTACGCTGGCCGAGTGCCGGCCGAGACGACTGATGACACGCGCGAGGTGATCGTGGCCGCGTGGCGGGCCGAATCGGCCCGCCTCGTCGGCGCACTCACCCGGCTGACCCGCGACGTCGGACTCGCGGAGGACCTTGCCCAGGACGCACTCGTCGCCGCGCTCGAGAAGTGGCCGGAGACGGGCGTCCCGGACAACCCGGGCGGCTGGTTGATGACGGCCGCCAAACGGCGCGCCGTCGATCACTTTCGGCGCGCCGACGTGCTCCGGCGCAAGGTCGCGGAGCTGGGGCAGACCACGGTGAGGAACGAGGCGGACATGCCCGACCTCGACGCACAGCTCGATCACATCGAGGACGACGCGCTGCGGCTGATCTTCCTGTCCTGCCACCCGTCACTCACGCCGGAGTCCCGTGCCGCGCTGACGTTGCGGCTGGTCGGCGGTCTCACCACGACCGAGATCGCGCGCGGCTTTCTCGTCGCCGAATCGACCATGGGACAACGCATTTCGCGTGCCAAGAAGACGCTGACGCAAGCCCGGGCGGAGTTCGAGTTGCCCACCGGGCAGGAGCGCACCGAGCGCCTCGGTGACGTCATGGCGGTGATCTACCTGATCTTCAACGAGGGGTATGCCGCCACCTCGGGCACGGACTGGATGCGAGCCGACCTCGCGACCGAGGGCATTCGGCTCGCGCGGATGGTGTCTGCCCTCGCACCGCAGGAGCCCGAGGTGCTCGGACTGCAGGCGTTGCTGGAGCTGCAATGGTCGCGGATGCCGGCTCGGCTCGACCAGGCCGGCCGGCCGGTCCTGCTGGAAGCCCAGGACCGCAGGCTTTGGGACCAGGTGTTGATCCGACGCGGGCTGACGGCACTACAGCATGCCGAAGAGCTGGCGCGACAGGGGAGACCGGTCGGCAGGTATGTCCTGCAGGCATCGATCGCGGCACAGCACGCCCGGGCCGGGCGCGGCGAGGATACCGATTGGCGTCGGATTGCGGACCTCTACGACATCCTGGCCAGAGTGGCGCCGGGTGCGGTGGTCGAGGTCAACCGCGCCGTGGCACACGGTCGCGCCTTCGGCCCGCACGCCGGTCTCGCCATACTTGATGCGGTGCCGGACGACGCGCTCGGTGACTCACCGCTCATGCCCAGCGTCCGCGGTGACCTGTTGGAGCGAGCCGGACGCCGCGAGGAGGCACGTGCGGCCTTCACCGATGCGGCAGCGCGCACCCGCAACGAGAGTGAGCGGGGGATCCTGCGACGTCGGGCCGGGTTGGAGTGATGTGTGGCGGAGGGGTGGCTCAGAACGGTGGCTTCGGCTCGCACAGCTCGATGCGTATGTCGCTGGTGGGCCGGTAGATCCGCAGGTTGCAGCCCGCGCGGCGTTCGATGGCTCGGTCCTCGTGCTCTTCCTGGAGGAGTTGCAGGTCGTCCAGATCCGTGAACACGTTTGGTATGACGTCGTGTTCGCGGCAGAGGGCGAGCTGGATGCCGAATCGCTGCTCGGCACGACTGACCCACGGCGGGCACTGATCGTCGGGCCGATGGTGGTCGAACGGTGTGGTGCGTAACCGTCGAGTCAGCGTGTGCCAGGTGATGGACGCATCGTCGTGTTGCCGGCTGGCCCAGAAGCGGTGCGTCTTGGCGTTGTGATGGCCGCGATGCACGGCGTGCAGATTGTCCGGGTGGGTGGCGCCGTCGGCCGGACGTTGCGCGCCGGGCTGGTGCTCGACGTCGTGGTCGAGGTCGGCCTCGTGGGCGGAGACGCCGCAGTCGCCGGGTGCCCGACAGGTGTGATCGCGTCCTTGCACCAGGCGCGCCATCGCGGCCGGAGGCCGGTAGGTGTTCGCGGCGTCGATCACTTCGCCCGTGACGGGGTCGGTGACCATGCGCAACCAGGTGGACCCGGCGCGGAACGCCACGGCCCGAACCTGCTCGGGAGTGAGGAACCCCAGTCCGGGCACTTCGCCCAGTCCGAACGCCGCGCCCGGGGTGGAAGGAGTTGTGTGCTGCTGGGCGGTGTCGTCGGGCAGCAGGGCGGCGAAGGGCACGATGACGTGCAGGCGGCCGGCCGGTGCATCACCCAGGAATTCATGCCCCGGGACAGTTCCGGAGATGAGCAGGTCGACCGCGATGTCGGCGCGCAGCTGGGACAGCGGCCGCTTGTCGCCGGCTGCTCGGGCTGCTTTGGCCAGATCGTTGATGCGTTGCTGGGCGGCGAGGACGCGCGCTGCGTCGCCGGATGCCTGGAAGGTCGCGGTGCCGTCCCGGCCGGGGAAGGTGCACGCGTCCCGTGCCTCGACGGCTTCACGGTTTTTGCGTGCGCGATCCGCTTTCGCTCCGTCCACCAGGGCGAGCTGGCGACGGATTCTCGCGCGAAATCCGTTGTGGGACAACGGCACACTCGGCACACCGCCATCGAGGTTGGTGGTGCGGTCGGGTGGTGCAAGGAGCCGCTCGATGACCTGACCGGCCAGCACCGGATCGAGGTGTGCCGTCTCCGCATACGCGATCCGCGCCCGCTGCCAGGTGCAGCCGCCGGCTCTGAGCTGATCGTGTGCGGAGCTCACGCGTTCGCGCATCGCGGTGGCGAAGCGGACCCGGTCGCGCGCCGCTGGCAGCGTCGAACCGGTGAGCAATTGGATCTCGTGCACCACGGCACGGCATGCGGCCTTGCGGTGCGCCGCGACCTTGCGGGCATATCGAGGATCATCACGGTCGATGCCGTGGTCGGAAGCGACGTCTTCAACCAACGCTGACGTCGCGTCGAGTAACGACGCGTCGGCGAATCCCTTGACCGCCTCGGCCGCTTGGACGAGGTCGCCGAGGCGCTCTCGAGATGCGTCGGCGAGGGATGTCCGGCGGGCCTGCTCGGCGAGGTCGGTGATGGCGGTGACGACGGCGTCCGGGAGTCCGGACACGTCCACCACACGTGCGCCGCCATCGGGCACATCGGCATCTCCATTCGAGCTCATCACCGGTCACCTCCCACAACATTGCCGGTGTCCTTGATGTGCTCAATTCTAGAGGTGACCACCGACAACCCAATGAGCCGAAATCACCACAGTCACAAGGGCATTCATGCTCATTCGAGGCATGGAGTGTGCGATGACCTGACGAACGACGACGAGGCTCGTCCTCTCGGCTCGACGAGGCGCGACTCAGCCCATCGCCGGGGACGTGATCTCGATACGTCGCTCGTTCCTCGCGACTACTCGATCACCTTGGGTTGGTGGCTCGTTCCTCGCGACTACTCGATCACCTTGGGTTGGTGGCTCGTTCCTCGCGACTACTCGATCACCTTGGGTTGGTGGCTCGTTCCTCGCGACTACTCGATCACCTTGGGTTGGTGGCTCGTTCCTCGCGACTACTCGATCACCTTGGGTTGGTGGCTCGTTCCTCGCGACTACTCGATCACCTTGGGTTGGTGGCTCGTTCCTCGCGACTACTCGATCACCTTGGGTTGGTGGCTCGTTCCTCGCGACTACTCGATCACCTTGGGTTGGTGGCTCGTTCCTCGCGACTACTCGATCACCTTGGGTTGGTGGCTCGTTCCTCGCGACTACTCGATCACCTTGGGTTGGTGGCTCGTTCCTCGCGACTACTCGATCACCTTGGGTTGGTGGCTCGTTCCTCGCGACTACTCGATCACCTTGGGTTGGTGGCTCGTTCCTCGCGACTACTCGATCACCTTGGGTTGGTGGCTCGTTCCTCGCGACTACTCGATCACCTTGGGTTGGTGGCTCGTTCCTCGCGACTACTCGATCACCTTGGGTTGGTGGCTCGTTCCTCGCGACTACTCGATCACCTTGGGTTGGTGGCTCGTTCCTCGCGACTACTCGATCACCTTGGGTTGGTGGCTCGTTCCTCGCGACTACTCGATCACCTTGGGTTGGTGGCTCGTTCCTCGCGACTACTCGATCACCTTGGGTTGGTGGCTCGTTCCTCGCGACTACTCGATCACCGTGGGTTGGTGGCTGGTTCCTGGCGACTACTCGATCAGCTTGGGTTGGTCGGTCGTCCCCCGGCTACTAGACCCGCTGCATTTCCTCAGCGAATCTCCTGTCGCCGCAACGGGATCCGGCCACCGGCGAGCACCATGTCGACCTGTCGCGGCGACAACCGGTGCCGCAAGGTGTATGACGCCTCGCTGCGCGAGTTGCGTGCCTGCAGCGTGTCACCGGCGGGCAGCGCGTCGTGCAGCCCCTCCAGGACGAGCGTGTCGCCGAGCCGGATGTCGTCGTAGTCGGCGGCATCGTCGAACTCCAGCGCGAGAATCCCGAAGTTCGCGAGGTTCTGCCAGTGGATGCGCGCGAACGACTTGGCGACCACGACTCGCAGCCCGAGGTAGCGCGGCGCGATCACCGCGTGCTCCCGCGACGAACCCTGCCCGTAGTTCTCGCCACCGACGATGACGTGCCCGCCGCCGTCGCGCAGTGCGGTGGCGCGCTCGACATACTCCGGATCGACCGCGTGATAGACGAAGTCGGAGATCTTCGGGATGTTGCTGCGGTAGGGCAGCACCTTGGCGCCGGCCGGGAGGATCTCGTCGGTGGAGATGTCGTCGCCGACGACCAGTCCGACGGGTGCCTCGATGCGGTCGGGCAGGCCGTCGAAGTCGGGCAGGGTCGAGATGTTCGGACCCTTGACCAGCTCAACCTGCTGCGCGTCGGCCGCCGGCAGCGGCTCAACCAGCATCTCGGTGTTGACGCTGGCGTGCTCGGGCAGCTGCGGGCGCCGGTAGTCGATGCCCTGCTTGGCGGTGAGGTCGCGTGGGTCGGTGATCACCCCGGTGAGGGCGGCAGCGGCAGCCGTCTCGGGCGAGCACAGCCAGACCGAGTCCTCCTGGGTGCCCGATCGTCCCGGGAAGTTGCGCGGCATCGTGCGCAGGCTGTTGCGGCCGGTCGCAGGTGCTTGCCCCATGCCGATGCAGCCCAGGCAACCGGACTGGTGGATCCGCGCACCCGCGCTGATCAGGTCGAAGAGCCAGCCGCCCTTGGTCAGGTCCTGCAGGATCTCCCGCGACGTCGGGTTGATGTCGACGGAGACGCCGGGGGCGGCATACCGACCTCGCATCGTCTCGGCGACGACCGCGAAGTCGCGCAGACCCGGGTTGGCGGACGAGCCGACCACCACCTGGGCGACGGACTCGCTGGCGACCTCACGCACCGGCACGACGTTGCCGGGGGAGGAGGGCTTGGCGATCAGCGGCTCCAGCGTCGACAGGTCGATCTGCTCCTCCAGGTCGTATGTCGCACCGTCGTCGGCCAGAATCTCCTGCCAGTCCTGCACACGATCCTCGCCGGCCAGGAACCGGCGCACCTCGTCGTCGGACGGGAAAACCGTTGCGGTGGCACCGAGTTCGGCGCCCATGTTGGCGATCACGTGGCGGTCCATCGCGGTCAGGCCGGCCAGGCCCGGACCGTGGTATTCGATGATCCGGTTGACACCGCCCTTAACCCCGTGGCGGCGCAACATCTCCAGCACCACGTCCTTGGCCGACACCCAGTCGGGCAGCTCACCGGTCAGCTCGACGCCCCAGATCTGCGGCATCCGCAGATAGAGCGGCTCGCCGGCGAGAGCCATGGCCACATCGAGCCCGCCGACACCCACCGCGAGCATGCCGATGGCACCGGCGGCACAGGTGTGCGAGTCCGACCCGGCCAAGGTGGCCCCGGGCCGCCCGAAGCGCTGCTGGTGCGTCGGGTGGGAGACGCCGTTGCCGGGGCCGGAGAACCACAGACCGAATCGCTGCGCGGCCGACCGCAGGAAGGCGTGGTCGTCCGGGTTGCGCTCGTCCTCCTGCAGCAGGTTGTGGTCGACATACTGCACAGCCACATCGGTGCGCGCCCGGTCCAGGCCGAGCGCTTCCAGCTCGAGCATCACCATCGTGCCAGTCGCGTCCTGCACGAGGGCCTGGTCGACGCGCAGTGCGATCTCGGTGCCCGGCGTGGGGTCTCCGTCGATCAGGTGCTTTGCGATGAGCTTTTGTGCCACGGTGAGCGCCACGATGCTCCTCTCCGGCCGAACCGGTGATTGGCGCGGTTGGCCTGATCGGGACCGACCAGCCTAGCCGCCCGCACGACGGCAGGCGAACGGCCCGGCCACGGTGCTGGGCCGGACGGTGAGCGGACACACGAAGGCCCGGCGCCACCGGCGCCGGGCCTCGCTGTGTATTGAACTGCCGGAGTTACTGCTGGGACTGGTGCTGACCGGAGCTCTGCTCCGAGGAGCCGGCGTTGTTCTGCATCTTCTCCAGCTGGCGAGCAGCGGCGTCCCGGCCACCCAGGCCGAACGCGAGCGCGGCCGCGGCGGCACCTCCGACGACGAGCGCACCGAAGGCCAGGTTGATGACCGAGTTCGCCAGGCCCATGTAGCGCAGGCCGATGGCGGCGAACAGGACGATCGTCGCGATCTTGACGACGTCGCCGGTCCGACCGCTGACCATCTTCGCCAACAGGTTGGCGACGAAGACACCGGCGATGATGATCGCCGCACCGAACAGCACCCGGCCACCGATGTTCAGGACGGTGTTGAGGATCTCGGTGATCTGCGGGAACTTCAGGACGTTCGCCGCAGCGATCGCGAAGAACAACACGATCGCGATCTGCGCGACGCGGGAGACGATCTTCGGGACGTCGGTGTCGTTGGACTCGATGCCGACGCTGCGGAGCGCACCGTCGGTGTTCATGCCGCGCAGCAGGTTCTCCAGCAGGGTGCCGGCGAACTTGGCGATGACGCCGCCGATGGCCAGCAGGATGCCGGCCGCGATGATCAGCGGGATCGTGTCGAGGATCAGCTCCAGCATGTGCGAAGCAGGATCGGAGATCGACTTGATGCCCAGGATCTGCAGCGCCGAGATCGCGACGACCAACAGGACGACGGCGAAGACGACGTGACCGACCAGAGCCGAGATCTTGATCGGCTCCGAACCACCCTGCTGGGTCTGTGCCTGGGCGTGCGCCTGGCCGAGGCCCTGCTGATCACCCTGCAGGTGCTGCGGCGCGGTCTGGTGGGCGCCGGAGGCGCCATCCTCGAGCTGCTGATTGGCCGAGCCGCCCAGCTTGTCGGCGAAGCGGTCGACGTTGGCCGCCTGCAGCGCGGTGACGACCAGCTCGCGAGCGATCTTGGCCAGCACGAAGCCGATGAACATCACCAACGCCGCACCGAGGACCTGTGGCAGGGCACCCAGGAAGGTGCTCAGCATGTCGCCGAGCGGTGCAGTGACCTGCGTGAGCCGGAAAAGATTGAGCACTGCCATCAGACCGAAGAGCCAGATGACCAACGAGACGATGGTGCTCAGTGATTCGGCGAGCGAATCACCTGTGCCGTCCTGACGATTCAGTGCCTTGATCTTCGTAAACTGTTTCGCAAGGATTTTCTTGGCGAACTTCGCCAATAGCCAGGTGATGACCAGTATGACGATGGCCGCGACAACCTTGGTGATGATGTCGGACCACTGAAAATCGCTCAACTCCATGAACAACTCCATTCCAGCGCGCGCCTGACGGCGCAGGGCGGATTTTGCATCGTGTGACAGCAAGTTATCTGAAATGAGTTGCTTCGTGAACCCGCCGAAATTCGCCGGATTCATTTCGTGACTCTTCGTTGCATTAGCTGCTATAGTCACGCGCGCAAAAGCTCAGCCGACCGAAGTCACATCGCAAATTTGGTCGCTCCTGCGGCATACCAGACAGGGGATCGCGCTGGCGATCGTGCGGGAGATCCCGGGTCGTTCAGCGGTTGCGACGGTCTTTGGGGCGACGCCGTAATTCGCGTTGGGCACGCTCGTAGAAGGCGTATGTCGCCGCCAATGCGTCGGCGCGAGTAACCGCCGGACGCCGGGAGCGGGTGGATGCCTTCAGCCCCTCGACCTGCTCGGCGTCGACCAACAATTTCGCCAGCGACTCGACCATGTCGTCGGCATCCTCGACCAGCAGGCCCTCGACACCGCTCTCGACGAAATCGACCAAGCCGGTGAAGGTGTATCCCAGCACCGGGACACCGGCACTGCGGGCTTCCAGCGCCGCGATGCCGAATGCCTCCTGACGCGACGGTGCGACGAACAAGTCCGCGTCGTGCAGCAGATCGCGAATCTGCTCGGGGGTCCGGTGACCGAGCAACTCGACCCATTCACCCAGATCGAGTTCCTCGATCTGCTGGACCAAGTCGTCATGGCGCGGTCCCGCACCGACGATGCTGACCGAGACAGGAGTGCCGTCGGGGACCTTCGCCTTGACCCGCGACATGATCTCGATGAACTCGTCGATGTGCTTGCGCTTCTTCAACCGACCGACGAGCACGACTCGGAAGTCCGGATCGCCGGCGCGGTGCGCGGACGGGCGGGTGGGCGCCCACCAGTCGGTGTCGACCAGGTTGGGCACGACGGACACGTCCCCGCAGTGTGGGTAGACCCGCTTGATGTGCCGGGCGATCATCGAGCTGACCCCGGAGTAGACGACCCGCATGACGGACGGGCCGAAGAAGACGCCGCTGACGAAACGATGCGCTGCGGCGACCTTCCACCACACGGAGTGCACGGTGACCGCGACCGGGATCCCTCGCCTGCTAGCCGCGCGCGCTGCGTAGATGGCGATCGGGGAGGCGACGGTGAAGTGTGCGTGCACCACGTCGACCGGCTCACGGTCGAGGACTTCGGCCACGACGGAGTGGTTGAGGGACGGGAAGGCGATGGTCAGCCACCGGGTGCGCAGGCCGCGACGCACGTCCAGGCCGTCGCGGCCGGCGTGGGCCGCGTCGTATTCCTCGGCGCCGTCCTTGTTGACCGCCGTGATCACCGAGACGCTGTGCCCGTCGGCGCGCTGCGCGAGAGCCAGTGCTTCGACCTGTCGCTCGATCCCGCCCACGTCCGGGGGGAACGAGTCGGCCACATGGACGATCCGCAACCTGCGCGATTGTGCTCGCTCGTCGGCGGCTGTCATGCGACGTCGCGGCGCGACTGCGGGTGCAGCCGGACCGGCAGGGAGTCGACGCCGTAGACGATCGACAGGTCTCGGAAGCTGAGGTTCTCGACCGGAGTGTCCAGCTCGAGGTGCGGGAAGCGCTTCACCAGGCCGAGGAAGGCCGACCGCAGCTCCATGCGGGCCAGCTCGGCGCCGACGCAGCGGTGGAAGCCGTGCCCGAACCCGAGGTGAGAGGGGCGGTCGGCCAGGGAGTCGATGGTCTCCGGGTCGGCACCGAACGCGCGATCGCGGTTGGCGGCGGACAACGACACGATCAGCACGTCACCCTGCTTGATCTGCTTGCCGTAGAGCTCCATGTCGTTCTTGACGAAGCGCGGGAAGGTGATCTGCACGACCGACAGATAGCGCAGCAACTCGGCGACCACCGCGTCGACGTGCTCGCGCTGTCCGGCGCGCGCGTAGCTCTCCGGGTCGCGCAGGAGCGCGAGGGTGCCCAGCGACAGCATGCTGGCGCTGGTCTCGTAGCCGCCGGTGAAGACACCGTCGGCCAAGCCGCCCAGGTCCTCGTCACTGACGTCGTCGCCGAGTTCGCGGATGATCTGCCCGATGAGACCGTCGCCGGGATTGACGCGCTGACGGGCGACGGCTTCCTGCAGGAAGGCGCGCGACTCCGACATGGCCCCGAATACTCCGGCGCCGCCCTCGGCGATGTCGAACCGGGCGTGCCCCAGTTTGCGGAACGGCTCGCGGTCCTCCACCGGGAGGCCGAGCAGCTCGCAGATGATCAGGAACGGGATCGGGAAGGCGAAGTCCTCGACCAGGTCGGTCACCGGCCCGGCCGCCTCCATCGCGTCCAGTCGCTCTTCGACGACCCGATCGATGACCGGCTGGAGCCTGGCCAGCCGGCGCACGGTGAACTCCGGCGTCAGGATCTTGCGCAATCGGGTGTGCTCCGGCGGGTCGGTGAAACCGAGCCCGCCGATCGTGACGTCGGTGCCCATCCCGAGCATCGGCCGGATGTCGGTGCTGTAACTCTTGGTGTCGGCCAGGACCGCTTTGGCCTCGTGGTAGCCGGTCACCAGCCACACGTTGATGCCGAAGACCCGGCGCATCCGGTGCACCGGGTCGTGGTCACGGATGCGCCCGAGGTCGGGGAGGGGGTCCATGCCATTGCGACGCAACGGCATCGTCAGCTTCTTGGGAAGCACCGGAAGACCTGCCAGCCCCGAGGAGCGGCCTGCTGCGGCAGTGGACAGCAGTCGCTGGGCGAGCCACCGACGGATCGATGTCGTCGCGTTCACTGTGGTTCGTTTCTCCTGGAAGGATCGGATGGTGCAAGCCCCCATGCCGGTTATGACGGTGCTCGCTCAACCTCAGCACGATACCCGTGATGAGGTGCGCTGCAGCGTCAACCGTAACCGACAGGTAGCCACGCGCAGACGAGGCACGCTCAGCTGTGCACGGGCGGGGTGGTTAATCTGTCGGCCGTGTCCGTTCCATCAACCCCGGCCGCTGAGCAGGTGCCATGACAGGCAGTGATCGTGCCGCCCGTTCACCGGCGAGGTTCGGCCATTACGAGCTGCACGAGATCATCGGCTCCGGCGGCATGGGTCAGGTCGCCCGGGCGACCGACACCAGGCTCGGCCGGGACGTCGCGTTGAAGGTCATGCACCCGTCCACCGCGACGGACGATGAATACCGCGCCAGGTTCCAGCGCGAGGCGGCGATCGTCGCCCGCCTGACCGACCCGCACGTCATACCGATCCACGGGTATGGCGAGATCGACGGCCGGCTCTATCTGGACATGCGGCTGGTCGAGGGGAAGAACCTCGCCCAGCTCTTCGATCGAGGTCGGCTGGAGGTGTCCCGCACACTCGACCTGCTCAGTCAGATCGGCGATGCGCTGGACTCCGCACACCGCGCCGGGCTGGTGCACCGCGACGTGAAGCCGTCCAACATCCTGGTCGACCCGCGCGGCTTCGCCTATCTGGTCGACTTCGGCATCGCAGCGAGCGTGAGTCAGCAGGACCTCACCGCCACCGGCCAGATCGTGGGCAGTGCGTCATACATGGCGCCGGAGCGGCTGCAGGCGCCGCCGCGTTCCGACGCACGCAGTGACGTCTACTCGCTGGCCTGTGTCCTCTACCAGGGGCTCACCGGCCGCAAGCCGTTCGTCGCCGGTGAACAGGTGCAGCTGATCTCCGCCCACCTGAACGCTCCGGCGCCGTCGCTGCGGGCGCACCGCACCGACCTGCCCGAGGCACTGGACCGCGTCGTGCGCTCCGGTATGGCGAAGGACCCCGCGCAGCGGCCGACGACGGCGCCGAAGTTGATGGCGGCCGCGCAAGCGGCGATGTCCGGCCCCCGAGGCTCTGCCGTGCGGGCGACGCAGCGCCGCACCGGACCGACCCGGCCGACCGTGCCGGGGCCGACGCCGTTGCCGACCGACCGGTCGACGGCAGCACCGCAGGCGCGACCGGTGCCGTCTGCCGGTGCATCGGCGCAGACCCAGCACGCTCCGCGGGTGCTGTGGATCATCGCGGCCCTGGCCGCGCTGCTCTGCATCGGCGTGATCGCCTTCGCGATCGCAACGGGCTGACTCAGTCCCGCGAATCCGTTGCCGAATGTTCTTGCCGGTCGGCGTTGGCGTGGAAGGCCGCGCGCACCCATTCGGCGCTCTCCGGTGACGGCAGCATGGTGTTGTAGCGCGGGTCGCTCCCGAACAGGTCACCCAGCCCGCGGTGCATCGCCGGCGGGCACTGGTAGAACCAGCGCTCGATGTGCTGCCGGTGCGTCTCGGCCGCGTCCATCGCGTCCGTGTGGTCGGCAGGGGTGCCCGCGTCATACAGCCGGCCGAAGGTCGCCTGCATCGCGTCCGACTCGGTCTTGATCTGCTCCCAGTCGGCCTTGGTGTATGCCGCAGTGCGGCGTTGCGACTCCTTCCACGCGTCTGTGTCACCCCACCGTTGCTCGGCCTCGGCCTGGTGCTCCTCGAAACTGTCGCCGAAGAGTTCCTTCATGTCCTGCGTGCTCAGCTGTTCGTCCGTCATCGTCTTCTCCAGTGCGTTGTCGATGGCCGTGACGAGCTCGTGCAACTCGTCGACCCTTGCCATGACCAGGTCGCGCTGTCGCAACAGGTGCTCACGCGCATCGCCGGACTCCAGCAGGCCGCGGATCTCCTCCAACGGCAGCTCGAGACGCCGGTAGACGACGATCTCGGCCAGCCGGGAGAGGTCCTCCGGTGTGTAGAGCCGGTAACCGGCGGACGACCGTGCGCTCGGGCGCAGCAGGCCGATGGCGTCGTAGTGGTGCAGCGTGCGCACCGTGACGCCATACAACTCGGCCACCCGGCCCACCGTGAGTTCGTCCTCCACGACAGCGATTCTCCTGGTCACGGGTATGACGGTGCAGCCTGACGTCGCGTGAGGGTCAAGCGCAGGAGGTCGCGTGGCCGGGGGAGCACCGTGCCGGTCGAGTAGCCGGGGGGAGCGTGTCGGGGTCCCCGCGAAGTATTCGGAGGAGCGGAGCGGGGGGGAAACTTCGTGGGGTGACGCAGCGGAGGAGGCGTATCGAGACCCTGGTCCGATCCCGGCGAAATGGCGGGCGATAATCTGAGTCGGCTCAAGGCTCGTCATACGAAGGAGAACACCCGTGTCAGCAGGTCAAGCCGCACCCACCGCCGCCACCGGCCGACGGGTCGAGCAGGCCACGACGGGCACCGAACTCTTCGGTGACGACCGGAGGATCGTGGCGATGACGGTCGATGGCGAGTTGCAGGACCTCTTCCGCGAGGTCCCGGCCGGCGCGCTCGTCGAGCCGGTCCCGATCGACTCGCCCGACGGTCTCAACGTGTTGCGGCACTCGACCGCACACGTGCTGGCGCAGGCGGTGCAGCAGATCAACCCGGACGCGAAGCTGGGCATCGGCCCGCCGATCACCGACGGGTTCTACTACGACTTCGACGTCGAGACGCCGTTCACCCCCGAGGACCTCAAGGCCCTCGAGAAGGCGATGCAGAAGATCATCAACGAAGGTCAGACGTTCCAGCGTCGCGAGATAAGCGACGACGATGCGCGGGCCGAACTCGCCTCCGAACCCTACAAATTGGAGCTCATCGGGCTGAAGTCTAAAGCCGGTGACACCGCCGAGGGCGCCGACGCCGAGGTGGGCGAGGGCGGCCTGACGATCTACGACAACGTGCGCCGGGACGGTGAGGTCGCCTGGGGCGACCTGTGCCGCGGCCCGCACCTGCCGTCGACGAAGTTGATCGGCAACGCCTACAAGATCATGCGGTCGGCCGCGGCCTACTGGCGCGGCTCGGAGAAGAACCGACAACTGCAGCGCATCTACGGCACGGCGTGGCCGAGCAAGGCCGAGATGAAGGCCTACCTCGACCGTCTCGCCGAGGCGGAGAAGCGCGACCACCGCAAGCTCGGCGCCGAACTCGACCTCTTCAGCTTCCCCGAGGAGCTGGGGTCGGGCCTTCCGGTCTTCCACCCCAAGGGCGGTGTGATCAAGCGGGAGATGGAGGACTACGTCCGCGCCCGCCACCTGGAGGAGGGCTTCCAGTACGTCGGCACGCCGCACATCTCCAAGGACGGGCTCTTCCACACCAGCGGTCACCTGCCCTACTACGCGGACACGATGTTCCCGGGCATGGAGCTGGAGGGCGCCGAATACCGCCTGAAGGCGATGAACTGCCCGATGCACAACCTGATCTTCTCCTCGCGCGGGCGTTCCTACCGCGAATTGCCTTTGCGTTTCTTCGAGTTCGGCTCCGTCTACCGTTACGAGAAGTCCGGCGTGGTGCACGGCCTCACTCGCGTTCGCGGTATGACGCAGGACGACTCGCACTCGTATGTCACCGCCGAGCAGGCACCCGACGAGATCCGCCACCTGCTGAACTTCGTGCTGTCCCTGCTGCGGGACTTCGGCCTCGAGGACTTCTACCTGGAGCTGTCGACCCGGGAGACCGAGGGAGACAAGAAGGACAAGTTCATCGGCTCGGACGAGCAGTGGGAGACCGCGACGGCGATCCTGGAGCACATCGCCACGGAGTCCGGCCTGGAACTCGTCCCGGATCCGGGCGGCGCTGCCTTCTACGGACCGAAGATCTCCGTGCAGGCACGCGACGCGATCGGCCGCACCTGGCAGATGTCGACGATCCAGTACGACTTCAACCAGCCGAACCGCTTCGGCCTGGAGTTCCAGGCTGCGGACGGCACGCGGCAGGAGCCGGTGATGATCCACTCGGCGAAGTTCGGCTCGATCGAGCGGTTCTTCGGTGTGTTGGTGGAGCACTACGCGGGCGCCTTCCCTCCGTGGCTGTCGCCGGTGCAGGCGCTCGGCGTGCCGGTGGCCGAGGAGTTCGCGCCATACCTGCAGGGCGTGCTGGATCAGCTGCAGGACAAGGGGATTCGCGTCGAGCTCGACGACTCCGACGACCGCTTCCCGAAGAAGATTCGCAACGCCAGCAAGTCGAAGGTGCCCTTCACGCTGATCGCCGGCGAGGAGGACCGCTCCGCCGGAGCCGTCTCGTTCCGCTTCCGCGATGGTTCGCAGCGCAACGGTGTACCCGTCGCCGAGGCGATCGCCGAGATCGAGGCTGCGATCCGCGACAAAGTTCAGGTTTAGCGGGAACACCGGCCGGACCTCGCGAGTTGGACGAAGTGCAGCCCCCACGGACACTCGAGGCCCCGGGGGCTGCACCACGTCCGGGGTGGTTCCACGTCGCTCGAGCGGCGCTCACAAGTCTCCCCAGTGTCGGGCCATGTGCGGGTATGACGCCCGGGGATGTTTATAGGTCTCCCCGGTGTCGACTTGCGTGCAGCGTCGATACAGGGTGACGAGAAGCCTTCCGAGTGAACAGCCTCAACCGACCTCGTCGGGCCGTACCGCGTACGCGTGCAGCCATGAACCACCACCCGGATCGGGCTCGACCCTCAGGTCGTCGACGGTCCAGCCGACGGAGCTGAGCAAGTTGCCGAAGGCATCAGAACGCCAAAAGGTGAAATGTCTTGCCGCGTCCAAGGTTCCGGTGTCCGACCAGGCTTCGCCATCCCCTTCCTTGGTGGACAGGAAGAGGCGCCCGCCCGGTCGGGTCGCGTCATACAAACGCTTGGCGAGACGAGCAGCGCTCGTTCTGTCCAGGTGTACGACAACCGCGCTGCACCAGACTCCGTCGTAGGGCCCGCCCAAGTCGTCGGACAGGGGGTCCAATTGAGTCGCGTGATGGCCGTTTGCCCTGAGCATCTCGACGAACGCAGCGGTGATGTCGGTCCGGCGGACGCTGAGTCCGCGCGACTCAAGCGCCGCAGCGTCTCGTCCCGGGCCGCTGCCGACCTCCAGGATCTGTGCGCCCTGGGGAAGGCTGTCGACGAAGCGTTCGATCGCGATGACAATCGCCGGCGGCGTTGTCGCGGTCGCCTCACGGTATTGCTGCGCGCCCTGCTCGTACGCCGCGATGGTTGTGTCGATCTCGCCGGATCTGCTCATGAAGGCAGAGTATGAGACGTTCGGCACGCGTTGTAGTTTGCGGATTGTCCATGCCAAGTGAGGTCCACCGATGAAGCTACGTGGCACCAGCCCCGTCGCGGGTGGGCGCGTCGCGCACCAGGTTGAAGGGCCACGGGACGCGCCTCCGCTGTTGTTGCTGCAGGGACAGGCCAACTCGCACGAGTGGTGGCGCCAGGTCCGGCCATTGTTGACCGATCGCTTCCTGACGATCACCTTCGACTACCGCGGCACCGGAGACACTGCCCGGATGCAGGCGGCTACCGGTACCGAGGACGAGACCAGTTGGTCGACGCAGTCGTTCGCCGATGACGCAGCGGCGGTGCTGAGTGCGTTGGGCGTCGAGAGCGCGTTCATCTATGGCACGTCCATGGGCGGGCGCATCGCGCAGGAGCTGGCGATCGCCCATCCGGACCTGGTGCGCGCCCTCGTGCTCGGGTGCACCACGCCCGGCGGCTCACTGGCAACCGAGCGTGGTCAGGACGTGCGACGGGCGCTCGCTGACCGGGACTACGATGCGCGGCTGAGCACGACGGTCGACCTCTTCTACACACCCGACTGGGTTGCCGGCCAAGGCGGTTATCGCAGCGTCCCGAGACACCTCTTCGGTGACCTGACGATGAGCTCCCGCGATGCGAACCGCCACCTGCGGGTGAGCGGAAAGCATGACGCCGCAAGCCGACTGGGGCTTATCCACGCACCGACGCTGATCCTGCACGGTGCGCAGGATCGCTTCGCGCCGGTCGTCAACGCCACGGTGTTGCACGAGCAGATCGCCGGCAGTCGGCTGCGGATCCACGACCCCGGCCGGCACGGTTTCTTCGACGAGTTCGCGACCGAGACGAGCGAGCTGGTGACCGAGTTCTTGCTGAGTTCTTGACCTTGCCCCAAGGGCAGGCCCCAGACTCGCCGACATGCAGGAAATGACGGCGGGAGACTTCAGCCGAGTGACGGGCCTGAGCCCCAAAGCACTTCGGTTGTATGCGGATTCGGGCCTACTGCCGCCGCGCCGAGTCGACGACCGCAACGGTTACCGCTACTACGGTGAAGATCAACGCGGACGCGCGGAGCAGATCACCATGCTGCGGAGGGCCGGCGCTCCGCTCGCGGTGGTCGAGTCTGTGGTCGACGCCCCGGACGACTCCCGGTCCGCTGAACTCCTCGCGGGGTGGTGGCGTCATCACGAGCAGTTGCACCACGAGCAGCAGAACGTCGTGGATCATCTGCTGGCTCGTTTCGCGAGCGCGGCGGAGGATGAGGTCGCGCTGGAGGTTCGCAGGCGCAGCGTGGGGGAGTGCACCGTCGCGTCGGTCACACGCCGCGTCTTTCAGAGCGAGCTGGTCGACACATTCATCGAGGCCGAACGCCTCGTCTCGGATCACTTGAGCGCGCACGATGCGACGCGAACCGTCGAGTTCTGGGTCATCTATCACGGTGTGGTGAGCCCGGACAGCGACGGACCGATCGAGGTCTGTGTGCCGTTCGAAGGCATCATCCCGCCGACCACCGAGATCACCGTCCGGGTCGAGCCCGCCGGCGAGCAGCTCTACACCGAGATCGACGCGGACCTCTGCGCCTACCCGCAGATCCTGCGGGCCTACACGGCGGTCGCGAAGGCGTCGCACGGCCTGTCGCTCGCCGGTGCCGTCCGGGAGCGGTATGTCGCGGACTGGGACGGAAGTCCGGGAGTCGAGCACGTTGCCGACATCGTGCAGCCCTTGGCGCCCGCCCACCAACGTTGACTCATTGAAAACCCTCATGACAGAACGGAGCCCAGTCATGCGTGAAACCAGCGCAGTCGCTGTGATCGACCATGCGACGCACACGGCATACAGCGACCCGGGTCGCTTCGCGGCGCTGCTCGAAGCAGTGCCCTCCGAGCTCGACGCGTTGTCCACGGTGGTGCGGAACGTCATCGTCCACTACCGCGCGTCCGACCACGTGTTGCCCGCGGACACCGTCCGGGACATCCACTCACGATGGGTCGCGCGATCGCTCGAACTCGATCAGCAACGGCACCCGGCGCAGCTGGCAGAGACGCGTGAGCCCACGACGAAGGTCCAGGGCTGCTGCCGCGACCACACCCTGCTCAGCGTGGCGATCTTGCGCCAGCACGGCATACCCGCCCGTTCGCGGATCGGCTTCGCCGACTACTTCGCCGACGGGTGGCACCACGATCATGTCGTGCCGGAAGTGTGGACGGGAGATCGGTGGCTGCGCTTCGATCCGGAAGTGGCAGCGCCGACACCGCTGCTGGTCGATCCTCGAGACATCCTCGCTGGCAAGGGATTTCACACTGCTGCAGAAGTATGGCGCGGCCATCGAGCCGGCACGCTGGATGCCGAGACGTATGGCGTCGACCCGTCTCTTCCGGTGGCACGAGGTGCGTGGATGGTCCGCAACTATGTCGTGCTCGAGGTGGCACACCGCTTCGGCGACGAACTGTTGCTCTGGGACAACTGGGGCACGATGAGCGGCCGGGGCAGCGGGGACCAGGACGCGGACCTCATCGACGAAGTGGCGGACCTGCTGGTCGCTGCGGACAACGGTGACCTCGCTGCCGAGCAGCGACTGCTCGAGCTCTACCGGGCCGACGGCCGGTTGCATCCGGGTGATGAGGTGCTGCGGGTCGACCTGCCCGAGCAGGAGTTGGTGCCGGACTCGCTGATCCGCGCGCCGGAGCCCGTCAGTCGCCGACCTTGTAGTAGGTGACGTCCCAGTGGTTGCCCTCATCGCAGTAGAGGTTGCCGGAGGCGGCCTTCCACTGCGGGAAACCGTCGCCGCGCTTGCCGACATACGTGAAGTGGTTCTTGACGTAGCTGTTGAGGCAGCTGCTCTTGGCGATGTCCACCTTGTAGCCGTTGTAGTGGCTGTAGGTGCCGGACGCGTGCCCGACCTCGGTGCCGCCGGTGATCCGGATGGCGCACCCGCTGGCCTTCTTGAGCGTGATCACACCGCTCACCGTCGTCTGGTTGATCTGCTCGTATGACGTGCAGTGCTTGTTGCTGCGGGTGGTGCATCCGCCGGTGGACGAGGAGGTCACGCCCGCAGCCTTGAACTGGGACGCTGCCTTGGACTGGGACAGTTTGGTGACGGCCGCTGCCGGACCCGCCGAGACTGCGATCGTTGCCGCGGCGATGCCGGCGACAGCGGAGACCTGGAGCATGCTCGGAGTGCGCATTGCGGTGTTGCCTTCCTGCCGGGAGACGGCGCCTCGGATGAGGCGTCAATGGGCATGCTAGGCAGCGCCAAGTAAAAGAAAGGTCCCCGTCGACTCTGGATCTGGCAAAAAGTTACACGGAGAGAGTCGAGGGGGGACCTCAAGGTTGTGCGGGCGGGCCTCAGGCCGGTGGGGCGAAGAACTCCAGCGCAATGTTGTCCGGGTCGCGGAAGGAAATGCCGGAGCCGTAGTGCGCGTCCTTGACGCCACTGTGCTTGATCCCGAGTCCGTCGAGCTTGGTGACCCACTCGTCCAGCTGGTCGCGGGTGATAGCGAAAGCGATGTGGTCCAAGCCGGTGCGGCGCTCGTCGAATGCGTCGCCCGATCCGCCCCCGGTGTGCGTGTGCAGACCGAAGAGCATCCCACCGTCGAGCGCGAAGACTGTGTGATGGAAGGTGCCTGACGCCTCGTCCTCGTCGAGCACGGGCTCGGAGTCGAAGAGCTTGGTGTACCACTTCGTGCTGGCGTCAAGATCACTCACGGTGATTGCAACGTGGGTGAGCGCGGGGAACGACATGGACTACCTCCAGGGTTCAAGGGTGAGGAATGCCTGACCGTACGCGAGCGACGCTATGGGCCCTTGCTGTCCTGTTCAACTGGTCGTTCGGACAGTGCGCGGGGCTACTCGGCCAGCTCGCGCAACGTGGCAGCCCGTCGGAAACCACCCTCGATGACCGGACTCGGCTCCGGCCCGGCACCCGTCACCGTGCCGACGATGGTGATTGCGCGCAACGGATCACGCTGCGGATAGGTCGTTTTCGGGGAGTAGACGAAGATGCGGTCGCCGGTGGCCATGCGTGCCAACGGAGCCCTTTTGCCGTGATTGGCCATGATGAAACCGTCGGACACGCCTCGGCGGGCGTGCTCGAGGGAAGCAACGAGGACCCAGGTGCGTGCAGCTGCCATGGCTGCACGCTAGGCGTCGCATCGGACAGTTGTTGTCCGGATCCCTGGTCCGCGCCGGCGCAATCCGCGCGGCATACGTTTCGATACGTTTTGATCGAAACGTAGCCGACCGTATTGCACGCCGTTCTCGATCACGACATGGAAAGCTGGTGCCCGTGACCGAGGAACTGCACGGGATCCGCATCGAGCGGGCCGCCCCCGACGACGCCTTCGTGCTGGCGGCGATGACGCTGCGCTGGGACCTGGAGGGCGGATCGCCGCGGCGGGACGGCTTCATCGACGAATTCGCCGAGGCCTGGCTGGCGCAGGGGAGTGCACGTCCGGCCTGGCTCGCCAAGCGGGCCGACGGTGACCCGGTCGGGTTCGTGATCGGTGTGCTGGCCACCAGCCTGCCGAGCCTGCGCCGGCCAGCCGGGGGCTGGCTGCACCTCAGCTCGTTCTACGTGGTGCCGGAGTTGCGCGGGCACGGGCTGGGTCGGCTGATGATGCGCGAGGTACTCGCCTGGGCCACCGAGTGCGGGCTGCACCGCCTGCAGCTGAACGCCACTGACGACGCCCGCGCCTTCTACCGCAGTGCGGGTTTCGGCGGTCCGCAGGACACGCTGATGCAGCTCGTCCTGTCGGACCGCCTGCCGGCTACTTGACCGGCTCGACCAGGAAGACCGGGATCTGCCGATCGGTCTTGGACTGGTAGGTCGCGTAGGGCGGGAATGCCGCCACTGCGCGCTCCCACCACTCGTCCCGCTCGGCACCGGTGATCTCGCGGGCGACCGCGTCGTGCGACTCCGTGCCGTCCTGAACCTCAACGTCAGGGTTTGCCTTGATGTTGTGGTACCAGGCCGGGTGCTCCGGCGCGCCGCCCTTGGACGCGACCGCGGCATACGTGCCGTTGTGCTCCACCCGCATCAGCGGCACGCGGCGCAGCTTGCCGGACTTGGCGCCGCGCATGGTGAAGACGACGACCTGCATGCCGTTGATGCCCACCGATTCCGTGGTGCCACTCTCGTCGATCTTGGCAAGCTGGTCCTTGACCCAGCCGGTCTTCTCCTCGGCGTATTCGCCCTGCAACGGCATGTCGACTCCTTGTCGATCGTTCGGGTAGTCCTCGTTCGTCAACCGTGAGGTGCCGCAGGATGTTCCGCGTGTTCGGCATACCATCGCGGTATGCCGCATGAGATCGACACCGAGGCCGAGTTCGCCCGCGTGCCCGACGGCTTCGAGCGCCTGTGGACCCCGCACCGGATGGCCTACATCGAGGCGGACAAGCCCGACCACGACGACGATGATGCGTGCCCGTTCTGCGCCGCGCAGGCCAAGGATGACGAGGAAGCGCTGATCGTGCACCGAGGCCGGACGTGCTTCGTGATCCTCAACCTCTTCCCTTACAACCCGGGACACCTGCTGATCTGCCCCAACCGGCACATCCCGTCATACCTCGACCTAACTGACGAGGAGACCGCCGAATTCACCGAGCTGACCAAGCAGTCGGTCCGGGCACTGACCGCCGCTTCGGCGCCGCACGGCTTCAACCTGGGCATGAACCAGGGCGAGGTCGCGGGTGCGGGCGTGGCCGCTCACCTGCACCAGCACGTCGTGCCGCGCTGGGGCGGCGACTCCAACTTCCTGCCGATCGTGGCGCAGACCAAGGCGCTCCCGGTGCTGCTGGCAGACACGCGGTCGCGGCTCGCCGACGCCTGGCCGCACAACGGCGACTGACCAACCGCCAAGTAGTCTTGGGCCCACCATGCTCAACCGTTACGCCCGGGCGGCGATCACCAAATTCTTCACGCCACTCGCGAAACTCCTGTTGCGGCTGGGCATCTCGCCGGATGTCGTCACGATCGTCGGCACGCTCGGCGTGTGCTTCGGAGCGCTCGCCTTCTACCCGCGTGGCAGCTTCTTCTGGGGCACGGTCGTCATCACCTGCTTCGTCTTCTCCGACACGCTCGACGGCAACATGGCCCGCATGTCGGGCCGCTCCAGCGTGTGGGGCGCCTACCTCGACTCGACCCTCGACCGCGTCGCTGACGCAGCCATCTTCGGCGCGCTGGTGCTCTGGTATGCCGGGTCGGGCGACAACCTCGTGATGGCCGGACTCGCTCTGGCGTGCCTGATCCTCGGCATGGTGGTGTCCTACTCCAAGGCGCGCGCCGAAGGCCTGGGTATGACGGCCAACGTCGGCATCGCCGAGCGCTCCGAGCGGCTGGTGGCGGTGCTGGTCACGACCGGCCTCGTCGGCATCCCGTGGCTGCACCTGCCGACCGCGGTGCTCGGGGTCGTCCTGGCCCTGTTGGCGGTCGCGAGCTTCATCACCGTGCTGCAGCGCATGCTGACCGTCCGCCGGCAAGCACTGGACGGCGCGGGGGAACTCCCGCAGTGACCCTGCGGGACGACGCGGAGGGCCTCGCCTACCGGGCCGCGTGGCGGATGGTCCGTCGGCTTCCGGAACGAGCGGCGTATGCCGCCTTCGACCGCGTCGCATGCTCGATGCACCGCCGCAACGGCCGCTCCGTGCAGCAGATGCGCGCCAACTACGCGCTCGTCCGACCGGAGCTGGACGCTGCGGAGCTGGATTCGCTGGTGGGGGAAGGTGTTTCGTCATACCTGCGCTACTGGTGTGACGCCTTCCGATTGCCGCGGGAGACCCCTGAGACGCTCGATGCACGGATCCGGCTGACCGGGCACGAGGCGGAGGCCCGGGCGATCGTCGAGCGCGGCGAGCCGCTGATCCTCTTCCTCGGGCACCTGGGCAACTGGGATCACTGCGGCGCCTGGGCGACCAACTCCTTTGCCCCGGTCACGACCGTCGCCGAGCGGCTGAAGCCGGAGTCGGTCTTCGACGCGTTCGTGGAGTTCCGCGAGTCGCTGGGCATGCGGATCCTGCCGCTGACCGGCGGGGACAACGCCTATCCGCAGCTGCGGGAGGCACTTTCACGCGGCGGCTTCGTGCCCCTGCTGGCCGACCGCGACCTGACCCGCAGCGGCGTCGAGGTCACCCTCTGCGGGCAGCGGACCCGCGCCGCCGTCGGCCCCGCGCGGCTGGCGATCGAGACCGGTGCCGCGCTCTTCCCGCTGGCGATCACCTACGAGCCGATCCCCGGCCGGGCCGCGCACCGGGTCGTCGCACGCTTCGGGGCACGGGTGCAACCGGTTGCCGGGCGGTCGGAGGCCGAGCAGGTGCAGGCCATGACGCAGCAGTGCGTCGACGACCTGGGGGAGACGATCAAGGCGCGCACGCAGGACTGGCACATGATGCAGCGCTATTTCTCCGACGGACCCCGACCCGGTGCTCCGGGCGACGTGCGGGGTCTGCCGTGAGGATCGGGATGGTCAGCCCCTACGCGTTCGATGTGCCCGGAGGCGTGCAGTTCCACGTGCGCGATCTCGCTGAGCACCTGCTGTCGCAGGGACACGACGTGCGGGTGCTCGCGCCGGCGGACGAGGACGCCGACCTGCCGTCATACGTCGACTCGGCCGGGCGTGCCGTGCCGGTGCCCTACAACGGCTCGGTGGCGCGGCTGCTCTTCGGCCCGGTGACCTCCAGTCGGGTCAGCCGGTGGATCGAGCGCGGGCGCTTCGACGTGCTGCACGTGCACGAGCCGTTCTCGCCGAGCGTGTCGATGCTGGCCATGATGGCCGCCGACGGAGCCGCAGTCGGCACCTTCCACTCCAGCACCATGCGGTCACGCGCACTGCTGACGGTCATGCCGTTGCTGGAGCCGCAACTGGAGAAGCTCAGCGGCCGGATTGCGGTGTCCCGGGAGGCATTACGCACGATTCATCGGCACGAGGGGGCTGCCGACGCGGTCATCATCCCCAACGGCGTGTATGTCGACAGGTTCGCCGCCGCCGAGGTCGTGCAGCACTGGCGGGGGAGTGACGAGCGTCCGACACTGGCGTTCCTCGGCCGGCTGGAGGAACCGCGGAAGGGACTGGCGGTGCTGTTGGACGCGATGCCACGACTGCTGGACGCCCGGCCGGGGCTGCGACTGCTCGTCGCCGGTCCGGGCGATCCGGGGGAGGTGTTGCGGCATACCCCTGCACGCGTGCGTGCGGCGACCGAATTCCTGGGGATGGTCAGCGAGCGCGACAAGGCGTCGTTGCTGCGATCGGTCGATCTCTACGTCGCGCCCAACACCGGTGCCGAGAGTTTCGGCATCATCCTGGTCGAGGCGATGAGTGCCGGCGCCCCGGTGGTCGCCAGCGATCTGCCGTCCTTCAGCGACGTGCTGTCCGCCGGTGAAGCGGGCGTGCTCTTCGCCACCGGTGACCCGGCGTCGCTCGCGAACAGCGTGCTGCGACTGCTGGATTCGCCGGCGGAACGAGCCGCGGTGGCCGGCCGTGGTGCGCAGCGTGCACGGGTCTTCGACTGGTCCCGTGTGTCGGCCGACGTGATGGACGTCTACGAGACCTGCCGGGCGGCGCGGCCGGGCGTTGTGCGCACCACGGCTGCCAGCCGGACCAAGCGCGTGCTGCGAGGTCGTGGCTGATGGCTCTGTTCGCATGGACCGCAGTGGCCATCGCCGTGGTGGCCCTGGTCGCGTGGTACCTGTCCTATACCGCAGCACGGCTGGACCGGTTGCACACCAGACTCGAAGGCTCGGTGTCGTCACTGGACGCCCAATTGGTTCGGCGCGCCGAGGTCGTCCGGGAAGTGGCCGGCTCCGGTGCGCTCGACCCGGCCAGTGCCGCGCTGCTGGCGGACGCCGCAAGCGCCTCGTTGGACGCTGCCGACGCGGCGTCACTGCACGACGAGGTGCGAGACGACGGCATCGGCGCCTCGCGCTCACAGGTGGAGTCGCTGCTGACCGAGGTCTTGTGGACCACGCTGGACGACGAGGTGATGGCCGAGCTGCGGGACGAGAACGACGGGTGGCCCGAGCTGGTCGAGCGGTTGCGCTCGGCCGGGCAACGGGTGGTGATCGCGCGGCGCTTCCACAACGACGCGGTGCGTGACGTGCGGCGGCTGCGTGGCCGTCCCCAGGTGCGCTATCTGGGACTGGCCGGGCACACCCCGCTGCCGTCCGCGGTGGACTTCGACGATCGGTTACCCGAAGGCCTCTGAGCCCCGCAGTCCTGAGGTGGCCGAGGAGCGAGGAACGAGTGTCTCGAGGCCCCGCACCATCGATGGCCGGATGTCGCCGTGTCCTGAAAGTGCCATACCAACTCTCGTGGCATGAAGCTGCCGAAGGCGGCGGTATTCTGGGAGAAACGTCGTCAGCCGAGTAGGGAGACCCAGAAGTGACTGCAGTGACCGAGACCGGGACCGCCCGGGTCAAGCGGGGAATGGCGGAGATGCTGAAGGGTGGCGTCATCATGGACGTCGTCACGCCGGAGCAGGCGAAGATCGCCGAGGACGCCGGAGCCGTTGCCGTGATGGCGCTGGAGCGGGTGCCTGCCGACATTCGCGCCCAGGGTGGCGTGTCCCGGATGAGCGACCCGGACATGATCGACGGCATCATCGAGGCCGTCTCGATCCCGGTGATGGCCAAGGCGCGCATCGGTCACTTCGTGGAGGCGCAGGTGCTGCAGAGCCTCGGCGTCGACTACATCGACGAGTCCGAGGTGCTGACCCCGGCCGACTACGCCAACCACATCGACAAGTGGGAGTTCACCGTCCCCTTCGTCTGCGGTGCGACCAACCTGGGCGAGGCGCTGCGCCGGATCACCGAGGGCGCGGCGATGATCCGCTCCAAGGGTGAGGCCGGCACAGGTGACGTCTCCAACGCCACCACGCACATGCGCAAGATCCGTCAGGAGATCCGCCGGCTGCAGAGCCTGCCGGAGGACGAGTTGTATGTCGCCGCAAAGGAATTGCAGGCACCATACGAGCTGGTCAAGGAGGTCGCAGAAGCGGGCAAGCTGCCGGTCGTGCTCTTCACCGCCGGTGGGATTGCGACTCCGGCGGACGCGGCGATGATGATGCAGCTGGGTGCCGAAGGCGTCTTCGTCGGCTCGGGCATCTTCAAGTCCGGCAACCCGGCGCAGCGTGCCGAGGCCATCGTGAAGGCGACGACCTTCCACGACGACCCCGACATGATCGCCAAGGTCTCCCGTGGCCTGGGTGAAGCGATGGTCGGACTCAACGTCGATGAGCCGGCGCGGTCGATCCAGTTCGCCGAGCGAGGCTGGTGAGCTGACTGCCCCGCGTCAGTCGGCGGCGCGGGGCAGGATCATCAGGTGGATGGGGAGGTCCGTGCCCGGGTGCCAGGGGGCCTGCGTCGTCTCGATGATCTGCCACCCACGACGCAGATAGAGCGCCACCGGCCCCTCGTGGGCCGCAACGACGTCCAGCACCGGATATCCGTCGGCCAGTGCGTAGTCCGTCGCGTGCTGCAGCAGCCGCGAGCCGATGCCTTGGCCGGCCCGCGAGATGTCGGCGAAAAACACTGACACGCAACGAAGTTCGGACGTGTCGACACCATGCGCTGCTGCCCACGACTTCCCGATGGGGTCGTCGTCGGCGGAGGTGACGGAGACATGGCCGACCACCTCGCCATCGATCTCACCGACCCAGGCGCGCAACTCGCTCGACCGCTTGAGGAACCCCTCGATCGGCGCCGGGAAGGGCCACACGAAGGGGTAGTGCGTCTGTGGCTGCTGTCGACCCAGCAACTCGGCGAGGGCGGATAGGTCGGAGTCCTGCCGATCGCGTATGACGAGGTCCACACCTGCACGCTAGCGGCAGCGTGGGACCGTGCCGGAGGCAGCCAGGCAAGCAGTGGTTCGACGCAGGTCTCAGCCGGTGAGCGCCCGCACGGCGCGGCGGCTCGGCTGTCCACCGAGCATCAGGTCCCGCAGGCGTTCCGGGTCGTATGGCGCAGGCTGTGTCGTGGCCAGGAAGTCCCGCAGGATGCGCAGGACCTCGCGCGGGTGATCGCGATGCGGGAAATGTCCGCTGTCCTGGATGATTTCGACCCGGGATCCGGGTGCGAGCGACTCGAGCGTCCGCGCTTGCGAAGCGGGGATGATCGGATCGTCAGCGCCCCAGATGACCGCGAGCGGCATCGCCTCGGTGAGATAGGCACGGTCGGCCATGGTGACGATCTGGCCGCGGACGTCGACGACGGCGCTGAGCAGTCGATTGACCGCGGATCGAGAGCCCGGGTCGCGCAGGCCTTCGTAGATCGCGGCGATCTCGTCGATGTCACGAGTGCCCGGCAGTCGCGCGGCGTGGGCGATGCGTAGGCCTGTCGCGTTGACGTGCCGGATGCCCGGGAGGGTCAGCGCTCTCATCACCTGGTGGAAGCCGGGCATGGCCGCCAGGCGGATCAGCGGGCTGACTTCCCGGCCGACGCCACCGGGTGCGACCAGGACGAGGCGCTCGGTGAGCTCGGGGAACTGGTAGGCGAACTGCATGGCGACACCGCCGCCGAAACTGTGCCCGACGACGGTGGCGCGGTCGATGCCCAACACCGACAACAGGTCCCGCATGCCGTTGGCGTAGGCACCGAGTGTGTAGTCACCGCGCGGTTTGGCGGATCGGCCGTGGCCGAGCAGGTCGGGCGCGATCACCGTGTGATTGCGCGACAACGGCTTGATCAGGCGATCCCAGGTCGTGTGGTCGCATGCGACACCGTGCAGCATCAGCAACGCCGGACCCTGTCCACTGAGGACGAAGGCACGGCGATGTCCGTGGATGTCCACGAACCGAACTCGACGGGAAGCCCTCATGAATCGGATTCAATCATTTGGACGACCGTCCTGCTAGGGATTGAGACGTCTCTTTTTCTGATCGTGTCCTACGCTCGGCCCGTGACAACGCAGGACGGGACGGAGCCCACCCGGGCCCGGGGGCAGGCGCTCAGCCGGGAACGCATCCTGGCAGCCGCGGGCGAACTCGTCCGCGACGGGCAGTCGCAGTCACTCAGCATGCGGGCACTCGGCGCGCGGCTGCACGTCACCCCGATGGCGATCTATCGGCACTTCGCCGGCCGCGATGAGCTGCTGGTCGCCCTGCTGGACGAGGAGTTTGCGCAGGTCCGCTGGCCTGAGTTGCCGCCGCCCGGCGCGGAGCGCGCGGTGCAGGTCCTGCTGTTGCTGCACCGCGAGTTGGCGGAGCGCCCGTGGGTGATCGACGCTCTCACCCGCGGTGACTTGATGGCCCCGTCCGCTGCGCGGGCGACCGACGACATCCTCGGCTCTCTGCTTGCGGCGGGCTGCACCCCGCAGGACGCGGCGCACCGTTACTCAGCGGCGTGGCGGCTGATCCTCGGTGCGACCCAACTGGACGCCCGTACTGCCGCGGCCGTGCGTGGTCTGGCGCGCCCGACGGTGCAGGAGGAGGTCCGCCGAGCGGCCCCGACCGCCGGCTTCAAGGCCCTCGCGACGTGCGGTGCGGAGTTGGCGCAGCAGCGGGCCGGGTTCGACATACGTGCGGCGCTGGTCTTGTTGGTCGGTGCTCCGAGCGAGTAGAGTTTACGCGTAAACAACCGCACGGTGGAGGCAGTTGTATGGCGGAGCAGAGCATCTTCGACGCAGCCGGCGGCGCCGCAGGCATGACGCGGATCGCGGCCGCGTGGCACCGGCGCGCGATGGCAGATCCGGTCGTGGCACACGCATTCCGCCGCGGTGCGAAGCCGGACCACGTCGAGCGGCTGGCGACATACCTCGGTGAAGCGCTCGGCGGACCGGTGAGTTACACCGAGCGCTACGGCCCGCACGCCGATGTCGTGCGCATGCACAGCGGCAATGGCGAGCACGACGAGATGAACGAGCGAGCGGTCGCCTGCTTCCGGGGCGCGCTGCACGACGCCGGGTTGGCCGAGGACCAACGGGTCTTTCAGGCGCTGCTCGACTACTGGGGCTGGGCGACCTGGCACCCGATGTACGCGTACCACCGGTCCAGCGCCGACGTACCGGCGGATCTGCCGATGCCGCAGTGGAATTGGGACCAGACAGTCAGTTATCGAGGGGAGTAGGCATGATCACGCCATACATCTGCGTCAAGGACGCGCGGGCCGCAATCGACTGGTATCGCAACGCATTCGGTGCCCGTGTCTCGTTCGAGCCGATCGTCATGGACGACGGGCGGATCGGGCACGTCGAGCTGACGATCGGCGAGGACGGGCGCTTCATGATGTCCGACGAATTCGACGGCGCGGGAGTGGCTGCACCGGATCCGGCGCGGCACAACTCCGTTGCCATGCACGTCGAGACCACAGCTGTCGATGTGGTCGTCCGGCAGGCGAAAACCGCTGGCGCGCAGATCGATCGAGAGCCCGAGGACACACCGCACGGTCGCCTCGCGGTGCTGCACGACCCGTTCGGGCATCGCTGGATGTTCAACCAGGCGCCGACTGATCCGGAGCAACCGGCCGGCCCCGGAAACGCTCGTGATCTCACCGCCAACCTGCCGGTGGAGAGCCTGGACGGCGTCGACGACTTCTGGGGTGACTACCTCGGGCTGACCGACGAAGGGTTCAACCTGGGCTGGGTCGCGCATCGCAGTGCGCCCGACTCCGGCGCGCACGTGCAATTCGTGACTCGCGACAGGACCGCACCGGTCGACTCGGCCGTCTCCGTGCACGTCGTCGATGTGGACGCGGCGTATGCCGAGGCGCAGCGTCGCGGCTACCGCATCGTGCATCCGCTGACCCACGAGGAGTGGGGTGTGCGGCGGTTCTTCGTGCAGGCGCCCGACGGCACGGTCGTCAACATGGTCAGCCACGCCGACTGAGCCCTCAAGCTGGTTGAGTAGTCGGGGGGAGCGCAGCGGAGGAGACGTATCGAAACCCGCGGCGTATCGAAACCGGCGGCGTATCGAAACCGGCGGTCTCGATACGGCCTCGGCTAGCGCCTCGCCCTACTCGACCCGCTTGGACAGATCAAAGCCGATCGCGCAGCCAGGCGATGTCGGCCTTGTGCTCCTCGGCTCCACCCGGCGTCTCACACACCACCGGCGCACCGGCAGCTCGTATGACGGACGCCAACTCGTCCGGATCGATATGTCCTGCACCGAGATTGGCATGCCGGTCGGCTCCTGAGTCGAAGTCGTCGCGGCTGTCGTTGCCGTGCACCAGGTCGATCCGGCCGGTGATGTCATGGATGCGCTCGGCGGCCTCTGACAGTGCGATGCCACCCGCCCAGGCGTGGCAGGTGTCGAGACAGAAACCCACCTGTTCGTGGCCATCGGCCCGGCCGATTGCTTCCCACAGTTCGGCGATGCGATCCAGCTTGCGGCCCATCGCGTTGTCACCACCGGCGGTGTTCTCCACCAGCAGCGGGATCTTGCAGTCGGTGGCCTCGATCGCCTTGCGCCAGTTGTCGAAACCCTTGGCCGGATCGTCCGACTTGTTCACATGCCCGCCGTGCACGATCAGCCCGGCCGCGCCGATCTCGGCGGCCACGTCCATGTGCTGCTGGAGGAGCTTGCGGCTGGGGATGCGGATCCGGTTGTTCAGCGTCGCGACGTTGATCAGGTACGGCGCGTGCACGAACAATGTGACCCCGGCGGCCTCCGCGTCGGCCCGCAACTTGGCGGCGCCCCCGTCATACGCCACGACCGGGCCCTTGTAACTCTGCGGATCACCGAGGAAGAACTGCACGACATCAGTGCCGCGAGCGGCCGCCTCCGCGATGGGGTCCTGCTGGTCGACATGGGCACCGATGTGTTGCGTCATGCGGCCCAGCCTACGAAGTCGCACCGACATCGATGGAACCTTTCGGCCGGTCGCGTCCCCTTCCTGGCAGACAACGTCAACCCACGGGAGGAATCGGATGGACACGATCGCGCTGGAGCATCGAAAGGTCGACACGGGACGAGTGCGGCTGCATGTCGTGGAGGCCGGTGATGGGCCGCCGGTGCTGTTGCTGCACGGCTGGCCGCAGCACTGGTATGCGTGGCGGCACGTCATACCGCGGCTGGCCCGCTCGCATCGAGTCATCGCCCTCGACCTTCGTGGCGCGGGCGACTCCGATGCGCCGACGACGGGCTATGCCACGGACGACCTCGTCGCCGACGTCATCGCACTGCTCGATGCTCTCGACCTGCCGGCGGTCGACATCGTCGGCCACGACCGGGGCGGCTCGCTCGCATTCCGACTCGCGCTGGAGCACCCGGACCGCGTCCGGCGGCTCGTGGCCCTCAACGCGGTACATCCGTACTCGCAGCTGCGTCGGATGGCGCCGCATGCCTGGCGCTACTTGTGGACGCCCTTCGTCGAGACCCGGCTGGTCGGACGATGGGTCCTGCGGCACTGCCCCTGGTTCCTGCGCCGGCTACTGCGGGCCGGTGTCAGCGACCGCGCGGCCATGCCCCGTGAGGCGGTCGAGACGTATGTCGCGAGCGTCCGCCGCCCGCCATACGCACGCGCCGGTGAGGAGCTGATGCACGAATTCGCCTACCACGAGATCCTGCCGATGCTCCGGCATCCGGAGCGTCGACGGCTCGAAACGCCGACGTTGCTGCTCGTCGGCGGCGCGGACCGGCTGACTCCGCCGGGGATGCTCGGCGACGCGACGCCATACACGGATCAGCTGACGATCGAGCAGGTCGAGGGCGTCGGGCATCATCTTCCTGAGGAACGACCGGAGCTCGTCGCCGAGCGAATCCTCGCGCACCTGCAATGATCGTGGATCATGAGTGATGCCAACCCGATCGAGGACGCGGCGAGCGATCTCGCCGACCTCGTGACGGCTGCGCAGGCCGGCAGCAGCATGGCGATGCAGGCGCTGCTCACCGAGCTCACGCCGTATGTCGGCAAGCTCTGCGGACCCATCGCGCTCGACGACGGGGCGGACGCCGCGCAGAACGCATTGATCACGGTGTTGCGCGACCTCCGCCGACTGCGGGAGCCCGCCGCGCTGCACGGTTGGGTGCGGACCATCGCGGTGCGCGAGGCCGTGCGGGTCGCGCGACGGGCCAGGCGGGACATTCCTGCGGAGTTGCCCGAGGTGCCTGCCGCGGGGGACCCGCAGCTCGCGGCGGACGTGCGGGATGTGTTGGACCGCCTGTCGCCCGAACACCGTGCGGTTCTCGTGCTGCGTGATCTGGAGGGGATGGACGAGTCCGAGGCGGCGCAGCTGCTCGCCATACCGACCGGCACGGTGAAGTCACGGCTGCACCGTGCACGGCGAAGCTTCCGGCAGGAGTGGGAACGATGAGCAATTCGTGGCCGACCGCTGACCTCGACCCGGCGCGGCGGTTGCAGATCATGGCCGCCGCCATCCCCGGCGCGATGGCCGGCGAGGTGCTCGTGCACCGCCCGATCGATGAGGTCTGGGCACGCGCGAGCGACCTGGAGACGGAGCTGCCACTGTTGGTGCACGACTTCCGCGAGGTCCGGGTCAGCGACCGCGTCGGCGACCGGCTCGTGGCACGAGCGCGCAGCCCGCTCGGGCTACGCGCGTGCTTCGATGTGGTGCTGCAACCGCACTGGTGCTGGTGCGAGAGCCGCTTCCTGCTGTGCGGGATGGCAGCGGCGCCGCAGGGAGACGACACCGTGTTCGCCTTCCTCGGCGGATTGCGGCTCCCGGGCGCTGCCGGGCTCGAGCGGGTCGCGTCGCGTCCGGCCGCCGCGCTGTTGCAGGGGACACTCGAACGGTTCGCGGCTCGCGCGGAGGCCACGTAGGCGGGGGGAATGTCAGCCGCATCCGGATACCCCCTCCGTTTTTGCTCGGAAAGGGCGTAGCGTTGCGGGTGTGACGGATTCGACTGCTTCGACCCCTGCACCCACCATCTCCACCGTCGGCGAACTCCGGGCGTCCGGACACCGACAGCGCAGCGTGCGCGAGGAGCTGCGCGACAACCTGCTCGCCGCGCTGGCGGCAGGCGAGGATCCGTGGCCCGGCATCCAGGGCTTCGAGTTCACGGTCATCCCGCAGCTGGAGCGTGCCCTGCTGGCCGGGCACGACGTCGTGTTGCTCGGCGAGCGCGGCCAGGGCAAGACCCGCGTGTTGCGTACTTTGGTCGGTCTGCTCGACGAGTGGACCCCTGTCATCGACGGCTCCGAGCTGGGGGAGCACCCCTTCGAGCCGATCACGCCCGCGTCGCGGCGTCGGGCGATCGAGCTCGGCGACGACCTGCCGGTCGCCTGGCGGCACCGCAGCGAGCGGTATGCCGAAAAGCTCGCAACCCCAGACACTTCCGTGGGTGACCTGGTCGGCGACATCGACCCGATGAAGGTCGCCGAAGGACGCAGCCTGGGTGACCCGGAGACGATCCACTTCGGACTCATCCCACGGTCCCACCGCGGCATCGTCGCCATCAACGAGCTGCCGGACCTGGCCGAACGCATCCAGGTCGCGATGCTCAACGTGATGGAGGAGCGCGACATCCAGGTCCGCGGATACACGCTGCGTCTGCCGCTGGACGTGCTCGTCGTGGCCAGCGCGAACCCGGAGGACTACACCAACCGCGGCCGGATCATCACGCCGCTGAAGGACCGTTTCGGTGCTCAGATCCGCACGCACTACCCGCTCGAGGTCGACGGTGAGATCGCCGTGATCGAGCAGGAGGCACAGTTGGTGGCGGCGGTTCCGGCATACCTGATCGAGATCCTTGCGCGTTTCACCCGCGCGCTGCGCGAGTCCAGTGCCGTCGACCAAAGGTCAGGAGTGTCAGCACGATTCGCGATCGCCGCGGCGGAGACGGTCGCGGCCGCGGCGCTGCACCGAGCCACCGTCCAGGGCGAGACTGAGGCCGTGGCACGGGTGGTCGACCTGGAGACGGCAGTCGACGTGCTCGCGGGCAAGGTCGAGTTCGAGTCCGGGCACGAGGGTCGCGAGGAGGCGATCCTGGAGCACCTGCTGCGCACTGCGACGGCGGAGACCGCCCGGGGTCGTCTGCGTGGCATCGACCTCGGGATGCTGGTGCGGGCCCTGGAGCAGGGCGGCCAGGTGACGACCGGGGAGCAGGTGAGCGCCGGGGCCATCCTCGACGCATTGCCGGTGCTCGGCGAGTCCGACCTCTACGACCAGATCGCCGACCGGCTGGACGCACACACGCCGGGTGAGCGAGCCGGCGCTGTCGAGCTCGCGCTGGAAGGTCTCTACCTGGCCAAGCAGGTCAGCAAGGACTCCGACGACGACGGCAATGCCGTCTATGGCGAGGGCGACTCGGAATGACAGTGCAGAACCACACTCTCGCCTCGTGCGCGGGCTAGCGTCTCGAAGATGTTCACTCACAACGCATCTCACCCATCCCGTCGACTCCTGCGCCTCGCCGGCCCGGTAGCGGCCGCCTGCGCGGCGACCGCGCTGGCGGTGCCTGCTGCTGTGGCGGCACCGGTTGGCACCACGTCGCAACCGCACGCCGGCTATTCGTGGAGCCCACGCCCCACAGGTGTGCAGGAGCAGTTCCGCGGTCTTGCGGCCGTCGACAAGCAGGTGGCCTGGGTCAGTGGCGAGAAGGGCAGCGTGCTGCGCACGACGGACGGTGGTCGGCACTGGCAGGACGTGTCGCCGAGCGCGGCGAAGGACGCCGGCCTCGCGCTGCGCGACATCGAGGCGTGGGACAGCAAGCATGCGGAGGCGCTGTCGATCGGTGAGGGCGATGACTCGCGGATCTTCCGCACGGACGACGGCGGGAAGACCTGGCAGCAGGTCTTCACCAACAGCGACCCCAAGGCGTTCTACGACTGTATGGCGTTCGACGTGCACGGGATCGGCCTGGCGATGAGTGACCCGGTGGACGGACACTTCCGGATCGCACGCACCGTGGACGGCGGTCGGTCCTGGACAGCGTTGCCCACCAAGGGAATGCCGCCGGCGCTGACGAACGAATTCGGCTTCGCAGCATCGGGCACCTGCCTGGTCACGGCACAGGATCAACGGGATGCTTCGTGGGGCGAATTCTGGTTCGCGACCGGCGGTGAGTCACCGCGGGTGTTCCACACTACGAATGCCGGCGCCACCTGGACCGCGGAGCGCGCGCCGGTGCGACCGGGTGACGCTGCGGGCATCTACAGCATCGCCTTCAAGAACTCCCGCTCCGGTGTTGCCGTGGGCGGCGACTACACCGCGCCGGACGACGGCAGCGACTCGGCGGCGGTCAAGCGAGGACGGTCATCCTGGAAGGCGAGCAACAGCTCGCTCGGCGGCTACCGGTCCGGCGTCGCCTACGTGCCCGGCCCGGGCAACGTCGTCGTCGCGGTCGGTCCGACCGGCAGCGACGTGAGTGTCAACGGTGGCCGCAACTGGTCGTCCTTCGACGACACGGCATACGACGGCATTCACTGTGCGACCGACGGCGCGTGCTGGGCGTCCGGTCCGGACGGCGTTGTCGCAACTCTCAAGACCCCGCAGTCGCATTGACCCTGGACGAAGTAGCCATGGAGGCGTATCTCGTTGGCACGTAAGCACACTCACCGTTCACGTTATGGCCGGTACGACGGCGGGCCGGACCCGCTGGCACCGCCGGTCGACCTGGCCGAGGCGCTCGACGCCATCGGCGAGGACGTCATGGCCGGCTACAGCCCGGAGCACGCGATGCGGGAGTTCCTGCGCCGCGGTGGGCGGCAACAGCGTGGCCTGGACGATCTCGCTCGGCAGGTGGCGGAGAAGCGCGGGGAGCTGCTGGCCAAGCACAACCTGGACGGGACATTCGGTGAGATCAAGCAGCTGCTCGACGACGCCGTGCTGTCCGAGCGCAAGCAACTCGCCCGTGACCTGGACGACGACGCGCGGTTCGCGGAGATGCGCATCGAGAATCTCCCGCCGTCGACCGCCGCGGCGGTCAACGAGTTGGCCGACTACCCGTGGCGCAGCGGGGAGGCTCGCGAGAAGTACGAGCAGATCAAGGACCTGCTCGGCCGGGAGATGCTGGACCAGCGGTTCGCCGGCATGAAGCAGGCGCTGGAGGATGCCACCGACGAGGACCGCGAGCAGATCAGCGAGATGCTGCGCGACCTGAATGACCTGCTCGAGGCGCACGCGCGCGGCGAGGACACCGACCAGCAGTTCGCCGATTTCATGGCCAAGCACGGCGACTTCTTCCCGGAGAACCCGCAGAACATCGAGGAGCTGCTGGACTCACTCGCGCAGCGGGCTGCCGCCGCGCAACGCATGCTCAACTCGATGACGCAGGAGCAGCGCGACGAGCTGATGCAGTTGTCCCAGCAGGCATTCGGCTCACCCGAGCTGATGCAGCAGCTGGCACAGCTGGACGCCAACCTGCAGGGGCTGCGACCGGGGGAGGACTGGTCCGGCTCGGAGGAGTTCGGTGGGCAGCAGGGCATGGGGCTGGGTGACGGCACCGGCGTCATACAGGATCTGGCGCAGCTGGACGAGCTGTCCGAGCAGTTGTCGCAGCAGTATGCCGGCGCCCAGATGGACGATCTCGATCTCGACGCGCTGGCCAAGCAGCTCGGCAACGAGGCAGCGGCGTCGGCCCGGACCCTTGCTGAGCTGGAGCAGGCGCTTCGCGAACGCGGTTATCTGACAAAGAATTCCAGCGGCGAGCTGAAGCTGTCGCCGCGTGCGATGCGTGAGCTCGGTCGCACCTTGTTGAAGGATGTCGCGACGCGGCTCAACGGTCGTTCCGGGTCTCGCGACGCACGTCGGGCGGGTATGGCGGGGGAGCCGACCGGCGCCAGCCGCGAGTGGCAGTTCGGCGACACCGAGCCGTGGGACGTGACGCGGACGCTGACGAATGCCGCGCTGCGTCGTGCGGGCGGTGACGACGACCGGTTGCTGACGATCTCCGACGTCGAGGTGCAGGAGACCGAGGCGCGCACGCAGGCGGCTGTCGCTCTGCTGGTCGACACGTCGTTCTCGATGGCGATGGACGGCCGCTGGGTGCCGATGAAGCGCACGGCTCTCGCGCTGCACCACCTGATCCAGACCCGGTTCCGTGGGGATTCGTTGCAGCTCATCGGTTTCGGCCGGCATGCGCAGACCATGGACATCGACACGCTGACCGCGCTGTCGGCCGAGTGGGACAAGGGCACCAACCTGCACCACGCGCTGATGCTGGCCAACCAGCATTTCCGCCGGCACCCCAACGCGCAACCGGTGCTGCTGATCGTCACCGACGGCGAGCCGACCGCACACCTGGAGCCGGACGGCGAGGCGTGGTTCAGCTATCCGCCGCATCCGTTGACGATCGCCTACAGCGTGCGTGAGCTGGACACCGCGACGCGACTCGGCGCGCAGACGACCATCTTCCGGTTGGGCGAGGACCCCGGGCTGGCACGCTTCGTCGATCAATTGGCCAAGCGCGCCGACGGTCGTGTCGTGGCACCCGAGTTGGACGACCTGGGCGCAGCCGTCGTCGGCGGCTACCTCGGTGGCCGCGGCGGTGGCCCGACGTATGGCGACCTCGGTGGGTTCGGCTGGCGTGGCAACTGGGTCGGCTGACCTCCGCACGTTCTCTACACTCGCGGCATGCCACAGGTGAGTGCCGAGGTGTGGGTGCCGGTCGACGTCGACACGGCGTTCGCGGTGAGTCAGACCACGGGGGAGGTGCGGCTGCGCTGGGACCCGTTCATCCGGTCGCAACGGCTGATGGATGCGGAGCGCCCCGGGGTCGGTGTGCACACGCTGACCAGGGCACGCGTCGGCCCGAAGATGGTCAGCCGGTACGTCTCCTACCGCCCGCCGAAGAGCGTTGGCATGACGATGGAGACCGGCCCGTGGTTCTTCGAAACCTTCGGCGGCGGCTGGCGATTCGTCGCTGCCGAGCAGGACGGTGTCGGTGGGACGACCGCGCGCTGGAAGTACACCTACTCGGTCAAGCCCGGCTGGCTGCGCCCGATCGCCGAGCCCATCGGCCAGTGGCTGCTCGGCCGCGAGATCCGGGCGCGCATCGCGGCATACGCGAAGGCCTGCGTCGATCCCGACGTGGTCGCAGCGATCGGTGACGCGAGCTGACGGCGGCGTCCGTCAGCGGATGCGTCCGTCGCGGTAGTCGCGCACCACGGTGTCGACCACCTTCTTCGCATCCCGGAGCCCGGCACCGGATTCCTGGCGATACTGCTTGATCGCGTGGATCTCCTTGCCCTGCCGGACGAATCCCATCACGCTCTCCGAGACCGGACCACCGGACATCGTCGGCGGCGGGACATCCGGGTTGATCGGCGGCTGGGTCCACATCGGCGAGGTGTAGGGACCCTGCTGGCCGAGCAGCGCGTAGAGGCGGTCGATGTGCTGCTCCAGCGCGGCGATCCTGACTGCGGTGTCATCGTCCATACGAACCATCAGACCGCCCGTCGGTCGTGTCTGCAGGTTGCGCCGGCCTGCAGGCAGTGTGCTTCACCGCACTTCATGCTGGTCCTACATGCCGTCGCTGCACGGGCTGGAGTCAAGCACCAGCAGGACGTGCGCCCCACCGCACATCCTGCTGGTCCTAACTCGTCGGGACCGGCGTCATACGCGGGCGGCAGCGTCTCGTTCCGCGTCGGCCTCGATCTGCCGGGCCGACGCGTCCGGCACCAGCCGCAGCTTGCCGGGCCACCAGATCTTCGGGCCGATGTCGAGCGTCAGTGCGGTGACCAGCACGGCGCGCACGATGATCGTGTCCAGGAGTACGCCGAGTGCCACCGCGAAGCCGATCTCGGCGAACGCCACCAGCGGCAGCGTCCCGAGAACCGCGAACGTGGACGCGAGCACCAGTCCGGCGGAGGTGATGACACCACCCGTCGCTGACAACCCGACGATCGCGCCGCGTCGGGTGCCGTGTTGGCGTGCTTCCTCGCGCACCCGGGTCATCAGGAAGATGTTGTAGTCGATGCCGAGCGCCACCAGGAAGACGAAGACGAACAGCGGCAGGGACGGGTCGGTGCCGGCGAAATCGAAGACGTAGTGGAACACCAGCGACGACAGTCCGAGTGCCGCGCCGAACGACACGATCACCGTCAGGATCAGCAGCACCGGGGCGACGATCGCCCGGAGCAGGATCGCGAGGATGACCAGCACGACCAACAAGGTCAGCGGGATGATCACCCGGCTGTCGTGATCGGTGGCTTGCTGCACGTCATACGTCACTGCGGTGGTGCCGCCGACCAGCCCATGCGAGTCGGGTATGCCGTGCACGATCCCCCGGATCTTCTTGACCTGGTCGAATGCGTTGCCGCTGTAAGGATCTCCCGACACGGAGGTCTGCAGCAAGGTGCGATCTCCACGCACGATCGGCTTCGCCGCGGGTGCGAAACCTGCCGACGAGAGCGCCTTGCCGGTCCGGGTCGAACCGGCCGTGTCGACGACGACGTAGACCGGGTCGGACGAGTTGGTGCGGTAGTGGTCCTGGAGGAGCTTGGTCGCGGTCACCGAATCCGGATTGCCGGTGAAGCTCTGGGTGCTCGACAGGCTGTGCGAGTTCAGCTGGGTCAGCCCGAGCGAGCACAACAGCAGGAGGCCGACCGTCACCAGCCACACCGCGCGCGGCCGTGGGCGGATGAAGCCGCCGACTTTCGCCCACAGGCCGCTCTGAGTCGGCTCAGGGCTGCCGTAGGTGGGGCGACGAGGCCAGAAGACCCAGCGTCCGACGGTCACCAGCAACGCAGGCAGGAGCGTCAGCATGGCCAGCAGCGCGAAGACGATGCCCAGCGCCGCAACGGGGCCGAGCCCCTTGGTGGAGTTCATCTCGGCGGCCAGCAGGCAGAGCATGCCCAGGATCACCGTGCTGCCGCTGGCGATGATCGCCGGACCCGATCGATGCAGCGCGAATGCCATTGCCTCGTGGCGGTCCTCGTGCCTGCGCAGCTCCTCCCGATAGCGAGCGACCAGCAACAACGCGTAGTCGGTCCCGGCACCGATCACCAGCACGGTGAGGATGCCGTAGCTCTGGCCGTTGACGGTCAGCCCGGTGTGGTCCACCAGCAGGTAGATGAATGCCTGCGCGGCGGTGAGCGCCACGCCCGCGCTGAGGATCGGCAGCACCCACAGCACCGGGCTGCGATAGGTGAGCAGCAGGATCAGGATCACCACGCCGAGGGTGCCGAACAACAGCGTGCCGTCGATGCCGGCGAACGCGTCCGCCTGGTCGGCGCCGAAACCGACCGGGCCGCCGAGGTGCACGCTCATCCCGTTCGCGCCGTCCGTCGCGGTCGCGCGGATCTTCTTCGCGGTGGTCGGCAGATCGTTCCAACCGCTCTTCGGGTCGACGTGCAGGGGGACGAGTGTCTGCAGCGTCGTGCCGTCCTTGGACGGGATCGGACCCATGATCGGACCGCCCAGGTGCGGCGTCTGTTTCTTGTATGTCGCAACGTCGGCCTTCGCCTTGGCCCGGTCGGCCGCGGTCAGGCCGTTGTCGCGGTGATAGACCACGATCGCCGGCATGCTGTTGCGGTCGACGAACGTCCCGAGTTCGTCGTAAACCTTGGTCGACTCCGCACTGGCCGGCAGCCATGACGACGTCTGGTTGTCCTGCGCGCCGGACAACTTGCCGGCGAGTGGGCCGAGCGCGATCAGCGCTACGACCCAGATGACGAGTACTGCGTATTTGCTGCGGCGACCACACACCAGTGCCGCGAAACGACGATCCATCCGATGACCCCTCCGGAATGTTGGCTTCGCGGCAGATACTTAGCTTCCCTCACTGTCGCGATATATCGTGATTTTACGGGAAGTCGGGTGCGTTGCGCAGGAATTTTTTTCCGAAGCCGATGCGTAGAACTGCGATATTTCTCTTGCGCCCGATGTGCGGCCGGGCGGCTCGGGTGCGTGTGGGACGCTTGCGCAGTGAATTCACTCATCGGTGTGCTGGCGGTGCAGGGGGATGTCCGCGAGCACGCACGCTCCCTCGAATCCCTTGGAGCAGCAACACGGTTGGTACGTCGTCCGGAGGAGCTCGACGGTCTCGACGGCATTGTGCTGCCCGGCGGCGAGTCCACCACCATGGACAAGCTGCTCCGGGCGTTCGACCTGCGGGACCCGCTACGCGAGCGTCTGCAGGCCGGGCTCCCGGCATACGGCTCGTGCGCGGGAATGATCCTGCTGGCCGACCGCGTCCTCGACGCGACGCCCGACCAGCAGACGCTCGGTGGGTTGGACGTGACCGTCCGGCGCAATGCGTTCGGTCGGCAGGTCGACTCCTTCGAGGACGATCTGGAGATGCCGCTGGTGCTGGGGGAGGAGCACGAGCCGGTGCGCGCGGTCTTCATCCGCGCGCCGTGGGTGGAGGCGGTCGGTCCGCAGGTGCAGGTGCTCGGCACGGTGACGACCGGTCCGGCCGCGGGCCGCATCGTCGCGGTGCGGCAGGGCAGCCTGCTGGCGACGTCGTTCCACCCGGAGGTGACCGGGGACCACCGCATCCATGAGTACTTCCTGGGTATGACGAAGTAGCGCCGGGTCTCGATACGCTCCTTCGTCGCTACCCGACCAGCGGCGGGTTATAACATCGTCGGTCGAGGCTTCAGCACGTTCGAATCAGAAGAGGGATGTATGAGCGGTCACTCCAAGTGGGCGACAACCAAGCACAAGAAGGCTGCGATCGATGCCAAGCGCGGCAAGCTGTTCGCCAAGCTGATCAAGAACATCGAGGTCGCGGCTCGCTCCGGTGGTGGTGACCCGGCGGGCAACCCGACGCTGTTCGACGCCATCCAGAAGGCGAAGAAGTCCAGTGTCCCAAACGACAACATCGACCGCGCCGTCAAGCGCGGCTCGGGCGCGGAGGCCGGCGGCGCCGACTACCTCGCGCTGACCTACGAGGGCTACGCGCCCGGTGGCGTCGCCCTGTTGATCGAGTGCCTCACCGACAACAAGAACCGCGCTGTCGCGGAGGTGCGCACCGCGCTGTCGAAGAACGGCGGCTCGATGGGGGAGTCCGGCTCTGTCGCGTTCCTCTTCAACCGCAAGGGTGTCGTGATCGTGCCCAAGAAGCAGCCGGAGGGCGAAGCGACCGAGGACAGCCTGCTGGAGGTCGTGCTCGACTCCGGAGCCGAAGAGGTCAACGACCTCGGCGAGTCCTTCGAGATCGTCTCGGAGGCAACGGATCTGGTCGCCGTGCGCGAGTCCCTGCAGGGTGCCGGCATCGACTACGACTCCGCCGACTCGTCGTGGTTGCCGACCACCGAGGTCCCGCTCGACAAGGACGGCGCCAAGAAGATGTTCCGCATCATCGAGGCGCTCGAGGACAGCGACGACGTCCAGAACGTCTACGCCAACGGCGACGTCCCCGACGACGTGCTCGCGGAGCTCGAAGCCGAGGACTGATCGGGTGACCGCGACCGCCCTGCGCAGGAGCACGCCGAGCGATGCCGGTGTCGATGCCGCGGCGGTCACGGGATTCCTGGACGCACTGACCGGTGCCGGCATCGAGGCGCACAGCCTCATGCTGCTGCGGCACGGTGCGGTGGTCGCGGAGGCGCATTGGGCGCCATACGAAGCGGGGCAGGTCAACCTGCTCTACTCGCTGAGCAAGAGCTTCACCAGTGTCGCGGCCGGGATCGCAATGGGGGAGAAGCGTTTTCAGCTCGACGACCGGATCGTCGACCTGGTCCCCGAGCTCGTGCCCGACGATGTCGCCGACACCTGGCGCCGTGTCACCGTCCGCGATTGTCTGCGCATGGCGACCGGGCATCTCGACGACCCGGAGGTGCACCCGGGCGAAGGTGACGTGCTGGCGGCCTTCCTGCGACTGCCGCCGGAAAGCGAGCCCGGCAGCGTCTTCACCTACAACCAGCTGGCGACCTACACGATCGCGCGGCTGGTCGAGTCCAGCATCGGACTGCGCTTGCTGGACTACCTGCGGCAACGACTGTTCGAACCGATCGGCATCGGTCCTGCTGCCTGGCTCACGGACGGCCACGGGCACGACTTCGGCTTCTCCGGACTGCACGTGTCGACGGACGCCATCGCCCGACTGGGTCAGCTGCTGCTGCAGCGCGGCCGGTGGGATGCCCGACAGTTGGTCCCCGCGGACTGGGTGGAGCTCGCCACCTCACCGCAGATGCCGAACGACGGAGCGCACCGCAAGCCGGGTGTCGAGGAGCCGACCTTCGACTGGGGCCATGGCTATGGCTTCCAGTTCTGGATGTGCCGCAACGGTTTTCGCGGTGATGGGGCTTACGGACAGTTCTGCGTCGTACTGCCGGAGCAGGACGCCGTCCTCGCGATGACCGCCGAGACGACCGAGATGCAGACCGTGCTGGATGCCGTATGGGAGCACCTGCTGCCGGGCCTTTCCGGTGCCGGTTCAGGATCCGGGGATGCTGTCCTGGCCGACCGACTGGCAGCTCCGACGATCGCGCCGCCTCCGGACGATGCCGGCGGAGCTGGCACGGAATCTCTCCGGCGCACGGGTGGCGACGCAGCGCCGTCCATCGACAGCGTGCAGGTCGAGGCCGACGGCGAGCATTGGGTCGCCGTGCTCAGCTCAGGCCAGCGGTCCTGGCGCCTACCGATAGGTCGGGGCACATGGCTCGCCGGCGTCTGGGACGGCGACCCGGGACTGCCCTTCCGCTGCGCCGGCGGGTGGCTCGACGGGGTTTTCCGGGCGGAGTTGCGGATGATCCGGACGCCGCACGTCATACAGCTCGTCGTCGATCCGGCACGGCATACGGTCGAGATGCGCTGGCGGCAGCCGCCGTTGCACGGACTCGAGCCGGCCGACCACAGCATCTCGGCGCCATGACGCTGGCAGCCCGGCCCGACGCGCCGCCCGCGCCTTCACGGGTATGACGGGACTCCCGCCTAAGCTGACGGGGGACCGAACATATGTCGGACCCCCGTCCCGAAGGAGCTGCCCAGCTGTGCGAGTGCTCGGAGTCGACCCCGGCCTGACCCGTTGTGGTCTCGGTGTGGTCGAAGGAGGCATCGGACAGCCGGTGCGGATGATCGCGGTCGGCGTCGTGCGCACGCCGGTGACCGATGATCCGGCCGAGCGACTGCTCAGCCTGCAGACCGAGATCGACGAGTGGATGGAGCATCACCAGCCCGACTCGGTCGCGGTCGAGCGGGTCTTCGCCAAAGCCAACATCAAGGGGATCATGGGCACGGCGCAGGCGTCCGCCATACCGATGCTGGCCGCGGCGCGCCGCGGACTGCCGCTCGCCCTGCACACCCCGAGTGAGGTCAAGGCCGCCGTCACCGGCAACGGCCGCGCCGACAAGGCCCAGGTCACCTCGATGGTCACCCGCATCCTGCGGCTGGACACCGCGCCCAAACCCGCTGACGCCGCGGACGCACTGGCCATCGCCATCTGTCACGTATGGCGCGGCGGCGCTCAGGACCGCATTGCGGCAGCTGTCGCCAAGCAGCGCGCCGCGACGGGAGCGCGCGGATGATCGCCAGCCTGCACGGGACCGTCCAACATGTCGGGCTCGACCAGGTGGTGGTCGAGGTCGGGGGAGTGGGGCTGCTGACGCACACGACGCCCGGCACCGCAGCGGCGCTGCGGATCGGCGGGTCGGCGACGCTGTCGACCACGCTCGTCGTGCGCGAGGATGCGCTGACGCTCTACGGCTTCGGCACCGCGGACGAGCGAGATCTCTTTGAGCTGGTGCAGACAGTCAGCGGCGTCGGACCGCGAATTGCCTTGGCAATGCTGGCCGTTGCGAGCCCTGACCAGATTCGTGCGGCGATCGCCGGTGGCGACGTTGCAGCCCTGGTCAAGACGCCGGGCATCGGCAAGAAGGGTGCCGAACGCATCGTGCTGGAGCTGAAGGACAAGGTCGGACCGCTGGTCGCCGCAGATGCTGCGGACACCGCGCCCGCACCGACCGGCACCGGCCACGGGCAGGTCAGCGAGGCACTCATCGGACTCGGTTGGTCGGCCAAGCAGGCCGATGACGCCGTCGCGAAGGTCACCGCCGCTGACCCGTCGCTCACCGAGGTGTCCGACCTGTTGCGGGCCGCGCTGCGGCAGCTGGGTCCGTCATGATGGAGGAGATGGAGCAGCGAGAAGACGACGGGTCATGGGACGCAACCTCGCGGATCGTGGACCCCGGCGGCGATGAGGAGGAGCGCCGGATCGAGGTCGCGCTCCGTCCCAAGCGACTGGCCGACTTCCCCGGTCAGCCGCGCGTGCGCGACCAACTCGGTCTGCTGCTGGAGGCGGCTCGCCGTCGGCAGCGTCCGCCCGACCACGTGTTGCTCTCCGGGCCGCCCGGACTGGGCAAGACATCGCTGGCGATGATCATTGCGGCCGAGCTGGAGCAGCCGATCCGGATCACCAGCGGTCCCGCGATCCAGCACGCCGGTGACCTGGCCGCCATCCTGTCCTCGCTTGCCGAGGGAGAGGTGCTCTTCGTCGACGAGATCCATCGGATGGCCCGCCCCGCGGAGGAGATGCTCTACCTGGCGATGGAGGACTTCCGCGTCGACGTGGTCGTGGGCAAGGGGCCGGGCGCGACCGCCATACCGCTGGAACTGCCGCCGTTCACCGTCGTTGGTGCCACCACGCGCGCCGGGCTGCTGCCCGCGCCGCTGCGCGACCGATTCGGCTTCACCGGGCACCTGGACTTCTACACCGCGGACGACCTGGCCGCGATCCTGACGCGCAACGCGACACTGCTCGGGATCGACTCCACCGAGCAGGGCATCGCCGAGATCGCCGGTCGGTCCCGTGGCACCCCTCGCATCGCCAACCGGTTGCTGCGTCGCGTGCGCGACTATGCACAGGTGCACGGGGCCGGCGTGCTCGACTTGACCGCGGCCCGCGCCGCGCTCGAGTTGTTCGACGTCGACCGCAGCGGCCTGGACCGGCTGGACCGCGCCGTGCTCGAAGCGTTGTGCAAGCGGTTCGCCGGCGGACCGGTCGGCCTGTCGACCCTCGCTGTAGCCGTCGGAGAGGAGCCGGACACCGTCGAGACGGTCGCCGAGCCCTACCTGGTGCGGGAGGGTTATCTGGTGCGCACCCCGCGCGGTCGTGCGGCGGCTCAGCTCGCGTGGGACCATCTCGGACTCACCGCGCCGCCCACGGCGACCGGCGGCGCCATACCCTTGCCTTTGGGCGATGACGGCGGGGGCCGATTCACCGACTGATTTGCACAAGGACGGCGTGGGCCGATTCACTGATCGATAGCGACACGCTCGGAACCCGGACACGGGGTGACGACGTTGCTCACTTAGACTCTCCCGTCGGCCGCCTTCCGCGCGCGACGACCGTGTCTGACGACAACCATCTCAAGGACTGACTTTTCGATGTATGCACAGGAGCTGTCATGGGCTCTCTGATCATTCTGGTGCCGTTGTTGCTGCTCGCGTGGCTCTTCTGGACCCAACGCAGGCGTCAGCAGCAGATGCGTGATGCGCAGGCACAGATCGCGGTCGGTGACGAGATCAGCACCACGTCCGGGCTGCTGGGCACCCTGGTGGAGCTCAACGACGAGGAGGGCACCGTCGAGGTGTCACCCGGTGTGCGGATGCGCTTCGTCCGCCGCGCCATCGTGCCGCGCAGCCAGGTGGGCGCCCCGAGCGAGTCGTCTCGCACAGAGCAGTCCGAGACGAGTGAGCAGTCCGAGACGACCGAGTCCGTCGATCTGAACAAGCACGACGAAGGCACCACTCCCGAGACGAAGGCCGAATAGGTGGCAACCCGCGTACGCCGATCCAACCCGGGCAAACCCCGGCGGATCCTGACCATCCTGCTGCTACTGGTCGTTGCGGTCTATGCCGGCATCGCCGGCACCGTCGCCTGGGGCTCGCCCAAGGGACAGTGGACGCCGCTGCTCGGCCTCGACCTCGAGGGCGGCCGGCAGATCGTCCTGGAGCCCATCGTCGGCAAGGACCAGCAGGTCAACGCCGGCCAGGTCAACCAGGCCGTGCAGATCATCCGCAACCGCGTCAACGGCAACGGTGTCTCCGAAGCTCAAGTGGCCACGATCAACAAGTCGCTGATCCAGGTGTCGCTCCCGGGCAACCCGAGCGAGCAGACGCTGAAGTCACTGTCCCAGTCCTCGCAGCTGCGATTCCGGGCGGTGATCCAGGCCCAGAACATCCCGGCCGCCGCGCCGAAGGCTCCGACATCGAAGTCGGGCTCGGACTCCAAATCCAGCTCCAAGTCCAGTCCCGCGTCGAGCTCGAAGTCCAGCCCCACCTCCAGTGCGTCGCCGAGCTCGAAGTCGAGCCCCACCTCCAGCGCGTCGCCGAGCACCACGAAGTCCGGCGCCAACGACCTGCTGCCGCAGGCATTCCTGAGCGACACCAAGACGCCGTCCCCGACGTCCACGGGCAGTGCCACCTCGAAGGCCTCCAAGAAGGCCACGCCCTCGGACAAGGCCACGCCGGCGCCCACCCAGACGGAGCCGCAACGCCAGCTGCCGGGTGCACGCCCGGCTCCCTCATCGGCCAGCGACACCAACTGGGGCAGCATGCCGGTCGACCAGATCTGGGTCGACAACAAGATGGCCACGGCGGGGGAGACCTACTCCGAGCTCTTCGCGGCATACCCGTGCACCAAGGCACAACACACCACGGGTCCGTCCGCGACAGAGTGGCGCGAGATCTCCGCGCAGGCGCCGAAGGACCAGCCGACCGTCAGCTGTGACGAGAAGCAGAAGTACCTGCTCGGCCCGGCCGAAGTGACCGGCACCGACGTCACCGACGCGACCTGGGGCAACCAGACCAACCAGCAAGGCATCGCGACCAACACCATCGCGGTCAACCTGACGTTCAACGACAAGGGCAAGAAGGCCTTCGCCGACGTCACCAAGCGGTTGATGCAGTATCAGGGCACCGACCAGAACCGCTTCGCGATCACCATGGACGGTCGAGTCATCTCCGCGCCGACGACCAATTCGCCGATCACCGACGGCCACGCCGAGATCAGCGGAAACTTCACCGAGTCCAGCGCCAAGACGCTCGCCAACCAACTGAAGTTCGGTGCGTTGCCCTTCTCCTTCAAGGAGCTGACCTCCAACCAGGTCAGCCCCGAGGTCGGGACCGACCAGCTGCAGAAGGGCATCATCGCCGGTCTGATCGGCCTGCTGCTCGTGGTGATCTACTCGCTGTTGCAGTACCGCGCACTCGGCTTCGTCACGGTCGCCTCGCTGATCGTCGCGGGCTTCCTGAGCTACGGCCTGGTCACCCTGCTCGGCTTCACCAGTGGCTTCCGACTCACCATGGCCGGCGTGACCGGTCTGATCGTCTCGATCGGTATCACCGCCGACAGCTTCATCGTCTACTTCGAGCGGGTGAGAGATGAAGTCAGATCCGGGCGGCCCCTGCGGGCCGCTGTGGAGACCGGCTGGGCGCGTGCCCGTCGGACGATCATCATCTCCGACATGGTCAACTTCCTGGCCTCGGCAGTGCTCTACGTGCTCAGTGAGGACAACGTCAAGGCCTTCGCGTTCACGCTCGGGTTGTCGACCCTGGTCGACATCGCGGTCGTGATGATGTTCACCCACCCGCTGCTGACGATCCTGGCGCGCACCAAGTTCTTCGGCAACGGCCACAAGTGGTCCGGGTTCGATCCGGAGCGCCTGGGTGCTGCGGGAGTCACGTATGCCGGCCGCGGTCGCGTCACCATCGCGGACCGCAAGGCCGCGGCGGGCTCCACGGCGAGTTCTGCCACGGTCGAAGGAGGACGAGCCTGATGGCCAGCTTCGCGCAGTTCGGCAACGACCTGTTCACCGGTCGCCGACAGATCAACTTCATCGAGCGCCGGAGGACCTGGTACCTCGTCACCGGTGTCCTGCTGATCGTTGCGGCGATCGGGCTCTTCGGTCGCGGGCTGAACTTCAGCCTCGAGTTCGAGGGCGGCTCACAGGTCGCGGTGTCGAACATCAAGAACATCTCCAACTTCGACCAGCGGGCGCACGACGCCGTGAAGTCCGCGGTCGGGTCGGCAGACAACCTGCAGGTCACCAAGGCCGGCCCGAGCACCCTCAAGATCGAGTCCAAGAAGCTCGGCGACGGCACCTCGACGGCCACCAACAAGGTGGCAGATTCGTTGGCCAAGGAGTTCAACGTCAAGCAGAAGTCGGTGGACACCCAGTTCATCGGCCCCTCGTGGGGATCCTCGGTCACTCACAAGGCGATCCAGGCGTTGATCGTCTTCCTGCTGCTGCTGGCGATCCTGCTGTCGGTCTACTTCCGCACCTGGACGATGGCCGCCGCAGCGCTGGTCGCGCTGCTGCACGACCTGTTCTTCACCGTCGGCATCTACGCGCTGACCGGCATCGAGATCTCGCCCGCAACGATGATCGGCTTCCTGACCATCCTCGGCTACTCGATCTACGACACGGTCGTTGTCTTCGACAAGGTGCGCGAAAACACCGACGAGGCGGCCCGCGACGGCAACCGCACCTACGCGCAGGCAGCCAACTACGCCGTCAACCAGACCCTGGTGCGCTCGATCAACACCTCGGTCGTGGCGCTGCTGCCGATCACCGCGATCATGGTCATCGGCATCTTCCTGCTGGGCCCGGGCACGCTGCTCGACCTGGCGGTGGCGCTGTTCTTCGGCATCGCCGTCGGCACCTACTCCTCGATCTTCATCGCAACCCCGTTGCTGACCTCGCTGCGGCACCGGGAGGCGGGGATCCAGGAGTTGGACCGTCGGGCGCTGGCCTATCAGACCAGCCAGGCGAGTGTGCTGGCTCGGACCGGCAGCGGTGGGGTGCACACTCCCGGCGAGAGCGCGTCGGGTGTGATCGAGCCGGAGCGTGCCAAGGCGGCGCGGGCGGCAGCAGCCACGAAGGTCCGCAAGCGCGAGATCCACCCGCTGGCCAAGCGCGACGACGATGCCTGAGCAGGGCGCCGCCGAGCGGATCGCGCAGGTGCTGGCCTCGCGTACCCGTGAGGTGCCCGACTTCCCCAAGCCGGGCGTGCTGTTCAAGGACCTCACACCGCTCTTCCGGGACCCGGAGGCGTTCGGTGTCGTGCTGGACGACATCGCCGGGCGCTGGGCCGGCAAGGTCGACGTCGTCGCCGGTGTCGAAGCTCGCGGCTTCATCCTCGGTGCGCCCCTGGCACTGCGAATGGGCCTGGGATTCGTGCCGATTCGCAAGGCCGGCAAGCTGCCGGGCGAGACCCACACGCGGTCCTACGACCTGGAATACGGCACGGCGACCATCGAAGTCACCACCGACGCCTTCGCAGCAGGGCATCGCGTGTTGCTGGTGGACGACGTGCTGGCGACGGGTGGCACCGCCGCTGCCGCCTGCGAGCTCATCGAGGGCGCCGGCGCCGAGGTCATGGGACTGGAGATGCTGCTCGAGCTCAGTTTCCTGCAGGGCCGCGACAAGTTGCCCGGACGCGACGTGCGCGCGATCCTCATCGACTGAGCCTGCTCGTTGACCCGGCCGACTGATCCCTCGCGGACCACCTCGGGTGCCGGACCGGTTCACCCGATTACACTCTGGATATGAGTCAGGACGAGCGCACCAGCAATCCGTCAGGTGCCTCCCGGGTGCGAGCCCGGCTCGTTCGTTTCGGTGCTCCCCGGCCGAGCACCAACCGTGAGATCGAGCCGCTGCTCGCCATCGTGCGAGCGACCCACCCCAAGGCGGACCTGGCGATCATCGACCGCGCCTACGGCGTCGCGGAGCAGTCGCACCGTGGCCAATTGCGCAAGTCGGGCGATCCCTACATCACCCATCCGCTGGCCGTCGCCACCATCCTGGCCGAGCTCGGTATGACGCCTCCGACCCTCGCCGCAGCGCTGCTGCACGACACGGTGGAGGACACGCCATACAGCCTGACGCAGTTGAAGGACGAGTTCGGCGAGGAGATCGCCATGCTCGTCGACGGCGTCACCAAGCTGGACAAGGTGACCTACGGCGACGCCGCGCAGGCCGAGACCGTGCGCAAGATGGTCATCGCGATGGCCCGCGACATCCGGGTGCTGGTCATCAAGCTCGCCGACCGGCTGCACAACGCCCGCACCTGGCGCTACGTGTCTGCCGAGTCGGCGCAGCGCAAGGCGACCGAGACGCTGGAGATCTACGCCCCGCTCGCGCACCGGCTGGGCATGAACACCATCAAGTGGGAGCTGGAGGACCTGTCCTTCGCCACGCTCTACCCGAAGGTCTATGACGAGATCGCCCGGCTGGTCGCCGACCGAGCGCCGGCCCGCGAGGAGTACCTGCGCGGTGTCCGTGAGCAGGTGACCGCCGACCTGCGCACCGCCAAGATCAAGGCGACCGTCACCGGCCGACCGAAGCACTACTACTCCGTCTACCAGAAGATGATCGTCCGCGGCCGCGACTTCGAGGACATCTACGACCTGGTCGCGATCCGGGTGCTGGTGGAGTCGGTGCGCGACTGTTATGCCGTCCTGGGCACGATTCACTCGCGGTGGAGTCCGCTGCCGGGGCGGTTCAAGGACTACATCGCGATGCCGAAGTTCAACATGTACCAGTCGTTGCACACGACGGTCATGGGCCCGCAGGGCAAGCCGGTGGAGATCCAGATCCGCACCTTCGCGATGCACCGCCGCGCCGAATACGGTGTCGCGGCGCACTGGAAATACAAGGAGGACGCCAAGAAGGCCGGCGACGGTGCCGACGGCGACGCCCCCGGCAACGACATGAGCTGGCTGCGGCAGCTGCTGGACTGGCAGCGCGAGACCGCCGATCCGGGGGAGTTCCTGGAGTCGCTGCGCTTCGACGTCGGCTCGCAGGAGGTCTACGTCTTCACCCCCAAGGGCTCGGTCATGGGGCTTCCGGCCGGGTCCACCCCGGTGGACTTCGCCTATGCCGTGCACACCGAGGTCGGCCACCACACGATCGGTGGCCGGGTCAACGGACGCCTCGTGCCGCTGGAGAGCCCGCTGGAGAACGGCGACGTCGTCGAGATCCTCACCTCCAAGGCCGACGGCGCAGGGCCGAGTCGTGACTGGCTCGGGTTCGTCAAGAGCCCGCGTGCCCGCAACAAGATCCGTCAGTGGTTCTCCAAGGAGCGCCGTGAGGAGGCGATCGAGAACGGCAAGGACGCCTTGGCGCGCACGATCCGCAAGAAGGGGCTCGGCATCCAGCGGCTGATGTCGCACGAGTCGCTCACGTCGGTCGCCGAGCGGTTGAAATACCACGACATCGATGCCCTGTATGCCGCCATCGGCGACAGCCACGTCTCACCCGAGCACGTGGTCAAGCAGTTGGTGACGATGCTCGGCGGCGAGGAAGGCACCACTGAGGACCTGGCCGAAGCGACCAACCCGGTGCGTCGCAATCGCCGCTCGTCCGAGGCGGATCCGGGCGTCACCGTCGTCGGCACCGACGACGTCTGGGTCAAGCTCGCGCGCTGTTGCACCCCCGTGCCCGGCGACGACATCATCGGCTTCGTGACGACCGGCAACGGCGTCTCGGTGCATCGACGCGACTGCACCAACGCCGAGCAGCTGCTCGCCCAACCCGAGCGGCTGATCAACGTCGCGTGGTCGCCGTCGGCGGCGTCGGTCTTCCTGGTGCAGCTGCAGGTCGAGGCGTTGGACCGCAACGCGTTGCTGTCCGACGTCACACGGGTGCTCTCCGAGCAGCACGTCAACATCCTGTCGGCGTCGGTGCAGACCACCCGCAATCGCGTGGCGATCTCGAAATTCACCTTCGAGATGGGCGACCCCAACCACCTCGAGCACGTCATCAAGGCGGTGCGCAAGATCGACGGCGTCTTCGACGTCTACCGCATCACCGGGTCCGGCCACCGCAGCACCGAGCACGCCACCCAGTCCTGACGTCCTGCCGAATCCCCTTGTCTCACAGGTGCTTTCGCGACCTGTGGATAACTTCTGCGGGAGTATGACGCACGGGTGCAAGCTCTGCAGGCATGGTTACTTCACCGCAACACAGCAGACCGATCCGCACGCACACCGACCTCCTCGAACGCTGGGAGGAGCTCATGGGCACCGGCGGCTTCGACCGGCGCAGCCTCTGGCTGATCTTCCTGGACGCCGACGGTCACCAGTCCGACCTGATCGTGCCCATCGACGACATCCCGATCCTGCCCGACAACCGTGACGTCACGGCGATCGCGGACCTGGTCGGACGCGTCCGGGCGGAGGTCGGCGTCGCCCAGGTGCCGATGCTGCTGTCGCGTCCCGGGCCGCGCGACATCACCGAGGGAGACCGTCGCTGGGCAGTCGCATTGAGCGCAGCCGTGCGTGACCTGCATCCCCGCTGGCCCATCCACCTCGCAACCCGCGACCGGGTGCAGGTTTTCGCGCCCGACGACCTGATTGCGGCCTGAGCGCGGTCGCATGCGTTCCTGCGCTCAGGGGGCTCCCGCCCAGGTGGCGTCGGCAGCGGCCGGCTCACCCGTCACGCCGGACAGGCCGCCCAACTGCAGGCAGTCGGTGAGTCGTGCTGTGCTGTCGCCGATCGCCATCTCGAGGCTCGTGGCGCCGCGATCGCACCGACCGGACGACAGCCAGTGCAGGCGTAAGTAGATGTCGTGACCGGGGTCGACGTCGCGGGCGATCTTGGGATCGCGCCAGTCCCATTGCACGGCAACGGTTTTGCCGGCCGCGTCGCGCACCACGATGGCCGGAGTGTCCGGCACCGACCGGGAGCGGTCGCTGCAGTTGCGCAGCTGCACGCTCAGGAATCGGTTGCCCGACGCCGGCTGGACCGGTGTGAAGCCGAACGCCCACGATCGGGCACCACACCTCGCGAAGGTGGTCGTGGTCCGGACCGGAGCAGGTGTCGGCTCGGCAGAGGTCGGGGTTACGGCGCTCGACGTCGGACGCGCGCCGGTGGGACCGCCGCCGGTGTCGAGCTGCACCGAAGCGCAACCGGCGACGGTCGCGGTGAGCGCCACGGCAGCAAGCGTGGCAAGGGCGGCATCGCCGCGGCACAACATCCGCGTCAGGCGGGGGAGAGGAACGCGGTCAGGGCGTCGGCATACATCCGCTGATCCTCGGTGCCGACGAGCTCGCGCACCGAGTGCATCGACAGGGTCGGTGCACCGAAGTCGACCGTGGTGACGCCGGTGAGCGCCGACGTGACCGGCCCGACCGTCGAGCCGCACGGCAGGTCCGAGCGCACAACGAAGGCCTGCACCGGGACGCCTGCCTGCTCGCACGCGAGTGAAAATGCTGCAGCACCAACCGAATCCGTTGCATAGCGCAGATTGGTGTTGATCTTCAGCACCGGCCCGCCGTTCATCGCGATCCGGTGCTCTGCCTCGTGCCGGTCGGCGTAGTTGGGGTGTGTCGCGTGCGCCATGTCGCCGGAAGCGATCACGCTCCCCGCGAGTGCGCGATGCATGTCCTCACGGTCGCCGCCGAGGCTGTGGGTGATGCGCTCCAGCGTCGTCATCAACAGCGCCGACTGCGCGCCGCGCTCGGAGACCGAGCCGATCTCCTCGTGGTCGAAGAGCGCGAGCACCTGCGTCGTCGGGGTGCTCACCCCGTCGCGGTCGGCGCGGATCAGCGCGAGGGTGCCCGCGTATGACGTCGCCAGGTTGTCCATCCGGGCACCGGCGATCAGCTCCCGGTCGCGGCCGAAGAAGGCCGCCGGCTGCAGGTCGACAGTCATCGCGTCCCAGCCGAGGACATCGCCTGCAGCGACCCCCAACTGGCCGGCCAGGTAGCCGCGGAAGTCGACCGTGGCGTCACCGAGACCCCAGTGCGGGACGAGGTGCTGCTGCGGGTTGAGCTGCTCACCCTCGCGTGCCGACCGGTCCAGATGTATGGCGAGCCGGGAGATCCGCAGGATCGGGTCATCGACCCGGAAGAGCGCCTCGCGCGCGCCGCTCCCGTCGCGGACAGCGACCCGGCCCGCGACGCCGAGGTCACGATCCATCCAGCTGGGCGCGATGATCCCGCCATACGGCTCGACACCGAGCAACTGCCAGCCGGCGCGGGTGACGTCCGGCTGTGGCTTGATCCGGAAGTTGGGGGAGTCGGTGTGCGCGCCGATCATCCGGACCGGTGTGGTCGGACCGGCGGAGTGCCGGGTCGACCAGGCGAGCAGCGAGCCGCCGCGGATCAGGAAGTAGCCACCCGGCTCGGTCGGCCATGCGTCGGTCTCGGCGAGCTGCCGGAAACCCGCTTCGGTCAGCATCCGTGCCGACTCGGCGCACGCGTGGAACGGCGTGGGTGCTGCGTTCAGATATTCGACGAGGCCGGCACCGACCTCCATTGCCGCGGACGAAGAAGCTGTCATCACGCCTTTCCTGTGTCACCTGCGTCTTGGAGTCCGCCGCGTGCCTGCTCGAGCCACGCCTGGCGCGCCGCGAGTGAGTCCTCGAGCTCCTTGACCTTCTTGTCGTTGCCACCGGCGCGAGCCTTGTCCAGATCAGCCTGCAGGTCGGCGACTGCGGCCTCCAGCTGGTCGACCATCGACTGGGCGCGGGCGGCCAGCTCCGGGTCGGTCTTCTTCCACTTGGAGTCCTCGGCGTCGCGGACGGCCTGCTCGACCTTGCGCATCGCCGCCTCGATGCGGTGCATGTCCTTGCGCGGCACCTTCCCGGCGGCGTCCCACTTGTCCTGAATCCCGTGTAGCGCCGACTTCGCCGCGGCGAGGTTCTTGACCGGCAACAGCGCCTGCGCCTCCTTCAGCAGCTGCTCCTTGACCACCAGGTTGGCCTCGAACGCCTTGTTCTCCTCGGCGACGACCTCGTCCTTCGCGGCGAAGAACGAGTCCTGCGCGGTCTTGAAACGGGCCCACAGCTTGTCGTCGTCCTGCCGCGAGGCGCGGCCGGCCTGGCGCCATTCGCCCATCAGCCGCTTGAACGCCGACGCGGTCTGTCCCCAGTCCTTGGAGGTCGCCAGCCGCTCGGCCTCGGCGATCAGCTGCTCCTTGCGTGCCTTGACCTGAGCGTGCTCCTCGTCGAGCTTGGCGAAGTGCGAGCGACGGGTCTTGTCGAAGCCGTTGCGGGCCCGGCTGAAGCGCTGCCACAGCGCGTTCTCGGTCGGCTTGTCCAGCTTGGCGCCGGTTCGCTGGAGGTTCTTCCACTCCTCGAGCAGGGCGCGCATCCGTGCCGTGCTGGCCTTCCACTGGACCTTCTCGGTCGGCTGCGCAGCGATCTGCTCGGCCTCGGCGACGACGGCTTCGCGCTGCTCGGCAGCCTGCGCGCGTGCCGCCGCACGAGCCTCACCCTCCACTTGAGCCTTGGCCTTCAGGGCGACGGCGATCTGCTCCACGGTGGAGTCCAGGTGCGCCAGGTCACCGACGACGTGCGCGTCACCGATCTGCTCCCGCAACGCCCGCAGCGCCTCTTGCCCGTCGTGCACGGCGAGGTCGGTCTGCACCACGCGCTGCAGCAGCAGGCCCGCTGCGGCGGCCAGCTCGTCGTACTTGCGGGCGAAATATGCCAGCGCCTCGGCGTGCGTCGCGTCGGGGTAGGACCCGACCTCGCGCTCACCGTCGGGTGTGCGCACGAAGACGGTGCCGTCGTCGCCGACGCGGCCGAACGACGCCGAGTTGCTCGAGGCCGCCACCGCCGGTGCGGGGGCGGTCGGCACTGCCGTGCCGGCCGGAGGGCGCGGCACCCCGTCGGCCGGGGGCTGCGGTGTGGGAACGACCGGCGGGTGCGGCTTCGGCGCCGGAGGCGTGGGCTTCGGTGCAGCTGCAGGTGCCGGCTGGGCCGTTTCCGATTCGGTGACGTTCTCGGGTCGCTCGCTCATGGCCTCCCCTTCTTGTGTCGGGCGAGGCCATTCGGTGACGTTTTCGGGTCGCTCGCTGCGCTCGCTCATGCCTTCTTCTCCGTGACGGTGACCTTGAGGATGCTGATCGGCTTTGTCGGTGGGCCATCGCCGCCCGGGCTGTTCGTGCCGGCCTTGGCGACAGCGTTGACGATCTTCATGCCGTCCACAACCTTGCCGAAGATGGAGTAGCCGCCGCCGTCGGTCGGCAGCTGGGTGTCGTCGTAGACGATGAAGAACTGCCCGCCGTTGGACTCCGGGTCGGTCGAGCGCGCCATGGCCAGCGTGCCGGCCGGGTAGTCGCCGTCCTCGGGTGCGTTCTCGATGCCGAACCCGTAACCCGGATTGCCCGTCCCGGTGCCGGTCGGGTCACCGCACTGCAGGACGTAGATGCCCTGGGTGGTGAGCCGGTGGCAGGGGCTGTCGTTCCAGTAGCCCTTGGCCAGCTGCAAGAATGACGCCACGGTCTGCGGAGCCTTGTCGCCATACAGCTCGAGGGTGATGTCGCCGCAGTTGGTGTGCAGCACGGCCGTGAACGTCTTGCCCTCGGCAGCGGCCTTGGACGGCAGCTTCTCCTTCTTCGGTGAGGTCGGCGTAGCCGGAGCTTTCGAGCAGTGCAGCGTGGTGCCGGTGACCCCGAGAGTGCGGCCGGAAGCGGACGGGGCCGACCCCGCGATCGAGTCGCCGGAGCCGGACGAGCCTCCGTCGCCGGACCCGCAGGCGGTGAGGCCGAGTGTCGTGGCGAGGCAGGCAACGCCGATGACTGACCGGACCCGGTTCAGACGCACAGTGCAAGTTCTCCTCGGTGATCTCCACACGGCGGATCTGCACGCTCGTCGGGAGGCAGCTGACAAACGTCAGTCAGTCTAGGCGGTCCGGATGGGAATTCCACCCGGTTACTCAGCAGGTGGTCCATCGTGACTGCAGTTGTTGTGGCCCCGATAGGCTCGCCGGGTGCTCACCGCGTCCTTCCCAGCCGCCGTATTCGGCACGAACTGCTATGTCATCGCGCCCGGTCAGGGCGAGGAGTGCGTCATCGTCGACCCCGGCATCGGTGTCGTCGACACCTTGCGTGACGCACTCGCCGAGCTGCGGCTGCGGCCCGCGGCGGTGCTGCTCACCCACGGCCACGTCGACCACGTCTACTCGGTCACCCCGGTGTGCGGTGGCGCGATCGGCGCCTACATCCACTCCGACGACCGCTACCGGCTGACCGATCCGCTCGAGTCGCTCGGTCCGCAGCTGGTCGGCATGTTCGAGCAGCAGTTCGGCAAGGCACCGACGTGGACCGAGCCGAGTGACGTCGTGGAGATCCGCGACAAGCAGACCCTGCAGCTGGCGGGTATGACGTTCGAGGTGCGACATACGCCCGGGCACACCGAAGGCTCGGTCTGCTTCGGCATCGACCAGATCCCCGACGGGCTGCCACCGGAGGCCGAGGTCACCTCGACCCAGCTGACCGGGGACACGCTCTTCGCCGGATCGATCGGCCGCACCGACCTGGCCGGCGGCGACACCGAGGCGATGAACCGCTCCCTGCGTGACGTCGTGCTGTCGTTGCCCGACACCGCCCTCGTGCTGCCCGGTCACGGGCCCGGCAGCACCATGGCGCGCGAACGCGCCACCAACCCTTATCTGCAGAACCTTTGAAGAGGACCCCGAAACACATGGCAACGAAGGTCACCCCGATCAGTGGCTTCCAGGAATGGCTCCCCGCGGACCGCATCGCCGAGCAGATCGTGCTCGACACCATCCGGGAAGTCTTCGAGCTGCACGGCTTCGCCTCGATCAACACCCGATCCGTCGAGCCCGTCGAGCGGCTGTCGTCGCAGGGCGAGGACGCCGACAAGGAGATCTACGCCGTTCGCCGACTGGCGGCGCCCGCCGACGACAGCGAGCCGTCGCTCGGTCTGCACTTCGACATGACCGTGCCGTTCGCCCGCTACGTGCTGGAGAACGCCGGCAAGCTGACGTTCCCCTTCCGGCGCTACCAGATCCAGCAGGCATGGCGCGGCGAACGCCCCCAACGCGGCCGATACCGCGAGTTCATCCAGGCCGACATCGACATCATCGACGCGAATGAGCTGCCGCCGCACTACGAGGCGGAGCTGCTGCTGGTCATCGCCGACGTGTTCTCCCGGCTGCCGGTCGGCGACTACACGGTCCACGTCAACAACCGGAAGATCTGCCAGGGCTTCTACACCGGCATCGGCATCGACGACGTCATCGGCACACTGCGGATCGTCGACAAGCTCGACAAGATCGGCGACGACGGCGTCGCCAAGATGCTGCTGGCCGCCGGACACACGCAGGAGCAGGTGGATCAGTGCCTCGCGCTGGCCCGGATCAACTCGACCGACAGCTCGTTCGTGGAGCAGGTGCGCGCTCTGGGCGTCGAGAACGAGTTGCTCGACGAAGGCTTGGCGCACCTGAAGTCGGTCATCGACACCGCGAACGAACACGCGCCCGGTGTGGCCGTGGCCGACCTACGGATCGCCCGCGGCCTGGACTACTACACCGGCACCGTCTACGAGACGATGCTCGAACGCGACCCGGGTTATGGCTCGGTGTGCTCCGGCGGCCGGTATGACGCCCTCGCCACCGACGGCAAGCGGACCTTCCCCGGTGTCGGCATCTCGATCGGGGTCTCCCGGCTGCTCGGCCTGCTGATCGGTGAGGAGGGTCTGACCGCCTCGCGGGAGACGCCCGTCGCCGTCCTGGTCGCCGTGACCGACGAGCAGTCCCGCCCCGAGTCGATGCGCGTGGCAGCGGCGTTGCGCGCTCGTGGCATACCGACGCTGCTGTCGCCGAAGGCGGCGAAATTCGGCAAGCAGATCCAGTTCGCCGATCGGCGCGGCATCCCGTTCGTGTGGTTCCCCGGCGCCGACGGTGACCAGGTGAAGGACATCCGCAGCGGCGATCAGGTGTCGGCCGACTCCTCGTCCTGGACGCCGCCTGCCGACGACGTGCGTCCGTCGCTGGTGCCACCGGCCGGCTGATCGCCCACCTCCGCGTCGGTCCGGATCTCGGGCATCGCCCGCAGCCCCAGGTGACGCAGGTAGGCATCGGCGAGGTCGCCGATCGCCGCCTCGTCCCCGGCCCGCCACGACGCGACCGGCCGGTCCGAGACCGTTGCCAGCTTGCGCGCGGGCAGGCGGGTCAGCGCGTCGAGCGCCAGCAGGTCGCCCCCACCGGGCAGGGTCCGCAGCCGCTGCGCGCGGCCGGCCCGGCGGGCGTAACCGATGCGCAGGAAGAGCCACCCGAAGATCGCCACGAGCACCGGCACGAGCGCGATCTCGAAGCCGACCGCGGCGCCGAGATTGCCCAGGTTGTCGGCCAATTCGCGGCCGGCACGTTGTAGAGAGGTCGCCGCGTCCGCGGACTTGTCGACCGGTTTGCGCACCTTGTCACCGACGATGGGAGTGTGCGCGAGGATGCCGGCAGCGTCGTGCAGGTGCCGCGCCATGTCGCTGCCGCTCCGCTCGATCTTGCGAGCGCCGTCCGCGGAGCTGGCAATCTGCTGGTGCACGTGTATGCCGAGCCAGACCCACGCGGTCAGCCAGGCGATGGTCAGCACGTCATACAGCACCTGACGGATGACGCGCGCCGGCTGCGCGGCATACAACTTCACGGTTGTGCCTCTCCTTGCACCTGGTTCTTGCACCTGCCGCTCTCCGCGGACCCTCACTTTGCTGCTGACGTCCCGCGTGAGAATGTCGTTCCGTGGCAACGTCCCTCGAACGCTCGGTGCGCGGCTGGCTGGATCACCTGCGTGTCGAACGCGGTGCATCCCCGCACACGTTGCGTGCCTACGAACGAGACCTGCGACGGTATGCCGAGCATCTTGCCGGTCGCGGCATCGACTCGGCCACCGCCGTCTCCGAAGCGGACATCACCGACTTCCTGGCGACCCTGCGGGAAGGGGACACCACGCACCAACCGCTTGCCGCATCCTCGGCGGCACGGACCATGGTCGCCGTCCGCGGGTTCCACAAGTTCCTCACCATGGAAGGCGACGCCGCCGACGACGTGGCGGCCGCTGTGTCACCGCCGAAACCACCGCAGCGGCTGCCCAAGGCGATCCCGCTGGAGGACGTGGAGCGACTGTTGGCCGCCGCCAGCGTGGGGGACACCCCCAAGTCGCTGCGGGACCGCGCGCTGCTGGAGTTGCTCTACGGCATCGGCGCTCGCGTGACCGAAGCCGTGAGCCTGGACGTCGACGACGTCGAGTTCGAGTCGGCCACCGTCCGGGTGCTCGGCAAGGGCAGCAAGGAGCGCATCCTGCCGCTGGGACGGTATGCCGCGGAGGCCCTGACGGCATACCTCACACGCGCCCGGGCGGCCTTCGCCACGAAGGGGACCGGGACACCCGCGCTGTTCCTCAACCAACGCGGCGGCCGACTGTCCCGGCAGTCGGCCTGGAACGTCATCCAGGCGGCCGCCGAGCGCGCCGACCTGTCCGGACACCTGAGCCCGCACACGCTGCGGCATTCCTTCGCGACCCACCTGTTGGACGGCGGCGCGGACGTCCGTGTCGTGCAGGAGCTGCTCGGACACGCCTCGGTCACCACGACGCAGATCTACACGATGGTGACCGTCCAGCAGCTGCGTGAGGTCTTCGCCAGCACCCATCCGCGCGCGCACTAGACCGATCAGCAGGGCAGGATGAGTCGATGCAGTTACCGATCGGCTACACCGTCGCCCTGGACCGGTTCCGACCGCAGGAGGCGGTCGAGCTGGCAGCCCTGGCGGACGATGCGGGTTTCGCGGGCGCCTGCTGCGGGGACAACTTCCAGCCGGCCCTGGCGCAGCACGGCCAGGCGGGTTTCATGTGGTCGGTGCTGGCGGCGATGGGCGCTCGCACCCGCGGCGTGCTGGGCGGGATCACCACACCGGGTTATCGGATGCATCCGGCGCTCGTCGCGCAGGCAGCCGCGACGCTCGCGAGCCTGCACCCGGACCGGCACTGGGTCGCCGTGGCGTCCGGGGAAGCGCGCAACGAGCATGTGGTCGGCGGCTACTGGCCCGAGCCGCCCGAACGCATCGCGCGGATGTTCGAGGCGGTCGAGATCATCAAGAAGCTCTTCGGCAGCCGGGACAAGGACGTTCGCTACAGCGGTCGCTACCACCAGTTGGAGACGACCCGGTTGTGGACGCTGCCGACCACACCACCGCCGGTGCTGGTCGCGACCTCTGGGCCGGCGACCGCCCGCCGTGCCGGTAGGACGGCGGACGGCCTGCTGACGATCGAGTCCACGCCCGAGCGTCTGGAGGTGCTGGTGCGGCGCTTCGAGCAGGGAGCGCGCGAGGCCGGACGGGACCCGGCGCGGCTGGTGCGCGCCGCGCAGGTGCGGGTGTCGTGGGCCGCAACCGACGAGCTCGCGATGGAGCAGGCGCTGGCCGGTTCGCCGGAGTCCGGCCTGCGCTTCTCGACGGCCGACCTGCGCTCGCCGTTCATCCTCACCCAGGCCGCTCGCGCGGTCCGCGCCGAGGACCTGGCCGGCCGCGTGCTCGCCTCGGCGGACCCGCGGGCCCACCGCGCACACCTGCAGCGGTATGCCGACCTCGGCTTCACCCACGTCTACGTGCAGCAGGTCGGCACCGACCAGCAGGGTTTCCTGCGCACGTATGCCGAGCACGTGCTCGGGGGCTGAGCCGGCCGAGCCTGTCGAGGTCTCGAGTTGGCCGAGCGCCCCGAGTTGGCCGAGCGTCCTGAGTTGGCCGAGCCTGTCGAGGTCTCGGGGTTTCGACGAGCTCAACCGTCTCAGGGAAGCTCAACCCTCACGAGTCTCGACGAGCTGAGTCATCTCGCGGTCCGACGGCAGCCGGCTGAACGCGAGGACGGACTTGCCGGTCACCGGATGCGTGAGCACCTCGGCGTGCACGCCATACAAGCGGTGAATGAGCGTCGGTGTGAGCACCTCGGCCGGCGGGCCCTGTGCGACGGCCTGCCCGCGCTCCATCGCGATCACGTGATCGGCGTGACCCAGCGCGTGCCCGAGATCGTGCAGTGCGGTGACGACGGTGAGCCCCGAGTCGGCGAGATCGCGCAACAGCGCCAGCGCGTCCAACTGGGCGCCGATGTCCAGGTGGTTGGTCGGCTCGTCGACGAGCAACAACCGGGGTTGCTGGGCCAACGCGGCAGCGAGGCGGACACGTTGCTGCTCGCCACCGGACAGGGCGTTGTAGGGGCGATCGGCGAGGTGCGGGGCACCGACCCGGTCGAGCATGCTCGCTGCGACCTCCCGGTCGGCAGGCCCGAGGCCACTCCATGGCTGTAGGTGGGGGATGCGGCCCAGAGTGACGACATCGATCGCGGTCAGGTCCTGGTCGGTGCTGGTCTGCTGCTCCAGCAGGGCGATCTGCCGAGCGCGCTCGCGGCGACCGAGGCGGTCCAGATCGGCACCGTCGAAGGCCAACCGCCCGGTGTCCGGTCGTAGGGCACCCACGAGCAGCCGCAGCACCGTCGACTTGCCGGCGCCGTTGGCCCCGACCAGCGCGGTGAGCTTGCCGGTCGGCGCGGACAGGCTCAGCTCGTGCAGGACCTGGGTGTGCCCGATCCGGGCGCTGACGGCATCCAGCCTGAGTCCTTCGGTGGTCATCACTTCTTCCTCCGCATCAGCACCATCGCGAAGACCGGTGTGCCGATCAGCGCCGTCACCACACCGACCGGCAACTCCTGTGCGCCGAAGGCGGACCGGGCCAGAGTGTCCGCCCACACCAGGAAAACCGCGCCGAGCAGAGCGGACAGCGGCAGGAGACGGCGGTTGGCAGATCCCGCGATGAGCCGGACGATGTGCGGCAGGACCAGGCCGACGAAGCCGATCGAGCCGCTGTAGGCGACCAACGCACTGGTCAGCATCGCCGAGGCGCCGAGCAGGATCCACCGGGTGCGTGCGACGTGCACGCCGAGGCTCGCTGCGGCAGTCTCCCCGAAAGTGAACGCATCGAGCGTGCGCCCGGCGAAGGCCAGCGGGATCCCGAGCAGGGCGAGTGCGCCGGTGGTGACGGCGACACTGTGCCAGGTGCTGCCGGCGACCGAGCCGAGCAGCCAGTTGAGCACCTCGCGGTAGTTGTCCCCGTCGGAGCTCCAGACGATGACCAGGCTCGTTGCGGCCCCGCAGCACGCCGAGACCGCGACGCCGGCCAGGATGATCCGGCTCGGGTCCAGTCGAGCGGTCGCGCTTCCAGCGATCAGCAACGTCGCGGCCAGCGAGACGGCGCCACCGCCGAACGCGGCAACCGGCAGGGCCACACCGATCTGCAGCACGAGCACCCCGACAGCGCCGAGGGAGGCGCCCGACGAGATGCCCAGCAGGTAGGGATCGGCCAGCGGGTTGCGGGTCAAGGCCTGCAGCAGCGCCCCGCACAGCGCGAGCCCGGCACCCACAGCGGCGGCCGTGAGCACCCTGGGCAGGCGCAGGTCCCACACGATGCCGTCGTCGATGCGGTCCAGTCGGGTGCCGCCCAGTCCGAGATGGGCGAGTATGTCGCCCCAGACCTCGTGGAAGCTCAGCCCCGAGGTCCCGACCGTGACGGCCAGGCCGACGGAGACGACCAGCAGGACGGCGAGCGCCATACCGACGACGGCCGCAGGCGGCTGGGCCCGCCGCGGTCGTGCGGTGCGCTGTGCCGCTGCCGATCCGGGCACTGGTCCCGTCGCTGATCCCGTCGTCGGTCCGGTCACTGGGCTGGTCACCGGTCCAAGGTCCGCAGCTGGCTGATGATCGACCGCACGGCAGCGACGTTGCGGACGCCGGCCTCACTCGCGGGGAAGGGGACGGTGACGAACCGGTGCTTGCGCACGGCGGTCAGTTTGGCCGTCGCCGGATTGTCCTGCAATTGCTTGATTTTCGACTTCGCGGTGTTCCACGAGGCGTCGACCAGCACGATGACGTCGGGATCCTCGGCGAGGATCTTCTCCCAGCCCATGCTCGTCCACGTCTTGTCGATGCCCGCAGCGACGTTGTGCAGGCCGGCGGCCTGCATGATCATGTTGGGCGCACCGATGCCGGCGCCGACGAACGGCGTCTTGGAGCCGGAGCTGTACCACAGCGCAGTGTGCCCGGCCGTCGACGGGCGCACGGCACGAAGCGACTTCTTCTGCTCGGCGACCAGGGCCTTCGCCCGCTTCGGCACGCCGAAGACCTTCCCGGCCTGGTCGATCTGCTTCCACAGCAGGTCGAAGGTCATCGGATGCGGTTGGTATTTCGCCTCCTCGCAGGCGCTGGGGGCGACATACGTGGCGACGCCCAGGTCGGCCAGCGCCGAGCGGTCACCGGCGGTCTGCGCGGTGAGATTGGACTCCCAGCCGGCGAAGATGATGTCCGGCCGCCGCTGCAGGACCGCCTCCTGACTGGGCGCGTTGTCGCTGAGCACCGGCAACTTCGCGGCGGCGTCGGACCAGGCGGCCGGCACCGGACCGTCCCGGAAGGCGGTGCCCACGATGCGGTCCTGCAGGCCCAGCGCCAGAGCCAACTCCAGGGTCGAGGACTTGATCGTCACGATCCGCGACGGCGGCTTGTCGATCGTCACCCGGGTGCCGCAGTTGTCGACTGTGACCGGGTAGCCCGGTGCCGTGGTCTGCGATGCGGGTGCGGCTGCCCGCGACCCCGTGCCGCAGGCGGTGAGGGCGAGGCCCGCACTGAGGGCGAGTGCGAGGAATGGCAGGAAAACGCGACGGCGGTGTCGCGTAACGGGTCGGGAAAGAGGTCGGGCAGCGGGCATGAGCGTCCTTGGCACAGGTATGTCGGAAGGTGTCGTCGCCTCGACGACAGGGTGAATCGGCGGGTGACAAGCAGCTCATGCCCGAGCGTGCAACGTCCGACCAGATCGGGTCGGCGGTCGGTTCGAAGCTAACACGGTCAAGGGCTGTTGCGGGTATGTCGGCGAGCCTGCGGGCACGCAGGTCGCCTCCGATGTATTAGGTTTGATCGCGATCGCCGAGAGGCCGAACGAGTGACACGGGAGCGAGATTGAGTTCGAAGGAGCAGGTCGGTCCGACGGGCCGCCCGCTGCCCACCTTTCCCAGGCCCGCCGAGCTGACCAGCCACGGGCCGGCGCGCATCATCGCGATGTGCAACCAGAAGGGTGGTGTCGGCAAGACCACCAGCACGATCAACCTCGGCGCCGCACTGGCCGAATACGGCCGCAAGGTGCTGCTGGTCGACTTCGACCCGCAGGGAGCCCTGTCGGTCGGCCTCGGCATCCGTGCGCACGAACTCGACACGACGGTCTACAACCTGTTGGTCTCGCGTGACGACGACATCCACGACGTCATCCAGTCCACCGCGACCGAGAACCTCGACGTCCTGCCGGCCAACATCGACCTGTCCGCGGCCGAGGTGCAACTCGTCGGCGAGGTCGCCCGAGAGATGGTGCTGGCGCGAGTGCTGCGTCCGGTCCTCGACGAGTACGACGTCATCCTGATCGACTGCCAGCCGTCCCTCGGACTGTTGACCGTCAACGCACTGACCGCCTCGCACGGTGTCGTGATCCCGTTGGAGTGCGAGTTCTTCGCGATGCGTGGCGTCGCGCTGCTGGTGGAGACCATCGACAAGGTCACCGACCGGCTCAACCCGCGCCTGGAGGTCGACGGCATCCTGGCGACGATGTATGACGGTCGCACCCTGCACAGCCGGGACGTGATCCGTTCTGTCGTGGGGCATTTCGGCGACAAGGTGCTGCACACGGTGATCAGTCGCACGGTGAAATTCCCCGACGCGACGCTGGCGGCCGAGCCGATCACGACATACGCCTCGACCCACGGTGCGGCAGAGGCCTATCGGCAGTTGGCGCGCGAGCTGGTGGCTCGCGGCGCTGCAGCGTAACCATGAGCACTGCCGACCCGGCCCCGCCTGACCAGGCGGAGCCGGCCACTGAGCCCAGCCCGACGACGCCCGACCAGCAGGAGGTTGTCCCCGGCGGCGTCATCACCCGACGGGCGGCGTCAGCGCCGTTCGAGGTGCACCTGGACGTCTTCTCCGGGCCCTTCGAGCTGCTCCTCGGACTGATCGCCAAGCACAAACTGGACGTCACCGAGATCGCACTGGCGAAGGTCACCGACGAGTTCGTCGGCCACATCCGGCACGCGCAGGAGTCCTCGACCGACTGGGATCTCGGGCAGGCCTCGGAGTTCGTGCTGATCGCGGCGACGCTGCTGGACATCAAGGCGGCCCGGCTGCTGCCGGACCTGCGCGCCGATGACGACGACGATCTCGCGCTGATCGAGGCACGCGACCTGCTCTTCGCGCGGCTGCTGCAATACCGCGCGTTCAAGGAGGTCGCCGACGCGTTCGCCGAGCGGATGGCCTCCGCGGGCCGTATGACGGCCCGGCAGGCCGGTCTCGAGGAACGCTTCGCCAAGCTGCTGCCCGAGCTGATCATCAACGTGACGCCGGAGCAGCTCGCCCGGATCGCGGCCAACGCGATGACCCCGCGGCCCGAGCCGACGGTGGGGCTGACCCACCTGCACGCCCCAGCGGTCAGCGTGCGGGAGCAGGCGTCGATCGTGATCGCCGAGCTGCGGGACCGCCGGCAGGCGAGCTTCCGGTCGCTGGTCGCGGACGCGGAGTCGACGCTGGTGATCGTGGCCCGCTTCCTGGCGCTGCTGGAGCTCTACAAGGAGTCGGCGGTGACGATGGACCAGCCCGAAGCGCTCGGCGAGCTGGTCGTCTGCTGGACCGGCGACGACCGCGGCACCGTGCAGGTGAGCGCCGAGTTCGACGAACTCGACAACGACCAGGCGACCGGTCCGGCGGACGCGAGTGCCGCCGACCCCGACGACGACCGTAAGGAGGAAGGCGATGACTGACCAGGAGTCACAGCCGGATCAGCCCGACGAGACACCGGACACGATGCCGGAGGATGACGTGACCGCCGAGCCGGTCGACGAGCCGGACGACGAGCCGGACGAGGACACCTCAGTCGAGGAGGACGCACCCGTCGAGGAGGCGCCGCCGTTCGACGTGCACACGATGCCCGGCGGGGCGCGCAGCGCCATTGAGGCGGTGCTGATGGTCGTCGACCAGCCGGTCACCGCCGCCGAGCTGGCAACCGCGCTGGAGCTGCCGGAGCCGGAGGTCGTCGAGACGCTCGATGACCTCGAGCGCGAATATGCCGATCAGCACAGAGGATTCACGCTGCGGTGCATCAACGACGGCTGGCGTGTCTACAGCCGTCCGGACTACGCACCCGCGGTGGAGAAGTTTCTGCTGGACGGGCAGCAGGCCAGGCTGACGCAGGCGTCCCTGGAGACGCTTGCGGTGATCGCCTACCGCCAACCGATCTCGCGCTCCCGGATCAGTGCCGTGCGCGGGGTCAACGTGGATGGTGTCGTTCGCACACTGTTGACCCGTGGACTGATCGTGGAGGTCGGATCCGAGGGTGAGCAGGGTGCGATGCTCTACGGCACCACCCCGTACTTCCTGCAGCGACTCGGGCTCAGCTCGCTCGACGAACTGCCGGCACTGGCGCCATACCTGCCGGATGCAGATGTGGTGGACGAACTCATTGCGCAGGGGCACGGATGACAGGCAACAGGCGGAACAACCAGTCGGGCAACCGGTCGGGTCGCGGCACGGGTGGCCAGCGCGGTCAGTCGGGCCAGCGTGGTCAGGGCAGAGGGCGTGGCGCAGGGCGGCCCGGTGGACCCGGTCGGCCGGCTCGCACCCGACAGGGTGGGCAGCGCCCACAGCAGCCGGCACCGAAGACTCCGCCGGTCGACGTCCACAACCCGGACGGTGTGCGCCTGCAGAAGCTGCTGGCCGCTGCCGGGGTCGGCAGCCGACGGGTCTGCGAGGACCTGATCCGGCAGGGCCGGGTGTCGGTCGACGGGCAGCAGGTGCAGGAGCTCGGCGTGCGGATCGACCCGCTGTCGCAGACGGTCCACGTCGACGGCGAACGGGTGCAGCTCGACGAGTCGCGGGTCTACCTGGCGTTCAACAAGCCGCTGGGTGTCGTGTCGACGATGAACGACGACATGGGACGCCCATCGGTCGGTGACTACGTCGAGCAGCGCAAGGAGCGGCTCTTCCACGTCGGTCGCCTCGACGTGGACACCGAGGGCCTGCTGCTGCTGACCAACGACGGCGAGCTGGCCAACCGGTTGCAGCACCCGTCCTACGGCGTGCACAAGACGTATGTCGCGATGATCCCCGGCCCGGTGCCGCGCGGGCTGGGCAAGCAGCTGCGCGAGGGCGTCGAGCTGGACGACGGCAAGGTCGCGGTCGACTCCTTCAAGGTCGTCGACTCCACACCGGGCTGGGCGCTGGTCGAGGTGATCCTGCACGAGGGCCGCAAGCACATCGTGCGCCGGATGCTCGAAGCGGTCGGTCACCCGGTCGAGTCGCTGTCGCGCACCGACGTCGGTCCGGTGCACCTGGGCGAGCTGCGTCCCGGCAAGATGCGGCCGCTGACGAAGGCGGAGGTCGCCGGGCTCTACAAGGCAGCGGGGCTATGACGGTTGACCCGCAAGCTGGTCGAGTGCCGGAGGAGCGCAGCGGGGGAGGTGTATCGAGACCGAGCGCCATCACCGTCCGCATCGTCGGCACCGGACTGATCGGTGCGTCGATCGGCCTTGCGTTGTCGCGCAGGGGTTTTCGGGTCTTGCTCAGTGACCCGTCGCCGACTGCTCGGGCACTGACTGCCGACCTCGGTGGGGGAGTCGTCGACGACGACACACCGTGCGACGTGGTGTTCGTCGCGGCGCCACCCGACGTGGCGGCGGCCGTGGTGGCCGAGCAGCTGAAGCGGTGGCCGTCGGCTGTGGTGGCCGACGTCGCGTCGGTGAAGCAACGCATCGTCGACGAGGTGGCAGCGTCGGTCGATGCCGATCACCTGCGTCGGTATGTCGGCACCCACCCGATGGCCGGGCGTGAGCGCTCCGGTGCGGTCGCTGCGCGGGCCGACCTCTTCGAGGGGCGGACCTGGGTGGTGTGCCCGCAGGACGGGACCGACCCCGACTCGGTCGCGCTGGTGCAGGACCTCGCGCACGCGACGGGCGCAGCAGTCGTGACGATGCCGGCGGACGAGCACGACGCCGCAGTCGCCGTGGTCTCGCACCTGCCGCAGCTGGCCGCGTCAGCGGTCGCGTCGCAGCTGCGCGAGCTGCCGGACGAGGCAATCGTGTTGTCCGGCGGCGGGATTCGCGATGTCACCCGCATCGCCGAGAGTGACCCGATGCTGTGGACGCAGATCCTCGCGGGCAACGCGTCGTCGGTGGCGCCGGTGCTGCAGCGTGTCGTCGCGCAACTCAACTCGGTCGCGCGCTCCTTGCAACAGTTGGCGACCGACGAGTCCGCAGCGCCGGGCAGTCGCGGTGAGGTGGCCCGGTTGATTTCGGACGGGCAGGTCGGCCATGCGAGGATCCCCGGCAAGCACGGTGCGGCCCCTGCGACATACGCGACGGTGATCGTGCCGATCCCGGACGAGCCGGGGGCGTTCGCCAGGCTGTTCAACGATGTGGGCGACGCAGGCATCAACCTGGAGGACCTTCGGATGGAGCACGGTGTCGGTGCCCCGGTCGGTCTGGTCGAGCTCTCGGTGCTGCCCGCGGTCGTGGACCGACTGCGAGATGTGTTGGAGGACAAGGGATGGAATGTGCATGCGTAAAGCGCTGGTGATAGCTATTGACGGCCCCTCGGGGACGGGCAAGTCGAGTGTGTCGAAGGCCGTGGCGTCTCGCCTCGGGTTGAGCTACCTCGACACCGGGGCGATGTATCGCGCGCTGGCCTGGTCGTGTGTGGATGCGCAGATCGACCTGGCGGACGCGGACGCGGTGGCCGAGCACTGCCGCACCTTCGATCTGCGGATGGGCATGGACCCGTCGGCTCCGACCGTCGGTGTGGGGGAGCGCACCATCGACGCGGAGATCCGTGAGGACGCGGTGACGTCGGTGGTGTCGAAGGTCGCGACCAACCTCGACGTGCGCGCCAATCTCAAGCAACGCCAACGTGATCTGATCGCCGATGGTGCGGCAAAGACCGGTGGCTGTGTCGCGGAGGGACGTGACATCACGACGGTCGTCGCACCCGACGCACCCGTGCGGATCCTGATGACCGCGAATGAAGAAGCACGCATGAGGCGCCGTTCCCGGCAGCTGAAGGTCACTGCCGAGTCGACCCGGTCGCAGATCGTCGACCGTGACAAGGCCGATTCGACCGTCTCGGAGTTCACCACCGCGGCCGACGGTGTGGTCACCGTCGACACGTCGGACATCGATTTCCGGCAGTCGGTGGCGGCAGTCCTCAAGGTGGTGCAGGAGGTGCTCGATGGAGACCCGGAGCTATCGACCACGGCTGGTTGACGCTTCGCGCAAGTTCGGCGTCGGCCTGGCGCACACGTTGTATGCCGTCAAGACGCTGCACGGCGAGCGGATGCCGCAGGACGGGCCGGTCATCGTGGTGTCCAACCACCTCGGATTCCTCGACGGCCCACTGGTTTTCGTCCTCGCGCCGCGACGGCTGCGGTTCCTGGTCAAGCGCAGCTACTTCTCCTCGGCCTGGGGTGTGTTGCTGCGCGCGACCGGTCAGATCCCGATCGACCAGAACAGCGCGGACCGCGAGGCGCTGACGGCGGCGCGGGAGGTCCTGACCTCCGGCGGCGGGCTGGGGATCTTCCCCGAGGGCACCCGCGGCTCCGGCGCCGTCGAGACCGCGCAGCAGGGTGCGGCCTTCCTCGCCCAGGCGACGGGTGCTCGGATCGTCCCCGTCGCCGTCCTCGGCACGAAGGGCAGCGGCGGTCGCGACTCCTGGCCGAAGCTGCGTGACCCGCTGCGACTCGTGGTCGGGCAGCCGTTCACGCTCGACAAGCGGCGCGGTATGCCCGGGCGTGAACGCCTGCGCCTGGCGACCGAGGAGTTGCGCGGCCGGCTTGCGTCACACGTGGACGATGCGGTGCGTGAGACCGGTCTCACGCTGCCGGCAGCCCCGCCCGAATAACGCTTCACGTCGCTCGTCAGGGATGATGGGGCAATGTCTGAATCCATTCCCGGTGAGAGCCCTGACGCGAGCGCCGACGAGTCGGTCGAGCATGCACTTCGTGTCGGACTGAACGACTTCGAGCTCAGCGACGCCGACCGTGCGCTGCTCGAGTCCGACGGTGCACTCGCGGACGCCGCGCCGGAGGGCGGGGCGCGGCCGGTCGTCGCGATCATCGGCCGTCCCAACGTCGGCAAGTCGACACTCGTCAACCGGGTGCTCGGCCGCCGCGAGGCAGTGGTCGAGGACGTCCCGGGAGTGACCCGCGATCGTGTGGCGTATGACGCCGAGTGGTCCGGTCGCGACTTCACCCTCGTCGACACCGGCGGGTGGGAGGTCGACGCGAGCGGCATACACCTGCGGGTGGCCGAGCAGGCCGAGGTCGCGATCGAGCTGGCCGACGCTGTGCTCTTCGTCGTGGATGCGAAGGTCGGCGCCACGGACACCGACGAGGCGGTCGTGAAGTTGCTGCGTCGGTCCAAGAAGCCGGTGGTGCTCATCGCGAACAAGGTCGACGACCAGAAGACCGAGCTCGACGCCGCAACGCTGTGGTCGCTCGGTCTGGGGCAACCGTGGCCGATCTCCGCGCTGCACGGTCGCGGCACCGGTGACGCGCTGGACGCCCTGCTGGACGTGTTGCCCGAGAAGTCCGCCGTTGCGGCATACGAGCGCGGAGGTCCCCGCCGTGTCGCACTCATCGGCCGGCCCAACGTCGGCAAGTCCTCGCTGCTGAACAAGCTGGCCGGTGAGGACCGTGTCGTCGTCGACAACGTCGCCGGCACCACCCGTGATCCGGTCGACGAACTCATCGAACTCGGCGGCAAGACATGGCGATTCGTCGACACGGCCGGCATCCGGCGTCGCGTGCATCTCACACGTGGTGCTGACTTCTACGCGTCGTTGCGGACCCAGGCTGCCATCGAGAAGGCCGAGGTTGCGGTGGTGCTGATCGACGCCGAGGACAACATCGCCGAGCAGGACGTGCGTGTCGTGCAGCAGGTCGTCGACGCCGGTCGTGCGCTGGTCCTGGCTTTCAACAAGTGGGACCTGCTGGACGAGGAGCGGCGGCGTTACCTGGAGCGTGAGATCGAGCGGGACCTCGGTCAGGTGGCCTGGGCACCGCGGGCGAACATCTCGGCGCTGACCGGCCGGCACGTGGATCGGCTGGTCCCGGGACTGGAAGTCGCGCTCGACTCGTGGGACCAGCGGGTTCCCACCGGGCGGCTCAACTCGTTCCTCGGTGAGGTCGTCGCCGGACACCCGCACCCGGTGCGCGGTGGCAAGCAGCCGCGCATCCTCTTCGCCACCCAGGCGTCGACCCGGCCGCCGCGTTTCGTCGTTTTCGCCTCGGGCTTCATCGAGGCCGGCTATCGCCGTTTCCTGGAGCGCCGGATCCGCGAGGAGTTCGGCTTCGAGGGCAGCCCGATCGAGCTGTCGGTGCGTGTTCGCGAGAAGCGTCGCCGGTAGCGAGCACCGATTGGGTCGCCGGGCACCCCGTGCGATATCGTTTCGGTCGCCCCGCAAGGGGCATCGGGCTGTGGCGCAGTTTGGTAGCGCACTTGACTGGGGGTCAAGGGGTCGCAGGTTCAAATCCTGTCAGCCCGACAATACGAAACCGCCGACTTGTCGGCGGTTTTCGTATTTCGGGAGACACAGGTTTGGCACATCTCCCCGACGCCTACATCGTTGACCCGCTGGGTGGGTCAACGATGTAGGCGCCACGGGAGCCGTTCCGCTGTCGTGCTCGCCATTGCCGGTGCGGAGACGTCAGGTCGTGCCGGAGCACCGACTGCTGACGGCTATGCGCTGACCCTCGCGCTACCAGGCGAGGTCTTCGTGCGTCGGCTCGAAGGGCTCCCAGAGCAGCGTCATACCGGCTTCCTCCGGAGTCCTGTCGGCCTTGCGCTGGTTGCACGGCGCACACGCGGCGACCGCGTTGTCCCAGGTCGTGCTGCCGCCGCGGGACTTCGGCCGCACGTGATCCATCGTCGTGGCGGTCGGTTGCCCGCAGTAGGCGCACTGCCCGTGGTCGCGCTTCAGCACCCCTGCCTGGCTGTATGTCGGAACACCCCGGGAGAACTGCTCCCAGGTGATCTTCACGCTCGCCTCGGTCAGCTTCAGACCACCGCGCTTGGCATAGGCCCAGGTCATTTTCACGTAACGCACCAGCCGCAGCACGGTCGGCATCGGGAAGGGTCCGAAGGTCTCTTCCGGGTGTGATTCCTCGACCGTGGCGACGCCGCGCCACAGCATGTTCATGGCGTGCTTGACCGACACGGTGTGCAGCGGCTCATAGCCCGCGTTGAGCACCAGGACCGACACAGCTGACCTCCTTCCTACCCAGGAATGGTCACGGTCGCCACGCGCGATTGCACCTTATTATCGGTGAACTTCAGCAATATTTCGCGCAGGAGTGGGGAAGTGCGTGCCGTTGCGGCACACCCGGCGGCAGGATCGGGGCGGCTGCGGCGCATGATGGGAAGCAGCAGTGGTGCCGTGTTTTCGCGGCGGAACGGAGGTCATATGTGTCGCCTGCTCGGTTGGTCGTCCGCAGAGCCCGTGACGGTCGCAGAGCTGTTGGGGGAGCCCGCACTGGAGCGCTTGCGCGAGCTCGCTGCGGTGCACGCACACGGCTACGGGATGGCCTGGTATGCCGAGGGCGATGACCAACTGCACTCCCATCGTTCGACACTCGCGGCGGGCGACGACGGTGACTTCGACAGGTTCGTCCACGGTGCGCGCACCCGCCGGGGGCTGCTGCACCTGCGCCTGGCGACACCGGGCCTAGGCCTCGGACTCGTAGACACCCACCCCTTCGTGGCGGACGGTATGGCGTTCGCGCACAACGGCGCGATCTTCCCGCACGACCGGACTGACCTGTTGCTGCCGACAGGTGCCGACGCGCCGGCCGGCAGCACCGACAGCGAGCGCTACTTCGCGCGGCTGCGCAACAACATCGGTCACAAGCAGGGCGGTGCCGCCGTCGCTCGCGCGGCAGGGCGGGTGCTCTCCCGGGTCCGCTGGCACGGCATGTCGACCACCAGTCTCAACGCTCTGCTGCTCACCCCGCGTGAGCTACACCTGATCAGCCTGCACGACCCAGCCGCCGAGCCCACCGAGGTTCAGGTCTGGCCGGCCGACTACCAGACGCATCCGCCCTACCTCGACCTCAGCCTGTTGCAGCGCGACGGGCAGAGCCTTGTCGCCTCCAGCGGCATCCTGCGGGAGGAGCCGGGTGTCACCGAAGTCGATCCGGCATCGGTCGTCAGCCTGGACGACCACGGGGGAGTGGCCAGGGTCAGCCAGATCTCCGGACGCATCACCGCACCGCTGCGTCGCAGCGCCTGAGAAGGCGAACTCATGGGACGGATCACCAGCAGGCACAAGGTCGTTCGCATCGACCTGGATCATGGCGTCACCACCCGGGTGGAAACGAGCGCAGTGGAGGAGCCACTGGAGATCCGGGTCGACGACGAGGTGCTGACCGTGACGATGCGCACCCCGGGCAACGACTTCGAGCTTGCGCACGGTCTGCTGCGGGGTGAAGGCATCATCAGCCGGCGCGAGGACGTCCTCGCTGCGCGCTACTGCGTCGACACGGAGTTGATGAACGCCCTGCAGGTGCAGTTGCGCGACTCCGGAGGTCTGCCCGTCTCGGCGCAGCGCAGCCTCGTCTCGCACGGCGGCTGCGGGCTGTGCGGCAAGACCAGCATCGACGCGATCACGCAGTCCCCGGCGTATGACGCAACAATCGCGGAGGCCACGCTGCGCGTCCCGGCCGAGCGCATCGCCGAACTGCCGGATCTGCTGCGCACCGGCCAGGTCGTCTTCGACAAGACCGGTGGTGTGCACGCCGCGGGCCTGTTCGGTGTGAGCGGTGAGGCGCTCGTCATACGCGAGGACATCGGTCGGCACAACGCGGTCGACAAGATCACCGGGTGGGCGTTGATGCAGGAGCAGCCCACCGGCGAAACCATCGCGATGGTGTCCTCGCGGGCGTCCTTCGAGATCGTGCAGAAGGTCGCGATGGCCGGCATACCCGTGCTCGCCTGCGTGTCCGCCCCGTCGAGTCTCGCGATCGAGGCCGCGGAGCGACTCGGCATCACCCTGGTGGCCTTCACCAGAGGGCGTCGGATGACGGTGTGCAGCCACTCCGAACGCATCCTCGTGCCCTGAGAGCAGGACCCGTCCCGAATCACCCCGGGTGGTGCTCCGCCACGGCAGGCCGGAACGCTTAGCCTTGGTCCCGTGACAGACCCCACCACACCACCGGTGCCGCTGCACCGACAGATCTGGACGGTGCCCAACCTGTTGTCTATCGGACGACTCGTCGGCGTGCCGGTCTTCCTGTGGTTGATGTTCACCGATCACCGGCTGTGGGCGTTCTGGCTGCTGGTCGTCTCGGGAGTGACCGACTACCTGGACGGCAAGATCGCCCGCAAATACAACCTGGTGACTCGGCTCGGTCAGCTGCTCGACCCTGCCGCGGACCGGCTCTACATCCTGTCCACGATCTTCGCGCTGGCTTGGGAGGACATCATCCCCTGGTGGCTGGTGGTGGCCCTGGTGCTGCGCGAGGTGATGGTCTTCGCGCTCGGCCCGACGCTGCGCAAGCACCGGCTGCCGATTCCGCCGGTCCACTTCATCGGCAAGTCCGCCACGTTCTGCCTCATCTACGGCTTCCCGCTGGTCCTGCTCGGCAGCCTCGACAACACCTGGGGCGAGGTCGCCCGTCCGATCGGATGGTCGTTCGTCTGGTGGGGCACGGTCCTCTACTGGATGGCCGGCGTCATGTATGTCGCTCAGGTGCGCGAAATGGTCCGGCGCACCCGGGTCGCGGTCGGCACATGACCAGCGACCCGACACCGGATCGGACCGAGGACCGCGCAGCCGAACCTGCACAGCCGGACCCTGCAAAGTCGGACTCTGAAAAGTCAGGCTCTGCACAACCGGACCCCGCGCAGTCGATGTCCCTGATCAACAACCTGATGCGCGCACCGCTCGACCCGGGCTACGAAGCTGCGGCGCGCAAGCGCCGGGCGCAGGGGCAGCCGGCGTCGGTCGGTCGGCGGTCCCCGTTGCTGATCGTGACGCTGGTCGTGATCGGACTCAGCCTGGCGGTCGCCGCCCACGCGCTGCGCCTGCCACAGGCGGCGTCGGAGAAGCGTCGGACCGAACTGATCAACAGCATCAACGACCGGCAGGCCACGATCGACGAGGACAGTCGCACGATCAACACCACGCAGGAGCGGATCAACTCCTTGCAGGCCGCGGCGTTGAAGCATCAGGACGACAAGAGTCTGGCGAGTCGACTCGAGGCGCTGGAGCTGACGACCGGCACGTCGGCAGCGCACGGGCCCGGTCTGGTGCTGACGCTCGACGACGCGCCCGACGCGGGCACCAACGCACAGGGTGACCCGCGCGCGGACACCTCGGACACCGAGCGGCTCACCTCGACGGATCTGCAGATCATCGTCAACGGGTTGTGGGCTGCGGGCGCCGAGGCAATCGCGATCAACGGCCAGCGGCTCACCACCCAGAGCGCGATCCGCTTCGCCGGACAGGCGATCCTGGTCAACTTCCGGCCGCTGCGACCGCCGTATGCCGTGACGGTGATCGGCGGTCCCGACCTCGCGGAGAATTTCCGGAGCAACTCCGGTGGCGCTTACCTGCGTGAACTGGTGAGCACCTACGGGATCCGTGAGGACCTGTCCACCAAGAAGTCGGTGACCGTCCCGGCGGCCGCGACGGCGGCCCTCAGTCACGCACGCACCTCATCAGCTGCGACGTCCTCGTCGCCCAGCCCAGAAGGAGGGTCATGATCCCGGCCATCGGACTGATCGTCGGCCTCGTCGTCGGCATCGTCCTGCACCCGGACGTGCCGCTGTCCCTGCAGCCCTACCTGCCGATCGCGGTCATCGCCGCGCTCGATGCGGTCTTCGGTGCGGTGCGCGCAGTGCTGGACGGCATCTTCGACGACAAGGTGTTCGTGGTGTCGTTCCTGTCCAACGTCGTGGTCGCCGCGCTGATCGTCTACCTCGGCGATCAACTGGGCGTCGGCTCGCAGCTGTCCACCGGCGTGGTGGTCGTGCTCGGGGTCCGCATCTTCAGCAACGTCGCAGCCATCCGTCGTCACCTGTTCCATGCCTGAGAGCGGGCGAAGCAGCTGTGAGTGCACATGAGTAGAGACGCAGAGAACGAAACCGTCCGCACCGGCTGGCGACGGCTGTGGCGGGCAGCCCGTCCCAGGCCGACGCGCGCCAATGCCTACATCACGGTCCTCGCCGCGCTGCTCGGCTTCGCCATGGTCGCCCAGGTGCACGAGACACGGACGTCCGGACTGGAGAACCTGCGGCAGGCCGACCTCGTCGCGTTGCTCGACGGCGTCAACCAGCAGTCGCTCAAGCTCAGCAAGGAGGCCGACCGCCTGACCCAGACGAAGAACCAACTGGAGAGCTCCGGCGGTGACGCGGCCGCACTGAAGGCTGCGACCGACCGACTGCGCACACTGGGCATCCTCGCCGGGACCCTCGCGGCGACCGGCCCCGGCATACGCATCACGATCAAGGATCCGAAGCACGTCGTGGAGCCCAGTGACGTGCTGAATGCGGTGGAGGAGCTACGGGATGCGGGCGCCGAGGCGATCCAGCTGAACTCCGTGCGCATCGTGGCCGACAGCTATTTCGGGACGGCGAGCGACGGCCGGCTGGTGGCCGACGGGCAGCCGGTCGGACAGCCCTACGTCATCACCGCGATCGGCGACCCGCACACCATGTCCACCGCGATGTCCATTCCCGGCGGCGTCGTCGAGTCGCTGAAACAGTCCGGCGCGAAACCGTCGGTCACATCCGCGCAACGGGTTGACGTGACTGCGTTGCGGGCCGCGAGCACGCCTCGTTACGCTCGACCCAGCAGTTCGTGACCTGGACGACATTCCCGAGCGATCGATCCACCTCGGTTCGTGTCCGCCTCAATTGTCCGTGTCCAGTTCAGTTGTCCAGTTCAATTTCGTGTCCACTACGTCTTCAAGGAGACCCATGAGCGACCTCGAGTACCCCGCCGACCTCCGTTACACCGCCGACCACGAGTGGGTGAAGGAGCAGGGCGATGGTGTGGTGCGCATCGGCATCTCGGCGTTCGCGCAGGACGCATTGGGTGACGTCGTCTACGTCAGCCTCCCGACGGTGGGCGACACGGTCGCGGCGGGCGACGCCTGCGGTGAGGTCGAGTCGACCAAGTCGGTCAGCGACCTCTACTCGCCGCTGGCCGGCGAAGTGACTGCCATCAACGAGCAGCTCGACGCCACACCGGAGCTGGTCAACAACGACCCCTACGGTGACGGCTGGATGTACGAACTCAAACTGTCCGACGCAGCGGCGTTGGACGGGCTGCAGGATGTGGAAGCGTACAAAGCGTCGCTCGGCTGAGCGTACGATCAGAGCCTCCGACAATCCGTTGCCCCCGAACCTGAGGTTGATTCAATGACCAACGACGACAGCGACTTCGCGCAGGGCGACAGCCAGCGTCGCGAAGCCGCGTCCGAGCCACCTCGCGAGAGCGGGGGCGACGCGACTGCTCGCTTCACCGCGGTGCCGGCCGAGGGTGCCGTGACCGACCGGGCGAGCAGCACCGAGGTGCGGCTGTCCAGCTCGGACCAGGCGACGATCGACGCGCTTCGGCCGGGCACCGCCCTCCTGTTGTCCCTGCGCGGGCCCAACTCCGGAGCGCGATTCCTGCTCGACGACGCGGAGGTCGGCGTGGGCCGGCACCCGAGCAGCGACATCTTCCTGGACGACGTGACAGTGTCGCGTCGGCACGCTGTGTTCCGCCGCACCGACGCCGGCTACGCCGTGACCGACGTCGGCTCGCTCAACGGCACCTACGTCAACGGTCAACTCGTGGACTCGCACGACCTGACCACCGGCGATGAGGTCATGGTCGGCAAGTTCCGTCTCGTCTTCTACGGCGCCGCGACGTCGTGAGCGACAGGTCGCCCGGCCTGTCCATCGGCGCGGTGCTGACCCTGTTGCAGGAGGAGTTCCCCGACCTGTCGATGTCGAAGGTGCGCTTCCTCGACGCCCAGGGCCTGGTCTCACCCGAGCGTTCCGCATCGGGTTACCGGCGGTATGCCGAGCGCGACGTCGACAGGTTGCGTTTCGTCCTGCGGTGCCAGCGCGACAAGTACTGGCCGCTGAAGGTCATCGCCGAGGCGCTCGACGCTTACGACCGCGGCCTGCGTCCGGCCGAGCACAGTGACGGCCCCCAACCGCCGGTGGTGGAGCGCGACCCGGCGCTGAGTGCTGTGCAGGACACCGGCGTGCAGCAGGGCGAGTCCGTGCGGCTCACCCGTGCGGAGTTGCAGCGCGCCACCGGGTTGGCGGCTCGTGCGCTGGCAGATCTGGAGTCGTTCGGACTGGTCCACAGTGACTCCGACGGTCTCTACACCGCCTTGGACCTGCAGGTCGCCCATGCCGCCGCGTCCTTGTTGTCCTACGGCATCGAAGCCCGCCATCTGCGACCGTTCCGACTGGCAGCCGAGCGGGAAGTCGCTCTGGTGCAAGGGCTGACCGGCACGTCCCACGAGGTGGATGTCGAGGAACTCGTGCGGCAGTGCCTCGAGCTGCACCTCGCACTGGTGCGTGCCGACCTGTCACGGGGGTAGCGTGGTGCCTGTGAAACAGGTCGAGGTGATGGGTGTGCGGGTCGAGATGCCGACCAACAAGCCGATCCTGCTGTTGCGGGAGGTCGACGGGGAGCGATACGTCCCGATCTGGATCGGAGCTCCGGAGGCAACGGCGATCGCCTACGCCCAGCAGGGTGTCACCCCGCCGCGGCCCCTGACCCACGACCTACTGCTCGATGTGCTGACCGGGCTGGGCCACGAGTTGTCCAGCGTGATGATCACCCGCATGGAGGAAGGCGTCTTCTACGCCGAGCTGGTCATCGACGGCGACAAGCGGATCAGCTCCCGGTCCTCGGACGCCGTGGCGGTCGCGCTGCGTGCCCAGGTCCCAGTTTTCGTCGACGAGGACGTGCTCGCCGAGGTCGGTGTTGATGTGCCGGTCGAGGAAGAGGACGAGGTCGAGCGTTTCCGCGAGTTTCTGGACAACGTGTCGGCGGAGGACTTCGAAGTTGGAGACGAGGGTTCGGAAGAGCCATGAGGCAAAGTTGCAACCTCAACTTGAGGGTTAGCGACAGAATGACGACCGCGACACGCGCGGCGGTCGTTGATTCCGCAGGTGTGTGGCCATACGTTTGCGGAGCATCACGCGCGAGTTCGGGCTTGGTGCTCCAGAGCAGCAAGCCGCGGGGTGCTTGTTGAAAATCGTTGGAGGATGTCGTGGTCAGCAAGGGTGAAGCACGCAACGTGCAGTCGAAGGCGCCCGCGCCCATGCAGGAAGCGCTGTTCACGCACGACCTGCCGGAGGAGATGACCGAGCACGTCGGCTACCGCGGTCCCGCGGTCTGCCGGGCGGCTGGAGTGACCTACCGACAGCTCGACTACTGGGCACGCACGGGTCTGCTCGAGCCCTCGGTGCGCAACCCCACCGGGTCCGGGCACCAGCGCCTCTACAGCTTCCGCGACATCCTGGTCGTCAAGGTCATCAAGCGACTGCTCGACACCGGCGTCTCCCTGCAGCAGATCCGCGTCGCGGTGACGGTGCTGCGCGAGCACGGCGTCGAAGAACTCGCCGGCATTACCCTGATGTCCGACGGCGCGAGCGTCTACGAATGCACCTCCGACGACCAGGTCATCGACCTGCTGCGCGGCGGGCAGGGCGTCTTCGGCATCGCACTCGGCTCCGTCTGGCGTGAGGTCGAGGGTTCGCTCTCGGAGCTGCCGGGCGAGCGCGCCGAGGACGAGGTCCCGGCTGACCACCCGGGCGACGAGCTGCGTGAGCGCCGCGCCCGTCGCAACGCCGCCGGCTGACCGCTGCCGCCCACTGCGCCCCCGGTCGTTCAGTACGACCTCGCCCACCCAGCACCCGCGAGCCGACGGCTTCGCGGGTGATAGTTTGGGGGTGCTTACGACGCCGGGCGGGAGAGTTCCGCCATACCGGGTCGGACGCCGAAGGGGCAACCACCTCAGAACCTCTCAGGCGCCAGGACCGCCCGGTCGAGGCAGCTCTGGAGACACCGAGCGGTGACGACAGTTGGGGACTACACCGTCATAGTCCTGCACGACCCGAGCGAAGGTGCCGCCCCATGAGTGCTGTCGAGCTGCCCGACTTCCCCTCCCGCCACATCGGCCCGACCGACGACGACATGTCATCGATGCTCGGGGCGCTCGGCTACTCGACGATGGCGGACCTGCTCGCCAAGGCGGTGCCCGGCGGGATCCGCGCCGAGGAAGCACTGGACGTCGAGGCCGCACCCTCGGAGCCGGCCGTGCTGGAGGAGTTGCGCGGCAAGGCCGACCGCAACCAGGTGCTCACCTCGATGATCGGCCTCGGCTACTACGGCACGCACACACCCGCCGTCGTCCGCCGCAACATCCTGGAGAATCCGGCCTGGTACACCGCCTACACGCCATACCAGCCGGAGATCTCCCAGGGCCGGCTCGAGGCCCTGCTGAACTTCCAGACCGTCATCTCCGATCTGACCGGTCTGCCCACCGCCGGGTCGTCGCTGCTGGACGAAGCGACCGCGGTCGCCGAGGCGATGACCTTGATGCGCCGAGGGTCGAAGGCCGCCAAGGACGCCGTGCTGGTGCTGGACGCCCAGCTGATGCCGCAGTCGATCGCCGTCGTCCAGACCCGCGCGACCCCGCTCGACATCGAGGTCGTCGTGGCCGACCTCCGGTCGGTGACCGACGCGGCCGGGCTGCGCGCCGCGGCGGGGGACCGGGACGTCTTCGGCGTCGTGGTCCAGTACCCCGGCGCCGACGGAGTCATCCACGACTGGCGTGCGCTCATCGAGGCGGCGCACGAAGGCAAGGCACTGGTCGCGGTCGCCGCCGACCTGCTCGCCCTCACGCTGCTGACCGCGCCGGCCGAGCTGGGAGCCGATGTCGCCGTCGGCACCAGCCAGCGCTTCGGGGTGCCGATGGGCTTCGGCGGACCGCACGCCGGCTACATGAGCGTCCGCAAGGGCCTGGAGCGCACGATGCCCGGCCGGTTGGTCGGGGTGAGTCTGGATGCGGCAGGCGCACCGGCATACCGCTTGGCGCTGCAGACCCGCGAGCAGCACATCCGCCGCGAGAAGGCCACCTCCAACATCTGCACCGCGCAGGTGCTGCTGGCCGTGATGGCGTCGATGTATGCCGTCTACCACGGTCCGGAGGGACTGCGCCGGATCGCGCTGGAGGTCCACGGCAAGGCAGTCGGGCTTGCCGAGGCGTTGCGCGGCGGCGGTGTCGAGCTGGTCAGCGACACCTACTTCGACACCCTCACGGCCGTGCTGCCCGGCCGGGCGGACGCCGTAGTCGAGGCTGCCCGAGCGCGTGACATCAACGTATGGCGCGTCGACAGCGACCACGTCTCGGTCAGCGTCGACGAAACGACCACGGACGAGCAATTGGCCGCAGTCGCAGCGGCATTCGGCGTCAACGCGCCGGTGCCGTCAGCCGATGCACCGACATGGGACGACTCGCTGGTCCGGACCGACGAGGTGCTGACGCACCCGGTCTTCCACGAGCACCACAGCGAGACCGAGATGCTGCGCTACCTGCGCACGCTGGCCGACCGCGACTACGCGCTCGACCGCGGCATGATCCCGCTGGGCTCGTGCACCATGAAGCTCAACGCGACCACCGAGATGGAGTCCATCACCTGGCCGGAGTTCGCAAACCTGCACCCGTTCGCACCCGCCGCGCAGACCGAGGGCATCCGGGAGCTGATCACCGACCTCGAGCAGTGGCTGTGCGAGATCACCGGTTACGACTCGGTGTCGTTGCAGCCCAACGCGGGCTCACAGGGCGAGCTGGCCGGGTTGCTGGCGATCCGCGGCTACCACGAGTCGCGTGGTGAGGGTGCACGCAACGTCTGCCTCATCCCGGCGTCCGCGCACGGCACGAACGCCGCCTCTGCGGTGATGGCCGGCATGAAGGTCGTCGTGGTCAAGACCGCCCCGACCGGCGAGATCGACATGGACGACCTGAAGGACAAGCTCAAGGAGCACGGCGAGAGCTTGGCCGCGATCATGGTCACCTACCCCTCGACCCACGGCGTCTTCGAGGACACCATCTCCGAGCTGTGCTCGCTGGTGCACGAGTCCGGTGGTCAGGTCTATGTCGACGGCGCCAACCTCAACGCGCTCATCGGACTCGCCCGGCCGGGGAAGTTCGGCGGCGACGTGTCGCACCTCAACCTGCACAAGACCTTCTGCATCCCGCACGGCGGTGGCGGCCCGGGCGTCGGGCCGATCGGCGTGCGCGAGCACCTGGCGCCATACCTGCCGTCGCACCCGTTCGCGCAGGAGCTGACGGGGGAGACCGGGCCGGTGTCGGCGGCGCCATACGGCTCGGCATCGATCCTGCCGATCTCCTGGGCCTACGTGCGGCTGATGGGCGGCGCCGGTCTGGCCAAGGCCACTCAGGCGGCGATCCTGTCGGCCAATTACGTTGCCAAGCGGCTGAATTCGCACTTCCCGGTGCTGTATGCCGGTGAGGGCGGCCTGGTCGCGCACGAGTGCATCCTGGACCTGCGTGGGCTGACCAAGGAGTCGGGCGTGACCGTCGACGACGTAGCCAAGCGGCTCATCGACTACGGCTTCCACGCGCCGACGATGTCGTTCCCGGTCGCCGGCACGCTGATGGTCGAGCCGACCGAGAGCGAGTCGCTGGGGGAGCTGGACCGCTTCTGTGACGCGATGATCGCCATTCGCGAGGAGATCCAGCACGTGATCGACGGCAAGGTCGACGCCGCCGACTCCGTGCTGCGGCACGCGCCGCACACCGCGGAGTCGCTGACGGCCGACAAGTGGGAGCACCCCTACTCACGGCGGGAGGCCGTCTACCCGGCCGGGCTCGACCCGTTGCACAAGTACTGGGCGCCGGTCCGTCGTGTCGACGGCGCCTACGGCGACCGCAACCTGGTCTGCTCGTGCCCGCCGCCGGAGGCCTTCGAAGCCTGATCGGCGCCGCGGCACCCACTGCACCGAGAGGCCCAGCAAGTGACCGAGAGGGGCACGAAATCCACCCGATTTCGTGCTCCTCTCGGTCGTTGTGTGGTCCCCTCGGTCGGGCGGTCGTGAGGGTGCCAGAATCGTCGGGTGCTGAGCGCGTTGCGACGAGAACTCGAGGCGAGTGACGACGACGTGTTCTCCGGCTTCTGGCTGGACCTCTTCGACGAACGTCTCCAGCCGGTCCTCGCGACCTTGCTGCTGGTGCCCAGCTTCCTGACACTGCGTCCCATCGGCGATCACGTCGTGCTGACCTATGCACTGATCGCGGTGTGCGGGGCACTGGCCTTCCTGCGGTTGCTTCCCGAGCGGTTGCTGACGGTGTGGCCACGGTTCGCGGTCAGCGTCGCCTTCGGGGTGACGGCCGGGTTGGCGTTCGGCGCTGCCGGGTGGTGCGTGTCGCTGGCGTTCATCGCGTGCAGCCATTTCGGCTCGCGCTGGCCGACCCGGGTGGCGCTCTCACTGACCGCCATGACCGTCGCAATCGCCTTGGTGGTCAACGAAACTGCCCGTGTCGGGTGGGCTTGGTATGGCGTGCTCGCAATCGGGCTCACCGTGCTGCCCGGACTGGCATCACGCAGCCGGAAGCGGACCCTCCGGTTGAACGAGCAGCTGGTCGAGCAGACGATGCTGACCGCGGCGTCGGATGCGCGGGCGAGTGCCCTGGCCGAACGCACGCGCATCGCGCGCGACATACATGATGTGCTCGCGCATTCGCTGTCCGGCGTGAGCCTGCAACTAGATCTGGCCGACGCTCAGTTGGAGGCCGGTCGCGAGCAGGAGGGCCGGGCCACGGTCCGCACGGCGCGTGGTCTGGTGGTCGACGGGCTGGACGAGGCGCGGCGTGCGGTCCGAGCGCTGCGGGACGGGGCGCTGGACCTGCCGGCGACGCTGCAGCGGATGGTCCAGCCGGGGGAGCAGCTCGAGTTGTCCGGTGATCTGGACGAGATCGGCGCGGCGACCTCTCAGGAAGTGGTGCGGATCGTCCAGGAGGCCCTGACGAACGCACGGCGGCACGCGGCGGGCGCAGCGGTGCGGATCGACCTACGCCGTGACGGTGACGTGGTCGCGCTCGAAGTGGTCAACGGTCCGGGTGCGGAGGTCGCGGCGGGTGCGGGCAGCGGGATGGGCCTGGTCGGCATCCGCGAGCGGGTCGATCTGCTCGGCGGCACCTGCGCGATCGGGCCGGTGCACGAGGGTGAGTTCTCCGGCGGCTGGCAGGTTGCCGCACGACTGCCGGTCCAACACGAGAGCGCGGGAGTGTGAATGTCTGCTGAGCAGAAGCGGATTCGGGTGGTCGTCGCGGACGACCAGACGGTGGTGCGGGAGTCCGTCGCGGCGATGCTGGATCTGTCCGAGGACATCTCTGTCGTCGGCACGGCCGCCAACGGCGAGGAAGCCGTCGCGACGGCGGTGGCCGAACGTGCAGAGGTCGTGCTGATGGATCTGAACATGCCGGTCATGGACGGTGCCGACGCCACGAGTGTGCTCAGCGAACGGGCGCCCGACATCAGTGTGCTGATCCTGACGACGTATGGCGACGACGCCTCGATCATGCGTGCGCTGGACGCGGGAGCGCGTGGCTATCTCACCAAAGACGCTGGGCGGGCCGACATCGCTGCCGCCATACGAACCGTAGCGGGTGGTCAGGCGGTGCTCGATCCGAAGGTGCAGCAGCAACTGGTGCGGGCAGCCATGCAGCAGTCGCAAGCGCCCGCAACGGGATCGGTCCCGGCAGCACCGCCGGCCGGACTCACACCGCGCGAGCAGGAGGTGCTGACGCTCATTGCGTCCGGGCTGAGCAATCGCGACATCGCCGGCCACCTCTTCGTGAGCGAAGGGACCGTCAAGACCCACATCAACAACCTCTTCGCCAAGGCCGGTGTGCGCGACCGGGCCGCGGCGGTGACCTTCGCGTTCCAGCACGGTCTCGGCCCGGACGATCCCTCCTGAGATCATCCGGGCCGAGGCGGCGACTTTGTCGTGACTGTCGCGAGTTATTCGTGGTGTGAGGGGCTTTCGGGCGAGTATGTCGCGACCGTCACGAGTTACTCGCGGTGTGCCACTGCCTGGCTCAGACTGCGACGGGCTGCGGCACCTCGGTCAGCCGCAACGGCGTCTGGGGGAGCCGGTGGGCGCGCACCGCGTTGGCGAGGATCCGGGACACCACCATGGCCAGCGCCCACAGGACGAAGAACGGCGCGATCGAGGTCTCGTGCAGTTGGTGGTTCATCATGAACTCGCCGAGGTGGTCACGGAAACCCAGGTTGTGCTCGGCCTCCCACACGAAGAGAAGTCGTGCGCCGGCGACAGCCAGCCACGTCGCGGCGAAACCGACGCCGCAGACGGTCATCACCGTGCCCGTCGTGGTGTCTCGCTCGACTCGGGTGAAGACGGTTGCGATCGCTCCGCAGACCACGCCGAGCCCGAGGCCGACGGCATACAGCCAGAGTTCGGAGCTGTCGGTCGGCAGACCACGCAGGTAGAAGAAGCCGACACCGACGACGGTCAGCAGCGGTCGCACCATCGAGTGCGTCGTGAGTGCCCGACGCCCGTACTGGGTGATGAGCATCAGCGCGGTGATCCCGCCGCTGATGAGAAGTGCCTGCTGGAAGTCCGACATCGGGTGTGCCTTTCGGGTGTTTGAAGTCCTGCTCGGTGATGACTTCAAGCATCCAGATTTCCGGGCACCAGCGGATCGACCCAGGGGTGGATCCAGGGGTGGAGACCGGGTGGAGATGCGTCTCCACCCAGAGCGCCGTTATGCCGGGTCGGACCAGCCGGTGAGCCGCCAACCGTCGGAGCGCAGCTCGGTCTCGGCAAAGGCACAATTGGCGAATTGCCTTGGGGTGACGCCGGGTTCGAAGGTCAGCAGATTGCGTATGGCGAGCGTGAGTATGCCGCCGTGTGCGACGACCAGCACCGTCTCGCCGGGATGCATGTCGGCGATGTCATCCAGCACCGACTGCGCACGAGCCACCACGTCGGCACCCGTCTCGCCACCGGGAACGCGCGCCGACAGGTCGCCGTCGAGCCAGCTGGTGAAGGTCTCGACGAAGGGGTCGGTGTCACGCACGACATCGGTGAAATCGCCGACACTGAACTCCTGCAGGTCAAGGCGAGTGGTCACGTCGGCGTCCAGGCGAGCGGCGACGATCTCCGCCGTCTGCACCGCACGGGCCATCGTGCTGGTGTAGATCTGGGTGATCTGGCGACCGTGCAGTCGACCGGCGAGAGCCGCGGCCTGTGCCCGGCCCTCCCGGGTGAGCGAGCCGCCTTCACCGGACCAGGTGTCCGCTTCGTATGCCGCCGCACCGTGCCTGGCAAGCAGCACGGTCGCCGGGCAGTGCAGCATCGTCACAGCGGGGTCCCGGCAGCGACGCCGGCGCGAACTGCACTGAGGTAGTTGGCGATCCGACCGATGGCTTCGGTGAGCAGATCGACGTCCGGCAGGGTGACGAGCCGGAAGTGATCGGACTCGAACCAGTTGAACCCGGTGCCGTGGGTGACGAGGATCTTCTCCGCGCGCAACAGGTCGATGACGAACTGTTGGTCGTCCTCGATCGGGTAGACCTCGGGATCCAGCCGCGGGAAGCAATAGAGCGCGCCGCGTGGCTTGACGCAGCTGACGCCGGGGATCTCGTTGAGCAACCGCCACGCCGTCATCGACTGCTCGTAGAACCGCCCGCCGGGGCCGATGAGTTCGTTGATCGACTGGTAGCCACCGAGTGCGGTCTGGATGGCGTGCTGTCCCGGGACGTTGGCGCACATGCGCATGTTTGCCAGCAGCGTCAGACCTTCGAGGAAATCGGCTGCGATGTGCTTCGGGCCGGAGACCATCAGCCAGCCGGCGCGGTAGCCGCACGAACGGTAGGCCTTGGACAGACCGCTGAAGGTCAGGCACAGCACGTCGTCCCCGGCGAAGGTTGCCGCGTGATGGTGCACGGCGTCGTCGAAGAGGATCTTCTCGTAGATCTCGTCGACCATCAGGACCAGATCGTGCCGTCGTGCGAGATCGACCAGGCCGCGCACGGTCTCCTCGGAGTAGACCGCGCCTGTCGGGTTGTTGGGGTTGATCACGACCAAGGCGTGCGTGTTGTCGGTGATCTTGGCCTCGATGTCGGCCAGATCGGGGTTCCAGTCGTTCGCCTCGTCGCACCGGTAGTGCACCGGCGTGCCACCTGCGAGCGAGACCGCCCCGGTCCACAGCGGGTAGTCCGGGGCCGGGATGAGGATCTCGTTGCCGTCGTCGACGAACGCCTGCAGCACCATGCTGATCAGCTCGGACACACCGTTGCCGATGAAGACGTCCTCGACGGTGGTGTCGGTCAGGCCGTGCGACTGGTAGTAGTGCGCGACCGCGGTGCGGGCCGAGTAGATGCCGCGGCTGTCGCTGTAGCCCTGTGACTGCGGCAGGTTGTGGATCATGTCCCGCAGCACGGCGTCGGGCGCCTCGAAGCCGAACGGTGCGGTGTTGCCGATGTTCAGCTTCAGGATGCGGTGGCCCTGCGCCTCCAGCTTCTCCGCCTCGGTGAGGATCGGCCCGCGGACGTCATACCGGACGTGCTGGAGCTTCTTGGACTGTTTGATGGGCCGCACGCCGTCCAGTTTCCCACGGCGATGCCGGGACCGCCGGGGCGGTGAGTCCCGACACGCCACGTGCGGCATACATCGTCCGCACGGTGAGATGGATCGGTCAGTGCGCGCCGGGTGCCTTGCGATTGCCGTCGCTGTCGAAGGCGTATGCCGGGAGCTGCTGCAGCACCAACTGGTTGCCGTCCGGGTCGGTCACGTAGAGGAAGCGTCCCCAGGGCTGTTCGTCGACCGGTTCGACCTCGACGCCATGTGCGGTGAGCTCCTCGAGCGCGGCATCCGCGTCGTCGATCACGAACATCACGCCTTGTTGGGTGCCCGGCTGCATGTGCACCACGCCCTCACCCATCACGATCGAGCACGCCGACCCAGGGGGAGTCAGTTGGACGAAGCGGATCTCCGGGGTCGGTCGCTGGTCGAAGTCGGCGTGGAAACCGAGCTGGTCGGTGTAGAAGGCCTTGGCGCGATCCACGTCGGTGACGGGCATCGGCACGACTTCGAGCTTGAAATCCATGATGGTCCTCCAGATCGGGTGAGCGCTCCGGTCGAAGCTGGTCACACGCTAGAAGTCGCAGCGGACAGAACCTGTCCGCTGCGGTCATGCGACCTGGCCAGGGGACTGGATCTCGAGCGTCGAGCCACGGGCGGTCTTGCACACCCGGATCTGTGCCGGGATGCGGGTGCGCAACTCGGGAACGTGGCTGACGATGCCGACGTTGCGGCCACCTGCGCGCAGTCCGTCGAGCACGTCGAGCACCTGCTCCAGGCTGTCCTCGTCCAGCGATCCGAATCCCTCGTCGACGAGCAGCGTCTCCAGTCGCCGGCCGCCTGCTGCCTCCAGCACGGCGTCACCGAGTCCGAGGGCCAGTGCGAGGGAAGCGATGAACGACTCGCCACCGGACAGGGTCGATGTGTCGCGGGTGGTGCCGGTCCAGGCGTCGCGGACCCGCAGCCCGAGGCCGCTCTTGCTGCCACGCGCGGCGCGCTCGTCGGTGTGCTCGAGCTGATAGCGCCCGTCGGTCATCGACTGCAACCGTTCGTTGGCCAGTGTCGTGACCGACTCCAGCCGCGCCGCGAGCACGTATGCCGTCAGGCGCATCCGCATCGTGTTGTCGCCGGCTCCGGCCACTGCCGCGGCCAGGGAGGTGGCGGTGGCCAGCTGCTGTTGCAGCGGCGCAGTGCGGTCGTCATGCGCAGCCAGCTCCGTGGCGATCTGTTGCAGCCTCTCGTGTGCCCGGCGCAGATCGCCGACGGCGTCGCGTGCGGTGCGTGCGGTGCGCTCGGCGACAGCGACCTGGCCGGTGAGCTCGTCGACCGTGGCCGGGGCTGCTGCCTCCGCGGCTGCGACGTCGGACTGCTCCAGCACGCCGGTGGCCTTGGCCTCCTCGGTGCGGACGCTCGCACTGAAGCTGCGCAGCTTTTGCTGCTCGGCCTCCGACAGAGTTGCCTGCGAGACCGCTGCGGCATCGTCGAAGCCGCACTCGGCAAGTAGCTCGGCCAGCTCGTGGCCGGCTGAATCGACCTCTGCAGCGGCCGTGTGCTCGGCTGTTGCGGCCGCCCGCAGACGGTCCAAGTGCTCGACGCACGCGGCGTGGATGCTCGCGGTCTCGGCCAGGGCGCCCAGGGCGGTGGCGTCGGGGGCGGCCGCGTCAGGATCCGCCACGTCTGGATCAGCCAGGTCAAGCGCGGGCGAGCAGCCGCACGAGGTCTGATGGGCGCGGGCGATCTCCGCCAGTCGGGACATGGCCGCCTCGATCTGCGCCTCCAGCGACGCCAACCGGGCCTCGCCGAGCCGCACCGCCTCCGCTGCGTCCGCTCCGGCCTGTTGAGCACGATCACGCTCGGCGCGGAACGCAAGGCACTGATCGTCGAGGAGTTGCAGCTGCTGGACCGCCTCCGCCCCGCGCGCGACGTGATCACCCACCACCTCGCGGGCGGCTGCGACCCGCTCGGCCAGCGAGACGAGCGCACCGGCAAGCGCCTGGTCGAACCCCGCGGAGGGCACGCCGCCCTCATCGGACGGACCTGACGTCTCGGGAACGTCACCGAGTGCGGCCGTCATCAGGTGGCGATCGGGCTCGACGTCGTTCGCCAACTCCGCTCGGACGGCTGCCACCGCGTCCGTGTCCTGATCGTCCGTGCCCCGTTCTTCGGTGCTGTCGGGGCTGACGCGTGCCAGAGCGTCGACAGCGGCGCGGCAGGTCACCTGCGCCCGGCCGACGTGCGCGGACCAGGCTGCGCCGACGGCAGCAGCCTGCTCCGCAGCAGTCCGCGCGTTGTCCTCAGCAGCGTCGACCTGGTCGGCGTCGACCTGATTGTCGGCTGAGGCAGCAGGAGCCGGGTGATCGGTGGATCCACAGACGGGACAAGGAATTTCGTCCTCGAGGTCACTCGCGAGCTCGGCCGCAATGCCGGTCAGTCGAGCGTTGCGCAGACGCAGGACCTCAGCCTCCGCGGCTGCCCACGCTCGTTGCTTGCGGCGGTGCTCCCGCTCGGAGCGTTGCGCCGCGTCGACGTTGCGTGCGGCGTCGTGCAGCGACTCCGCAGCCTGATCGATGTCGACGAGCAGCCGCTGCCACTCGGCGTGCGATGTGGCGTCCGGTTGCAGTGCCGAGCGACGCTCCTCGAGCTGGGTGAGCTGGGTGTCCGCGGCGTCGAGCGCGCTGCGCCGGTGATCGGCGTCCGTGCGCGCCGCCGCGAGATCTGCGGTCGCGGACTGCACCTCGGCGTCCAGGACACGAACCTGGCGCAAGAGCTCGGGTTGGCCGGCGAGTGCCTCGGTGCCGGCAGCCGCCCGCTCCACCAGGGGAGCGAGCGCGGTCTCGGACAGTCCGTGCGCGGCGTGCGGCTCGGGCACCGACCAGTTGCTGACACGGGCTAGGCCGGCACGGTGATCGGCGACGACTCGCCGCGCCTGCTCGTGGGTATGGCGCCGCCGCTCATCAGCCGCAACAGCCGGAGCGCAACGCTGTGCGCGAGCCGCTGCGGCCAGGGACTCCTCGGCATCGGCCAACTCCGGAGCCTGTGCCGCGACCTGCTCCAGGGTGCGTCGTGCGCCGCGCGCCAGACCTTGCAGCTTGGCCAGCGACCGCTGCGCCGCAAGTTGGGAGCGCAACCGCTCGAGAGCGCCGGCGGTGTCGTCGGCGACGGTGAGTGCTTCGGTCAACTGGTCGGACAGCCGCTCGGTGAGTCCGTGCAGCACCGGCAGCGACTCCGCGTCGTCGTCCAGCTCCCAGCTCGCCTCCGCGGCCGGGTCTTGCGTGACCACCTCACCGAGCGTCTCCCGGGCACGGGAGATCAGCATCGCACGGTCGGCTCGCGCCTGAATGTCCTTTGCTTCCAATGATTTCCGGTGATCGAGCAGCCATTGCTCGACGGCGGCGAAATCGCTGATGTCGAAGAGGCGCTCCAGCAGCTTCCCGCGGTCGTCCGGCTTGGCGCGCAGGAAGGCGGTGAACTCGCCCTGCGGGAGCAGCATCACCTGCGCGAACTGGGTGAGCCCCATCCCGAGCAGGTCGCCGATCGCCTGCGCGACCTCGTCATTGCGGGTGCTCACGGTCTCCCAGCCGGCGCTGCCCCGCTCCTCGAGCACGACGCTGCCGCGTTGGGTGCGGGTGCCGCTGCCGCGCTTCTTGGCGACCTGGTGCTCCGGTGAGCGACGCAAACGCAGCCGACGTCCGCCCACGCCGAACTCGAGCTCAACCTCGGGACGGTCGGTCGCGGCGGCATGGTCGCTGTGCAACGTGTCGCGACCTTGCATGCGGCCGCCGGGCACGCCAGCGAAGAGCGCGAAGCAGATGGCGTCGAGGATGCTGGTCTTGCCCGCGCCGGTCGGCCCGTGGATCAGGTGGAGGCCGCCCGCCGTCAGGGAGTCGAAGTCGATCGACTCGGTGCCGGCGAACGGACCGAAAGCCTGCAGTCGCAGCCGGTGCAGCCTCATGCGTCACCCCGGCTGCTCATGCCACACCCGTCCGGTCGACGGTGTGGACCCGCTCCGGCCCGTCGTGTCCGGCTCGTGCCACGCGGGTCTGCTCCACGGCCTGCTGCAGCAACTGGCGCTCCGCCTCGGTCGCTGCGGCACCGCCGCGTGTGTGCTCCAGGAAGTCACAACACAGGTCGAAGGTGTCCTTGCCGGCCACCCGCCGGGTGTAGCCGCCGGGACGCAATGTCGTGGCCGGCTGGTCGAAGAGCAGTTGCAGGGTGTGCGGGAAGCGGCGTCGCAGGCGGTCCATCGCGCCGAGCGGCCGCGTGGCATCGGTCAGGGTGACCTGGCACCAGGCGTCCTCGGCGTGGCCGAGGTCGGGGTCTGCGAGGAGGTCCTCGAGCGTGCCACGCAAGGTCACCAGCTCGCGGCCGACGGGTGCGTCGATCAGTGTGCTGCGCACCGCGGGTTGGTCGTGCCCGCTCGTCGTATGTCCATCCACTTCGAGCAGCACCGAACTCTTGCGGTGACCGGCCTCGGAGAAGGACATCGCGACCGGCGAGCCGCTGTAGCGCCCGACCTCGCCGACCTGCTGCGCACGGTGCAGGTGACCGAGTGCGGCATACGTGATGCCGTTGAAGGTGGAGGCGGGGACCGCGCTGACGCCGCCGACGGTGATGTCTCGCTCGGACTCACAGGTCGCCGAGCCGACGACGAAGGCGTGCGCCATCACGATGCCCGGCAGGCCGCGATCGGCCAGGTCGGTGTGCACCCGCCGCATGGCGGCCCGCAGCACACCGGCGTGGGTGGCTTCCGACGCGTCGAGCGTCCCTGCCACGAGGGTGGGTTCGAGGTAGGGCAGGGGGTAGATGGCCACGTCGTCCAGCAGCACCGGGGTGCCGACCGACTCGGCCTGCGTGCGGATGTGGACGCCGCCCTGCTCCAGCACCCGCGAGCCGAAACCGAGGCGCACAGCTGAGTCGTGGTTGCCGGCCGAGAGCACCACCTGGGCTCCCGCGTCGCGCAGCCGGACGAGCGCCTCGTCGAGCAACTCCACACTGGCCGGGCCGGGGAGCGCGCGGTCGTAGATGTCACCGGAGACCAGGACGGCGTCGACGCGCTCGGACCGCACGACCTCCACGAGGTGGTCGAGGTATGTCGCCTGCGCATCCAACAGCGAGACACCGTGGAAGGAGCGTCCCAGGTGCCAGTCGGAGGTGTGGATCAAGCGCATGCTTGCACAGTAAGAGCCACCACCGACACCACCGCGCACCACACCCGGCGTGTGGCACATCGCGCGCTCGAGGGACGCACGAGGATGCGGTTGGAGGAACCCACCGGAAGCCGTGCCTGCGATTTACCGCCGGATGACCCGAGAATGTGCGACTGTGTCGTCACGCTGGTTCCCCGAGGAGGCTTGGTCTCATGGGCAAGGATGTCGCCGCCACGTCATACACGCGCGAGCAACGGCAGCGTTATCGCGAGAAGGTGCGCCAGGACCTGGATGTCTTCGAGCGGATGCTGCACACGCACAGCTTCGATTTCGAGCGCCAGCTGACCGGCATGGAGGTCGAGCTCAATCTGGTCGGTGACGACCTGCAGCCGGCCATGACCAACACCGCCGTGCTGGCGAGCATCGCTGACGAGGACTATCAGACCGAGCTCGGGCAATACAACATCGAGCTCAACGTCAGTCCGCGGCCGCTGCCCGGTGACTCCGCGCTGCAACTGGAGAAGGACCTGCGCGAGAGCCTGAATCGTGCTGAGGCACAGGCAAACGCGGCAGGTGCCCAGATCGCGATGATCGGGATCCTGCCGACGCTGATGCCCGAGCACTTCAGCACCGAGTGGATGAGCGCGAACGCCCGCTACGCGGCTCTCAACGAGGCGATCTTCTCGGCCCGCGGCGAGGACATCTTCATCGACATCGAAGGCGGCACGGGTGAGCGGCTGGCGATGTATGCCGACTCCATCGCTCCCGAATCCGCTTGCACCTCAGTGCAATTGCACCTGCAGGTGCAGCCGCACCGGTTCGCCGACCACTGGAATGCCGCGCAGGCGTTGTCGGCCATCCAGCTGGCGATCGGTGCGAACTCGCCATACTTCTTCGGCAAGGAGCTGTGGCACGAGAGCCGCATCCCGTTGTTCGAGCAGGCGACCGACACGCGTGCCATCGAGTTGAAGAATCAGGGCGTGCGTCCGCGGGTGTGGTTCGGGGAGCGCTGGATCACCTCGATCTTCGACCTGTTCGAGGAGAACGTCCGCTACTTCCCGTCGCTGCTGCCGGAGTCCACCGACGAGGACCCCGTCGCCGTCTTCGAGGCCGGCGACGCGCCACAGCTGGCCGAGCTGCGGCTGCACAACGGCACGGTCTACCGATGGAACCGACCGATCTACGACATTGTCGACGGCAAGCCGCATCTGCGCGTCGAGAACCGTGTGTTGCCAGCGGGACCCACGATCATCGACGGTATGGCGAACAGCGCCTTCTACTACGGCGTCGCGCGAACGCTCGCCGACTCGGATCGTCCGGTCTGGACCCGGATGAGCTTCTCGGCCGCGGAGGAGAACTTCGCCAACTGCGCCCGGCGCGGCATCGAGGCGAAGGTCTACTGGCCGGGTTTCGGCGAGGTGCAGGCCGACGAGTTGGCGCACCGGCACCTGCTGCCGATGGCCGACGAAGGGCTGCGGTCATGGGGTGTGGCCACCGAGGTGCGTGACCGCTACCTCGGCGTCATCGCCGAGCGCTGCCGCACCGGCCAGAACGGCGCGTCATGGCAGATCGACTGCGTGCGAAGGCTGGAGGAGAAGGGCAAGGATCGCGCACATGCGTTGCAGGAGATGCTGCGCCGATACCTCGAGCTGATGCACGCGGGTGAGCCGGTGCACACCTGGGAGTTGCCGTAACGCAAGCTTATCGAGTAGCCGGCGAGGAACGAGCCGGCGTATCGAGATCACCCCGCGAGGTCGCCTCCGGTGTTCCAGCGCTGGATGCACGGGGTGCCGTGATAGAAGCCGAGTGACGACAGGGAGCCGGCGTTGAGGATGAGCTGCGCGCCCATGCGCGGCTCCTGACGCAGGAAGATGGCGGCGAAGATCCGCAGGGAGTGACCGTGCGCGACAAGCGCCACATTGCCCACTTCCATGATGGGCACGACGCGGCGCACCACGTGACTGACGCGCGCGGCGACATCCTCGACGGTCTCGCCGGGGGTGTCGCCCGGTTCGACCCCGTCGGCGAAGATCTCCCAGGACGGGTCGCCGAGCTGCTCGCGGATCTGCGGCGTCGAAAGTCCTTCGTAGGCACCGTAATCCCACTCGCGCAGGTCCTCGTCGATGCGCGGATCGGACAGCCCGGCCAGCTCGGCGGTGCGCCGAGCACGCTGCATCGGACTGCAGAACGACGCGACGACATCCAGCTCGCGGACCTGGTCGCGCAGACTGCGCGCGTCCGCCTCGCCCTCGGGCAGCAGCGGGATGTCCGTCGTGCCGGTGTGCCGGCCGTTGCGCGACCACTCGGTCGCACCGTGCCGGATCAGGAAGATGCTGTGGTCGGAGTGCGCGCTCACGTCTCTCACGGTACTGGCAAGGTGGGTGTATGACGACTCAGCCATCCGACGCTCATCGCGCCGTCACAGTCACTCGCACCTCGTCGGGGAAGTTCCGTGCCACGAACCAACGCGGCGGCACCATGGATTTCGGCAGCGGTGGCGACGACCAGTTCACCCCGGTCGAGCTGCTGCTGGCCGCGATCGCCGGCTGCACCGGCATTGATGTCGACATCCTGACTTCGCGCAGGGGTGAGCCGACACGGTTCGAGGTCACGGCCGAGGGCGACAAGGTGCGCGATGACCAGGGCAACCACATGGGCCCGATCGACATCACGTTCCACGTCGACTTCGCCGAAGGCACCGAAGGGGACGCCGCACGCGGTGTGCTGCCGGACGCGATCCGCAAGTCGCACGAGCGGTTGTGCACCGTCAGCCGGACGGTGATGCTGCCGACCGAAGTCACCTCGCACGAGGGCTAGCAGCATGCCGCGGCACATCGTGTTCCTTCGGGCGGTCAACGTCGGAGGTCGTTGGATCAAGATGCAACGGCTCCGAGAAGTCTTGGCGGACAACGGTTTCGACGAAGTCGAAACACACATTCAGAGCGGCAACGTGCGCGTCACCTCGACAATGCGCAGCGCCGCGAAGGTCGCGGCATCGCTGGAGAAGTTGCTCGAGGGGGAGTTCGGTTTCGCCATACCGTGCATCGTGCGCAGCCCGCAGCAACTGCGCGCGGTGGCCGACCACGCCGATGCCCTGGCCGATCCGCTGGACGGCGCGACGCTGCGGCGCTATGTCACCTTCTTCCGTGATCCCCCGCCGGCGGAGCGCGCAGCAGAGCTGGCGGAGTGGGATGTCGCGGGGGAGCGTCTGCACCCCAACGGCAGCGAATTGCACTGGTGGCTGGGCAAATCGAGCCACGAGGCGAAGGTCTCCAATGCGGTGCTGGAACGGGGCGGCCTGGTCGCGACGACGCGTGACCTGAAGGTTGTCCGGACTCTCGTGGACAAGTGGTCGTAATCCAGCGGCGGACGTGGTCGCGGGAGCCTCGACGTCGTACGGTGGCGGCATGGCTCGCTACTTCGACGTGCACCCCGAGGACCCTCAGCCGCGCAGCATCGCGCAGGCCGTGCAGATCCTGCGTGACGGCGGTCTGATTGCTTACCCGACCGACTCGTGCTTCGCGCTCGGCTGCACACTCGGCAACCGGGACGGCCGCGACCGGATTGTGCGCATCCGGCAACTGAACGACAAGCACAACTTCACCTTGATGTGCCGCGATTTCGCGCAGTTGGGACAGCTGGTGCACATCGACAACCGGGTGTTCCGTGCCATCAAGGCGGCGACACCGGGCGCCTACACGTTCATCCTCCCGGCCACCTCCGAGGTGCCGCACCGCCTGCAGCAGCGCAAGAAGAAGACCGTCGGGGTCCGCATCAGCACGCACCCCGTGGCTCGTGCGCTGGTCGCCGAGCTCGGCGAGCCGATCATGACCAGCACCCTGCTGCTCCCGGATGAGGAGGAGCCGATGACCGACGGCTGGCAGGTGAAGGAGACGCTGGACCACCAGGTCGACGCCGTCGTCGACTCAGGGGAGTGCGGCATTGAGCCCACCACCGTCGTCGATTTCTCCGCCGGGTATGCCGAGGTGACCCGCATCGGCGCGGGTGATCCCGAGCCGTTCGAGGCGTGAGCGATCCACACCCGGTCGGACAGCTGCTGCGGGAGGCGGCGTTCGGGTCGCCACCGCGTGCCGACGGCTCCTGGTCGCGCCAACTCCCTTGGACTCCAGGGTTGTTCGGCATCATCACGTTCACCGGACACGCCGTCCTGTGTGTGTCCGAGCAATGGTCGGACGCGGACTTGGCCCGCCTCGACCCGGACGGATTCGGGGGCGCGGCGGATCCGCGCGTAGTCGTCGCACTGGCCGGCCGGGACGGCTGGATCGACAGTCTGGACCTCGTCCTGGCAGCTCCGGGCCTCGGTGGGACGCCGCGCCTGCTGCAACCTCGACCGGACCTGGCCGACGAGCCACGGGCCCGACGAGCGGCGTCATTGCGCACCGACGTGCGCGTGCACGGGGCCGCAGCGGGTGATGATGCATTGGTCGTGATCGGACGCGGCATCGGCGGGCTGCCGGAGCTGAGCGTCGAGATCGCCCCGCAGGCTCGGGGCGAAGGGCTCGCCCGGAAGCTGATAGCGGATGCACGGCACCTGGTTGCGCCGGACGACGTCCTGCTGGTGTCGGTCGCACCCGGCAACGTTGCCAGTCTGCGCGCGACGATCGCGGCCGGATTCCGTCCTGTCGCCGGTGTCCAGCTGTTTCGTCCGGAGGTTGACGGTGGCTGAGGCGCAGAGCGATCCGGTCGGCGCGGCCGTCGCTCACGTGGCGCAGCGCTCGAGCGGGAATGCGCTCGATCCGACACTTCGGGTGACCTGCAGTTTCCATCCGGACCGCTGGGCCGCGCCTGGCGCGACAGAGACGGTGATCGAACGACTCGCCCGCGAGGGCGTCTACCGGTCCCAATTCGTCACCGGCACCAGCAACGGTGGCCTGACCGCGTTTCCGGGAGGTAACCGATTCCGTTGGGAGAGCGCGCTGTTCGGCGGGGTGTATGACGATGCCGACCCGGATCTGCGGCCGAAGTACGGCGCGCTGAATCACCGCCGTCGGAGCACGGGTGCGTCACCGCGGTTCGGGTCGTCATACATCCGGCTGGCTGCACACACGCTGGAGCGCACCACGTTCTGCTACCCGGACAGCTTCGACAACCCGACGGATTTCGGTGTCGCACAATCATGTTCACTTGCTGTTCTGGCGGACTCCGACGGTCGAGACCTGCTGGACGACTATGTCGAGGCGCACGTCCACGGACACATCGAGCTGGCCACAGACGTCGAGGCGCTCGTGCTGGACCCGAGCTATAAGGGGACCGCCGTCGAGGAGGCCGCCGACGGTTTGGGTTGCCCGGTCGAGTGGCACGAAGGTTTCGTCGCCGAGTTGTCCGACGTGCAACGGCACCCGGACTTCCGAGGTGCCGAGATCGTCGAGCTGGCAACGAAATGCGCCGTCGACGGACGCCTCACCCCACGTCTGGTCGGGGATGTCGCACGCACCGGCAAGCACGACCGGCAGGCGGTCAAGCAGGTCTGGCACTACACGGCACGGTTCGGCACCGCGGAGGGCCGGGCAACCGCGCCCCGATGATGAGGGTCGCCGGACCTAGAGTTGGACCATGACTCGTGCACTCGTGGTGACTCAGCCCGGCGACCGCAGCGTCCTGCAGGTGCAGGACACCGACGTGGCGCCGCCCGCGCCCGGTGAGGTGCAGATCCGAGTGGCAGCGGCCGGTGTCAACTTCATCGACGTCTACAAACGGCAGGGCGTCTATCCGATCCCGACGCCGTTCGTCCTCGGCGAGGAGGGCGCGGGCACCGTCGAGGCGGTCGGCTCCGACGTGACCGACCTGGCGGTCGGCAACAAGGTCGCTTGGGCAGGGCAGCCGGCAAGTGCCGCCGAGGTGGCGAATATTGCTGCGGCACAGGTGGTTCCAGTGCCCGACGGTCTGGATCTCGACATCGCAGCTGCAGCGATGCTGCAGGGCATGACGGCGCACTACCTGGTCAACTCGACCTGGCCGGTGCAGGAAGGACAGATTGCCCTCGTGCACGCCGCAGCCGGGGGAGTGGGGCAGCTGCTCGTTCAGCTGATCACCGGCAAGGGCGCGTCCGTCATCGCGACCGCAGGCAGCGCCGAAAAGCTCCAGATCGCAGCGGACCTCGGCGCTGCGCACACCATCAACTACCGGGACTTCTCCGGTGACGCACTCGCCGAGGAAGTCCGCAGGATCGCCGGTCGCGGCGTCGATGTCGCGTATGACGGAGTCGGTCGCGCGACCTTCGACGCATCGCTGAAGTCGTTGCGCCCGCGTGGGATGGGCGTGCTCTTCGGCGGTGCCAGCGGTCAGGTCGAGCCCCTCGACCTGCAGGTGCTCAACCGGCTCGGCTCGCTCTTCGTGACCCGGCCGACCCTTGCGTCATACCTGCTGGACCGGGAGGAGCTCCTCTGGCGAGCCGGCGACATCCTCGGGCAGCTCGCCAACGGCAGCCTGAGGCTGCAAGTGGGCGCGAAGTTCGCGCTCGATGACGCGGCCTCGGCATACGAAGCGCTCGAAGGGCGTCAGACGACCGGCAAGCTGCTGCTGATCCCCTGACGCTCACCGTCTCGCCACGGTCAGGTGAACACTTCGCCGTCACGATTTGGTGCATATATAGAAGACGCATATAGTTTTCGGTGGTTCTGCTGCCCATCCATGTGCACAAGGAGTGAAGAGTGAGTCAGCCTGCGGCCGCCGAGACGCACCGGCCATCCATGTTCAACCAACCGAAGGCGGTGTATGCCGTCGCCTTCGCCTGTGTGGTGTCCTTCATGGGCATCGGACTGGTTGATCCGATCCTGCCGGCGATCTCCGAGCAGCTGGATGCGACGCCGAGCCAGGTGACGCTGCTGTTCACCAGCTACCTCGTGGTCACGGCGGTAGCGATGCTGGTCACGAACGCCGTCTCCAGTCGGATCGGTGCGAAGAAGACCCTGATCGCCGGCCTGGCGCTCATCGTGATCTTCGCGGCACTCGCCGGTGCGGCCGGCTCGATCAACGGCATCGTCGGCTTCCGCGCCGGATGGGGCCTCGGCAACGCGCTGTTCATCGCAACGTCCCTGGCGGTCATCGTGTCGTCCGCGACGGGTGGCTTCGCCGGCGCGATCATCCTCTACGAGACGGCCCTCGGTGTCGGCATCGCGTGTGGTCCGCTGCTGGGTGGCCTGCTGGGTGAAATGTCGTGGCGCGGTCCGTTCTTCGGCGTTTCCGTGCTGATGCTGGTCGCGCTGATCGCGACGGTGTTCTTCCTGCCGGACACTCCGAAACCCAAGACGCACACGTCGGTGCTTGCTCCGCTGAAGGCACTGACCCACCGCGGGCTGCTGACGATGGGCATCGCCGCACTCTTCTACAACTGGGCGTTCTTCACGATGCTCGGTTACGCGCCGTTCCCGATGAAGCTCTCGGCGATCCAGCTCGGCTTCGTCTTCTTCGGCTGGGGGATCCTGGTCGCCGTGTTCGCGGTCTTCGGTGCGCCCCGCCTGCAGCGACGTTTCGGCACCGCGCAGACGTTGTATGTCGCCCTGACGCTCTTCGCCGTCGACCTGGCGATCATTGCCATCTGGCCGACGCAGCGCACCGTGCTGATCGTCGCGGTGATCGCAGCGGGCATCTTCATCGGCATCAACAACACGCTGACGACGCAGGCCGTGATGGTCATCTCCCCGGTGGAGCGTCCGGTCGCGTCAGCGGCATACGGCTTCGTCCGGTTCATCGGTGGCGGTCTTGCGCCATTCGTCGCGGGCAAGCTGGTGGAGCACTTCAACCTCCATGTCCCGTTCGCTCTCGCGGCGGTGACGGCTCTGTTGGCCGTCGCGATGCTCAGCACTGCACACCGCACCCTGGTCGCGGCGGACAAGGGCATGGACGAGGAGGGGCACCACGTCGAAGGCGCCGACGCGACTGAGGAGATCTCGGGTGAGGTCGGCGACGAATTCGGTGGCGCCGCAGGCGCTTTGGACGACTACGAGCGCGAGGAGGAGCGGCACGCCGACCCGGTGCGTTGATCCCCGACGGTCGGGCTGCTGACCGGGGCATGTCATGAGAAGCTGAAGGCATGGCAACTTCTTCGACTCCATTGACCGAGCAGGACATCGAACTTCTCCGCAAGGAGTTCGATGCCCGCTCGGTCAATCGTTTGTTCCAGAACGCGGTGACCGGCAACCCGATCACCGAAGTCGCTCTCGACCGCTCGGTGATGACCCGCATCGACCGGTCGATGTCCCATCGACTCGACAAGTGGCCGGTCACCAACCAGAAGAAGAGCGGCCGGTGCTGGATGTTCGCCGGCCTCAACCTGCTGCGCGCCGGCGTCATGGACAAGCTCGGCGTCAAGGACTTCGAGCTGTCGCAGAACTACCCGCTCTTCTGGGACAAGCTCGAGCGCTGCAACTACTTCCTGCAGTCGATGGTCGAGTTGGCCGATCGTCCGTCGGACGACCGCACCCTGTCGTTCGTGCTCGAGGACGTCATGGGCGACGGCGGGCAGTGGAACATGTTCGCTGCGTTGGTCACCAAGCACGGAGTCGTCCCGCAGTCGGTGATGCCGGAGACCGAGTCCTCGTCCAACACCTCGGCGATGAACAAGAACCTCCGCAGCCTGCTGCGGGAGGCCGCTCGCGACATACGCGCCGCCGACGGTGCGGCCGCGATCGAGGAGATCCGCTCGCAGGTGATGTCCGCCGCCTACCGGATCCTCGCGATCCACCTGGGCACACCGCCGACCGAGTTCGAGTGGCAGTGGACCGACGACGAGGGCGAGTTCCACCGCGACGGCACGATGACGCCTGCGGAGTTCCGCGACCGCTACCTGTCGATCGACGTCAACGACTACGTCTGCCTCGTCGACGACCCGCGTCCCAGCAGCCCGCGCGGTCGCACCTTCACCGTCGATCACCTGGGCAGCATCGTCGGGGGAGCGCCGGTGCGTTACCTCAACGTCCCGTCCGAGACGCTGAAATCCCTTGCCGCCGAAGCGATCAAGTCCGGTGAGCCGGTCTGGTTCGGGTGCGATGTCGGTCAGATGATGGAGCGGGAGACCGGTGTCTGGGATGCCGGGCTCTATGACTTCGAGGGTGTCTATGACACGCGGTTCGAGCTCGACAAGGCGGCTCGCCTGGAGTTCCACGAGACGCTGATGACGCACGCGATGCTGCTCACCGGTGTGGACCTGGACGGCGACACCCCTCGCAAGTGGCGGGTCGAGAACTCCTGGGGCGACGAGAAGGCCGACAAGGGCTTCTACACGATGAACGATTCCTGGTTCGGCGAATACGTCTTCGAGATCGCTGCGCGGCGCGACCAGTTGCCCGCCGAGTTGCAGGCCGCAGTCGACGCAGACCCGATCGTGCTCCCGGCGTGGGACCCGATGGGTTCGCTTGCATGAGCACGCCGGCTGGCGCGGCTGAGCCGACGCTGCACCGGTTCGCCTCGTTCGACGGTGCCCAGCTCGTATGGCGCGAGCTGGGCGCCGGCCGGCCGGTGGTGCTGATCCACGGTTTCGTGTCCAACGCGCTCACCAACTGGATCCGCTACGGACACGCGAAGACCGTTGCCGACAAAGGCTTTCGGGTGATCATGCCGGACCTGCGCGGGCATGGTGACAGTGCGCAACCGCACGACGCGGCGGCATACCCGCCGGACGTGTTGGCGATGGACGGAGCGGCCCTGATCGAGCACCTGGGGCTGACCGACTACGACCTGGGCGGCTACTCGCTGGGCGCACACACCGCCGTGCGGATGGTGCTGCGCGGCGCAACTCCGGCGCGGCTGATCACCGCGGGCATGGGTCTGGACGGCATCGAGAACCTCAAGACACGCGACGAGGTCTACGAGACCGCGTTCGACCTCGACCGGTCAGTCGACAAGCGGTCGGCAGCGGGCAAGGCGCGCATCTTCATGCGACAGACCGGCTCGGACCCGGTCGCCCTGCGCGGCGTATGGCGCTCCAGCGTGCGCACGGATCCCGCTGAGCTGTCTGCGATTTCGCAACCCCTACTGGCGATCTGCGGTGCGCAGGACACCGACCATCGGGAGGGTGCCGAGCGGCTCGCCGCTGCCGTCCCGCACGGCAGCTTCGCGGAGATCCCGGGCAATCACATGAGCGCAGTTGCCGACCGCGCACTCGGCCGGACGATCGCGGACTGGCTGGCGTCGTAGCTCCGGGCGAGGGGCCACGAACACCACGCGCCCAGCTGCCAAGGACCCTGTGAAGGACGCTGTGCGTGTGCTCGCTTCGCGTGGCGCATCAGGCGAGCGCGAGGAACACTTTCTCCAGCTTCTTGGTGTCCACGCTGTCGCGGCCACCCTCGGCCAGGCAGCGTTCGAGCCCGGTTGCGACGAGGGCGTACCCGCCCCTGCTGACCGCCTTGCTGACCGCCGCCAGCTGGGTGAGGGCGTCCTCGCACTCGGCTCCGTCCTCGAGCATGCGGATCACGGACGCAAGGTGTCCGTTGGCCCGCTTGAGGCGGGTGATGATCGCGGTGATCTCGTCAGGCTCTAGTTGCATCACTGTCTCTCCGGTCGCTGGTCAACGCATTCATCATCCCTGACAGTCGCGTCCGTGCCTCACCGGCGACGCCGGCGAGCCGAGGGCTGAAATCGGTCATCACGGCGGGGTCGAAGACCTCGACGACGCTGTCGGCTCCGTCGGCGGCGACCACCACGTTGCACGGCAGCAGGGTCGCGACTCGCGGATCCGCATCGAGGGCCTGGTGGGCGAGCGACGGATTGCAAGCACCCAGGATGATGCGCGGCTCGACCTCGACGCCGAGCTTGGCGCGAAGTGTGGCGGCCATGTCGATCTCGGTCAACACGCCGAACCCGGCGTCCGCGAGCACTTCGCGGACGCGAGTGACGGTCTCGTCGTACGGCTGCGCGACCGAGACACGCATCGTGAAGTCATTCATCTCAATCCTCTCCTCGTGTGATTTGCATATCCCCCTGGGGGGATATCTATAGTATCTCACATCCCCCCAGGGGGTTAGGAGAGAAACGATGAGGCTCAGTCGATCGACACCGGACGCACCGGACGCAATACACCGCACCGACGGCGCCGCCGGCGCCGAGTCGCCGCCCGGACCGTTGGGCCGGCTTGGCCTCGCAGTGCTCGGCCACGCACGAATCACGCTCGTGTTGTGGATGCTCATCGTGCTCGGACTCGGCGTCTTCGCGCCTCGGGTCGAGGCGTCCTTGTCCGGAGCGGGCTGGCAGGCCAGTGGTTCGGAGTCGGTGGCCGCCCGACAACTCGCGCAGGAGCACTTCGGCGGGAACGCCAGCTCCGCGTTGCAAGTGGTGATTCACAGCGAGGACGCACCGCTCACCTCGCCGCAGGGGCAGCGGATCACCGGTCAGGTGGAGCAAGCTCTGCGTGGCGATCACCGGATCGCCACAGTGATCGCTCCGGAGCCCGGCGCGACGCTCAGCGAGGACGGGCACACGGCCATCGTGATCGGCGGCGCCGGCGCCGATACGAACGACATGGTTCGTGCGGCCGTGGACCTGAAGCCCGAACTCACCGCGCTGTCCGGCGACGGTGTTCAGGTCACGCCGACCGGGGCGTCCCAGCTGTGGGCCGACTTCAACGCGGCGAACCTCGACGCGATGCTGCAGTCGGAGATGCTCTCGTGGCCGGTCACGCTGGCGATCCTGGTCCTCGCCTTCGGTGCACTGGTCGCCGCGGGCCTGCCACTGCTGCTGACCCTGGCCGGTCTCGTGGCGTCGGCCGGTTCGCTGGTGCTGATCAATGCCTTGGTGCCCGTGTCCATCTGGGCCATGAACTTCGCGATGATGTTCGCCCTCGCCCTAGGCATCGACTACGCACTCTTCCTCGTCGTCCGTTACCGGGCCGCTCGCGCAGTCCCCGGCAGCACCCGGGAACGTGCCGTCGCCGAAACCATGGACACCGCGGGTAAGGCCGTGCTGCTGTCCGGTCTGACGGTGCTGGTCGCCTTGTCGGCGGTGGAGATCGTGCCGTCACCGGCCTTCCGGTCGATGGCCGGCGGGATCATGCTGGCCGTCGTCTTCGTGCTGGCCGCGACCCTGACCCTGCTACCTCTCGTGCTCGGCAAACTCGACACCCGGATCAACAAACTGGCGCTGCCGTGGTCGCGAGTCACCGAGCATCGGTCACCTGCCTTCGAGAAGTGGGGCGAGCGACTGTGGCGTCGGCCCGTGGCGTATGGCGCAGCCGCGCTGATCGTGCTCGTGGCCCTCGCCGCACCGATCGCCGGTCTGCGGACGGCGATGCCCTCGATCAAGGTGCTTCCCGCGGACGCACCCGCCCGGGTCGGCTACGACCGTGTCCAATCGGCGTTCGGGCCGGGCGCACCCGGCATGCTCCAAGTCGTCGCTCCCGCGGCGGAAGCCGATACCGCCGCGGCGGCCGTCGCCGCCGACCACGGGATCGCGGCAACCCTTCCTGCCCAGCCGTCCACCGACGGCACGCCATACCGGGTGATCCAGGCGATGCCGAAGACCGACCCGTCCGATCCCGGTCTGAAACAGACCGTCGACCGGCTGCGCCAAAACCTCCCTCAGGGAGCAGTCGTCGGAGGGGCCGCCGTGGAGAACCTCGATCTGAAGAACCAGCTCGACCGATCCACTCCGTGGGTCATCGGCATCGTGCTGGCGCTCGGCTTCGTGCTGCTGCTGATCGCCCTCCAGGCCCCGCTGATCGCGCTGCTCGGCACGCTGGTGAGTTTGCTGTCGACAGCCGCCGCCTTCGGTGTCGCACGCCTGATTTTCCAGGACGGTCACCTCAGCGGACTGTTCGGTTTCGAGCCGCAGGGTTTCCTCGACGCGTGGGCTCCGGTGTTCTTCTTCGCGATGATCTTCGCCGTCGCGATGGACTACACGGTCTTCCTGCTCGCCTCGGCGAAGGAGCACTGGGAGAAATCGAAGAGCCCGCATGACGCCATGGTCGGAGCAGTCGCGCAGTCCGGACGCGTCATCTTCGCCGCGGGAGCCGTCATGGTCGCGGTCTTCTTCACCTTCTCGCTGTCCGGCCCACTGCCGCCGAAGGAGATGGGCGTCATCCTCGGGGTCGCGGTCCTGCTCGACGCATTCCTGGTGCGCCTGGTCCTGCTTCCTGTCCTGCTGCGCCTGACCGGCCGGGCCGCCTGGGCGTGTCCGACCTGGCTGCGCCGGATCCTGCCCACCATCCGCTTCTCGCACTGAACAACCAACCGCACGAAGGAGATTCATGCCATGACCGATCACAGTCCGCACGGCAAAGCCACCCTGCACGAGCTCGCTCCGCTCCATCGCGAGCTGCGTCACGCGATACCCGATGTCTATCGAGGATTCGGGCAACTGTCGGCGGCGGCGTTCGCCGACGGTGCGCTGGACCGGAGAACCAAGGAGCTGATCGCGCTGGCGATCGGGGTGGTCGAAGGATGCGATGGCTGCATCGCTTCTCACGGACAGTCGGCGGCACGCGCAGGCGCAACACGACAGGAAGCCGCCGAAGCCATCGGTGTCACCTTCCTGATGCACGGCGGACCCGCCACCGTCCACGGCGCGCGAGCGTACGACGCGTTCTGCGAGTTCGCCGACGCACTCGAATCCGGCGAGCAGCCGGCCTGACACCGAGGAGGATCCATCATGTGCCGACCGACCCGTTGCAAACGCTGCGGCAAGACCACCTGGACCGGATGCGGTGCTCACGTCGAGAACGTGCGCGCGAGAGTCCCGGAGGCGGACTGGTGCCCCGGCCACCCGGAGAAGACCCAGCCCGAGCGGAGAGGCTTCCGACGGCTGCTGGGTAGGTGAGCGGTAGCGTCACTGTCGTGTTCGGTCACGCGGCTGTCGTCCGCTATTTGAGGCGGACTGTCTATCCCGTTCCTTCAGCAGAGCCGGTCGACGTCGGGGATGGTGCAGAGATCATTCGAACGCCGGGTCCCGAGCCTGCTTTCGCCCTGCACACGCCGCCCGTCACGGGGCGCACCGTTGTCTACTTCCACGGCAACGCTCAACAACTCAGCGACGCCGGGCCGCTGATGGATGCTGTCGTGGCGACCGGACTCGGATTCGTGGCAGTGGAGTATCCCGGCTATGGACTCGCAGCCGATCAGCAGCCGAGCGAGTCCAGCTTGTATGCCGCAGCTGTCGCCATACTCGAGCACCTGCGCCGGGAGACCGGGCTCGAACCAGAACAGACCGTCCTGCTCGGGCACTCGCTGGGGACCGCGGTCGCCGTTGAGATGGCCACGCGAGGTTACGGCGGTCGTCTGGTCCTGTCGGCGCCCTTCACCTCCACTGCTGGCATGGTGCGGCATCATGCGCGCTTTGTGCCTGCCCGGTTGTTCACCGCGGGAGACCGGTTCGACAGTCTCGCCAAGGCGGGGCAGGTGGAGGTGCCCACACTGCTGATCCATGGAGCGGATGACGTGGTGGTGCCGACTCGGATGAGTGCTGCTCTGGCGGAGAACCTCCGGATCGCTCATCGGGTCGTCCTGCCCGGCCGTGGGCACAACGACCTGGGCGGGGCCATTTCGCAGGCGGCGATCCTCGCTGCGACAGAGGCGCCGGACCGCTGGGGCACCCTGACGAGCTTCAGCGACACGTAGTCGAGTAGTCGAACTGCTCCTGGCTCGGCCGAGTCCTTCCGACCGCCTGGCCACCCGCCCACACGCCGAGTGACGGCGAGATCGCCGACTGACGGCGCCATACAACCGTCGCTCGGCGAGGAAGCCGTCACTGGCCGATGTGGGGGACCTGAAGGGGGCCGGGCTTGGGCTGCGACTCGGGATCGCGCACGGGCGTGGTCGATGCGTGGTCGATTCGGTGATGCGCAGGCGTGCTGCTACTGTCTCCTTAACGAGAATGACTATCAATACGGATTCGGGGAAGCGAATGAAGTTGCGTTGGGCGGTCGCCGCTGTTGTGCCGCTGGTGGCACTCACCGGGTGTGGCTCGGATGCCAAGGGCACGGGGAACTCCGACGGTCGGATCGGAGTCGTGGCGAGCACCAACGTCTATGGCGACATCGTGAAGCAGGTCGGCGGCTCACACGTCCAGGTGACGTCGGTGCTCAGCGACCCCAACGTGGACCCGCACGGGTATGAGTCCAGCGCCAAGAACGCCGCGACCGTCTACGACGCAGAGCTGATCGTCGAGAACGGTCTGGGCTACGACAGCTTCATGGACGAGCTGACCTCGTCCGCGGACTCCCGGAAGCAGACGGTCATCACCGCTGCGAAGGTGCTCGGCGTGAGTGGCGACGACGCCAACCCGCACCTTTGGTACGACGTCCCGAAGATGGCGAAGGTGGCGGACACCATCGCGAAGAAGCTCGGCACGATCGACGCGAGCCACGCCGCCGACTACCGCAAGAACGCCGCGAAGTTCACCAAGTCATTGCAGCCGGTGGAGAAGGTGATGCAGTCGATCAGGACGAAGGACGACGGCGCGAAGATCGCCTACACCGAGCGGGTCGCGGGCTACCTCCTCGCCGACGCCGGTCTGCAGCTCGGCATACCGGCCGGCTTCCCTCGAGCGGTGGAGGAGGGCGACGACCCGAGTCCGGGCGATACTGTTGCCTTCGACAAAGCCCTGCAGAAGCACGCGGTCCGAGCGCTGATCTACAACAGCCAGGTCACCGACAAGCAGACCGAGCAACTGAAGCACCAGGCGACGTCGGCCGGTGTGCCACTGGTCGCGGTCACCGAGACCATGCCGAAGAAGAGCAGTAGCTACCAGGCATGGCAGCTGAAGCAGGTCAAGCAACTACGAGCCGCTCTGGAGAAGTCTGCATGAAGGACGAAGCCACCGACGCGACGGTGATCGCCTTCCGGGGTGCCACCCTGACCCTCGGTGGACGGACCCTGTGGTCCGGCCTCGATCTGGACATCCAGGCGGGTGAGTTCGTCGCGATCCTCGGCCCGAACGGAGCCGGCAAGACAACCCTGTTACGCGCATTGCTCGGGCTGCAGGAGCTGTCCGGTGGCTCGGTGACGGTCGCGGGCAGGAAGCCACTGCGCGGCAGTTCGGACGTCGGCTACATCCCGCAGCAGAAGATCTTCGACGGCGACCTCGGACTGCGCGGCCGTGACCTGGTCGCGCTCGGCGCGGACGGGCACCGCTTCGGCCGCCCCTGGGCGAGTGCATCGGTCCGCGCCGCCACTGACGCGATGGTCCAGGCAGTGGGTGCGTCGTCATACGCCGACGCACCGGTGGGCAAACTCTCCGGCGGCGAGCAGCAGCGGCTGCGCATCGCCCAGGCGTTGATGAGCGACCCCAAGGTGTTGCTGTGCGACGAGCCGCTCACCTCACTGGATCTGCGGCATCAGGAAGGCGTCCTCGAGCTGCTCGATGCCCGACGGCGGTCCTCACGCACAGCCGTCGTGATGGTCACGCACGAGATCAACCCGATCCTGCCCTACGTCGATCGCATCATCTATCTCGTGGGCGGCAACTGGGCGGTCGGCACACCCGACGAAGTGCTCACCACCGAGCAGTTGTCCGGCCTGTATGGCGCACCCGTCGACGTTCTCCGCGTCCGCGGGCGGGTCATCGTGGTCGGCGGTGGCGAGACACCGGAGCAGTCGCATCACTGCGGGCCTGCCGAGGTGGCCGTCTCGTGAGCAACCTGACGGAGATGCTGCACTACCCGTTCGCCCAACACGCCCTCATTGCAGCCACCCTGATCGCCCTGACGTGCGGTCTGGTCGCCCCGTTCGTCGTCATGCGTGACATGGCGTTCGCGGTGCACGGCACGGCGGAGCTTTCCTTCCCGACCGCAGTCGCGGGGTTGCTGATCGCCGGCGACGCGGTCGGTGGCGCGCTTGTCGGATCCCTTGTGGTGGCAACGGCATTCGCGCTGCTGGGCCGACGGCGCAGCGAGAGCAATACGGCGATCGGAGTCGTGCTCGCCTTCGGTCTCGGGCTCGGTGTCTTCCTGCTGAGTTTCTACGACGGCTTCTCGTCGGCAGCCACCAATATCCTCTTCGGATCACTCGTGTCGGCCTCGACGCGGGACATCGTGATCCTCGGTGTGCTCTCGGTCCTGGTGGTGATCACCATGGTGGTGATCTTCCGCCCACTGCTGTTCGCGTCGGTCGACCCGGCCGTGGCGATCGCGCGTGGAGTGCCGGTGCACCGGCTGGGGCTGGTCTTCCTGGTCCTGCTGGCGCTGACCGTCACCGAGGCGGCGCAGGTCGTTGGCACCCTGCTGGTGCTCAGCCTCGCGATCACTCCGGCCGCCGCAGCCCGCCGGTGGACCGCGAATCCCATTGCGTTCACTGCGCTTTCGGTCGTGTTCGCGCTGGTGGCCGCTGACGGCGGGTTCCTGCTGAGCCTCGCCCTGAGTGACACCGACATCAAGGCGAGCGTGCTCATCTGCTTCGTGAGCTTCGCGATCTATGCGGTGTCGTTCGCGGCGGGCCTGGTCCGTCGGGATGCCCGACCTGCGGGTGTGGCAGCGGCTACTTGATGCCGGTGCCGGCGATGCCCTGCACGATCTGTCGCTGGAAGAGCAGGAACACCACCAAGAGCGGCAGCGCTCCGAGCACCGCGGTGGCCATCAGCTGTGCGTAGAGCAGGCCGAAACCGCCGGACACGGTCGCCATACCGACCGGGATCGTCATCTGGTCGACGTTGCTGAGTGCGAGCAGCGGCCACAGGAAGTTGTTCCAGCTGGTGACGAAGGTGAAGATCGCGACGGCGGCGACAGCCGGGCGGCACAGCGGCAGGCAGACCCGCCAGTAGATGCCGAACCACGACGCACCGTCGATGCGTGCGGCATCGACGAGCTCACGCGGCAGCCCGCTGAAGAAAGACTCGAAGATGAAGACCGCCACCGGTGCGGCGGCCGCCGGAAGCACCATCGCCCAGTAGGTGTTGAGCAGGTGAATCCCCTGCACGATCTGGTAGAGCGGCAGCACGAGGATCTGGCCGGGGATCAGCAGCCCGGCCAGCACCAGCGCGATGAGCCCGCCTCGGCCGGAGAAGCGGGTCTGGGCGAGCGCGAAGCCGATCATCGAGGTCACCAGCAGCGTCAGCACGACGGTCAGGACCGCGATGATGAGGCTGTTGAGATACCAGGTCAGGATCGGCGTGTTGTCGATGACCTTGCTGTAGGCGTCCAGCGAAAAGTTGGAGCTCCACCAGCTCGTCGGGTGCGCCGCGATCTCACCCTCCGGCTTCAGCGAGGTGTCCACCGCAAACAGCAGCGGGATCGCCCAGATGACGGCGAAGACGCCCAGCACGAGCACGGAGAAGATCTTGAAGCCGCGCGACCGGCCGTTGTAGTCCAGTGCGTTCGTCGTCATGCGCCGACTCCTTTGTTGGACTGACGACGCAGGAAGAACCACACGACCGAGACCACGGCCACGATCACGAAGTAGACGATCGTCGCGGCGGAGGCGTAACCGGCTCGGTAGTCGGAGAACCCGATGTCGTAGATGTATTCCATGACCGGCCTGGTCGACGTGCCCGGGCCACCGCCGGTCATCAGATACATCTGGTTGAAGACCTGCAGGCTGGCGATGATCTGCAGCATGGTGACCAGCACGATCGTGGGCCGCAACAGCGGCAGCGTGACCGACCGCAGCGTGCGCGTCGGGCTGCTCCCGTCGACCGCTGCCGCCTCGTAGACGTCGGTCGGGATGTCCTGCAGTCCGGCGAGGAACAACACGAAGTTGAAGCCGAGCGTCCACCACACGGTCAGCGCGGCCACCGAGATGAATGCCCACTTGGTCTCGCCGAGCAGGTTCGGCGGCGTCATCCCGAGCTTGTCGATCCAGTGGGGGATCAGCCCGATGTCACCGGCATACAGCCAGGTGAAGATCATCGTCACCGACGTGACCGGGAGCACGAAGGGAGCGAAGAAGATGAAGCGCACCAACGCTTTTCCGTGCCGAACACGCTCGGCGAGGATCGCGAAGAGGAATGCGAGGATCACCAGCGGCGGGGTGGTCAGGACCGTGAACCAGACCGTGTGGCCCATCGAGGACCAGAAGTCGGAGCTGGTGAAGATGTCGCGGTAGTTGTCCAGCCCGACGGACTCGCCGAGCCCGGGTTTGACCGACGTGGCATTGAAGAAGCTCATGACCAGGCCGTAGACCGCCGGTCCGATGAGGAAGAGGACGTAGAGCACCAGGAAGGGCACACTGAGCGCCCACCCCGCGCGGTTCTCGTCCGAGCCGCCGCCGCGCCGCCTGCCCGTTGTGGGACGAGCTTCGGTGAACGCGCCGTCGTCGATGATCGTGGTCGCCATGTATTCCGCTCCTCATCCCACCGGCGGCTTCGCGGACGCGTAGGGCTGCAGCCCCGCGCGCATCTTGCGCACTGCGGTGGCGGGCGACGTTGCGCCGGACTGGGATCCGGCGATCGCGGCACCCACGATGTTCTCGAATTCGCTGCCCGCCCCGGAGTACCAGCCGGGTGGGTCGTACTGCGCGGCGTCCGCGGCCGCGACGTAATTCGCCTGCGGCTTCATCTGCTCGAACGCTGCCGAGTCCCGGACCGGCAACCACGCCGGTATGTGTCCGCCCTTGGCCCAGGTGCGGCTGCTGTTGAGCAGCGACTTGATGAATGTCAATGCGTGCGAACGGCGTTCGGCGTCATCGGCACTTCCCGCCGGTATGACGAAGGAGTGACTGTCGGCGTATGTCGCGAGCTTCGGACCGTAGAGGTGGGGGACCGGCACGACGTTGAACTTGATCTTGGTCGCCTCGTAGGTCGGGATCTGCCACTCGCCGTCGAAGAGGAAACCTGCCTTCCCGGTCGAGAAGAGCGAGGTGACTCCGGTCGGATCAACGGACTGCGGCAGCAGGCCGCTCCTGGTGAGGCTCCGCAGATAGGTCAGTGCCTTGACCGCGAGTTCGTCGTCGATGGTGATCCGGGTGCCGTGATCGGCCAAGAAGGTCCCGCCGAGTTGGTAGTAGAGCGTGGCGAAGAAGCGCAGGTTCGTCGACGGGTCGTTGGTGACCGCTGCGACCCCGCCGTAGTGCCCGGTGACCTTCTTCGCAGCGCGCAGTGCTGCCGTCAGCTCCGCCGGTCCGTGGATCGGCTTCAGCATGCCGTCAGAGTCCAGCAGGCCGGCCTTGCGGCACACGTCCTCGTTGTAGAACATCACGAACGGGTGTGTGTCGAGCGGCACTGCGTGCACCTTGCCGCCGACGGTGGCCTTCCGGATGGCTGCCGGGGTGAACTTGGCGGTGGGCATCCCCGCCGCCGCCATCTCCTCGGCCGTGAGCGCGGTGACCAGCCCGGCATCGACGAAGGTCTGCAAGCGGGACAGATGCAGGATCGCGACGTCGGGTGGAGCTCCGCCGGCGGTCGCCAGGGCGAGCTTCGTGTAATAGGGCGTGCCCCACGCCAGGACCGTGGCGCTCAGGTCGGAGTGCGGGTGTTGCTTGGAGTATTTCTCCTCCATCGTGATCATGTTCGCCCCGTCACCTCCGGTGAAGAGGTTCCAGAAGGTCAGCTTGCTCGGCGGTGGAGCAACACCGAAAAGCCCTGTGGCGACCGGAGATCCGCATCCTGACAGGAGTCCTGCCGCGGCAGTCCCGAGGCCTGCGCCAAGCAGTGTGCGACGGGTGGGTCGTGCCGATCGGCTCGGCGGCCGGGGAACCGGGGTGTTCGCCATGCAGGTGCACCTCCTCGTGCGAAGTGGATCCTTGCATCGTTGCATGCAACGATGCAAGGAATCCTGATAACTTTCTTCCGTGGCAGTCACCTTGAGAGACGTAGCGGCTCATGCCGGTGTGTCCGTGCGCACGGTTTCCAATGTGGTCAACGACTTTCCGCAGGTTGCCGACGTGACGCGAGCGACCGTGCAGGCGTCGATCGACGCGCTGGGCTACCGACCCAACAAGGTCGCCCGGCGGCTGCGGTCCGGTCGGACCGGAGTGGTGGGGCTGCTCATCCCACGGCTGGCCGAGCACTATTTCGCCGAACTCGCTGACGCTGTGGTCACCGAGGCACGGCAGCGCGATCTGTCGGTGGTCGTGGACCAGACGGACGGCCGGCGCGACGACGAGGTGTCACCGCTGCGGCAGGGTCTGGGCGACGGTCTGTGGGACGGCGCCATCGTCAGTCCGCTGAGCATGACGCAGGACGACCTCGCCCAACACGCGGGAGCGCCCATCGTGGCGCTGGGGGAGCACGGCGCGAGCTTCGACCTGGCCTGGATCGGCACCGACAACGTCGCGGCGGCGCGTGATGCGACGAGCTACCTGATTTCGTTGGGGCGCAAGAAGATTGCCGTCGTGGGCGACCAGCGGGGCTTCGGTGGTGAGACGGGCGCACTGCGCACCAAGGGCTACCGCCTCGCGATGCGACAGGCCGGCCTGCGGGTCCGCCGGGGCTGGGTCGTCGCACCGGACGGCTACGGACGGACCGACGGCGCCCGTGCAGTGCGGGGACTTCTCAAGTCAACCGATCGGCCGGACGCCATCTTCTGCTTCAACGACGAGCTCGCACTCGGCGCGCTGCATGCCCTGCACACGGCCGGGGTAGCGATCCCCGAAGACATCGCGGTGATCGGCTGGGACGACCTGAGCGATGCCCAGTTCGCAGTGCCGAGCCTGTCCTCGGTGAGTGTCGATCGACGGGCGGTCGCGGGCGCCGCGCTCGACCAGCTGATCCCGCAGATCGCCGGACACGCCTCGTCCCACGACCACATCGTGATCCCGCACGGGATCGCCGTACGAGCCAGCACAGCGGGCACCGATGTGCCCGATCATCCATTGGCGAAGGGGCCGACCAAATGACCGATGACGTTGTGCGGGAAGCAATTCCGCGCGCCGAATATCCGCGTCCGTCGTTCCGCCGGGACGCCTGGTTGAACCTCAACGGGACCTGGGACTTCGAGATCGACCAGGGGGACAGCGGCCTGCAAAGGGGACTGCTGACCGACGACCTCGCCGGCCGGATCACGGTGCCGTTCGCTCCGGAGAGCGCACTCTCCGGAGTCGAGAACACCGACTACTTGGAGGCAGTTTGGTATCGACGGCCGATCCAGGTGCCGGCAGAGTGGCGTGGCCAGCGGCTGCTGTTGCATGTCGGAGCGGCCGACTACGACACGACCGTGTGGGTCGACGACGTCGAGCAGGGCCGCCACCGCGGTGGATTCACCTCGTTCACCGTCGATCTCGGAGCCGCCGACGACTTCGTCGACGAGCCTCGGCCGTTGACGATCCGCTGTCGCGACAACCACCGCGACCCACAGCCGCGGGGCAAGCAGAGCCGGGACTACGCGGGGTGGGCAGCCCACTACGGCCGCACCACCGGCATCTGGCAGACGGTCTGGTTGGAGCCGGTCGCCGAGACGTCGTTCCGGCGGCCGCGGATCACGCCGGACGTCGGCGCGTCAGCGTTCCACCTCGAGCTCGGCACCCGCGGACCGACCGCCGGACTCCGCGTCGTCGCCGAGTTGCTGGACGACGGCGCGCTGCTGGACCGGGTCGAGCGATCCGCTGCCGGAGACTTCACGACGATGCTCGACCTGCGTGTGCCCGAGGACCGTCGACGGCTCTGGTCACCCGAAGACCCACATCTGTATGACGTTCGCCTGCAATTGATCTCGGCCGACGACACCGTCGTCGACACGGTCGAGTCGTATGCCGGACTGCGATCGGTGACGATCGACGGTCCGGCGGTGCTGCTCAACGGCGAGCCGGTCTTCCAGCGGCTCGTGCTCGACCAGGGGTACTACCCCGACGGGCTGATGACGGCGCCCTCGGACACCGACCTGGTGCGCGACATCGAGCTGTCCATGGCCGCCGGGTTCAACGGCGCCCGGCTGCACGAGAAGGTCTTCGAGGAGCGCTACTTCTTCCACGCGGACCGGCTGGGTTATCTCGTCTGGGCGGAGTTCGGCGACTGGGGTTGTCGGGAGCGCGGCCCGGCGGCGAAGGACAACCAGCGACCGGACGCGGCATACATCACCCAGTGGATCGAAGCCGTGGAGCGCGACTACAGCCACCCCAGCATCGTGGGCTGGTGCCCGCTCAACGAGACCTACCAGCTGCGACACGACCGGATCACCGCGCTCGACGACGTCACGCGGGGGATGTTCCTCGCGACGAAACTGGCCGACCGGACCCGCCCGGTGCTGGATGCGTCGGGCTACGCGCACCGCGTCGCTGAGGCGGACATCTACGACTCGCACCTCTACGAGCAGGACCCGGCGAAATTCGCTGCCCTGATGGCGCCGCTCGCCGACGGTCGGCCGTATGCGAACGAGGGGGAGGAGTGGTCGCTGCCGTATGGCGGGCAGCCCTACTTCTGCAGCGAATTCGGTGGCATCTGGTGGAATCCGCGGGCCGCTCAGGGGGACGACTCGTGGGGGTACGGGGAAGCGGTGCGCAGTGAGGAGGAACTGCACGAGCGCTTCACCGGGCTGGTCGACGTCCTGCTGGACGATCCGCTGATGTTCGGTTACTGCTACACGCAGTTGACCGATGTATTCCAGGAGCAGAACGGCATCTATTCCTTCGACCGGTCGACGAAGCTCGACGTCTCGCGCATCCGTGCGGCGCAGCAGCGACCCGCGGCGATCGAGCGTCGGACCAGCTGACCACTCAGGCCGGTGCCGGCTCGAGCTCCTGGTCGGCATACCGCGCAGCCAGCCATGAGCACATCATCAGCTGGACCTGGTGGAAGACCATCAGCGGCAGCACGATGATGCTGACGTGGTGCCCGGCGAAAAGCACTGCGGCCATGGGCAGTCCGCTCGCGAGGCTCTTCTTCGTGCCGCAGAACTGCACGGCGATGCTGTCGGCGCGGTTGAACCCCAGCCGCTCCGACGTCCGCTTGGTCAGCCACAGCATGAGGGCGACCAGCGCGATCGACAAGACGATGAGGAAGACGATCTGCGCCGGCTCGACGGCGTGCCAAATGCCTTGTCGCACACCGGTGCTGAATGCCGCGTAGACCACCAGGACGATCGAGCCGCGGTCGACGTACTTCAGTCGGGCGCGGTGTGTCTCGACGAACCTGCCGACGAGTGGACGGGCGAGCTGGCCGACCACGAAGGGGACCAGGATCTCCAGGCAGATGTCGACCAACTGGTGACCGCTGACCGCGATGCTGCCGCCGCCTCCGATCACCCCGAGGCTTGCCATCACGATGACCAACAGGGGTGTGAGGAGCACGCCGAGCAGGTTGGAGGCCGAGGCGCTGACGATCGCCCCGGCAACATTGCCCCGAGCGATCGACGTGAAGGCGATCGACGACTGGACCGTGGAAGGGACCAGCGTCAGATAGAGCACCCCGGTGTAAAGGCTGGGGCTGAGCAGGTGTGGCTGCAGGACGCGCAGCACGATCCCGATGAGCGGGAAAGCCACGAACGTGAACGCCAGGATCAGCGTGTGCAGGCGCCAGTGCCGCAGCCCTCGGATCGCCTCCTGCGGATGCATCCGAGCGCCATACAGGAAGAAGAGCAGCGCGATCGCAGCCGTGACGATGTGGTCGAGTGTCGGAGCGAAGCCCTCGCCCGCGGGCAGGACACTCGCGAGCACGACCGTGGCGAGGATCGCCACGATGAAGCCGTCGATCCGGAGCTTGGCGAGGGGGTGCATGACCCCGTCACACTAGGCGGGACCGCGCGCCGGAACGCACGGAGGTCACATGCCGGCGGGTTACCGCTGTCGGTGCCGGCCGCCCGCCTCGATCATCGTGATCGCGAGAATCGTGAAGAGCCCCAGGCCCAGTAGCACCAATCCATAGTCCAACATGTCCACACCTGCACGTTAGGCGCGCAGGCTGGGGAACTGCTGGGTAGCCGTGATGCCCAGCGGACATACTGCTGTGTATGACGACCGCCGGAGTCCTGCTCGCTGCCGGCGCCGGCCGACGGATGGGGCGGCCCAAGGCACTGGTGGACAACTGGCTGCATCACGCGGTCGACACGTTGGCCACCTGTGACCGGGTGGTCGTCGTGCTCGGTGCGGCGGCCGAGGACGCTCGGGATCTGCTGCAGGGGCGGGACGTCGACATCGTCGTGGCGCAGGACTGGGCCAGCGGGATGGGCGCCTCGCTGCGAGCCGGGCTGGGCGCTCTCACCGACGAAACCCGTTGTCTGGTCACGCTGGTCGACCTGCCCGACGTGGGCGCCGACGTGGCGGATCGGATCCTGACGCAGCCCGACACGACCGGTGTGCTGGCGCGGGCGGCATACGAGGGCGTGCCGGGGCACCCCGTGCTGTTCGGGCGGGACCACTGGGCGGGCGCGATGGAGCAGGCGACCGGTGATCGCGGCGCGCGCACCTACCTGCGCGCCAACCCGCCCGTGCTCGTCGAGTGCGGCGACCTGGCCACCGGGCGCGACATCGACTCCAGACCCGAGCCCTGAACCAGACCCTGATCCAACCGCTGATCCAACCCGGGGCCAACCCACCGGGCTTAGCCTGGCGACATGAACTCACCCAGCGCGGTGGCGCAGGCTCTCGAAGGCACCGGATACCTCAGCGACTCGGCGCTGGCGACCGTGACCTTCCTCGCCGGTGAGATGGCCCGGCCGTTGCTGCTCGAGGGCGAGCCCGGCACCGGCAAGACCGCGCTGGCGGAGTCGCTCGCGCAGATCCACGACGTCCCGCTGATCCGGTTGCAGTGCTACGAGGGCATCGACGCCACCCAGGCGCTCTACGACTGGGACTTCCCGCGGCAGATCCTGCACCTGCGCACCCTGGAGGCAGCCACCAAGGACGGGTCGCTCGACCCTGCCGAGGCGGAGAAGTCGCTCTTCGACGAGCGGTTCCTCCTCGCGCGGCCGGTCCTGCGGGCGCTGCGGGAGTCTCCCGCGGTGCTGTTGATCGACGAGGTCGACCGTGCCGACGACGAATTCGAGGCCTTCCTGCTGGAGGTGCTGTCGACCTGGGCGGTGACGATCCCGGAGCTCGGCACCGTCGCCGCGGCCGTGCCGCCTACGGTCGTGCTCACCTCGAACCGCACCCGCGAGCTGCACGACGCGCTCAAACGTCGTTGCCTCTACCACTGGATCGACCACCCCGGCCTGGACCGGGAGATCGCAATCGTGCGCACCCGCGAGCCGGACGTGCCCGAGCGCCTCGCGCGCCAGGTCGTCGAGGTGGTGCAGGAGCTGCGCAACGAGCATCTGCTGAAGCCACCCGGTGTGGCCGAAACCCTCGACTGGGCAAGGGCTTTGCAGCGATTGGGGTCGAGCGAGCTCGACCTCGAGCAGGCGGCGGCAACACTCGGAGCCGTGGTCAAGTATCGCGAGGACACCGACCGGGTGAAGCACGTGCTGGACCGGATGCTGGCGCGGCAGTGACTGTCAACGAACCGGACGAAGTCCTGCTCGGCTTCACCCGTGCACTGCGAGCCGCTGGGGTCCGGGTGACCCAGGACCGCGCAGCCACCTTCCTGGCCGCCGCAGCGATCGTCGGACTCACCGACCCCGAGGCCGTGTATGTCGCCGGCCGCGCGACGCTGTGCTCCGGCCCTGATGACCTGCAGCGCTACGACCTCGTCTTCGAAGCATGGTTCGGCGACCGGTCCGAGCTGCCGCGCACGATCCCGCGCGAGCGCAAGGAGGACGTCGCGGCCCCGCTGCCCGTGACCGACGAGGCGGACGACGCCGGCGGCGAGGGTGAACGCGACCTGGTCAACGCCGCCGCCTCCGAGGTGGAGATCCTGCGACACCGGGACGTCGCCGCACTGGACGCGGCGCAGAAGGCGATCCTCGACGCGATGATCCGCGCCCTGCATCCACGCGCGCCGCAACGGCGGGCCGCCCGCCATGCACCGTGGCGGCGGGGGCAGGTGGATCTGCAACGGACACTGCGGAGTTCGCTGCGACTGATGGGCGAGCCCGGCCAGGTCCGGCGTCGTCGCCGCGGCACCGAGCCGCGCCGCATCATCCTGCTGATCGACGTCTCCGCGAGCATGCGGCCGTATGCCGACGCGCTGCTGCGTCTTGCACACACGCTGGTGCACAGTGCCTCTCCGGTCGAAGCATTCACTCTGGGCACCCGGCTGACCCGGATCACCACGGCGTTGCACGCAGCCGACCCGGACCGGGCGTTGGTGCGTGCGGGTGACGAAGTGCCCGACTGGGCCGGCGGCACCAGACTGGGGGAGACCCTCGAGGCGTTCCTGGACCGCTGGGGTGCTCGGGGAATGGCTCGGGGCGCCGTCGTCGTTGTCTTCAGTGACGGTTGGGAGCGAGGTGACGCGCAACTGCTCGGCGAGCAGATGGCCCGACTCGGCCGTCTGGCGCACCGGGTGGTGTGGGTCAATCCGCACCGCGGGAAGGACGGCTACGAGCCGGTGCAGCAGGGCATCGTCGCCGTGTTGCCGCACTGCGACGACTTCGTCGCCGGGCACTCACTGCGTTCGTTCGAGCAGGTGTTGGAGGTGGTCGCCAGTGCGTGAAGTGCTGACCGAGCTCATGCAGTGGTACGACAAGGGCGAGACCGTGGGCGTCGGCACGGTGGTCGCGACCTTCCGGTCCGCACCGCGACCACCGGGCGCGTCGATGCTCGTCGGGCCGGGCGGTGAAGCGGTCGGGTCGGTGTCCGGCGGCTGCGTCGAGGGCGCCGTCTACGAGCTCGCCGGCGAGGTCGTGGAGTCGGGCACCCCTGTGCTGCAACGGTATGGCGTCTCCGACGACGATGCCTTCGCCGTCGGACTCACCTGCGGCGGCATACTCGATGTGTATGTCGAGAAGATCGACAAACAGACCTTCCCGGAGCTCGCGTCCGTCGCGGACGACATCGCGCACGAGCGGCCGGTCGCCGTCGCGACGGTGGTCGATCATCCGGACTCCGCGTGGGTCGGGCGGCGCCTCGTATTGCGACCCGGCCAGGACGCGGTCGGCGATCTCGGCAGCGACCGGGCGAACTCCGCGGTCGCCGACGACGGCGCCGGTCTGCTGGCCAGCGGCCGCAGCGCGACCCTGACCTACGGCCCGGACGGGCAACGCCTCGACGACGGGATGCGGGTCTTCGTGTCGGCGTTCGCCCCGCCGCCGCGGATGCTGGTCTTCGGGGCGATCGACTTCGCTGCTGCGGTGGCGAAGGTCGGCTCGTTCCTCGGCTATCGCGTCACGGTCTGCGATGCGCGTCCGGTCTTTGCGACCAAGACGCGTTTCCCCGACGCCGACGAGGTCGTCGTCGACTGGCCGCACCGCTACCTGGGTACCGAGATCGAGCAGGGCCACATCGACGCCCGCACCGTCATCACCGTGCTCACTCACGACCACAAATTCGACGTGCCGCTGCTGGAGGTCGCACTGCAGGCCCCCGAGGTCGCCTACATCGGCGCGATGGGTTCGCGACGGACGCACGAGGACCGCCTGACCAGACTGCGTGAGATCGGGGTGCCGGAGGAGAAGCTCGCCCGGCTGCACAGTCCGCTCGGCCTCGACCTGGGCGCACGCACTCCCGAGGAGACCGCGATCAGCATCGCCGCGGAGATCATCGCCCGCCAGTGGGGTGGCAGCGGCAGCCGGCTCGGCGAGCTGGAAGGCCGGATTCACGCCTGATTCCGCCGACGTCCGGGTTACTGTGAGGAGGAGTACTCCGGAGGCGCCATGGACCACCCTGCAGCTTCGTTGCGCGATCGCCGGCTCGACGCCGTGCGTGCCTGGACGACGTTCGTCCAAGAAGGCGACGACGCGGTGCTGGTGCGTCCGGAGATCCTGTCCAGCTGGCGACGATCCGCGTGCGGCTCCGCACTGGACGTGACCGGCGCGCCACTCGCCGACGAGGACGACACCGCAGCCTTCTGGCAGGGCTCGCCGCTGCAGGCCGCGGTCGCCGCAGTGCAGGACGAACTGCGGTTGAGCGCCGAGGACGGCGACCTGGTCCTCGCGGTCACCGACACCCAGACCCGGATCCTGTGGACCTATGGCGGCCGCGTCATGCGGCGCAAGGCCGAGACGGTCAACTTCGTCGCCGGCGGCCGGTGGGACGACGCCAGTGTCGGCACCAACGCACTGGACCTGGCCGGGCGACTGGACGCACCGGCGACGGTCTTCTCGGCCGAGCACTTCTCACCGATCGTGCACAACTGGGTGTGCTGGGCGGCGCCGGTGCACGACCCGGTGACCGGTGAGCGACTCGGGGTCATCGACCTGTCGACCACCTGGGACCGCGCGCACCCGATCGGCCTGGCCACGGCACGGTTGATGGCGCAGATGATCGAGAGCGCGATGCCCGACACCCGGCAGCATCCGCGGCACGGTCCGGCGAGGTGCGACCAAGGGCTCGTGCTGACCTTGCTGGGTGCCGCGGAAGCCCGGTTGGACGGTCAGCGACTGCTGCTCACGCGGCGCCAGACCGAGATCCTCGCACTGCTGGCGATGCACCCGGAGGGCTTGTCGCTCGAGCGGCTGCACGCGATGGTCTACGGCGACTCCCACGTGAGCGCCTCGACGCTGAAAGCCGAGGTCTCCCACCTGCGTTCGACCCTCGGCGGTGCGGTGCTGTCCCGTCCATACCGGTTGACACTGCCGGTCACCGTCGACGTGGATGAGGTTCTCGACCGCATCCGACAGGGGCAGGTGCTGGCGGCGGTCACGGCATACGGCGGCGACCTGATGCCGGGCACGAACTCTCCCGAGTTGATGGAGCTCGGTGAGGTCGTCGCGGTCGCCATCCGGGAGGCGTTGCTCGCCGATCCCGACCCCGACGCCGTGCTCGGCTACAGCGAGATCGCGCCGTATGACGCCGAGGTTCTCGAGACGTGTCTGCAGCGGCTGGGCAACGACACCCACCGCGCCGTGCCGTTGCTGCGCGGCCGTCTGGCCGCCGCGCGCCGCTGATCGCCGAAGCTGGTTGAGCTTGTCGAAACCACGACCTCGACAGGCTCGGCCATCTTGGCTCGACAGGCTCGGCCACCTTGGTAGGGCTCGGCACCTCCGTGGGCCAACCTTCGGCCAACCACCCCGGACGTAGGTTGTGACGGACGCCACATCTCTGCACGTCGAAGGGTGCCGAACATGACGAAGATCGAACTCACCGTCGACGGAGGCAAGGTCTCCGACGACGTCGAGCCACGGATGTTGCTCGTGCAGTTCCTGCGCGAAAAGCTAGGAAAGACAGGCACACTCATCGGTTGCGACACGAGCAACTGCGGCGCGTGCACGGTGCATGTCAACGGGCACGCCGTGAAGTCGTGCAACATGCTCGCGGTGCAGGCGGACGGTGCCGAAGTCACCACCATCGAAGGGCTGGCGGCGACATACGACGGCGGTGAACTGCACCCGGTGCAGGCCGCCTTCCACGAGTGCCACGCGTTGCAGTGCGGCTACTGCACGCCGGGCATGATCATGCGCTCGGTCGACCTGCTCAACGAGAACCCCGACCCCAGCGAGGACGAGATCCGCGAGGGGCTGGAGGGCAACCTGTGCCGGTGCACCGGCTACCACAACATCGTCCGCGCGGTGCAGACCGCGGCGGCAGCGGGGAAGGGAGCGCAGCAATGACTGTCACCGACGACCGTCCCGCTGCCGAGATCGGCAAGGACAGGCGCCGAAAGGAGGACCGCCGGCTGATCACCGGCAGCAGCCGCTACACCGACAACATCGTGCTACCCGGCATGCTGTATCTGGCGATGGTGCGCAGTCCGTTCGCACACGCGACGATCACGTCCATCGACACCGACGAGGCGAAGGCAGCGACGAATGTCGTGGCGGTCTACACCGCCGCCGACCTCGACGAGTCCGCCGGAGCGCTCATCAACGCGTGGCCGATCACCCCGGACCAGAAGACCCCGGTGCACGCGGTGCTGCCGGCCGACCGGGTCAGCTTCGCGGGCGAGATCGTGGCCGTCGTGGTGGCTCGCAGCGCGGCCGCCGCACGGGACGCCGCCGAGCTCGTCGATGTCGACTACGTCGAACTCCCTGCGGTGATCGACCTGAAGGAAGCAGCCGAGGACAAGGTGCTCTCGCACCCCGACCTCGGCACCAACAAATCCGCCCTGTGGGTCTACGACTCGAAGGAGGCCGGCACGGGCGGCGACGTCGAGGAGGCGATCAACGCGGCGCGCGCCGACGGTGTCGTCATCGAGCGTGAGTTCCGCGAGAACCGGCTGATCCCAGCATTCATGGAGCCGCGCTCGGTGGTCGTCGACCCGACCGGTGAGCAGCTGACGATGTGGTCGGCGACGCAGGTGCCGCACATCGTGCGGTTCGCACTGGCTGCCACGACCGGTGTCCCGGAGTCCAAGATCCGGGTCATCGCCCCCGACGTAGGAGGCGGGTTCGGCGGCAAGCTGCAGGTCACCCCGGAGGAGTGGCTGGCCTGGTGGATCGCGCGTCAGCTGCACAAGCCGGTCAAATACACCGAGACCCGTTCGGAGTCGATGGTGGCCGGACACCACGGGCGAGACCAGTGGCAGAAGCTCACGTTGGCTGCGACCAAGGACGGCCGGGTCACCGGCCTGAAGGTCGAACTCACCGCCGGCCTCGGTTCCTACGTCGCCCTGGTGGGCGGCGGGATCCCCGTCCTTGGTGCGTTCATGTACAACGCGATCTACAAGTTCCCGGCATACCACTTCGCCTGCCAGACGGTGTTCACCAACACCACGTGGACCGACGCCTACCGCGGCGCGGGCCGACCGGAGGCGACCTTCGCGATCGAGCGGCTGATGAGCGAGCTCGCGAACGAGCTGGGCATGGACCCGCTGGAGGTGCGCGAGAAGAACTGGATCAAGCACGAGGAGTTCCCGTTCACCACTGTCGCCGGGCTCGAATACGACTCCGGCAACTACGAAGCCGCGACCGAGACCGCCAAGAAGTTCTTCGGGTATGACGAACTGCGCGCCGAGCAGGCTCGGCGCCGGGAGTCGGGTGATCCGGTGCAGCTCGGCATCGGGGTTTCGACATTCACCGAGATGTGCGGCCTCGCGCCGTCACGCGTGCTCGGCTCGCTCGACTACGGCGCCGGCGGTTGGGAGCACGCATCCGTGCGGATGTTGGCGACCGGCAAGGTCGAGGTAGCCACGGGCACCAGCGCACACGGGCAGGGCCACGAGACGGCATTCAGCCAGATCGTCTCGGACCGGCTGGGCATCCCGTTCGAGGACGTCGAGATCCTGCACGGCGACACGCAGGTGTCCGTCAAGGGACTGGACACCTACGGGTCCCGGTCACTCGTAGTCGGCGGCGAAGCGATCGTGAAGGCCGCCGACAAGGTGGTGGAGAAGGCCAAGCCGGTGGCGGCTCACCTGCTCGAGGCGTCGGTCGACGACATCGACTTCGCAGCAGGGAAATTCACCGTCCGCGGCACCGACGCGGGAGTGTCCATCCAGGACGTGGCGGGCGCGGTGTTCACCGCTCACAACCTGCCGGACGGGATGGAGCCCTCGATCGACGCGGAGGCCACCTTCGACCCGGTGAACTTCAACTACCCGCACGGCACGCATCTGTGCGCGGCCGAGGTCGACACCGAGACGGGCCAGGTGACCTTGCGCAAATACACCTGCGTCGACGACGTCGGCAACATCGTCAATCCGCTGATCGTCGAGGGGCAGGTGCACGGCGGCCTCGCACAGGGCATCGCACAGGCCCTCTACGAGGACGCGGTCTATGACGAGCAGGGGACGTTGGTCTCTGGTTCGTTCGTCGACTACCTGATGCCGAGCGCGGCCGACCTGATCAGCTTCGACGCGCATCATGCGTCGACCCCGGCGACGACGAACACGTTGGGCACCAAGGGAGTCGGTGAGGCGGGCACGATCGCCTCGACCCCGGCGGTGGTCAATGCGGTGCTGGACGCCGTGCGCCAGTTCGGCGTCAAGGACATCATCATGCCGTGCTCCCCGGCACGGGTCTATGCAGCCATCGCGGCCGGTCGGGCCGGCGATACCGGCTCTCAGACGGAAGGAGCGGGCCGATGATTCCCGCAGCATTCGACTACGCGGCACCGGCCAGTGTCGACGAGGCACTCGCGCTGCTGGCCGAGCACGGTGACGACGCGAAGATCATCGCCGGTGGCCAGTCGTTGCTTCCGGTGCTCCGATTGCGGCTGAACGCACCGGAATTCGTGATCGACCTCGGCAGGATCGACGGGTTGCGCGGTGTCCGCGAGGACGGAGACTCGTTGGTCATCGGAGCGATGACGACGCACACCGCCGTGGCGAACGATCCGCTCGTCGCCCAGCACGCCGCGCTGGTCGGCAAGGCGGTCGCGACCGTGGCCGATGCCCAGGTGCGCAACCTCGGCACCTTCGGTGGTGCCCTGGCGCACGCCGATCCAGCCGGGGACGTCGGTGCGCCGGCGCTGGCACTCGGCGCTCAGTTCGTCATCGCGGGTCAGGGCGGCAGCACCCGCACCGTCGAGGCGTCCGACTTCTTCGTCGACCTCTTCGAGACGGCGATCGGTGAGGACGAGTTGTTGACCGAAGTGCGGATCCCGAAGCACACCGGCTGGGGAGGGCACTACGAGAAGTTCGTGCGCATCGCCCAGCAGTGGTCGATCGTGGCTGTCGCGGCAGCCGTCCGCACCGACGGCGACAGCATCGCCGAGGCGCGGGTCGCGTTGACCAACATGGGGTCGACGCCCCTCCGCGCCACCGCGGTCGAGCAGGCGTTGCAGGGACAGCCGGCGACCGAGGACGCCGTACGGGCAGCAGTGGTTGCTGTCGCCGATGGCACCAACCCACCGTCCGACCTCAATGGCGACGGCGACTACCGCAAGCACCTCGCCGAGGTGCTGACCCGTCGCGCCATCCTCACGGCTGCGGCAGGATGACCACATGGATCTGAAACATTCGTTCACAGTGCCGGCCGGCGTCGACGAGACGTGGGCGGCGTTCCAGGACATCGAGTCGGTCGCGGAGTGCTTCCCGGGCGCCCAGATCACCGAGGCCGACGGTGACACCTTCAAGGGCACCGTCAAGGTCAAGCTGGGGCCGATCGCGTTGGTCTACAAGGGGACCGGCACGTTCACCGAGCGCGACGAGGCGGCGCACAAGATGGTGATCGACGCCAAGGGCAAGGACAAGCGCGGCAACGGCACCGCGGGCGCCCTGGTCACGGCGACGATGACCGAGCAGGACGGCGGGACCAAGGTCGACGTCGTCACTGACTTGGCGATCACCGGCAAACCGGCGCAGTTCGGACGCGGCGTCATCCAGGACGTGTCCGACAAGCTGCTGGGGCAGTTCGTCGACTGTCTGCAGGGCAAGGTCGGCTCCGGCGGCGGGACCGAGACGGCGCCGGCCGCGGACACCAAGGACGCTGCTTCCGCGACTCCGGCTGCGACACCGCAGACCCCCGGGGTGGAGCAGGGCAGCTCCGATGCTGCCGCTGTCCCGGCGGCAGCCGCTGCCGCGCAGTCGACTGGCTCGACCAGATCGACTGCTTCGACCGGTGCAGCGGAGCGCAAGGTCGGCGAGATTCCCGACCCGACCAGCAGCTCAGCGACTCGCTCGGCGGGCAGCTCGTCGGCGTCCACGGGACAGTCCGACGATGCCCTGGACCTCGGCGCGGCTGTCGTCCCGGTGCTGGCCAAGGCCTACTGGAAGCAACTGCTTGCCGGTCTCGCCGGTGTGGCCGTGCTCGGTGCGCTCTTCCGGCGACTGCGCCGGCACTGACCGCACCGACGCCGGTCCGGTCAGTCGGCGGGTTGTGGTGCGCGGATGCCACTGGTGTCGCGCACCACGATCCAGGCCGCCGCGGCACACGCGGCGAGGATCGCGGTCGCGGTGAACGCCGTCGGGAATCCCCATTCCTGGGCGAGGAATCCGGCGATGATCGGTCCGACCACCGTGCCGCAGTCCTGGCTCATCTGATAGGTGACCAGGACCGGCCCGCCGCGCCCGTGGCCGAACATCACGTCGGCCAACGCCGCCTGCTGTGCGGGGCTGACCATGCCCGTGCCGATGCCTGCGACGAACGTCGAGATGAACGCTGCAGCGACGGTGTCCGTCAGGGCCAGGGCGAGTGTCGCAACGGTGAGGATGAGCATCCCCGTGATGATCAGCGGCCGGCGTCCGATGTTGTCCGACAGCCGCCCGGACGGGATCATCGCGAGGACGTCGCCGCAGGCGTATGCCGCAAGTGCCAGGCCCGCCACACCGTCCGGTTGCTCCAGCACGATGGCGAAGTAGAGCGGGACCAGCGATACCCGCATTGCATAGACCCAGCCGAAGATGGCGGCCGTCGTGACGGCGGACCGGTAGGCACCGATCCGCAGCGCCGATGACAGCGGCATGGTGTCCGCAGGGTCGGAGGTGTCGATGATGGCCAGCTCGCTGTTGCGCAACTGCACGTGCACCACGGCGATCGCGACGAAGAGCGCCACGGCATACACAACGAACGGCACCCGCAGCCCGTACCCGACAAGCGCTCCGCCGAGCAGCGGACCGGAGATGCTGCCCAACACGAAACTCGAGGAGTAGAGGCCGGACACGCGCCCACGTATGGCGGGCGGTGAGATCCGGATCATCAGGCCCATGGCGGACACCGAGAACATCACCGAGCCGATGCCGCCCAGCCCTCTGAAAAGCATGAGTTGCCAGTAGGTTTGGGCGAAGGCTGAAGCGAGTGTCGAGATCGCCACGATCAACAGTCCGAGCAGATACATCGGCCGCTCACCGAATTTGGTGACCAGCCGTCCGGTGCTCGGCGCGAAGAGCAGTCGCATGACGGCGAAGGCCGACACGATCGCCGATGCCGCAGTCACGCCGACGTTGAAGCTGCGCGCGAACTCCGGCAGGGCCGGCGCGACGACGCCATATCCGAGGGCGATGACGAATCCGGCCGACACCAGCACCCAGACCTCGCGGGGCATCTTGGGCACGGGTGTCTTATCAGGCATGTCGCGACTCATTATGTCGATGAGTCAGCGCTCGAGCAGCAGCAGGACCTCGTGGTGCTGCGTCTGCGGGAACATGTCGAACAGGCGCGCCCGGCTGACCGCGAACGACGGCATTGCCGCGAGGTCCTTGGCGAGACTGGTCACGTTGCAACTGGAGTAGAGGACGTGGCGCGTGCCGGACTGCTCCAGCTGCTCGGCCAGTGCACCGATGCCCCGCCGCGGAGGGTTGACGATGACCAGATCCGCCGGAGGTGCTTGAGGAGTGGCGGAGCGATTTTCCAAGGTGGTTGAGGAGCGGGGGAGCGAAGCGGAGGAGCGGCCTTCCAAGGTGGTTGAGGAGCGGGGGAGCGAAGCGGAGGAGCGTCTCGAAACCACGCCCGCGGCACCGAGGACGGTTGTCGCATCGCCAGTCTCGAACCGTATGTCGGACCCGGCCCGCGCGATCGCGGCCGCACTCCGGGTGGCGCTGGCGACGGCATCGGCGGAGATCTCGACCCCGCGAACGAATGCAGGTTGAGTATGCCGGGGGAGCGAAGCGGCGGGGGACGTATCGAAACCACTCGTCGCCGCATGCAGCGCGAACCCGCCGACCCCGCAGAAGAGGTCGAGCACCGATGCCGGCGCGACCTGCGAGATCCATTGCTGCGCTTGCCGATAGAGCTGGGACGCCACGGCCGTGTTGGTCTGGAAGAAGCTGCGCGGCCGCAGGTGCAGCGTGACCTCGTTGACCCGCATCGGCAGCGAGTCGTCCTCGGTGAGGATGATCTCCTCGTCGCCTTCGAGTGCCGCCTTGTGCTCGGGCAGCAGGTTGGCCGAGACGACGCGCACACCGGGCACCGCTTCCTGCAACCCGGGCAGCGCGCGCTCGAGGCGGCCGAGTTGCCCGGGGGAGCGCAGCACGAAGCGCACCATCGACTCGCCGGCGGGCGAGTGCGTCACGATCAGGTGCTTGAGCTCACCGGAGCGTCGCGGGACGTCGTACGGCGTTAACCCCAAGTCGGTGATGAAGTCGGCCAGTCCGGTGATGGTGCGGTGCAGGCCGGGTTCGTGCAGTCCGCAGTCGCGCAGGTCGACGCCTCGCCCACCGGCGTCGAGGATGCCGAAGGTCGGCGCAGTGCGCGTGCCACCAACGACGAGCTTGGCTTTGTTGCGGAAGTGCGACTCAGCACCGAATCCCGGGTCGTCCCAGGAGGTTTCGGGAAATCGATCGTGGAGGGCCGTTGCGACATACGCCTGGAGCGACTGCAGTTGTGCGGCATACGGCTGACCCATGAGGGTGCACGACCGGCACTCCTGGGCGTCGAAGTAGTCGCACTGCATGGGCACGATTCTCCCTCACCCCGGCGAGCGTCCGGGGTGAGGGACGAATCGGAGCGGACCTCGGCTCAGCGCGTGTGTTGCGACTGAACGAGCGGCTTCGGGGCAGTCGTCCGTGCCTTGGCGGCCGGCTTGTGGAACGGGCCGAACCAGATGTACTTGTCCGCCGGCCGCGTCGTGCCATAGACCCACGCCTGGAAGAAGCCGTGCACGTTGCGGGTCGCGTGCCGCTGGACGTACTTCTCGAAGTCCTGCATCGAGGTGTTCCCGCCGCGGTGCAACTGCGAATAGGTGCGCAGCACCTGGAAGAACGGCTTGTCGCCGATGTAGGCCCGCAGCGCCTGCAGGAAGAGCGGCCCGCGGGTGTAGGAGTTGCTGAACTCGTTGCCGGCGCCCATGTCCCACAACGGGTTTGACCAGAACCGCTCGTTGTCGCCGTAGTAGGCCATCTGCGCGCTGTACTTGTCGTCCAGGTTCACGTCCTCCTTGTCCTGCTCCCAGAGCCACTCGCCGTATGACGCGAAGCATTCGTTCATGCAGACGTCGCGCCAGGTGTCGACCGACATCGAGTCACCCCACCACTGGTGGCCGTTCTCGTGGACGACGGTGGGCAGGTCGGCCCAGGCGGCATACGTCGGCCGGTCCTGCGTCTCCAGGGAGAAGCCGATCTGATCGGCGACGTAGATCCCGCCGCCGGAGGACTGCGGGTAGGGCCCGAAGTAGTGCTCCAGCAACTCGATGATCGCGGGCAGCTGCTTCTCGATCTGCTCCTTGTCCTCGGCGCCGGGCGCGAACGCGGAGACCAGTGGGATCCCGTCCTTGGTGGTCTGCTTCAGATAGGTGAACTTGTCGATGGCGACCGTCGTGAGGTAACCGATGATCGGGTCCTTCTCGGTCCACGTGTAAGTGGTCTTGTCACCCACGGTCTTCTTACCGGTCTGCTCGCCATTGCTGATCACGCTGTAGGCCTTGGGCACCGTCGCGTTGAGCGTGAAGGTGGCCTTGTCGCGCGTGGTGTCGTTGACGGGATACCAGCTCGCGGCGGAGTGCGGCTCGTTGGCGGCGAACGCGCCGCCGGTGGAGGAGTAGTTCCAGCCGGAGTAGTCGTCCAGGCCCGACGTCGGCTTGGGCTCGCCGTGATATTTGACCCGCACCTTCATGGTCGTCTTCTTGGCGACACGGGATGCCGGGGTGATGACGAGCTCGTGCTGGTCGGATCGCTTCCAGGTGGCCGACTCACCGTTCACCGTGATCGAATCGATCTGGAAACCATAGAAATCCAGGTCGAACTGGTCGAGCTTCTGTGTCGTGGTGGCGGTGACGGTCGTGTCACCGATGAGCATCTTCGTCGATGGCGTGTAGTCGATGCCGACGTCGTAGTGGCTGACGTCGTAACCGCCGTTGCCGTCCATCGGGTAGTAGGGGTCGCCCGCTCCCGGTGCACCGACTGCGTTGCCGGTCGCCGAAGCGCTCCCGCCCGCGACGAGCAGTGCGGTGGCAGCGGCGACGCAGCCGACGATGGGTCGTGCTCGCATGATTCCTCCAGACGTGTGACCGGCCCTGATCCGGTCGATGTGGATGTCCTTGCACGCTAGCGAGCCGATCTGCCGTGATGGGGTTTCGCGACCGGCTGCTCGGAGGAGGTGGTCGAGTAGGCGCGAGCCGCTCGGCGAGCGACGTATCGAGACCACCAAGCACCCACCGTCCTGTCACACCTCGCCACTAACGTCGAGACAACCGATCAAGGAGCCGCCATGACCGCACTGACCGACCGCCCGCAGACCGCGTTGCTCGTGATCGACGTGCAGCAAGGAGTCCTCGCCAGCGCGCACCGACGGGACGACGTCGTCAACAACGTGAAGTCGCTGGTCGACCGGGCCAGAGCCGAGCAAGTGCCGGTGATCTGGGTGCAACACCACGATGATCAGCTCGAACAGGGTTCTGCTGACTGGCAATTGGTGGCTGAGCTGTCACGTGATGACTCGGAGCAGCTGGTCGAGAAGTCCTTTGGTGACTCGTTCGAAGGCACCGATCTGGAGGACGTGTTGGCTGCGTCGCGCATCGGGCACCTGGTGGTCGCCGGCGCGGCGACAGACATGTGCGTCCGGTCGACGATCCACGGTGCTTTCGCGCGTGGCTACGACGTGACACTCGTCGGGGACGCGCACACCACCGAGGACCTGTCGGCATACGGTGCACCGAGCCCCGAGCTGGTCATCTCGCACACCAACCTCTACTGGAGGTTCCAGAGTGGTCCGGGCAAGTTCGCCGCCACCGTGAACACCGCGGATGTCAGCTTCACCGCCCCGCGAGGCTGACCTCCTGACGTAGATTTCACGACATGCCTGCGACCACATCGCCCGCTGCCGATGCCCACGACGTCCTACATGTCGTCGGTGCCCGAGAGAACAACCTGCGCGACGTCTCCGTCCACCTGCCGAAGCGCCGGGTCACGGCGTTCACCGGAGTGTCTGGCTCCGGCAAGAGCTCGCTGGTCTTCGACACGATCGCGGCCGAGTCGCAGCGACAGATCAACGAGACCTACAGCACTTTCGTCCAGGGATTCATGCCGACGCTCGCCCGTCCCGATGTCGACGTTCTCGGTGGGCTGACCACGGCGATCATCGTCGATCAGGAGCGGCTCGGCGCCGACCCACGGTCCACCGTCGGCACCGCCACCGATGCGCTGGCCATGTTGCGAATCCTGTTCAGCCGCCTCGGAAAGCCGCACATCGGCCCGGCACGCGCGTTCTCCTTCAACGTCGCCTCGATGAGCGGCGGCGGCGCGGTGACCGTCGAGAAGGCCGGTCGGACGACCAAGGAAGTGCGCACGTTCAGTGTGGTCGGCGGCATGTGTCCGCGCTGCGAGGGCCGTGGTTCGGTGACCGACTTCGACCTCACCGCCCTGTATGACGACACCAAGTCGCTGCGCGAGGGCGCGCTGACCATCCCGGGTTACAGCATGGACGGCTGGTACGGCCGGATCTTCCTGGGCTGCGGCTTCTTCGACCCCGACAAGCCGATCGCGAAGTTCACCAAGCGTGAGCTGGACGCACTGCTCCACAAGGAGTCGACCAAGATCAAGATCGACGGGATCAACGTCAACTACGAAGGGCTCATCCCGCGCATTCGCAAGTCGTTCCTGTCCAAGGACCGTGAGGCGATGCAGCCGCACATCCGCAGGTTCGTCGATCGCGCGATCACCTTCGCTGTCTGCCCCGAGTGTCACGGCACCCGGCTCAACGAAGCTGCCCGGTCCTCAAAGATCGGTGGCATCAGCATCGCCGACGCGGCCGCCATGCAGATCAGCGACCTGGCCGAGTGGATGCACGGCGTCCGCGACTCGTCCGTCCAGCCCTTGCTGGACGGGCTTCGATCCACTCTCGACTCGTTCGTGCAGATCGGCCTGGGCTATCTCAGTCTCGACAGACCGTCCGGTTCGCTCTCCGGCGGAGAAGCACAGCGGACCAAGATGATTCGGCACCTGGGGTCCTCACTGACCGACGTGACCTACGTCTTCGACGAGCCGTCGATCGGCCTGCACCCGCACGACATCGAGCGGATGAACGAGCTGCTCCTGCAACTGCGTGACAAGGGCAACACCGTGCTCCTCGTCGAGCACAAGCCCGAGATGATCGGGATCGCCGACCACGTCGTCGATCTCGGGCCGGGTGCCGGCGTCGACGGTGGCGAGATCGTCTTCGAGGGGACGGTCGAGCAGCTGCGGTCTGCGGACACCCGCACCGGACGACACCTGCACGACAAGGTCTCGCTCAAGGATGCGGTCCGGCCGGCTGACGGCGCGCTCGAGGTTCGCGGTGCGTCGTTGCACAACCTGCAGGACGTCGACGTGGACATCCCGCTCGGTGTGCTGTGCGTCGTCACCGGCGTGGCCGGGTCCGGGAAGAGTTCGCTGATCCATGGTTCGGTCGCGCGCCGCGACGGCGTGGTCACCGTGGACCAGACGGCGATCCGCGGCTCTCGCAGGAGCAACCCGGCGACATACACCGGGATGCTGGAGCCGATCCGCAAGGCCTTCGCCAAGGCGAATGGCGTCAAACCCGTTCTGTTCAGTGCAAATTCGGACGGAGCATGTCCCAATTGCAACGGCGCCGGCGTCATCTACACCGATCTGGCGATGATGGCGGGAGTCGTGACGACGTGCGACGTGTGCGAGGGGAAGCGCTTCCAGCCGGAGGTGCTCGAGCACACCTTCGGCGGCAAGGGCATCAGCGAAGTGCTGGGCATGCAGGTGTCCGAGGCCGAGGCGTTCTTCGCGAACGGTGACGGCCGGGTGCCCGCGGCGCACAAGATCCTGCGGCGGCTCGTTGACGTCGGACTCGGCTACATCACGGTCGGTCAGCCGTTGACGACGTTGTCCGGGGGAGAGCGACAACGGCTGAAGCTGGCCGCGCAGATGGGGGAGAAGGCGGAGATCTACGTGCTCGACGAGCCCACGGTCGGCCTCCACCTCGCGGATGTCGAGCAGTTGCTCGGGTTGCTCGACCGGCTTGTCGACGCGGGGAAGTCGGTCATCGTCATCGAGCACCATCAGGCCGTCATGGCCCATGCCGACTGGATCATCGACCTCGGCCCGGGAGCCGGACACGACGGCGGCAGAGTCGTTTTCGAAGGCACACCGTCGGATCTGGTGGCTGCGAAGTCGACCTTGACCGGCACGCACCTTGCGGCATACATCGGGTAGCCGTGCGTCGGCCGGTGCCCGCCGTGGCGGTCCCGGCCGACGCGTGCTGTGTCACGTCACGCTGCCCCGCAACGTGCGGCGCGTCGTGATCATCGTGGCGCCGTATGCCGTCGCCGCGACCACGATGCAGACGAGCACCACCGGCAGCAGCGGGCCCTGAGGCCAGGGCTTGCCCACAAGTCCGATGCTGATCAATGTCATGGGGATCAGTGAGATGCCGAGCCCTGCCACCACCGCGCCGACCGCGACGAGAGCGGTCTCGGCGCGCACCATCCGGATGACCTGCGCGGGCGCCATACCGATGGCCCGCAACGTCGCCCATTCCCTCCGCCGACGAGCGGTCGTGGCGACGAGCCTGTTCGCGACCCCCAGCAACACGTAGCCGAGCAGCACCAGCGTGATCAGCAAGCTGACACCGGCTGTCGGGTCCGCGGTGCTGACAACGGACGCGGGGAGGGACCTCGCCTGCACCTCGGCGCCGGGCACACCACGGACAGCGGTGCGCAACTGCTGCACCACGTCGGACGCGCCAGGTGCGGGGACGACCAGCACACTGTCGAACAGTGACCGGCCGTGCGCCGCCAGCAGGTCCGTCGAGAGGACCACCTTGCCGAAGCCGAAACTCCGTCCGTATGTCGCCACCAGCGTCGGATGCACGACCGAGCCGTCCGCGAGGGTCGCGGTGAAACGGTCGCCGATGCCGATCCCCTTGGTCGCTGCGGTGAAGGAGTCGAGCGCGGCAGTGTTGCCGGACAGTCGATCGATATCCCCGTGCGTGACCTGCAGGTCCAAGGTTGCGGACGCCCCGTGACCCAGCGCCGTGGCCGGGAACGCCTCCGCCTGCCGCTCGCCGTCGCTGGTCGAGGTCAGCACGACCGTGGTTTCGGACATCGGCACCGCAGCGCGCACACCGGGTGTGTGCCGGACCGTTGCCAGCGTCCGCGGAGTCACCCCGCCGGCTCCGTCGGCCGTGACCACGGCGGTGGCTCGCGCCGCCGCTGCATGGTCGTGCTGCACTGCGGCCGCGATGGTGCTTCCGGTGAACAGCTGGGCCATGGTCAGCGCGACGGCCAGTGCGAGCACCGAGAGCGCTCCACCGGTGCGCAGTGCGTAGGCGCTGGTGTTGTTGGCGGCCAACCAGGTCGGGGTGGACCCACCACGCGCGCCGAACCGTCGCGACGCGCGCCGTCCCAACCACCGGACCGCCGCGGGTGCGGCCATCGACAGACCGATCATCGCCAGCAGGATCCCCGACGACGCACTGATCAGGGCGATGTCGTTGCGCACGAACAGCGGGACCAGCGAGGCGGCCAACGGGAGAACGAGCAGGGCGGCGCCGATGCGGGTCCGCAGCACCCCACCGGACGCCGGCTCGGTGTCGGTGTCAGCCACCGCCTGTGTCGCGGGTGCACGGGAGATGTGCCAGGACGAGATCCGCGAGGCACCTCCGACCACTCCGAGCAGCAGGAGCGCGGTGATGACGCCCGGCACCGGACTCCACGTGACCGGCAACTCGCCGGACACGACATTGTGGTCCGCGAGCAGGTTCAGCAACGGCTTCGCCAGCAGGTAGCCGACGAGCACCCCGACCGGGATCGCCTTCAGCGCAGTGCGGTTCGACTGCCGGGCGACCAGGGCACGCACCTGCCGAGGTGTCGCTCCGACGGCGCGGAGAAGTGCGAGCTCGCGGGCCCGGTTGGTGACCGAGATCGTGACGGCTCCGGCGACGAGGAATCCGACCAGCACCACAATCACGCCACCAGCAGAGCCTGTGAAGGTGATCAGATCACCGCTGCCGGCTGCGGCCGCGGGATCCTCGACATCACCGCGTGCATCGCCGGTCGTCACGACGAGACCGGTCCCGTGCAGCGTGGCGCGGACCCGGTCAGCGACCGCCGACGCGGACACGCCCTGGTCCACACGGACAGCAATGAGGTCGACCGTGCCCGGCCGATGGGTCAGCGCCTGAGCGGTCGCGCGGTCGACATACAGGCCGGGCACGGAGCTGTCGACGATGGAGGTGAGCGTCATGCTCCGCGTGCGCCCGTCGAGCACCACGCGGACGGGATCGCCCAGGTGCGCGTCGACGGCCGATGCCTGGTCTGCGGACAGCGCAACCTGCCGCGGCCCGTGGGGCTGGCTACCGCGAAAGCTCTTAGCGGGCAACAGCACGGGGTCCCAGGAGTGCCCGTTGTGCCGAATGTCATTCATCGGCAACGGTTTCCCACTCGACGTCAGCGGCGTCGCAGTGAACGTGGTGTCCGCCGATGCAGACGCCACACCGTGAACCGCAGCGACACGACGGAGCACGTCGGCACGCACCGGTGCCCTGTCCGGCAGCGGGACGTCGAGGTCCTCATCGACCGGCACTGTCTGGCGTCCCGTGACCACCAGATCGGCGGACGCGAGACGCTGCGCCGGCAGATGCGACCGGAGTCCGGTCTCGGCCACCACCAGACAGGCGGTCACCAGGACCGCGCCGACCAGCACGGCGCAAGCGATCGCGACGACTTCGCCGATGCGTGGGCGCAGCGAGAGTCTCATCGGTGGTAACCGCCCAACACGGCGGCCAACTGTGCGGCGTCGGGGCTGCGCAACACCTGGTCGATGCGCCCGTCGAGCATGACAACGGTGTCGTCGGCGTAGGACGCGGCCAATGGGTCGTGGGTGACCATGACGACCGTCTGACCGAACTCGCTGACGAGGTCACGCAGGAGTTCGAGCACGTCTGTGGCGGTCGACAGATCGAGCGCCCCGGTCGGTTCGTCGCCGAAGATCACTTCAGGCCGGCCGGAGAGTGCGCGGGCGATCGCAGCACGTTGCTGCTGACCGCCGGACAACTCGGACGGCATACGACGCAGGTGACCGCTGATCCCGACCCTCTCGACGATTGTCGCGAGCCAGCTGTGGTCCGGCTTCGTCCCGGCGAGGCGCAGCGGCAGGGTGATGTTGTCCTCGATCGTCAGGGACGGGATGAGGTTGTAGGACTGGAAGATGAACCCGACGTGCTGCCGACGGACCACGGTGCGACGGGTCTCGTTGAGCCCGGAAACGGTCGTGTCGCCGATCATCACGGTCCCGGTGGTCGGCACGTCGAGGCCTGCCGCGCAATGCAGCAGCGTGCTCTTGCCGGAGCCGGACCGGCCCATGACGGCCAGGAAACTGCCACGCGGGACGCGCAGTGAGACCGACTGCAGTGCGGCGACGGTGCTGTCACCGGAGGAATAGGTCTTGGTCACGTCGATCAGGCGTATGGCGTCCGAGGACGGCAGCTGTTTCGGGTCGGCCGTGGTCCGGCCGATCAGTCGTGTCACCGCGGCGGTCATCGGTCCCTCCGGCGCAGGTAGCGGACGAGCAGGACGACCAGGCAGGCGGCGGCGAGACCGCCGAACACGCTGCCGACGATCTCCTGCCCGGCGACCGAGAGCGCCGTGTTCAGTCCGGCGAAGACGGCGGTCAGGATCCACAGCATCGTGCTGGTGACACCGCCTGCTCCGTCACCGGGGCGTCCGGTGCCGTCGGCGGGTGGGTGGAACGACGCGTAGGTGTCGTCACCCGGACTTGGAGCGATGCGGTAAGGGTCAGTCATGGGTGGCTCCAATTCGGTTGGTGGCGCGGTGAATCCGGATGCCAACAACGCTAGGAACGACGACGGCTCGAGGCGATCCGGTGAGCTACCGGAAAGGAGGTACAGCAGGCTGTACCTTCCGGTCCAGAAGGTGCGCCGGGATGGCTCCTCGACATACGGTCGAGCTTGTCGCGGACACGCCGCGACGTGGAGGAGGTCACCGGTGTCAGGTCCGCCCGAAGCCGCGGATCGCCCCAGCCTGCTCGCAGACGGTGCACGGGCGGTGCGCCGCGCGCTGCCCGCGGTCAAGTGGCTGATGGTCGGCTTCGGGATCGCACTGCTCGCGCTCGGCACACTCGTCGTGGTCGTGCTGACGGTGGTGCTCTGCATCGTTGGCGTCGGAATCCTTCTGCTACCAGTGGTTTTCGGCCTGATGCGCAAGGTGGCCGAGCTCGAGCGCCGGCGTCTGCGGGCGATCGGTCACGCCGTGCAGCTGCCGTATGACGAGCGTCCTGCAGGGCCCAGAGCCGTCTGGCGATCACTCCGGGACGACCCGACGAGTCGTCGTGATCTGTTGTGGCTGGCGGCATACGCGCTGGTCGGCTTCGTCACCGGGCTGATCGCACTGCAACTGGTCGTCAACGGTGTGCAGTCGGTGACGTTGCCCGCCTGGTGGTGGTTGCTGCCGTCCGGGGAGGCCACCGTGGTCAACGGTTTCGTGCCCGTGCGCACCTGGCCTGCCGCATGGATGACGTCGGTGATGGGGATCGTCTGGCTGGCCTTGGCTGTCGCGCTGAGCCCGTTCCTGTTGCGCGCGCAAACTGCTCCCGGACGTCGCTGGCTGCCGCCGGATCCGTCGCTCGACCTGTCCTCAAGAGTGGCCGAGCTGACGGCTACTCGCGCTGCTGCACTGAATGCTCATGCACTGGAGCTCCGGCGGATCGAGCGGGCCTTGCACGACGGCACCCAGAACAAGCTGGTCAGTGTGGCGGTGCTCGCCGGCGCCGCGCAGCGGGCACTGGAGCACGACCCGCAGCGGGCCGCGGAGATCCTCGAAAGGGTCCAGACGAGTGCGGAATCCGCGCTTGCCGAACTCCGCGCCGTCGTGCGCAGCATCTTGCCCGCGGTGTTGGAGAACGACGGCCTGGACGGTGCGTTGTCCGCACTCGTCGCGCAGTCCCCGGTGCCCGCCACACTGAGCGTGACAGCCGGTCCGGCACCGGTGTCCGTCGAGACGGCCGTCTACTTCACTGTCGCCGAGGCGTTGACCAACGTCGCTCGGCACAGCGGCGCAACGCATGCAGCTGTCGTGGTCAGTCGGGCCGGCGACCGGCTGCATGTCGGGGTGGAAGACGACGGACACGGTGGCGCGGTGATGCACGACGGCTCCGGTCTGGCCGGCATCGCGCGGCGCGCGGAGGCGCACGATGGGACCCTGACCGTGTCGAGTCCGGTGGGCGGGCCGACCGTGGTGGAGGTGGAGTTGCCGTGCGGGTCGTGATCGCCGAGGACGACGCACTGTTGCGTGAGGGCCTGGTGCTGCTGTTGCAAGGGGAGGGACTCGACGTGGCGACCGCCGTGGGTGGACCGGACGAGTTGTTGTCCGCGGTCGACGAGCACCGTCCGGACGTGGCTGTCGTCGACGTGCGTATGCCGCCGACCCACACCGACGAAGGCATCCGTGCTGCCGTTGCTGCCCGCCGAGCGCATCCGGGACTCGCCGTGCTGGTGCTTTCGGCGTATGTCGAGCAGAGCTTCGCCACCGAGTTGCTCGCGGACGGGACAGGAGGGGTCGGCTACCTGCTGAAGGAACGCGTGGGTCGGGTGGCGACCTTCCTGGACGCGCTGCACCGCGTGGCCGACGGTGGGACCGCGATCGACCCGGAGGTGGTCGCACAACTCTTCTCCCGTCAGCGAGCGAACGACCGGATTGCCATGCTGAGTCCTCGCGAGCGGGAAGTGCTCTCGGTGATGGCGGAGGGCCTCGGCAACGCAGCGATCGCCAAACGACTCTTCATCACGGACAACGCAGTGCACAAGCACATCCGCAATGTCTTCGCCAAGCTCGCCCTGGAGCCCGGCGACGACACCGACCGACGCGTCGCAGCTGTGCTGCGCTTCCTCGATGCGGGTCGAGTGCCGGGGGAGCGCAGCGGCGGAGGCGTATCGAGACCTTCTTGAATTAACCTGACGCCGATGACAACGACCCGGATGTTCGTCGCGATCCGTCCTTCTGAGCAGGTGCGTGAGCAGCTGTCGGACTTCCTCGCGCCTCGTGACGGCATGACCTGGATCGACCCAGTGCAGTGGCACCTCACGCTCGCTTTCCTGTCCGCGGTCCCGGACTATCGGGAGGACGAGCTCATCGACGCGCTGTCACGTACTGCGCTGCGACACAACGCATTCCGTATGTCGCTGAGCGGCGCTGGCGCGTTTCCCGACCCGATCGGAGCGCGCGTGCTCTGGCTGCGTCCGAGCGTCGACCTGACGCCGCTGGCCACCGGTGTCCGGCACGCGGCGAACTCGGTCGGTGCCACCCCGGACGGTCAGCGGTTCGTGGGGCACCTGAGCGTCGCGCGTCCGCGCCGGCCGATGGATGCACGGCGTTGGCTGCAGGTGCTCGACACCTTCCACAGCGACAGTTGGCCGGTCGGCCAGATCGAGCTCGTCGCGTCATACCTGGGGGAGGGGCCGCACCGTCGCCCGCGGCACGAGACGGTCGCGACGATTCCGCTCAATGGCGCGCAATCAGAAGGAGCCTCATGAAGGTGCAGATCGCCGTTTTCGACGGCTTCGACGAGATCGATGTCTTCGGCACGTTCGAGCCGCTCGCGGTGGCGGGTGTCGACGTGGAACTGGCGCGCCCGGGTTCATCGGGCCAGGTCCGATCGGCGCGCGGTGTGCGCGTCGAGGTCGACACAGTGCTCGGCGACGAGTCGGACGTCGACGGCATCGTGGTGCCCGGTGGCGGCTGGCTCAATCGCGCCGCCGAGGGCGCCTGGGCAGAGGTGCAGCGTGGCGAGCTGCCTGCCCGGCTCGTCGAGTTGCGTGCGCGGGTGCCCTGGCTCGCGTCGGTGTGTGCTGGCGGGATGGTGCTGGCCCATGCCGGTCTGCTGGCCGGTCGATCTGCCACGACGAACCGCAACTGTTACGACGAATTCCGGCCATTGGTAGGCGAACTCGTCGACGCGCGAGTAGTTGATGACGGTGATCTGATCACGGCCGGTGCGCTGACGTCGGGGCTCGATCTCGGGTTGCACCTCGTGCAGCGCTTCCTCGGTCAGCAGGCCGCCGAGCAAGCATCGCGGGCGCTGGAGTACCCCGCCGGCGCCCTCTGGTCCGACCCGACCCACGTGGTCGGCGAGGGCCACCACTGACGGGTGCACGACGCGAAATTCGGTTGCCGCCCGTCTCGATGGCGGTGTTCGCTCGCCATATGCCAATCGAACTACATACGCCCGAAGTCGCCGAACTTTCCGCGGTGAACGACGCCCTGCGAGAGTGGCAGCGCGACGATCTGCCTCTGCAGTTCCATCCGGGCGACCTGGGTTGGTTCCAGCGTCTCGGCGCCGATCGCACAGCGCATGCGACGCGGACGTGGCTCCGGGACGGGCGCATCATCGCGGTCGGTATGGCGGACGAACCGGACCTGATCCGGCTGACGATGGCACCCGAGCTTGCGCAGGACGGTGAACTGGCCGAGCAACTCGCCGCCGACCTCGGAGACCCTGCACGCGGCGTGCTGGGCGAGGGTGAGGTCTTCGTCGAAGTCCCGAACGACGTACGTGTGCGGGACGTCCTGCGCGACGAGGGTTGGCAGCTTGACGAGGAGTGGACGCCGCTGCGGCACGACCTGGTCGATCTTCCCGAGCCCTCGCTGCGCGTCGAGGCGATCGATCTGGACCACGCGGCCGACAGCGCGACGGTGCAACGTGGTGCGTTCGAGAACTCCAAGTTCACCGAGGAGGGATGGAAGTGCATGGCCGAGAGCGCGGCCTTCGCCGACGCGCGCAGCCTCGTCGGGTATGACGATGACGGCGCTGCGGTCGCAGCGATCACCGTGTGGGGTGCCGGTGCCGGTAGACCCGGACTTATCGAGCCGATGGGTGTGCATCGCGACCACCGGGGCAAGGGTTACGGCCGGGCCATCTGTCACGCGGGCGGACTCGCACTGCGTGACCTGGGAGCGTCGTCGATGCTGGTCTGCACGCCGAGCTCCTACGTCGGCGCCGTTGCGACATACCTCTCAGCGGGATTCCAGAAGCTGCCGTTGCGGCGCGACCTGAGCCGGAAGAACTGAGCACGAGCTACATCGGATCTGACACAGTGACAGACGTTTTGGGGCAGCACGACTTCGACATACGGTTCGACTGGGGGCCGGTGGGTGCTCGATTGTTGTCCGCCGATGTCGCGGTGATCGTCGACGTGCTCAGCTTCTCCACAGCGGTGACCATCGCGGTGGACCGCGGGATGACCGTCTTCCCCTATCCGTGGAAGGACGACCGAGCAGCGGAGTTCGCAGCCGAGCACGATGCGGTCCTCGCCGTCGGCAGGCTGGAAGCCACGAAGTCTGACGGGCCACCGGCGCTGTCGCTGTCTCCTGCCGGATTGCTTGTGGGACAGGCCGTTCCACGTCTCGTGTTGCCTTCACCGAATGGCTCGACCATTGCGGCGGCGTTGCGCGACACAGACTCGGTCGTGGCGATCGGCTGTGTTCGCAACGCGACCGCTGTCTCGCAGTGGCTCGCCGACACGATCGACCAGGGCCGTTCGGTTGCAGTGATCGCGGCGGGGGAGAGGTGGGAGTCGGACGATTCGCTCCGCCCTGCCCTGGAGGACCAACTGGGTGCCGGTGCGATCCTCGCCGGACTGCGCGATCGTGGGCTCGCGGGTCGGATGAGTCCCGAGTCCATCGCTGCCACAGCAGTTTTCGACAGCGTGACGGACAACCTCCCGACGGTGTTGCACGAGACCGTGAGCGGTCGTGAGCTTTCGGCCAAGGGCTTCGCGTCCGATGTCGCCGTCGCGGCCGCACGCGACGCCACATCGGTTGTGCCGATGCTCGGGGACGGCGCGTTCGGCCCTGCCGACTGAGTGTCAGGCGCCGCTCTGCGCGCGCTCGGTACTCGTGCGCTGGTCGCTCGACACTCACCTGATTAGTGTCATGCTTGACGAGTCTGTTCGAGAGGTGCTCATGAAACTGCTGCTGACATCCGGCGGAGTGACAAACGCAAGCATCCGGGACGAGCTGATTCGGTTGGCGGGCAAACCGATCCGCGAGTGCAACGCGTTGTGCATCCCCACCGCGCAATACGCACACCCGATGGTCGGCCCGGGTGCCATGCCGTGGAAGTTCATCACCGGCACCGGGCCCAACCCCATGGTCGATCTCGGCTGGCGCTCGGTCGGGATCCTGGAGTTGACCGCGCTGCCCAGCTTGGACGAGGAGCGCTGGGTGCCGGTGGTGCGTGAGGCGGACGTGCTGCTGGCAGCAGGTGGCGACGTGCTCTACCTGTGCCACTGGATGCGGCAGTCGGGGCTGGCCGATCTGCTGTCGGAGCTCGTCGACACGGTGTGGGTCGGGCTCAGCGCGGGCAGCATGGTGATGACACCCGAGGTCGGCGAGGACTTCATCCAGTGGCGCCCGCCGGACGGCGACGTCAGCACGCTCGGCCTGGTCGACTTCTCGATCTGTCCCCATCTCGCACCCGACGGGTCTCCGGGAAACTCGCTGGCCGAGGCCGAGGACTGGCTCACGCGAGTCGCAGCACCGGCATACGCGATCGATGACCAGACGGCGATCTCTGTCGCCGGCGGTGAGACGCGCGTCGTCTCCGAAGGTTGGTGGAAAGTCCTGCGGCAGTAGCGGTTTCGTGACCGAACGAACATCGGCCGAGCCCCGGCAGTGCGGGGCCCGGCCGGTCAGTGTTCGTTGTCAGGCGCCGGACTTCGCACGCTGAATGACGGTGGGCAGTGCGGGTGCCCCGTCTTCCGGAGTGCCGTCCGTGCCGGGGTCGACACCCGCGGCGGCAATCTTGTCGAGCACCTTCATCCCGGCCGGAGTCACGTGGCCGAAGACGGTGTAGTCGGGGGTGAGGCGCGAGTCGTCATACACGAGGAAGAACTGGCTGCCGTTCGTGTTCGGCCCGCCGTTGGCCATGGCGAGGGTGCCGCGGGTGTAGTTCTTCCGGCTGCCATCGGGGAAGCCGGGCCAGTTCGGCAATGCGTTGGCAGAACCCAACTCGTCCTTGAACCAGTAGCCCGGATCACCCCAGCCGGTGCCCAGCGGGTCACCGCACTGCAACACCGAAAGCGCATACGGGGGAGTGTGATACGCGGTCAGCCGGTGGCACTTGGTGTTGTCGTAGTACTTCTGGTGTGCCAGGTAGACGATGCTGCGGACCGCGCACGGTGCGGCAGACCGATCGAGCTCCAAGGGGATGTCGCCCTGATTGGTCTTCAGCGTGATGCTCGCCTTGCCGTGGGTGGTTGCCTTCGCCGGATCCGGTGGGAGACCGACGAAGGTCGAGTACGTCTGGTCGGTCATCGGGGTGAACGCGCACGCGCCCTTGGTCGGTGCGGTCGGTGGCTCCGGGTTGCTCGCGGTAGCTGTGGGCATGACGGCCGCGGTGAGGCCGACCGCTCCGAGCGCTGCGAGTGTCTTCCACAGGTGCATGTTTGGCTCCTTGACGGTATGACGGGTCCGCTCAGTCTGCTCCGCTCGTGAGCTGTATGGCGGGTTGCGACGCCGCCAACTTCGGACAGCTCCGCGGTCACATGTCCCATGGAGCAGGGTCGGGTCTGACCAGGAGCTCTCGTCGAATGGTGTTGTCCTCGCACACAATCAGGAACAGCTCGCGGGTGTCATCGCGCTCGGCAGCGATGATGCCACTGACGACATGATTGAACGTGAAGTGCTCGAACTCGGGACGTCCGTCGAGGCGAGCATGTGCGCCGGGTCGAAGAAAGTGGTCGATGAGGTACTGCAGCGACTCCTCGGCCATCCGGGACTTCTCAGTGCCGTCCCACGCGAGGCAACACCCGGTCGGGCATGGCGCCCAATCGAGATGGGGGTATGGCGTGCCGTCCCGCGGGACCAGAGATTTGAAGGCATCACCTTCGTCGTCTGATTGCTGTTGTGAACGAGCGAACTCCAACGCACGAGGATTCATCGCCACCTCGTAAGGCCCGGTGTAGTGGCGTCGGTCGATCGCGACGAACGCACGGAGCCAATCGGCCTCCGCGTCGTTGAGCGGAGGCTCGATGTCGAGGCGTCCCAGGTACTTCGTGCTGAATCCCATGGCACGACAGCGAAGCAGCTTTGCCACGAACGCGCCGGGCGCTGTCCACAGGCAGCTCTCCTGTGGATAGCGTTCGGGGCGTCGAACGGCTTCGTGCCACCGTGGGCCGATGTCAGAAAACATCTCACACCTGGATGATCCAGCCGCGGCTCTTCGGCAGGTCGACGCGCTGTGTCCGCTGACGTCGGGTCGTACGATCGTTGCCGCGGTCCGCCTGACCGACCAAGTGGTCGCTGGGGCCAAGATCGCGACGGAATGCGGCGAAGAATCGCCCGGCCGGGCCTGGCTCTACAGCAACCACTTCCGCGGAACCTTCGACGGGGATGTGTACATCGTGACTCCGCACGGCTGGGCTGGATCGATGGACCACCGCGCTGGATACGAGCCTCACCTGCAGAACGTTGCTGCCAACGCGCCAGGTGCTTGATCTACTCACATGCCCTGCAATGCCCACATGGTGCTGCATCGGTGACATCAGGTACAGTTTTCTGTACGGAGGTGCTCATCCATGAAGACCATGAGTTATACGGAGTCACGTTCGAAGTACGCCGAAGTCCTCGACTCGGTCGTTGACGACCGCGAAGAGGTCGTCATAACGCGGGCTGGCCACGAGCCGGCGGTCATCGTGTCACTGGACGACTATGAGTCACTGAAGGAGACGGCATACCTGTTGCGCAGCCCGGCCAATGCGCGGCGCCTGCTCGCGTCGATCGATGAGCTGGAAGCTGGGGGAGGCGCGGAGCGCGAGTTGCTGGAGTGAAGGTCGTCTTCAGCGCGCGAGCATGGGACGACTATCTCTGGTGGCAGCGGCAGGATCGGAATCTCCTCAAGCGGATCAATCAACTGATCCAAGACGTCATGCGCAACGGCAATGAGGGCATCGGTAAGCCGGAGCCGCTGAAGCATGGCTTCCAGGGCTACTGGTCCCGGCGGATCAATGATGAACACCGCTTGATCTACAAGGTGGCCGAGGACGAGGTCCGCATTGCGGCCTGTCGCTACCACTACGAATGATGAACCGCAGACACGTCGACCATGGCCGGCGGGCACACAGTAGAGAGGCAGTCATGAGGCGCAGGTCCGTCGAGGTTGATGTCTACGAGTCGGTGTCGCCGGGGGAGTCGCACGAGTTGTGGCCGGTGTATGACGCCATTTTCCACGACAAGGCTGACGAGACAGACTGGCTGGACACGTGGCGTAAACACAGTGAGCGCAACGGCTTTCGTCTGGCACGCGCCAGGATCGGCTCGGACCTCGTGGGCTTCGCGTACGGATACACGGGGGAGTCGGGTCAGTGGTGGACCGACATGGCGAGGTCGGTGCTCGAGCCGGAAGTGGCCGACGAATGGCTGGGAGGGCACTTCGAGCTCGTCAGCATCGGCATCGTGCCTGATGCCCGAGGATCCGGGATCGGTCGCCGGTTACTGGACGTCATCACTACCGGGCTGTCACAGGACCGCTGGTTGCTGATGACAACAGCAGATTCTTCCGACCCGGCACGCCGTCTGTATGCCGCGGCCGGCTGGTCGGTCATCGGCCCCGGACTCACCGCCGAGCAGGTCATCATGGGAAGGCATGCCGACGAGTCAGCTGGGTAACGTACCGCTCGTGGGCAGCCATGACAGCAGGACGCACAGCACGCCACGCCGAGCCGATGCGACCGAGACGGAACTGGTCGGTGGTGTCGAGCGCCGCGAACTCGTCCTCGAGGAATACGACACTGACTGGCCCAACGAGTACGCCGCCCACGCGGCACGGGTTCGCGCGGCTGTCCCGGAAGCGGTGAGTGTCGAGCACATCGGGTCGACATCGGTGCCCGGCCTGGCGGCAAAGCCCATCATCGACATCCTTGTCACCGTGCGTGACATCACCGCCGAGGAGGATTACCTCGAACAACTGATCGATGCGGGCTACGTCCTGCGCGTCCGCGAACCAGGACATCGGCTGGTGCGGACCACGCAGCGCGACGTGCACATCCACATCCTTGAGGTCGATGACCCAGCGGCCGGCGACTACCTGTTGCTGCGTGATCACCTGCGAGTCGACGAGCCGGACCGGCAACTCTACGAGTCGACCAAGCGCGAACTGATGAAGACCGACTGGTCGGACATGAACGCCTACGCCGATGCAGAGACGATCATCGACGAGATCAAGCAGCGAGCACGCGCCGTCCAGGCAAACGCTGGAGACTGAGCGACATACCAGGGGCCAACGGCAGCCCCGTGTAATGATCCGATAATCTACATTATGTCAAGTAACGTCTTCTCGGACACCGGGCCCACTGCCCCATGCGGTAGCCGAAGCCGCTGAGCCTCATCAGCTCCATTGCCCCGTCACTGCGACGACCTGCCACGTGTCATGTCGTGCCGAGGCGCCGGGCCGTAGCTGGTTTCCAGGCGTTCCAGCAGTATGCCGAGCAGGCTGCCCAGGTCACGGATCTGCTCGTCCGTGAGGCAATCCCGAAGTAATGCGCTTTCGGTGCTGGTGCGCGCGAGTGTCGCCTCGCCCCAGGCAGCGCGTCCACGACCCGTGAGGCGCACCGGACGCTGTCGCCCATCGGCGCCCTGCGTAGGTTCGATCAACCCCGACCGGGTCAGGCGGTCGATGCGCACGCTGACCGTGCCAGAGGTGAGCCCGAGCGCCCGCGCCATCTCCCCTGGTGTCAGCCCGGCGCCGTCCGCTGCGCGTGCGAGCACCGACAGTGCTTCCCAGTCCCCCGTGCTCATCTCGTGCTCGTCGGCAACCTCGGCCAGCACTCTGTCGAACTGACGACCGATCCGCCCGATGCGTTGCCGCACGATCTCCGCGGGCGTGTCGACCTCCCCGGGAATGGCGTCGATCCATTCGTCGATCTCGCGACCCAGCGAGTCGCGCGCGGTGAACTGCTTATCTGCCACGTGGTGCCTCTCTTGCATCTAGCTTGAGTCTCAAGATATACCTGATGCATGAATGAAGACAAGGTCTGGTTCATCACCGGAAGCAACACTGGGTTCGGCGAAGCCATTGCGCGAGAAGCACTTTCACGAGGTCACCGAGTGGTCGCTACCGCGCGCTGTGTCGACGCGATCACGCTCGAAGCCTCGCCGGACGCGCTCCTCCCCTGCCACCTGGACGTCACCGCCAGAGACAGCATCGACACTGCGGTCGCTGCATCGATCGAGCATTTCGGCCGCATCGACGTGGTGGTCAACAACGCCGGCCACGGACTTGTCGGCGCACTGGAGGAATTGTCGGAGGCCCAGATCGACAAGGTGCTGGCAGTCAACGTGCGGGGCGCAGCCAGCGTCATACGAGCCACTCTCCCGACGCTGCGTGCCCAGCGGTCCGGCACCATTGTGCAGATGTCATCCGTGGGCGGCGTGGTTGGCAATCCCGGGCACGCGATCTACGGCACCTCCAAGTTCGCACTGGAGGGTATGTCGGAAGCTCTCGCCGGCGAAGTGGCGTCGCTCGGGATAAGGGTGCTGATCGTGGAGCCGGGTCCGTTCAGGACCGAATTTGCCGGTAGGTCAATGGATTTCGCCGAGCCGATTGCAGACTATGAGCAGACACCGGCCGGGGCATTGCGCGGTCGTTTCCGTGGCCAGGACGGCGTTCAGCCGAATGACCCGGCCCGTGCCGCAGCGATCATCGTCGATGCAGTGTCCGATGGGGACACGCCGCTGCGGATCCCGTTGGGACCAGAGGCGATCGACCGGATCCGGACCAAACTCACCGCGCAGCTTGACGATCTGGATCGCTGGGAGCCTGTGGGACGGCGCACTCGGTTCTGAGCAGGGGTCTCACGAGCTGTCAGGAATCCCAGCAGTATTCGTTCTCGACATACGTCGTGAGGGCTTCCGGGGACGAGACGAAGGTGGTCATTGGCCATGGCAACCTCTCCGGGCCTCGCGACCAAGTCAGGTGGACGATGCCGACGTCCGATCCGCTGCGAACGATCACATCGTCGTTCGGCAACGCGTCAGCCACCACCGACCATGTTCGTCCGTGCAGAGGGTGCCCGGGACCGACTTCGCGCCGTAACTCGGCCTCAAGCCGTTCGGCACGCGGGCGATGATCGCGCATGTCGACCAAGGGCTCTGTGAAGCCGTACTCGTCGATCCATGTCATGTTGTCCAGCTTGCCCCATCAAGTTGTTCGCCACGGCGTTTCTGCCTGCAAGCGAGGCAGCGGTCGCGATCCCGCGATCCAACTGACAGGATGCTGACGTGTCAGTAGACCGTGAGGGCCTTGTCGAGATCGCTGAACAGTGCGTGGGATTGGTCGCCGAGCAGTTCGACGAGAGGCTCGACTGGACCGTTGACAGCCTCGCCCGGCTCGATGAAGTCTGCGCGCGACTGCTCGATGACGGCTCCCTGTCCGCGGAGCGCTTCGACCTGTGGTGGAAGCTGATCGGCCCGTATGTCGGGGAGGTGACGATCCGCGCGTACGGCGGCGAGTGGGTTGAACACGAGCGAGCGCGCGGCGCCTACGCCATTCGCGTCCTCAGCATGACCGGGTTCCCATTTGCGACGACTGCACGGGTGTTGCAAGGCGAGGATTTCAAGAGCCTGGCCTCGTTCGCACGGTCCTCACCGGCTATCGCCGCACGCTCTACCACGGCAGAGCAGGACCATTCGACGCGAGGACGTCGGTGGCGCTGGTCACACAAGCGCCGTTAGGTCACGCACACGGCCCGCAAGCACCTCACGTCCGCGAGGCATGTTCATGCTGTTGACGATTGACGACCTGACGTAGCCAGCTCGGAACGGGTCCACCTTTGTTTGCCGCGTCCAGGTCGCCCAGCATTTCGACGATCCTCCGCCATGTTGGCCATCTTCTCGGAGTGTTGACGATGTGGCCATCGTGGCCCCGAGCGCAGCGCGAATCCAGACGGCGCGGACTGGCGCCATCGCCGCGGGGTCAGCGACCGAGCGCAGTGACCAGGTCGTCCAGCTCGCGTGGGTGCGTGACACGAAGCACCCGCGGGCCAGCAGGTTCGGCCGACCACTCCGCGATGCGCTGCCGCTTGGCGGCGAACGACCGGAAGTGCCACACCAGGATCGAGTCCGGCGACAGGACCTTGCCGATCGTCTCGATGTTCCCGTTGCACGCAGGTCTGCGGGTCACGACCCTGCGCGTGGTGCGCCGCACCAGCCGTCCGAGAGACAGCCACCGGGGGTAATCGAGCGCCACGACGACATCGACTCTCGGCAGCACCACGTCCCGCCAGTGCCCGTATGCCGAGTCCAACACCCAGCACTCCCCTGCGACGATTCGCGACGCAATCTCGCGCTGCGCGGCACGGTCACGCTCGACCCACCCGGGCAACCAGCCAATCTCCTCGTCGACCAGGTGACACGGCAGTCCGAGCGCCACCGAAACCCGTTCAGCCGCAGTCGATTTACCGCTTCCGGTCACGCCATACAGCAGGAGACGGTGGGCGCTCTTCAGGTCACTGACATCGGCACGGGACACCCGGTCAGCATAAGTATGTCGAGCCGCTCCCCCGTGCGACCGCTACGACGAGGCGCGTCCGGCGGATCGCGCGCAGTCGACACATGTCGTCGTGACGGGCAGCGCATCGAGCCTGGCATCGGCGATCCGCTGACCGCACCGACTGCACACACCGTAGGAGCCGTCCGCCACGCGCTCCAGCGCGGCGTCGATGGCGTCGAGTTGTTGCCGGGTCTCGCTGGCGAGCGACGACACCTGCGCCCGCGAGACGGCGACCGTGGTGCCCTCCGGGTCGTGCTCGTCATCCAGGTTGCTGTCGCGCGCTGCTTCCACGATGTCGGCGAAGCTCGCGTCCAACCCGCGCAACCGCCGCATCGCGTCGGCGCGCTTCTCCAGCAGGTTGGTCCGTGCGACTTCGGGGTCCATCGGGACAGGATAGGCAAGCCGCCGCTCCCCCGCGATCGTCTGCGTTGGGCGGCGCTCTACCGTCGAGGAGTGCACAAGAAGACACCGGTCAACGTCCGCGGAGTGGTGCTGGTGTCCGGTGCCCATGTCGTCGACGACTTCTACCAGGGCGTCATACCTGCGCTTCTTCCGTTCCTGGTCTCCGAGCGGCACTACAGCTATGCGGCCGTCTCCGGCATCACGCTGGCTGCGACGGTGCTGAGCTCTGTGGCTCAGCCCGCGTTCGGGGTGCTGGCCGATCGGCGATCGCGGCGTTGGATGGTGCCGGCCGGGATGCTGCTCGCCGGCGTCGGCGCGGCCCTCGCAGGGCTGATGCCGACATACGCGCTGACCTGGCTGGTTGTCGCGTTGTCCGGCCTCGGCATCGCGGCCTTCCACCCCGAAGCTGCTCGCTGCGCACGACAGGCGGCCGGCAACAGCAACACCGCGATGAGTGTCTTCGCACTCGGCGGCAACGCCGGTTATGCGCTTGGATCCCTTGTCGCCACAACGGTGTTGCTGTGGTTGGGCGTCCACGGCACCGGCCTGTTGATCCTGCCGGCGGTCGTGATGGCGCTGGTCCTTTCACGCACGCTCACCAACACCCTGGACGGCCACGCGGAACACCGTGCGACATCCCGCCTGCCGAGCGGTGAGGACGACTGGCGCGCGTTCCTGACCCTGACCAGCATCGTGATCATTCGGTCCATCCTCTTCTTCGGCGTGACCTCCTTCATCGCCCTCTACTTCATCCATCACTTCGGCGCGTCCGAGACGGTCGGCGGCGCAGCATTGACGGTCTTCCTGGTGACCGGTGCGGCGGGCACCCTGCTCGGTGGCTGGCTGGGTGACCGCTTCAGCCCGATCGTGAGCATCCGCACAGGTTTCGCGCTGGTGATCCCTGCCCTGGTGGGCACGTTACTGGCGAACACGACGGCCCTTGCGATGGTGTGTGTGGCCATCACCGGCATCGCGACATACATCCCGTTCAGCGTTTTCGTGCTGCTCGGCCAGAACTACCTGCCCAACCGGATCGGCACCGCGAGCGGGGTGACCGTCGGCCTCGCGGTCAGCATCGGCGGACTCGCGAACCCGCTGCTCGGTCGGCTCGCAGACACCACGAGCCTGCGCACGTCACTGAGTGTCCTGCTGATCCTGCCCATCCTGGCGCTGGTCATCTCCGCGTTCCTGCGTGTGCCGAAACCCCAGGCTTGACAGTCGGACTCACGCCTGCAGCAGGATCCAGGTCTTCCCCGGCGCAAGGTGCAACTGCTTCCCGCCCGCCGCGCGCAGGCGGAAGGGCTTGTTCGGAGCCGAGCGCTGCCAGGTGGCGTTGAGTTTCTTGCCGTTGCGGTAGAGCGCGAGCTTGCCGGAGCCGGTCGACAGCGACTTGTAGACCGGGTTGCCGGCCGGGTCCTTGTAGGAGTCCGGGACGGACTTCGTCTTCACGACCAGGACGTTGGCGGCGGTGACCGGCTTCCCGCTGTCGGTATACGGGCGGCCGTTCCAGCTCGGTCGGTAACGGCCGGCGGCATACGAGAAGGTGAAGTCGTCACCGCCGACGCGCACCGCGACCTTCGGCTGCGCGGGCGCCTTGCTCACCAGTGGGTCCTTCGCTGCGAACCGCAGGCCGATGTCCTTGCTGGTCGAGAGCCCGCTTGCCTTGGCTGCCTTGGCCAGGTTGAAGTAGACATTGTGCGGTGCAACACGACTCGAGTCGCGAGCCCCGTTGCTGTTCAACCGGATCGAAGCCTTGGTCAACTTCGGCCGCACCTGTGAGGCGACCCCGGAGTAGACGAGCAGCGGCTTGCCGAACATCGGCAGGATGTCGATGTCGGTGGTCCGGGCGCTGCGCACCGGCTCCACCCGGTGCGGGTAGCTCGACTGATAGATCGGCATCAGCCGGGTCACGTTGCCCTCGACCTCCTCGACGAAGACCAGGTCGGCGGCCGACAAGCCCTGCTGAGGCATCGCAGCGGCGGTGTTCTCCAGCTTCACCGCGATGACCGGCTTGCCGTTCTTCTTCCCACCGGTCAGCGGGTCGGTCTTCGGCTTCTTCGGCGGCGTGGACGACGGTGCGCTCGTCGTCGGGCTGGATGAGCGATGTGTCTGGGAGGTCGACGACGAATGACTTGTCGAACTCCGACTTGTCGAAATCGAGGATCCGGTTGTGTCGGCAGAGCTTCCGCTGGAGCACCCGCCGGCGGTCAGCGCGAGCAGCGCGACCCCGGCTGTGACCGCGTGGCGTCGTTGGTTCGTGCGTGTCATTGCCGGCAACGCTACCGTCGCACCGCTCCAAGGAGCTTCAGGGCGCCACGGGCTCCAGCGGTAGCTCGTAGGAGTAGCCGCGCCCGTATGACGTGAAGCCGCATCTGGCCACGATCGGCCCGGAGGTGCCGATCCGCGCATGCACGAGGGCAAGAGTGGCTCCGAGCGCACGCGCCTCCTGCAGGCGGCGCAGCAGCACAGCGCGATAGGCGCCGCGACCGCGCTCCGACTCCAACGTCGCAGCGCCCCAGAGGCGGCATACGCCGTCGACCACCTGCATGCCGCCCATGGCGACCGGCGCGTCGCCGTCATACGCGACGACGCGGCATTCGTGGGTCTCCGCGATCGGCCGGGAGACCTCCGCGAGCAGACTCGCTCGTCGTTCGGCCGTTTGCGGCGGGTCCTGCCAGACGGCTTCGGCGACCATCCGGAAGTCATCAAGCGTCCGCTCATCGACCACGAGCTCCGTGCGGACGCCGCTCGTATCCCCCACTGCTGGAAGCGAATCCGTCATGTCGAATGCATAGATGTCGGCAGTTTCGGTGAGCCGCCCGCCGGCGGCTGCGAGGGCGTGGCCGAATCCGTCCGGTGACGTGGCCGGACTGATCCACCAGGTCGTGGTCGTCTTGCCCCGCGTCCGGGCATCGGCGCAGATGCTTTCGATGAGCGACGGCAGGTCGGCAACCGGGCGTCGGGTGTCCAGCGGCGTCACGTAGAACCCGGTGAACGCCCACTCCGGGTAGTCGATCACCTGCACGCCGTCGATGTCGTATGTCGCCGCCTCCGGCGGGACCCACCGCCACGCATCCGACGCCGCGAGAACTTGCTGCTTGGTCCACGTCACGATCCCGACGCTACAGTCAGCCCGATGTCCACGGATCTCAACGCGCTCTCCGCTGCCCAGCGTGACCTGCTCGAGCAGTGGCTGCCCGGTGCGCACGTCGTCCGAGACCACAGCTGGGGCCTGGTCGACAACGCCGTGCTCGAGCTCGAATCGGGCGGTTCCCGCTACATCGTCAAGGCTGACGGCGAGTCCAACCACCACATCGGACGCGAACTGGACGCGCATGAACACTGGCTCACGCCGTGGGTCGAGCGCGACCGCGCTCCCCGACTCGTCGCCGGTGACCGACACGCGAAAATCCTTGTCACCGAATACCTTCCGGGTGAGCTCGTGCTCGGGTCACCCGCACAGGCGCAGCCCGACACGTTCCGCCAGGCCGGCGAGCTGCTGGCCCTGTTGCACGCGCAGCCCGGCCGGGTCGATGCGTCATACGAGCAGCAGGAGAACGACAAGATCCTGCGGAACCTCGACAAGCCCCACCGCATCGCGCCCGCACTCGCGGCGGATCTGCGCCGCATCGTCAGGTCCTGGCCGACCGACCCAGTGCGGATCGTCCCCACCCACGGGGACTGGCAGCCGCGGAACTGGCTGATCCACGAGGGGCGGGTCACCGTCATCGACTTCGGCCGGGCCGCTCTGCGGCCGGTGCTCACTGACTGGCTTCGCATGGAAGCACGGGACTTCCGGGAGGACCCGGCACGGGAGCACGCCCTCGTGCGAGGGTATGGCGCCGACCCGCGCGAACCGGCCTCCTGGTTCCGCGAGCGACTGCGGGAGGCGATCAACACCGCGGTCTGGGCGCACGCCGTGGGAGACGAGGCGTTCGAGGCGCAGGGACACGCCATGATCGAACGAGCGCTGGCTGACGGTTGAGGTCGGCCGTTCCCGAAGCGTGCCGGATTCTTCAAGCGTCATAGCGCACGCGGGTGCGACGGTGGACCGATGGACACGCAACGTGATCACAACATCTGGCCCGCCATCACGTATGACGACCCGCACGCCGCACGCACCTGGCTGGCGGCACTGGGATTCGCCGAGGGCATCGTCGTCGAGGACGATGACGGTGTCATCCAGCACAGCGAGATGCTGTGGCCGGAGGGCGGACGCGTCATGATCAGCAGCCGCACGGATCCTCCGGGCCCGTTCGACGTCGCCAAGGGCGAGGCTTCGGTGTATGTCGTCGTGGACGACCCCGACGACGTCTGGCACCGCGCCGAGGGCTTGCAGGCTGAGGTCGTGCGGCCCATGGAGGACGCGGACTACGGCTCGCAAGGGTTCAGCATCAAGGACTCGGAGGGCAACCGTTGGAGCTTCGGCACCTACGCAGGTTAGGTCTACCGTGGGCGGGTGGATGAGCAGCCGATCTTCCCGGTCCATCCTGCACTGCGGCCCTATGTGACCTCGCTGCACGGCTACCGCATGACCGGATACCGTCCCGGCACGCACGTCGGAGTGCCGTCGGCAGCGTTGGCGTGTGTGCTCGACCTGGCCGAGGAGCTGCGGCTGACCGCCGTGGACGGGTCGCATGTCTCCCACGACGCATCGCTGTCCGGCATACACCTCTCCCCCGTCACGATCCACCACGACGGTCACCAGCACGGCATCATGCTGATGCTCACGCCGGCCGGTGCGCGGGCTCTCTTCGGAGTGCCGGCTGCAGCGTTGGCCGACGGCGTCGTGTCGTTGACCGAGATCCTGGGCGGTCAGGCGGACGGGCTCGTCGATCGGCTGCGGGCCGCGCCAGGGTGGACCAGCCTGACGATCCTGCACGACGAGTTGCTTCGTCGACTGCCGTCCTCGGAGCCGGGCAGCACCGGCCTGGAGTTGTGGGATCTGTTGTGCAGCAACCAACCCGCACGATCGCAGAGCTCGCCCAGCTGTCCGGATGGTCCGAACGCTACCTGCGGGCGGCGGTGCGCTCCGAGCTCGGACACAGCCCAGGGTCACTGCTACGGCTGCTCCGATTCCAACGCTCCTGGGCGACGGCGCGCCCGGGTGATCTGGCTGCGACGGCAGCCCGGTCGGGGTATGCCGACCAGGCACACCTCACCCGGGAGTGGCGCCGCTATCTCGGGATGCCGCCGGCGGCATACTTCGCGCTCGAGGAGTTCGTGCCCGCCTGAGACTCCCCGCACCCTCGGTGCCACTGCGAGTCCGACGCAGCACATTCGCAGCCGAATCGAAGCGCCCCGGAGAAGTCTCCTCCACACGACACGCGCTGGCCGCATCCCGAGACCAGCGATCGAGCGACCGTTGGAGGACGATCCAGATGAAGACCCGCAGCAGACTCATTCCGCTCGTCGCAGCACTCGTCACAGTGCCTGCCGCACTGGGTGCCGTGACGTCACCGGCGATGGCCGCCGGGTCGGACGGTGGTGCCGACACACCGCACACGAACGCGCTGGGCATGAGCCCGAACACCTCGGGCATCGCCCCGCTGTCGATAGCCGCGAACGAGAAGACGGCGTTCAACTACTTCGTCAAGAAGGGTCTGACCAAGCGGCAGTCGGCCGGCATCGTCGGCAATCTGATCGTCGAGTCCGGCGTCGACCCGACGATCAAGCAGTCCGGCGGCGGACCGGGCCGTGGCATCGCGCAGTGGGGTGTCGGCGGCCGTTGGGACCACGACAGCAGGAACAACATGGTCTGGTATGCCGCCCAGCACGGCGTCTCACGCTGGTCGCTCTCGGGACAGCTCGGCTTCACGTGGTACGAGCTGAAGACCTTCAGCAGCTACGGCTACGCCGATCTGAAGAAGGCCACCACGATCAAGGCTGCAACGGTTGCCTTCGAGAGGAAGTTCGAAGGATGCGGCAGCTGCAACGAAAGCCGGCGGGTCGCCGAGGCCAAGAACGTCTTCAACAAGTACGGCGGCGGAAACGGGGGCAACCCTTACACCCCGTCGCAGGTCTGCGGCAGCGGCTACAAGGTCATCGACAAGCACGCGCTCGGCAAGCTGGGCACCGTCTACCTGCTCTACAAGAGCAGCACGAAGTCCAACTGTGTCGTCACCCTGAAGCACACCAAGCTGGGCTCCAAATCCCCTGTGGCAGCGACGCTTCAGGTCAAGGGCGGCACCAAGGCGGCTGACTCGGGCAACTTCACCTACTACGCCGGACCGGTCCGGAAGGCGGCCGCCTCGAAGTGCGTCAAGTGGGGCGGGAAGGTCAACACGACCAGCTGGACCAGCGCCTACTCGCACTGCGGCTGAGCCGGCCGAGGGTGCCGTGCCGGTCGCGGCACGGCACCGACGCCGTCGACAAATGCATGGACCGGTCCGAGCTTCCAGCCCTATCCTCCACCCGTCTGAATCACTCGCGCGGAGGTCTGTATGTCCCACGGAACGGCACTGGTCACGGGCGTCGGGCGAGGACGCGGCATCGCAGCAGGGATCGCCCTTGCATTGGCGAGCGACGGCTGGGATCTGACGCTGAATCACTGGCAGCCGTATGACGATCGGCTCGGCATGGACCGGGGTGACGACGATCCGACGGCCATCGCCGACGAATGCCGCGCCCTCGGTGCCACGGTCGACTTGGTGCCTGCCGACCTCGCCGACACAGCAGCCCCGGAATCGGTTGTGCGGCAGGCGAATACCCGTGGCGATCTCACTGCGTTGGTGCTCGCACACACCGAGGGTGTCGACAGCGGCATCCTGGACACCACCGTCGAGAGCTGGGACCGGCACTACGACGTCAACGTCCGGGCGAATTGGCTGCTGATCAAGGCATTCGCCGAGCAGTTGCCGAGCTCCGTGCAGGCAGCGGAGACCGGTCGGATCGTGGCGCTGACGAGCGATCACGCAGCGCACAACCTTCCCTATGGCACCAGCAAGGGCGCTCTGGACCGTCTGGTCGTTGCCGCCGCAATCGAACTGGCGGACAAGGGGATCCGCTCGAATGCGATCAACCCCGGACCCATCGACACCGGCTGGATGGACGACGACATCCGCACATTCGGCATCGAGCAGACGCCGGCCGGTCGACTGGGCACTCCGCGCGACACTGCCAACCTCGTGGCGTTCCTGCTCTCCCCCGCCGGCGGGTGGATCACCGGACAGGTGCTCTACAGCAACGGCGGTTTCCGCACGGCTCAGTAGCGGTGTCGGTGTGGATTCCGGTGTCGGTGTCGGAACCTAGGGTCTCCGTCATGACCGACCGTGTTGCACCACTTGCCGCCATCTCCATCGACTGCCCCGACCCCGCCGTGCTCGCGCAGTTCTACGCACAGTTGCTCGGCCTGACCCAGGCATTCGCCACCCCGGATAACAGCGTCGTGGCTCTGTCCGGTGCCGGCCCGATGCTGACCTTCATGCGCGTCGCGGACTATGCCGCTCCGACGTGGCCCAACAACGAGCGTCCTCAACAGATGCACCTCGATCTCGCGGCCGAGGATCTGGACAACGAGGTCGCAGCAGCCGTCGCACTCGGCGCGCGCGAGGCCGACTCCCAACCTGCACCGGACGTATGGCGGGTCATGGTCGACCCGGTCGGACACCTCTTCTGCCTCAGCACGGTGCGCCCCGACTGACCCTGCGTAGAGTCAGCTCGGGGCGACGACGAGGAGGTGTTGCTGGTGCGCGCAGCGACGCGGAAGGTCGTGCTGCTCGAAGGAGTCAGCGACATAGCTGCGCTCACCGCGGCGGCCAAAGCCCATCACGTCGACCTGAGCGGGGTGGAGCTTGTCGACCTCGGCGGCGTGACCAACGTGCGTCGCGAAACAGCCAGATGGCACGGTGCATCGGGTGATCCGGAGATCCTCGGGCTGTGCGATGCCCCCGAGGTGCGCTTCGTCGAGCAGGCCCTGCACGAGATCGGTCGACCGGTCCGGGACGCGAGTGACCTGCCGACATACGGCTTCTTCGTGTGTCACGCCGACCTGGAGGAGGAGCTGATCCGAGCGCTCGGCACCGCCCAGGTGGTCGCCGTGATCGAGCAACTCGGACTCGGTGCCAAACTCGCGACGCTGCAGCAACAACCGGCGTGGGCGGACCGCCCGCTGGACGATCAGCTACATCGCTTCTGCGGCGTGGCGTCCGGTCGGAAGGAGCTGCTTGCCGACGCACTGACCACCGCGATGCAACCGTGGCAGTTGCCGGAGCCGCTGCGGGCGCTGATCGATCGGATCGCATCGTGACCGACGACCCTTTCGGCCTCGGCAGCGCATTGGCGTTCGCGGTCCACTCCCCTGTCGCCGCCCCGACCCCGCCGTGGCAGCCGTTGACGACTCGCATCGATGGGACCGCGTTGCGTGCGCGGGTCGAGCACGTCGCACGCGCGCTGGGCTCCACGGGCGACGTCCCTGTGGACGACCGCACGGCCGCGTCCACCGAGCACTTCGGGCTGGTCGCCCGATTCGTCGCGGCGCACATCTGTGCTCGATCCCTCGGCTTCTCGATCGACCTGAGCGAGGCCGAGATCTGGTGGTCACAGCCCGAAGGAGCGATGCTGACACTGTCCGCCGCACGCCGCGACACAGCGCGGGACCCGTTGCACGACAGTGTGATTGAGAGTTACACGCTCCGAGTCCAGCAGACCTATGACGTGAGCCCCCAGGTGCTGTGGGGCAACGTCGGATCAGCGGCCAACAGCACTCTCAACCTGCTGCGAACGGCCCGCCCTGAGCTGCTTCCGACCGCGCAGCAGGCTGCCGACGATCTGCTCACCGACGCACGGATCGCCGGCGGCACGCTCCGCACCGGTCCGGACTTCCGCCGCCGGAGTTGCTGCCTGATCTACCGGGCAGGGATCGGCCTGTGCGGAGACTGTGTCCTGAGCCGCTGACATGACCCTGACACGACAGCTGCCACCTCCGCGTCCTGCGTAGGCTGCTGCGGCATACTCGCGTGCGTGGATTGGACGATCAGACCACCAGCACCCGCCGACGCGGAGTCACTGGCCACGCTGCACGTCGCTGTATGGCGCCACGCCTACCGCGGCCTGATCGAGCAACCGCTGCTCGACCAGTTGGACGTTGCTCGCAGCACGCAGCGCTGGGAGACGACAATCGCCCGGCTCCGGTCCGGCGACCTGGGACACACCGTCCTGGCGGCATACGTCGACGATCAGCCGGTCGGCATCGTGGAGGTCGGGCCCGCGACCGACGAGAGACCGCCGCAGCCGGTCGAGATCCGCAGCCTCAACGTCGCGCCGCGCTGGCACGGGCGCGGTGTCGCACAGGACCTGATGGCGCAGGCAGTGGGCGACGCGGACGCGTACCTGTGGGTGCTGCGGGGCAACGAGCGGGCCATCGGTTTCTACCGCAAGCTCGGCTTCGCACTCGACGGCACCGAGCGGTATGACGACACGTGGCGCTGCTACGACCAGCGGATGCAGCGGCCAGGTCAGTCGGCAGGGTGAATCGGCTGAATCAGTCCGCTGAGTCGGTCGGCTCCGGCAGGCCGTGCACATCACGCACGAACGCCGCGAACCCCGGCACGGTGAACTCCAGATAACCGTGACTGCTGTCGGTGATGATGCCGGCACCGATCAGGCGCCCCCGCGGCACTCCGAGGGCGTCGGAGGGCTTGCCCATCTCGGCAGCGATCTGGCTGCGCCGGACCGGGCCGTCACCCAGGCGCGCCATGGTCAGCACGAAGTCCAGCTCGACGGAGCGGGTCACCTTCGACAGACGAGCAGTGAACAGCTCACGCAGATCCTCTTCGACGTCGGCGGCCGCTGCCTCGACATGGCTGCGCTTGATCGTCGCGCCGGGATCGGGGAATCCCGCATGGTGCCAAGCGTTTTCGCCGATCAACTGCACGGTGTGCGGATAACCCGCGGCATACCGCACAGCAGTGTCGAGGGCGTCCGCGCTCCAGCCGACGCCGAGCTGCCGTGCCGGGTTCGCCAGTGCGACAGCCGCAGCTTCCGGCGTCAGATCCTTCAGCTGGCGGTAGGCGAATCGCTCGGAGTTGCTGACCGCCGCGTTGATGACCGCGACGCTCTCGGGCAGGCCTGCGGCGAACAACGCCACCGGCAGCTCGCGACGCTCGGACTGGAAGTGTTGCCAGGCGTAGGAGATCGTGCGCAGACTCGCCGGATCGGCAGCCTGCACCTCGTCGATCAGGATGACCAGGCCGGCGTGCTTGCGTTCCAAGGACGCCTCCGCGGTCGCCACCACGAGGTCCTCGAACTCACGGGTCGCGCCGCGTGCCCGGCGCAGCCCGCCGGCGGCACTCCAGCCTGCCTCGATGCTCGCCACTCCCGGCACGCCGCCGGTGACCTTCAGCTCCAGATGTGACAGGGCCTCGGTGACCCGATGGCGCATCTTGGCCGGCCAGCGGCGCACCAGTCGCTCGGCCGCGTCCGCGATCGCCGGCACCAGGCCTGCCGACTCCCCTGCTGTGACCCAGATGGCGTCGGCGTCCTTGGCCTTCGCGCGCTGCTCGACCTGCCGCAGCAGCGAGGTCTTGCCCACGCCGCGCGGGCCGTGATCGACCCGGATCCGCGGCACCATCCGGCCGACCATCGTCATCATGTCGAGACGTTCCTCGATCGCAGCCAATTGCTTGTTGCGGCCGGGGATTTCGCGCGCGACAGCGCCCGGTGTGTAGGGACTGGGTTGCGCCATGTAGTGCCTCGAGTCGACAGCTGCGTTTATACGGATCAGTGCAAACGTCTACAAGCGTATCGGCCAGGGGTGACAGTTCGGGTGGATCTTGCCGCCTCGTCATACAACGACGTGACGGCGGGAGGACCAGGCGACCGAGGTCGTTCGATTTTCAACCTGTCCGCTCCCCGATTAGCATCAGGTCACGTGAAGATCGGAATCATTCTTGGATCTGTCCGTGACAGCCGGAAGGGCGAGCTGGTCGCCGAGTGGGTGCGTGAGCATGCCCAGACGACCGGCGGTGCCGACTTCGAGGTGCTGGACCTCAAGGAGTTCCAGCTGCCGCTGCTGACGTCGGCGACATCGCCGGGGATGGCCAACCGCACCTACGACTCCCCCGAGGTCACCCGCTGGAGCCAGGCCATCGACGCCTGCGACGGCTACGTGTTGATCACCCCGGAGTACAACCACGGCGTCCCCGGCGCGCTGAAGAACGCCTTCGACAGCCTCAGCCCGGAGTGGACCGGCAAGACCATCGGCTTCGTGTCGTATGGCGCCGAGGGCGGCGTGCGCGCGGTCGAGCAGTGGCGGCAGATCGTGGCCAACTTCCACATGATCGACGTGCGCCACCAGGTGTCGTTGCAGATGTTCACCGAGTTCGGTGAGGGCGGCCTGCAACCGCAGGACCGTCGTGAGGGCGAGCTCAAGGCGCTGCTCGACGGTCTGGTGTCGCTCACCGATCGCCTGCAGGTCGTCTGAGTCCCAAAAGTGTTGCCAGTGCGTTGATTTCGCGCCTCACCGCGGAGCGCATGGTCGCGCTGAAGTCGACGTCCTCATGGATGGCGTGGACCACCAGCCGACCAGTTTCGCGGTCGGCGGTGGCGTCGACCTTGCCGACGAGCCTGTCGCCATACAGGATCGGCAACGCCCAATAGCCCCACCGTCGTTTGGCTTTCGGCTTGTACATCTCCAGCTGGTAGTCGAAGTCGAAGATGTCTTCCATGCGCTTCCGGTCGAAGACCAGCCGGTCCAGCGGTGACAGCAACGCGGCGCGCCCACGGAACGACCGGTCCAGCTGGTCGGGGTCGACGCGCCACTGCCCGCGCACCCCGTCGATGACCGCGGGCTCACCCGGCAGCTCGATGTCCTTGCGCAGGATGCCGGCCAGGTCATAGACGCGAGAACGCATCAGCCCGAGTGCGCGCAGTGACCGCTGCGCGCGCTGGGCGATCGCATCGTCCAGCGGCACCGTGTCCGTCTCGGGGTAGACCCGGTCGGCCAGATCCCACAGCCGCTCACCACGCTCACCCCGTGCGGCGACGGCGACCTCTCCCCTGCTCTCCATGAAGTCGATCAGCCGGACGACGTTCTGGTTGTTGGTCCACCCGCTGGAGCGCCACGGCACCTGGCAGGTGTCGTCGAATGCCGCGGCGGGCAGCGGCGCCTCGGTTGCCAGGCGGTCGAGGATCTCGCGACGACACAGGTCGTTGGAGTCCACCCAGTCGGCGGACATCTCCTGCCACTCGACCCGCGGATGGCGGCCCCAGTCCTCGAGTTCGGCGCGGTAGAACCGGATGTCCTCGGCAGGCATGATCCGCCCGCGCAGTTCGACGACCTCCCGCGCGTCGAAGAGGTCGTCCAGGTCACCCAGTCGGTATGCCGCGCCCAGCCTGCTCCAGCACACCAGCTCCGGGCTGGGCGCGACCGCGGCGGTCAGGTCGACCTGCACCGAGGCGAGGTGTCGCACGACGTCGAGCAACTCCACCGGGCGAGGCGCGGCGAGCAGTTGCGCGCGCACCGCGATCCGTCGAGCCTCGGCGCGGGACAGTCGGAGGACGCTCATCCCGCGCACGCTAACGCACCGCACCGACTGACGGCGCGTTCGTCGAGTGACGGCGGTATGACGCCGTCACTCGCCGAGGAAGCCGTCATTGGGCGAAATTGAGGGGCCGGAATGTCGGGGGTCGCGGCGCCGTTGCGACATACATGAAGGTTGACATCTGGTCCGACATCGCCTGCCCCTGGTGCTACATCGGTAAGCGCCGCTTCGAAGCAGGGCTGCGCGACTTCGCGCACGCCGACGATGTCGAAATCACCTGGCACAGCTACCAATTGGACCCCACGCTGCCCGAGCACTACGACGGCTCCGAGGTCGACTACCTCGCAGCGCGCAAGGGTATGCCGCGCGACCAGGTGCAGCAGATGTTCGCCCACGTCGCCGAGCAGGCCGCCGGCGAAGGTCTGCACTACGACTTCGACAAGCTGGTCGTCGCCAACAGCATGCGGGCGCACCACCTGCTGCATCTCGCCGCGCGCCACGGTGTCGCGGACGAGGTGAAGGAAGCGCTGTTGTCTGCTCACTTCGAGCACGGCGTCGACATCGGCGACGCTGACCAACTGGCAGAGATCGGCGCCCGGCACGGCTTGGACGCGACCGAGGTCCGCGAGGCACTCGACGACCCGCAGGTGCGCACCGAGGTCGAGCGTGACTTCGCCCAGGCTCGCGCCTACGGCATCCAGGGTGTGCCGTTCTTCGTCATCGACGAGAAGTTCGGCGTCTCCGGCGCGCAGCCGGCCGCGACCTTCACAGGCGCACTCGAGCAGGCCTGGCAGGCCGCCCATCCCCTGACGATGCAGTACGCCGAAGGGGCCGCCTGCGGGCCCGACGGCTGCTGACGCCCGGCCGGGCATACGGCCCGCCGCCCGAACACCACACACCGGGCGGCCGAATGTGCCACAGTGTCGCGCGTGACCCTGCTGCGGACTCCCAACGTGCAAGTCTCCAGCCCGGAGCAGAAGCGACTGCAACGCAGTTGGTATTGGTACGACTGGGCCGTCGGCTCCTACACGGTCGTCATCGCGGCGGTGCTCTTCGCGCCATACATGACCTCGATCGCCAACAAGGTCGCCTGCCCCAACCAGCCCAGTGACCAGGCATGTGACAACAACCTGAACGTTCTCGGGATCGGCGTCGCGCCAGGGTCACTCGTCCCCTATGTGCTGACGGTCTCCACGGTGATCTCCGCAGTCGTGCTGGTCTTCATCGGCGCGATCGTCGACCGCTCGGCGCACCCGCTGCGCTACCTCGCGGGCTTCACGTATGTCGGCGCCACCGCGGCCGGCGCCATGGTGCTGGTCGGCGGCACCGACTGGCAGCTCGGGGTGGTCCTCGCGATCATCGCCAACCTCTGTCTGGGGGCCTCCCTGATCGTCTACTCGGCGATCATGATCCGCATCACCCCGCCGGACGACCGTGACTACGTGTCGGCGCGTGGCTGGGCCTACGGCTATCTCGGCGGTGGCACCCTGCTGGCCGCGACCCTGGTCCTGCTGGTCACCCACGACGCGGTCGGACTCGACAAGGCGGGTGCGGTGCGCGTGGCGTTCCTCGTCGCCGGCCTGTGGTGGGGCCTGTTCGCGATCGTCCCGTTGCGCGGGCTGCGCGCCCTGTCCCGGATGGGCCGGCCGCCACTGCGCGATCGGATCGGCGGCTTCCGACAGCTGCGCACGACCTTCGCCTCCCTGCGGGACTATCCGCAGACGAAGCGCTTCCTGCTGGCCTACCTGTTCTACAACGACGGCATGCAGACCGTGATCGCGGCGGCCAGCCTCTACGGCAGCAAGCAGCTGAAATTCAGCGAGAGCGAGCTGGTGGTCACGATCCTGCTCGTGCAGTTCGTCGCATTCTTCGGCGCGCTCGCCTTCGCTCGTATGGCGGCCCGGCACGGCGCCCACCGGATGATCTACTCCAGCCTGTTCCTGTGGACCGCCGTGGTCTGCGTCGCGTGCGCGCTGCCGGAGCGGAATCTGGTGCTCTGGCTGCTGGTCGCCTGCGCCATCGGCCTGGTGATGGGTGGCGGGCAGTCGCTGTCCCGCTCCCTCTACAGCGGGCTCATCCCGGCCGGCCGCGAGTCGGAGTTCTTCAGCCTCTATCAGGCGATGGAGCGCGGCACCAGCTGGCTGGGCACACTCGTCTTCGGCCTGGTCTTCCAGTGGTTCCGTGACTACCGCTACTCGATCGTCGCGCTGATCATCTTCTTCGGTGTCGGAGCCGTGCTACTGCGCGGCGTGCGGGTGCGCGAAGGCATCATCCAAGCGGGCAACACGCCGCCGCAGGTCGTCTGATCGGGCCCGCGACCGGTCGCTCGGAGAGTGTCGAAGGGTCGAACCTCAGGTCGTAAATGTGATCCTGGTCACGGCCAACGCGCCGCCGATGGGACTTTTCCGGCGCTTTACGGCATACTGACGCGTTCGAAGGCGTAACATACGCAACCTTTTGGGCCGCCCGGACGTCTTCCATTGCGTAGGCCGCATGCGACCGACACCCTCCCGAGCGTCGTCCGCTCGGGAACATCGCGGCCTGATTGACCGTTGCACGAGTTAGATCGCCGAGACCGGAAGACCCGAGGGGGGCAGGTTCTCGGCTGGGTTCGATACGAGAGAGAAGTGAGTGGACATGGCAGAGCGTTCGTTGCGAGGGACCAACCTGAGCACCCTGTCCCTGGAGACCGAGGACAACATCGCGTTCAGCGAGCGCCAGATCGTGCGCTATGTCTGCGAGCAGGGCCACATCAGCGAGCTGCCCTTCTCGGTCGAAGCGGACGTGCCCGGCCTCTGGGAGTGCGGCACCTGCGGCGCCGAGGCCAAGCTGCAGGACGGACCCGAGCCCGAGCGCAAGCCGGTCAAGCACCAGCGCACCCACTGGGACATGCTGCTTGAGCGCCGCTCGATCCCCGAGCTGGAGGAGCTGCTGCAGGAGCGACTGACCCTGCTGCGCGCCTCGCGTGGTGAGAAGCCGCGCCGCAAGCGCACCGCCTGAGCGACGGCGACACAGCCGACAGGACAAACGAAGGAGCCGACCGGATTCGTCCGGTCGGCTCCTTGTGTTTGTGATCGTTGAGCTTGTCGAAACGACACCGTGACCTCGACAAGCTCGGCCAGCTCAAGGGGCCAAACTCAGGGCTTCTTGCGGTCCTCGTCGGTCTCGATGATCTCCGCCTCGATGACCTCCGGGTCATTGCGGAAACTGTCGGTGCGGGTTGCGGTGTAGTCGACGACGTGCACTCCCCCGGCCGCCATGCGGCGACCGACAACGGCCTGCATCAACCGGCGGGAGACCGAGCGCATCCCGGGCAGGATCAGGATGATGCCGAGCAGCGAGGTGACGAAGCCGGGGATGAGCAGCAGCACGCCGCCGACCAGAGCCTGCGGAGCGTCGGCGACCTCACGGGCCGGCGGCCGGCGCTCGGCCATGGCGCTGCGCATCTCCCGGGCAGCACCGACCGACGCGCGCTTGATGACCACCAGACCCAGGCAGAAGCAGGCAGCCAGCGCGACCAGCGTCCACCAACCGATGACCTGCCAGACCAGCACGATGACGACGACCTCGATGATCGGCATGCACAAAGTCACGGCGAACAGCAGTCGCACCCAGAAGGGTGCGCGGCCGGCGGTGGGGGTGCTCATCTGTCGTCCTTCGATCGGTGCGCGAGGCGTTCACCGATAGAACGAATCTGATCGCGTCGATACTCCCAACCCCACCGACTGATGTTGCGCAGCGACTCCTGGGCGATGTCCGGGTTCATCTTCGACTGGCCGATCTCGCGCTCCACGAAGGTGATCGGGATCTCCACGACGCGCAGTCCGGCACGGATCGCCCGCCAGGTCAGATCGGCCTGGAAGCAGTAGCCGTAGGAGTCCACCCCGTCCAGTCCGATCGCGCGCAGGGCGTCGGCCCGATAGACGCGGTAGCCGGCGGTGGCGTCGTTGACCGGCATACCCAGCAGTGTCTTGACGTAGATGTTGCCGCCCACGCTGAGGAGCTTTCGGTGCAGTGGCCAGTTGACGACCTTGCCGCCGCGGATCCAGCGTGAGCCGATGACCACGTCGGCGCCTTCGGCCGCGGCAAGCATGGTCGGCAGTCGCTCCGGCGGGTGCGAGCCGTCCGCGTCGATCTCGACCAACGCGTCGTAGCCGTGCTCCAGGCCCCATGCGAAACCCGCGAGGTAGGCCTTGCCGAGACCTTCCTTGCCGGCGCGGTGCATCACCTGCACCCGGGCGTCGTCCGCGGCGAGTTGGTCGGCGACGTCTCCGGTGCCGTCGGGCGAATTGTCCTCCAGCACCAGCACATCGGCGTCGGGCACGTTGCTCCGGATGCGCTGCACGATGAGCGGGAGGTTCTCGCGCTCGTTGTATGTCGGCACCAGCACGAGGACCTTGGACAGGGCAGGACGACGGTGGACGAGATGATCAGACAAGCTGGCGAACTTCCTCGGCGGACTCGGAACGGCGGCGGGCCGAACGATTGCCCGCCAGGGCGATCCCGCACAGTAGCAAGGCCGCGGCCGAGCCGAGCCACTCCGGCAGAGCTCCCAGTCGAACGGCGAGTGTCTCGCCGGACCGCAGCGGCAGCGCTCCCGACAACGCCTTCGGCGTGAACAGCCCGGTCTTGTCGTGCACGACGCCGTCGGGCGTGATCAGCCCGCTGACTCCGACCGTCGAGATGTGCACGATCGAGCGACCCAGCTCGATGGCCCGCACCTGCGAGATCGCCAGTTGCTGCTCGGACTCCGCGGTGCGCCCGAACGTCGCGTTGTTGGTCTGCACGGCGAGGATCTGCGCGCCGTCCTTGACCGGGTTGCGGGTCAGCGAGTCGTAGGCGACCTCGAAGCAGATGATCGGCGCGACCTTGACGGTGCCGTCGTGTTTGGTGGGCACCCGGAACAGCCCGGTCTCGTGGCCGGCGGCGAAGTTGCCGGCGAGGTCGACCGCGCTGCTGAAGTGGCGGAAGAACGAGCGATAAGGCATGTATTCCGCGAACGGCACCGGGTGCTGCTTGACGTAGCGATCGGTGATGCCCTTGTCCGGCACGTAGAGCAGGGACGTGTTGCTGGTCTGCGGTGCCGGCTCGGTGAGCACGGCCCCCACGATGACCGGCACCCCGATGTTGTCGACGGTCCGCACGATCTCGGTGCCGGCGTCGACGTTGCGGGTCGGGTCGATGTCGGAGGAGTTCTCCGGCCAGATCACCATCGCCGGCTCCGGCAGCTCCCCTGCCTTGATCTTCTTCGCCGCGGCGTCGGTCACCTTGACGTGGTTGTCCAGCACGGCGCGTCGCTGTGCGTTGAAGTCCAACCCCGACGTCGGCACGTCACCCTGTATGGCGAGCACCTGCATCTTCTTGCCGCTGGTGGGTGTCGGATAGACCATCGCCACTGCGACGACAGCGAGCCCGGCAACGACCGGCCACAGTCGAGGAAGTATGGCGCGTGCCGGTGGCATACCTCTGCGGACGCGGTCGATGGCTAGCGCGAGCCAGCCGCCCAGCAGGGCAACCACGAAGGTCAGGCCGGGCGCGCCGAAGACGGACGCCAGGTGCGCGAGGGGTGACCCGGCGGTCGACCAGGCGAGGCGGGCCCACGGGAAGCCGCCGAACGGCATCGAGTCACGGACCGCCTCCTGCAGCACCCACAGCAGGGCGATCGCAACCGGCCGCACGTGCGGTCCGTCCGCGGGTGACAGTGCGTTGAGCCACTTCGGCAGGCGTTCCCACCGGCGGGCGGACTGCGCGAGGGAGCACGCCATACCCATCAACGCGATGTAGACCGACTCGGTGATTGCCAGCGCGAGCCACGGCACCGCGCCGACGTAGGTGCCCGCCCAGTGCAGGGTCGGACCGAAGCACGCGAACCCGCCGACCAGTCCCAGCAGGAAGCCGGTGCGTGCGCGGGTGCCCTTGGTCGCCAGGGCGAGGAGTGCGACACCGAGGATCGCCGCCGGCCAGATCGCGGGACCGGGAAAGGACAGCCAGAGGCAGAGCCCGCCCGCGACAGCCAGGGCGAGTCGGAGGATCACCGGGCAAGCCTAACCGGGCGTCCGGGACGTCGCCGCCCAGTCGGGTGATTGCGGTGGACTCCCCGACTGCAGAGGTGTCGGGTGAGTCGAATGGCTCGCGGATGGGCCGCCTCGTCGTTGGGGCCAAGCCCGCACGGGTCTCCCCTGGCGTGCAAGTTTTCTACTAAACGAGGGGCCCATCCACGCGCCCACAAATTCGTGAATCCGCAGTCGCGAACTCCGAACGATGGGAACGAACTTACCGATGCTTCGCGAACTGTCAACAGCCCGCTGACCTGCGCAAACGCGCGTTTGCGCAGGTCAGCGCGATCCGAACACACAGAACTTTTTCAGCATCACCCGGCGTGTCGGACACAACACGCCGTGGGACATCATGTAGGCATGCCAACCCATCACGGATCGAAGGCCACCGGGACGCCCGCGACCGCCGCTCTCCGTGCGGCCGGGGTCCCTTTCACCACTCACGAGTTCGAGCACGATCAGGCTGCGGAGTCCTACGGTTTGGAGGCCGCTGCTGCGCTCGACGTGTCCGCCGAGCGACTCTTCAAGACACTGGTCGCGCAGACTGATCTGTCGGCCGACAAGGGGCTGGTGGTTGCGATAGTCCCGGTCGACCGACGCCTGGACCTCAAGGCGCTGGCGCGCGAATGTGGCTGCAAACGCGCCACATTGGCGGACATGAGTCTCGCGGAGAAGACCACCGGATATCTCGTCGGCGGCATCAGTCCGATCGGCCAGAAGCGCCGGCTGCCGACATTCCTGGACCAGTCCGTGAGCGATCACGCGACGATCCTGGTCAGTGGTGGCCGCCGCGGGTTCGACATCGAGCTGTCTCCTGCGGACCTCATCGCGACCACCGGCGCGCGCACGGCACAGCTCTCACGCTGAGCCTGCCGCCGGCTCGCGCAGTCAGTCCGTCAGCGGCGACCGGTCCTCCCACGGCGTGCTGAGCACCACCGTCGTGCGGGTGGTCGCGCTCGCGGCCGCACGAATCTCACCGAGCAGCACCTCCAGCTCGGCGGGGCTGCCGACACGGACCTTGAGCACGTAGTTCTCGTCCCCCGCAACGGAGAAACAGGACTCGATCGACGTCAGGTGCCGTAGTCGATCGGGTATGTCGTCAGGAGCGGACGGGTCGAACGGAGTGACCGAGATGAGTGCGGTCATCGGGATCCCGGCCGCGTCGTGATCGATCAGGGCCCGGTAGCCGCGGATCACGCCGCGCTCCTCCAGGCGTCGAACCCGTTGGTGCACAGCGGATGTCGACAGCCCGGTCGCCTTCCCGAGGTCGGTGTAGCTGAGCCGACCGTCCTGTGACAGCAACTGGGCGATCCGCCGGTCGAGTTCTTCCATGCCCGAACTGTAGAGCTCTGACACGATGAACCCATGCAACCTCGCCTCATGCTGCTCGATTCAGCGAGTCTCTATTTCCGTGCCTTCTACGGTGTCCCGGACCGGCGCGCGACCCCGGACGCCATGCCCAACAACGCGATTCGCGGGTTCATCGACATGATCGCGACCCTGGTCAGCGACCACGCGCCGACCCAGCTGGTCGCCTGCTGGGACAACGACTGGCGGCCCGCCTTCCGGGTCGAGGCCATCCCGTCATACAAGACGCACCGGATGGTCGAGGGCACCGACGGTGTCGAGGAGTCCCCCGACGACCTCACCCCGCAGGTGCCGGTGATCGTGGATGTTCTTGCGGCAGTGGGGATCACGCGCCTCGGTCTGGACGGCTACGAGGCCGACGACGTCATCGGCACGCTCGCTGTGGGTGCCCACGGCAAGGCGCAGGTGGACGTCGTCACCGGTGACCGGGACCTCTTCCAGCTCGTCGACGACGCGCAGAGTGTGCGCGTGCTCTACACCGCGCGCGGAGGTGTGCGGGAGCCGGACATCGTCGATCAGGCCTTCCTGGAGCGCAAGTACGCCGTTGCGTCGGGTGCGGCATACGCCGACATGGCGGTGCTGCGCGGTGACTCCAGCGACGGACTGCCCGGTGTGACCGGCGTCGGCGAGAAGACCGCTGCCACGCTGATCAACCGGTATGGCGACCTGACCACCCTGCGTGCCGCGATCGCCGACGGCGATCCGACGTTGAAGGGAGCGCAACGCAAGCGGCTGGAGGCAGCCGAGGACTATCTGGATGCCGCTCCGCGGGTCGTGGAAGTCGTCAAGAACATCGAGCTGCCAACGGGATTCACGGCTGAACTGCCCCGCGAGGTGGCCGATCCCGGTCGGTTGCAGGAGCTGACCGAGCAGCACGACCTGACCACGCCGGTGACCCGGCTGCTCAAGGCACTGGGACTCGGCTGAGACCGGCCGCGCGACGAGCGTTGGCGCGGCCTACTGGCGACGCGGGTTGCGCGGATCGTTCGGCGGGAAGGTGCCGTCGTCGTCACCGCCGTCGTCCTGGTGGTAGAGCAGCTCGTTGAGTCGGACCTGCACGTCCTCGACGTGCGGCACGTCGTGCAACGGGACCCCGCGCTGCTCGCTGGCGTCGCTGATGATCAGCGTTCCGCAGCCGAAAATGCGGTCCAGCAGTGACTTTTCGTAGGACACGTCGTTGATCCGGTAGAGCGGGATGTCGCGCCCGGACTTGTTGATGATGCCGCGGCGGGTGATCAACCGGCGGTTGGTGATGACGTAGATCGTCGTCAGCCAGCGCAGCACCGGCACCAGCACGACGATGCACAGGATCAGCAGGGCCGCGATCCAGACCGCCAGCGTCGCCCACCCCGACCAGCCCTGGTCGCTGATCCAGATCGATGCAGCCAGTGCGACGACGATGGTCAGCACACCGATCAGCAAGGGGAAGAAGATCTCCTTGATGTGGGTGCGCAGCTCCAGGTCGATCTGTTCGCCGCGTGCCAGATGCTTTGCCGAGAACGCCATGTCGGCATCCTGCCATGACCGGCGCACGGAGTCGCACAAGCTCGGCCATCGGAACCACGGCGGTTGAGACTCCCCCGTGGTCGTTGAGCTTGTCGAAACGACGCCCTGACCTCGACACGCGCGGCCACCAATAACCGAGGCGGGTGAGACTCCCCCGTGGTCGTGGTGCGTTTCTGAACGACGCCCTGACCTCGACACGCGCGGCCACCAATAACCGAGGCGGTTGAGACTCCCCCGGGGTCGTGGAGCTTGTCGAAACGACGCCCTGACCTCGACAAGCTCGGCCACCAATAACCGAGGCGGTTGAGACTCCCCCGTGGTCGTTGAGCTTGTCGAAACGACGCCCTGACCTCGACAAGCTCGGCCACCAATAACCGAGGCGGTTGAGACACCCCCGTGGTCGTTGAGCTGGTCGAAACGACGCCCTGACCTCGACAAGCTCGGCCACCAAGAACCGCGGCGGTTGAGACTCCCCCGTGGTCGTTGAGCTTGTCGAAACGACGCCCTGACCTCGACAAGCTCGGCCACCAGTAACCGAGGCGGTTGAGCCCCCAAGGCGGTTGAGCTTCGCAAGAGTCGGTTGAGCTTGTCGAAACCCCCGACGCCGGCTCAGTCGAGCCGGTCAGCGGCCACCACGCCGCGCATCACCTTGTCGATTGCCGTGCGCGCGGTGCGGCGCATGGTGTCGCTCGGCGCGGCCTCGGCGATCTGGTCGAGCAGGTCGACGACCTGCTTGCATCGCCGGACGAAGTCACCGGCCGACATCTCGCTGTCTCGCAGCACCGTCTCCAACCGGCCGCCGCTGGCCCAGCGGTGCATCATCCAGGTCATCCCCGGATCGACGTCCGCCATCGGGGTCAGACCGAGCCGTCGCTGGGACTCCTGCAACCCGTAGGAGATACGGGTCATCTCGGCCAGTGCGTCACGAACCTGGTCGCCGGGGATGCGTGGTTCCTCACCGAGGCCGTCACCGCGGCGTGCTTCGTAGACCAGCGCGCAGACGACCGCAGCGAGCGAGGGGGCGTCGAGGCGGCGCCATACGTCGTGCTCTAGGCACTCGGCCGCCAGCAGGTCCTTCTCGGTGTAGATGCGTTGCAGCACCCGGCCCCGGTCGGTGACGGTCGCGCCGTCCTGGTCCAGATAGCCCAACTCGGCCAGCAGGTCACAGATCCGGTCGAAAGTTCGCGCGACGGAGTGCGTGCGCCGGTCGACCTGCCGCTGCAGGCCGTCGGTCTCACGGCGCAGCTTCCACCAGCGCTCCGCCCACCGGGCATGCTGCTCGCGATAAGGACAGTCGTGGCAGGCGTGGGCGGTCAGCCGGTGCCGCAGCTGCTCGACCTCCCCCGCCGTCGACTCCTCCGCAGCCTCCTGCGCCGCCCGGCGTTCGGCCGGACTCGGCGGCGGCTCGTCACGCAGCTTGTTGCGCATCGAGGACGCCAGGTCACGGCGCGAACGCGGCGACCGGCTCTGGAAGTTGCGCGGCATCGGGATGCGCCCGACGGGCTCGACCTCGTCCGGAACGTCGGTGTCGGTCAGCCGCCGCAACTGGCCGTCAGCGTTGACGATCGTGGGCACGCCCGGCTGACTGCGTTTGCCCCGCCCGGACGGTATGACGACGGCATACCCGGACCGTCGCCCCTCGGGCACCCGGATGATGTCCCCGGGCTCGAGCTGCTCCAGCGACACCGCTGCCGCTGCGCGCCGGCTGGCCGACCGCTTCTTCGCGGCCGACTTCTCCAGGTCGGTGAGTTCCCTTCGCAACGCGGCATATTCGGCGAAATCACCCAGGTGGCAGCGCATCGCCTCGGCATACCCCTCGAGGGCCTCCTCGTTGCGATGTATGGCGCGCGCTGTGCCGACCACCGAGCGGTCCGCCTGGAACTGCGCGAACGACTGCTCCAGCACCTGACCGGCCCGCCACCTGCCGAGCTTGTCAACCAGGTTGACCGCCATGTTCGAGGTCGGCACGAAGGACGAGCGCAACGGATAGGTGCGGGTGGAGGCGAGACCGGCGACCTCGTGCGGGTCGACCGGCGGCGCCCACAGGACGACCGCGTGTCCCTCGTAGTCGATGCCACGACGGCCGGCGCGTCCGGTGAGCTGGGTGTATTCGGCCGGCGTGATGTCGGCGTGGGTCTCGCCGTTGTATTTCACCAGGCGTTCGAGCACGACCGTGCGCGCCGGCATGTTGATGCCGAGCGCCAGCGTCTCGGTCGCAAACACTGCCTTGATGGTGCCGTCGGTGAAGAGCTCCTCGACGACCTCGCGGAAGGTCGGCAGCATCCCGGCGTGGTGCGCGGCGAAGCCGCGGGAGACGCCCTCGACGAAGTCGTAGTAGCCCAGGACCGCGAGGTCCTCCTCGGGCAGGCCCGACACCCGCTCCTCGACCAGTCGGCGCACTCGCATGCTCTCCTTGTCGGAGATGAGTTTGGTGCCCCACGCGAGCAATTGGGACACGGCGCCCTCGCAACCTGCGCGGCTGAAGATGAAGGTGATCGCCGGCAACAAGCCTTCGCGGTCGAGCGCGTCGATGACCTGCGGGCGGCTCGGGCCGCGGCTGGGTCGCCCGCCACGCACCGGCCCGCGCGCAGTGCCGCCACGCGGACGTCCCCGCCTGCCGCGTGGTGCACCCGCGTCCTCCCGACGGCCGTGTCGCTGACCCCGTCGCTCGCCGTCGAGTTGCTCGATGCGACGCAACAGGTGCGGGTTGACCCGCAGCTTCTCCTTGCCGTCGTCGACGAAGAGATCCATCAGCGACGGGCCGACCATCATCTGCTGCCACAGCGGCACCGGTCGGTGCTCCTCGACGATCACCTCGGTGTCACCGCGGACCTCCCGCAGCCAGTCGCCGAACTCCTCGGCGTTGCTGACCGTGGCGGACAACGAGATCAGCTGCACCGACGGTGCGAGCATGACGATGACTTCCTCCCACACCGCACCGCGGAAGCGGTCGGCGAGGTAGTGCACCTCGTCCATCACCACGAAGCCGAGCTTGTTCAGCGTCGCGGAGCCTGCATAGATCATGTTGCGCAGCACCTCGGTGGTCATCACCACGATCGGTGCCTCGCCGTTGATCGACGAATCCCCTGTCAGCAGACCGACATTCGCAGCACCGTGACGAGCTGCCAGGTCGGCATACTTCTGGTTGGACAGTGCCTTGATCGGTGTCGTGTAGAAGGTCTTGCGGCCCGTGTGCAGAGCCAGGTATGCCGCGAACTCGCCCACGATCGTCTTGCCCGACCCGGTCGGTGCCGCGACCAGCACGCTGCGCCCCGCCTGCACGGCCTCGATCCCCAGGCGCTGGAAGTCGTCGAAGCGGAAGTCATAACCCTCGGCGAAGCGGCTGAAATGCGATGAGTCGAACCCCCGCTGCGGGGTGGAATTCTCCTGGCGTTCCACGGATTCCGGCATGTCGGCAGGCTACTTCGTACAGCTTGTTACAGCTGGGACTTTTCGTCGTCCGGCACGTCGAGCCACTCCGAGCGGGCCTTCTCCGCGCGCTTCTCCCGGCGATGATCCAGGTAGAAGCCGACACCGACAGCGACGAAGTAGAGCACGATCATCGGCACCATGAGCGCGAGCATCGACCAGGCGTCCGGCGACGGGCTCATCATGGCCGAGAAGACAGCCATCGTCATCACGGCCACTCGCCAGCCCTTGAGCATGACCCGTCCGGGCAGGATACGGATCATGTTCAGACCGGTCAGGAAGACCGGCAGCAAGAACGCCAGGCCGAAGACCAGGATGAACTTGATGATGAACGTGTAGTACTTCTGCGCGTCGGTGAAGTTCGCGCTGCGGTCGGTCTCGGGGGTGGTGCCGAGCAGGAACTCGATGGCGTTGGGCAGTGCCAGCGTCGAGGCCCAGCAGCCGAGCAGGAAGAGCGGCACCGAGACCGCGAGGAAGCCGCGCGAGACGCGCTTCTCCTTCTTGGTCAGACCCGGCGCCAGGAAGCCCCAGACCTGCCAGAGCCACACCGGGCTGGTGATGATGACACCGAACCAGATGGAAACCTTCAACTTGAGGCTGAAGGCTTCCGAGACGCCGTTGGCGCTGTAGTTGAGGTCGCCGGCGTTCGGGTGCCGCTTGTGCACCTCTGCCAGTGGCTGCTGGATGAAGTTGACGAGCGTGTTGAAGCGGTAGCCGAACAACGTCAGATGCGTGTCGTAGACGATCCAGCCGAGGATCGCGCCGATCACGATCGCGATGGCCGCTATCAGGGCACGCCGACGGAACTCGCGGAAGTGTTCGCCGAGGGACATCCGGCCTTCCGGATTGTCCTTACGCCGCAAGAGGGCCATGTGTTGTGTGTCGTCCTGAGCGGAGGGTCCCCTGCGGGACGGTGATCAGTTGCTGTGGGGCGCGTTGTTGCCCTGCTGTTGCTGCGGAGCGGCCTGCTGCTGTTGCTGCTGGCCTGCCTGCTGACCCTGCTGCGGGTAACCGGACGCGCCGGGCATCGGAGCCTCACCGGGAGCGCTGCCCGCGGGCGGCTGGGTCTGGCCGGGGACGGTCTGGCCGGAGGCAGAGCTCTTGTTGTCGTCGTCGCCCAGCTCACTCTTGAGGATGCGGGCCGAACGGCCGAGGCTGCGAGCTGCGTCGGGCAGCTTCTTCCAGCCGAAGAGGATGACCACGATGAGCACGAGGATGAGCAGGTGCCACGGCTCTAGGGCTCCACGAAACATAACTAGCTCCTGATTGATTGAGTGCGTGAACGCGGACTCATCGTTCCGCACCGACGTCTCTACTCTACGTGATCGGCCCAGTCCGGGCGTCGGGACTTGCGGCGTGCCGCGCGCTGCCTGCGTTGTTCGGCCTTGAGGCGTGCTCGGTGCCGTCGCAATTCTGCCGGATCTCGCAGCACTGCGAGGTCATCGACACTGGTCAGTTCTTCTTCGAGCTCGGCGATCTTCGCTTCGACGGCGGCCAGTTGCTCCTGTGCCTGGGACGCCTCGACGCCCAGTGCCTTCAGCGGAGCCCACAGCCGCCAGAGACGCCACCCGACATACGCCGTGCCGAGCAGCGCGAGCACGAGCCACAGCAGCACCCACTGCCACCAGGTCACTGCTCGTATGCCGCCAACGCCTCGCGCGCGCCCGCGACGACCTCCGCGCGCAACTGCTCCGGCTCCAGCAACCGTGCCGACTCCCCCAGCCGCCACATCAGCTGCCGCAGCCACCGCAGGTCGGCGGTGCGGAACGTCGCGGTGAGCACGCCGTCGGCGCCACGCTGCACGGTGTCGACCGGGTAGTAGTCGACCACCCACGCCGCATCGGGCGAGAGCTCCACGACCGCGGTCAGGTCGTCCGGGCCCGGGGTGAACAGGCTCGAGCCGAGGTCGCGCGGGCGCGCATCGGTCGGCGGCGTGCCGTCGACGTCGAGGATCTCGGCCGAGACCACCCGGTCCAGCCGGAAGAGGCGCACGTCGGTGGCGCGATGACACCAGCCCTCGAGATACCAGTTGCCGTCCAGCGAGACGACCCGCATCGGGTCGACATCACGCTCGGTGGTCTCGTCGCGGGACGGCACGACATAGCGCAGGTGCAGCCGCCGGTGCCCGGCAACCGCGGCACGCATCGTCGTCAGCGTGTCGGACGGCACCTCCGATTCCAGCGCCACCCGGACCCGGTCACTGGCAGCGCCGGAGTCCCCGGCCGCCTCGACGAGTTTGGCCAGCGCCCGGTCGACCGCGTCACGCTCGCCGAGCCCCGGCACGGCGGCCAGCGCACGCAGGCCGACGATCAGCGCGGTGGCCTCGTCGAGCCCGAGCCGCAGCGGACGCGCGATCGTGTCGGCATTGCGCAGGAAGACCCGGCCCTGCTCCCACTCGGCCTCGATGAGGTCGTCGGGCATGTGCCCGGGCGTGCCGCAGACGAAGAGCAGCGCCAGGTCGGCCTCCACCTGCTCGGTCGTCACGCCCAGCTCCTGGGCGGCTTCGGCGATGTCGATGCCCTGGCGGTTGACCAGCCACGGGACCATCGTCAGCAGCCGGCCGAGTCGCGCGGTCGCGCTCTCCGGACTCGCCATCAGCGGTCTCCCTTCTGCGGCTGCTTGTTGCGTGTCAGTTGGTTGCGCTCGAGTTGGTTGCGCTCGAGTTGGTTGCGCTCGACGGCGCCGCGCAGGCGGCATACGACCTGATCGACCAGCTCCGGAGGCGACAGCACCCGCACGGCCGGCCCGAAACCGGCCAGCTCGTCGGCGAACGCGCCCGCGTCGGTGTAGTCGACGGTCAACCGGGTCTGCGGGCCGGTGTCCTGCGCATCCTTGGCGCGGCGGCGCAGCGTGTTGCCGGCGCCCTCCTGCACCAGCACGACCGCCTCGGTCGGCGGCGTGCTCTCACTGCCGTCGATCATCGAGACCGGGTCGTGGTCGGCCGGCACGTCATAACCGCCCGGCTTGCCGACCCGCTTGACGGCACCGTCGATGCGGCCGAGCCGGAAGACCCGCGGCGCCTCCCGGTCGAGGTCGAATCCCGTGACGTACCAACGACCATGCCAGTTGGCGACACCCCACGGCTGGAGCCTGCGCGGGGCTGAATCGCCGCCCGCCTTGCGGTAGCCGAAGGTGATGGTCTGGCGGCGCAGCACCGCGTCCTTGACGGTGTTGAAGGACGGCTCGGTGGTGTTGACGCGCGGCTCGAGCCCGACCAGGGAGTTGAGGTCACGCTCGACGTCGGCCGCCTCCAGCTTGCGCAGCGCGGTGGCCGCGGCACCGGCGAGGCTCGCCTGCTGCCAGGTGCGGCTGGCCAGACCGAGCACGGCGAATTCGTCGGGCTCGAAACTCAACTCGGGAAGGGCGTATTCGCGACGGTCGATGCGATAGCCGGTCTCGTCGTCGAAGAAGGAGTCGAGCGGCTCCATCCGCAGCGGTATGCCGAGCTCGCGCAGCTCATCCTTGTCACGCTCGAACATCCGGTCGAAGGCCTCGTCGGAGGAGGCTTCGCCATACTGCGGGACCGCGTCGCGGATGCGCGACTTGGCGAGCGGCTGGCGGGTGTAGAGCAGGCAGATGACCAGGTTGAGCAGCCGCTCGGTCTTGGCAGCTGGTGACGGAGAGGCCATGGGCGAAACGCTATCTCATGTCCGGACGAATGTACGAGGCAGTTTGGGCGCGTTTCACCGGAGCGGACGCGCGCCGAGTGACGGCGCAATCGTCGAGTGACGGCGAGAAGAAGCCGTCACTCGGTGAGGGAGCCGTCATTGGCCGAGGGTGGGTTGGCGGGAGGTGTGGTGCCCGGTGTCGGGGCATCGAGATCATGGAGGGTCAGGGAGGGCTCGTCCTCGGCGGACAGACTGAGCACGGTGCCCGCGACGGCGGGGTTGGCGGTGACCTTCGCCTCCAGCGCGCGCAACCTGTCGGCGACCAGGTGCTCGACGCGGTCACCGGCGAGGTCCACGTCGCCGACGACGTAGACCTTGCGGGGCCCGACGAACTCCAGCCGCAGATAGGTGACTCGCACGACTTCCGGCAGCGCAAGGAGTGCGCGCAGCGCGGCACGGCGTACCTCCGGCGAGACCTCCTCGCCGACCAGGAAGCCGACATTGCGCCGGATCAGGATGACGGCGACGACGCCGAGCACACAGCCGACCAGGATCGAGCCGATCGAGTCGGGCGTCGGCGAGCCGGTGATCTGGTGCAGCCCGAGCCCACCACCGGCGAGCACCAGGCCGATGAGTGCGGCGGCGTCCTCGGCGAAGACCGCCCGCAGCGTCGGGTCCGACGTCGCCAGCACGTGCTCCAGCAGCTCGCGGTCGTAATGCGTGGCCTCCTTGCGCGCTTGGCGCACCGACTGCAGGAACGAGATGCCCTCCAGCACGAAGGCGATCGCCAGCACGATGTAGCCGATGAGGAACTCACCGGCGTCCTCCGGATGGATCAACTCCTGTATGCCGTGCCAGATCGACACCGCTGCACCGGCGACGAACAGACCCAGTGCCGCGAACAGCGACCAGACGTAGGCCTCGCGGCCATAGCCGAGCGGATGCTGGTGGTCGGCCGCGCGGCGGGACCTCTTGTCCGCCAGCAGCAGGAAGATCTCATTGCCGGCGTCCGCCCACGAGTGCGCGGCCTCGGCGACCAGCGACGCGGACGCGGTGATGATCGCGGCGATGGTCTTGGCGATCGCGACCAGCGTGTTGGCGACCAACGCGATGACGACGGTGAGGGTGCTCTCTCCCCCACCGTCGTCACCGGACCGGATGCCGACGTCGACCTCGTCCGATGTGTGTGGCTGGCTCATAACTGGTCACGCTACCGACCAGAACCACCCGCCACGCGCACCGGCTACAGCGCTGCGGCAGCCGCCTCGGCGACAGCCTGGTCCTGCTTGCCTTCGCCACCGCTGACGCCGACGGCACCGATGATCTCTCCGTTGCGAACCAGCGGGATCCCTCCGGCGAAGATCATCACCCGGCCGTTGTTCGACTGATCGATGCCGTAGAACTGGCTGCCGGGCTGGGCCTGCTTGGCCAGCTCGGCGGTGGGCAGATCGAACATGCGGGCGGTGAACGCCTTGTTGATCGCGATGTCGACGCTGCCGATCCACGCGGCGTCCATGCGGGCGTGCGCGATCAGGTTGCCGCCGACGTCGACCACGGCGATGTTCATCGGCTGCCCGATCTCGGTCGCCTTCTTCTCTCCGGCGTCGATCACTCGGCGCGCGTCGGCCAGCGATGTGTTGTGTTCATGGTTCATGGCTGAACTCCTGGTGCAACCTGGAAGGAACCGACGAAGTCCGGTTCGGACAAAGCCGGGTCCAACCGAACCTAGCGCTGCACCTGCGCCGGGCGCGATGCTGCGCACTCCGGCCTGTCAGCCGGTCCGTTCACCGGGCTCCACCGACCGCCCAGCCGCAAACGCCGGTGTGTCAGCCCAGGCCGAAGGCGCGTCCGGCGCCGGGCTTGTTGGTCGAAACCAGGTCCACGACGAAGATCAGCGTCTCGTTCGGGCCGATGGCACCGCCAGCGCCCTGCTCGCCGTATGCCAGGTGCGGCGGGATGGTCAGCTTGCGGCGGCCGCCGACCTTCATGCCGAGGATGCCCTGGTCCCAGCCAGGGATGACCTGTCCGACGCCGACCTGGAAGTCCAGCGGCGCACCGCGGTTCCAGGAGGCATCGAACTCCTCGCCGGTGGACCAGGCGACGCCGACGTAGTGCGCCTTGATCTGGTCGCCGGCCTGCGCCTCGGCGCCGTCGCCGACGCTGATGTCCTCGCTGACCAACTGGGTCGGCGGCTCCGAGCCCGGGAAGTCGATCTCCGGCTTGGTGGTGTTGGGGTCGAACGGCATGCTTCCTCGCTTCGTGTCTGGGGGTGCTGTTACTTGGCGCCGACGATGTCGACGACGAACACCAGTGTGTCGGTGCCCTTGATGCCACCCTGCGCATTCCCCTTCTTGCCGTAGCCGTCCGCGGGCGGGATGACGATCTCCACGCGGTCACCGACCTTCTTGCCAACCAGGGCCTTGTCCCAGCCCTTGATGACCTTGCCCTCACCGATCGGGAAGCTCGCCGGGACACCGTAGCGGCCCTCGTTGCCGGTCGAGTCGAAGACCTTCCCGGCCTTGCCCTTCTTCCAGATCACACCGGTGTAGAGGGCGGTGAGCGTCTGGCCCTTCTTCACGGTCGGACCGTCGCCGTTGATCAGGTTGGCCGACTGCAGCTTCTTCGGTGGCGCGGAGTTGGGCATCGTGATGGTGGCCGGCTTGGTGTTGCCGTTCCACTTCACCTTCGGCATGCCCGCCTTCGGCGCCACGGTGGTGCCGGTGGCGGAGTTGGGACGTGCGTCGTTGATCTTCAGGTAGAAGACGATGCTGTCTTTGCGGGTGACGCCGAGCTCCGAGTTGCCCTCGGCGCCGAAGGCTTCCTTCGGCGGCACGGCGATCGTCTCGGTGGTGCCGACCTTCTTACCCTTGATCGCCTTCACCAGGCCGGGGAACTGAGTCGGGTCCTTCAGATACATCGGACCTGCTGCGTTGGCGAACGTGTCGGCGAGCGTCTTGCCGGTGCGGCCGTCGACCGCGACGTAGCTCACGTCGGCCAGATCGGTGTCCTTGACCGTCGCACCGGAACCCTCGGACTTCACGTCGACCGTCGTCTTGTTGACCTGGAAAGGCTTCTTGTCCAACGAGATCGACGGGCTCTTGCCCTTCTTCGTGCTGACCTTCACCGCGCTGATCGGTGAGACGTCCTTGGCCGCGACGGTGTATGGCGGCTGCGACGTCGACTTGGACGCCTTAGCCGACTTCGAGGTCGACTTGCCGGCCTTCGACGAACTCGAGCCGTTGGAGGTGCTGCTGCCACACCCGGCGAGCAACAGGACAGGCAGCGTGCCGGCGGCGAGCAGGCGGAGCGGGATTCGGCGCACGTCGAAGAACCTCTTAGCGAAATGTCGGGATCAGCTGGACTGAATCTTGTCGAGCGGGCGCCACGATAACGACTCCCGCTGTGGGCAGCGCACCAGTGGGGTGCCCGATGTGCTCGTGGGGGATCTTCACATGCCCTTGATGAGCCTGTCGACGCGCTGGTCGCTGTTGGTGAAGGGATCCTTGACCAACACCGTCCGCTGCGCCTGATCGTTCAGCTTCAGGTGCACCCAGTCGACGGTGAAGTCGCGCCGGGCCGCCTGTGCTGCGCGGATGAAGTCGCCCCGCAGCTTGGCCCGAGTCGTCTGCGGCGGGTAGGTCTTGGCCTCGAAGATTTCGACGTCCGAGCAGACCCGAGCAGCCTTGCCGCGGCGCTGCAACAGGTAGAACAGTCCGCGCTCCCGGTTGATGTCGTGATAGGTCAGATCGAGCTGCAGCATCCGCGGATCGTCAAGCGCCAGACCGTGTTTCGCAGAGTATTGATCAAGCAGCTTGTGCTTGATGGCCCAGTCGATCTCGGTGTCGACCATGCCGAGATTCTGTGTCTCGACCGCGGTGAGTGTCCGCTCCCAGAGGTCCATGATCCGCTTGGTCAGGTCGTCGGTGAGGTTGTGCTCGTCGACATACGACCTGGCCCGCTCGAAGTATTCGGTCTGCATCTGCAGCGCGGACACCTCGCGGCCGTTGGCCAGCCGCACCACCGCGCGACCGGTGATGTCGTGGCTGATCTCGCGGATCGCCCGGATCGGGTTCTCCAGGCTGAGGTCGCGCATCGAGACGCCGTCCTCGATCATCCGCAGCACCAGGTGCGCCGACCCCAGCTTGAGCATGGTGGTCGTCTCGCTCATGTTGCTGTCGCCGACGATCACGTGCAGCCGGCGGAAGCGCTCGGCGTCGGCGTGCGGCTCGTCGCGGGTGTTGATGATCGGCCGGGATCGGGTGGTGGCGCTGCTGACGCCCTCCCAGATGTGGTCGGCACGCTGGCTGACGCAGTAGGTCGGCTTGTGGCCGAGCATCGCGATCTTGCCCGCGCCGCAGGTGATCTGGCGGCTGACCAGGAAGGGGATCAGGATGTCGGAGATCTGCTGGAACTCCCCCGCGCGGCGGATCAGGTAGTTCTCGTGGCAGCCGTAGGAGTTGCCCGCCGAGTCGGTGTTGTTCTTGAAGACGAAGATCTTGCCCTCGACGCCCTCGTCGGTCAGTCGGGCCTGTGCCTCCTCGACCAGGCCCTCGATGATCCGCTCCCCCGCCTTGTCGTGGATGACGGCCTCACGCACGTCGTCGCACTCGGGAGTCGCGTATTCGGGGTGGCTGCCGACGTCGAGGTAGAGCCGGGAGCCGTTGCCGAGGAAGACGTTGGACGAACGGCCCCAGGACACGACCTTGCGGAAGAGGTAGCGCGCGACCTCGTCCGGCGTCAGCCGACGCTGCCCGTCGAAGGTGCAGGTCACGCCGTATTCGTTCTCGATGCCGAAGATCCGCCGCTCCATACCTCGACCCTAACCGTCGATGTCCCGCCAGTGGGGACCGTTCCGTATGGCGTCGCCCGTGCCGCCGGTCAACTCCGCGATCAGTGCGTCCAGCGCGTCCGGGTCGGTGGTCGTCAGATGCAGCGTCGCGACCTCGGTGTAATCGGTCCCGGTGACGTCGACGCCGCGGGCCCGCAGCTCGGCCTCCACCCGGCCGGCGTCGGCATGCGGCACCGGCAGATCCATCGCTTCCCGCTCCTCCCGGATGACGAAACGGGCCGCCTCCAGGGCAGCGTCGACCGCACCGCCGTACGCCCTCGTCAGACCTCCCGTGCCCAGCAGGGTGCCGCCGAACCAACGCGTCACGACGGCCACCACGTCGGACAGACCCGCGCCGGTCAGCGCAGCCAGGATGGGTGCGCCGGCGGTGCCGGACGGCTCGCCGTCATCGTTGCTGCGCTGCAGCTGTGCCCGCGGACCGATGACGAAGGCGCTGCAGTGGTGCCGGGCGTCCCGGTGCGTGCCGCGGATCTCCGCCACGACGGCACGGGCCGCCTCCTCGCTGTCCACCCGGCGTATGTCGGCCAGGAAGCGCGAACGACTGATCTCGATCTCGCCGGTGCACTGCGCGGCGATGGTTCGGTAGCTCATGACTCTCCGAGCGCGGATCGACGTGTCGCAGAAGCGAATCCGAGCCAGGTGTGCCGGTTGCCGGCCCAACACCAGCCGACCTTCGGCGCGTTGCGACGTTCCCGTCCGTCTCGTCCGGTGCCGTTGCTGATCCAGATGGCCGGTGTCCGGGCATCGAGCCTGCCGCTCGGTTTGCGCAACCTGCTGCCGATCGTCATGAAGCAGTGGTTGCGCTCCAGCACATCGGGTTGCTGCAGCAGCCAGCAGATTCCTTCGGTGAGCGTCAACAGGGTGCGCCGGTGGTCACGCAGCCACGGCAGCGCTTCGTCCGGAGACCAGTTCGCCAGTTCGTCGCCGCGGTCGATGCCAGTGACCGCATAAACAGCGCCTTCCGGTGGGGTGCAGCCCTCGATCGGGGTGAACTCGTCCACGTCGGACATGTCGACCACGACGAACCCGGGCTTGCCGTCACGCCACAACAAGGGCGCGAGGCGTGACGCCGGTGCAACCGACGGCGAGAGCACAAGCAGGCTTCCGTCGGGAGTGCGAGCGGCTGCCGTCTGCAACTGTTCGTGTGTCACCCCGAAGAGTTCGGACACGCCGAGCTGCGCGAGACGGTCCACCTGCGCATCCGGAGACGGCATCGGCCACGGCTTGGTAGCGAGATGGGTGGTGGCGATGGGGGCGGTGGCAGGCAGCGGATCGGTCACGGCGTCTCCGTTCGGTGATGCGGGGCAACGAGGGCATGAACAACCTCTCGACCGGCGATCTTCCGGCTGCTCACAGCAGCGTCGGGTTGCCGGCGCCGATCGGGGCTGCTCGAGTTGGTGCATGCGACTTCTGGTGCTCGGTGGGACGGAGTGGCTCGGCGGCGAGATCGCATGTGCCGCAACGCCTGCCCACGGCACGCACCTCCTGCTGGTCCTTAACTCCGCCATTGCGAGTTCCGGGATCGCGTCCTGCAGATCGTGCGGAGCGTATGGCGCACCATCTGCAGGCGGGTCATGGAAGCGTTCGGCGAGGCAAGTCACCGAAGCCGGTCAGGCGAGCGACTCGACCCACGCGCGGTGCAGGGCGGCGTAGTGGCCGTCGTCGGCACCGACCAGCTCGTCCGGGCTGCCGTCCTCGAGGACCCGGCCGTGCTCCAGCACCAGCACCCGGTCGGCGACCTCCACCGTGGACAACCGGTGCGCGATGATCAAGGCGGTCCGGTCGGCCAGGATCGTCTCCAGGGCACGCTGCACGAGCCGCTCGCTGGGGATGTCCAGCGACGACGTCGCCTCGTCCAGGATCAGCACCGCCGGGTCCGCCAGGAACGCGCGGGCGAACGCCACCAGCTGCCGTTGTCCGGCCGACAACCGCCCGCCGCGCTTGGCCACGTCGGTGTCGTAGCCCTCGGGGAGCTTGTCGATGAACTGGTCGGCGCCGACCGCCTCGGCGGCAGCCCGGATCTCCGCGTCGGTGGCACTCGGCTTGCCGAAGCGGATGTTGTCGGCGACCGTGCCCTCGAACATGAAGTTCTCCTGGGTCACCATCACCACGTGCCGACGCAGCTGCGGCTGGTCGACCGCGCGCAGGTCGGTGCCGTCCAACCGGACGGCACCGGACGTCGGGTCGTAGAAACGGGCCATTAGCTTGGCGATGGTCGTCTTGCCGGCACCGGTCGTGCCCACCATCGCCACCGTCTGTCCGGCGGGTATGTCGAGCGTCAGCCCCGGCAGCACCGGACGTCCGGCGACGTATTCGAAGCGCACGTCGTCGAAGACGACCTCGCCGCGCACCTGCCCGAGTTGCACGGGCTCCTCGGGGTCCTTGATCCCCGGAGCCGTCGCCATCACGCCGGCGACCTTCTCCAGCGCCGACGTCGCGGACTGGAAGCTGTTGAAGAACTGCGTGATGTCCTGCATCGGCTCGAAGAACATCCGCAGGTAGAGCAGGAACGCCGTCAGCACCCCGACGGTCATGTGGCCGTGCAGCACGCGCCAGCCGCCATACAGCAGTACGACGCTGGTCATGACGTTGCCGACCAGCTTGACCGACGGCATGAAGATCGCCACCAGCTTGAAGGTGCGCTCGTTGATCGCGCGGTAGCGCTCGGCGACGCCCTCGAAGATCTCCTGGTTGCGCGGCTCCCGGCGGTAGGCCTGCACGGCCTTGATGCCGGTCATCGTCTCGACGAACTGCACGATCACCAGCGCCGCGCTCTCACGCACCTCGCGGTAGGTCTTGCTCGAGGCGCCGCGGAACCACGCGGACAGGGCAACCATCACCGGGAAGCAGACCAGGCAGATCAACCCGAGCTTGACGTCGAGCGTGACCAGCAGGATCGAGGTGCCGACCAGGGTGAGGACGGCCGTGACCAGGCTGTCGAAGCCGTTCTCCAGCATGTCCTGGATGGCTTCGACGTCGTTGGTCGAGCGGCTGACGACCCGGCCCGAGGTGTATTTGTCGTGGAACGTCACGTCGAGGCGCTGGAAGTGCCGGAAGAGCCGGCGCCGTAGCTCCAGCAGGGCCAGCTGCCCGATCGTGCCCGACTGGCGCAGGAACAGCATCCGGCTGACGGCCTGCGCCGCCACGATCACGCACAGCGCCCCGATCACCAGGAACAGCACGTGCATGTCGCCGTCTCGGGTGATCGGCGGGACGCCGTGGTCGATGCCGACCTGCACCATGCGCGGGACCGAGAGCCGGGCGAGGTTCTCGATGATCACCAGCACAATGAGGACGCCGACCATCTTCTTGTATGGCGCCAGCAGCGACCCGAGCAGCTGCCGCGCCTCACGACGCATCGGCTGCGACTCGTCGATCGGCAGGTCGTCGTAGTTGTCGGATGCCATCCGCCCGCGCCAGCTGTCCTCCGGCTTCACCGCTGCCTGATCACGGGACCGTGTGTCGGTGCTCATCGCTGCCCCTCCGGTGCCGGGGCGTGCAGCCCGTCGAATTCATCCGCGTGGGCGGCTCGTTCGCAGCCCTGCGCGATCTCGACGTCGTCGTCGGCGCGGCGGCGGTCGTCGTCGGAGCACCACGGCTCGTCGTGCTCCGCGCCGTCATCGATCTCGTCGTCGGCCGCGAGCAGGTAGCGGTAGGCGGGCACGCTGGCCAGCAGTTGCGAGTGCGTGCCGACGTGCGTGATCGTGCCGTGCTGCAGCAGCGCCACGCGATCGGCGAGCAGCACGGTCGACGCACGGTGCGCGACGACCAGACCGGTCACCTCGTGCAGCACCCGGCGCAATGCCTCTTCGACGAGCGCCTCGGTGTGCACGTCGAGCGCGGACAGCGTGTCGTCGAGCACGAGCACCTTGGGATGGGTGAGCACGGCCCGAGCCAGCGAAAGTCGTTGCCGCTGACCACCGGACAGGCTCATGCCCTGCTCGCCGATGCGCGTGTCGAGGCCGAACGGCAGGTCGTGGACGAACTGCGCCTGGGCGATGTCGATCGCCTCGGCGACCTCCTCCTCGGTGGCGTGCGGCCTGCCGAGGGTGAGGTTCTCGCGCACCGACAGGGAGAACAGTGTCGGGTCCTCGAATGCGGTCGCCACGGTCGCGCGGAGCGCAGGCAGGGTCAACTCGCGTATGTCGACACCGTCGATCTCGATGGCGCCCTCGCTGACGTCATACAGCCGCGGGATCAGCGAGGTGAGGACCGACTTGCCCGCGCCGGTCGCGCCGACCAGTGCGATCGTCTCCCCCGGGCGGATCTCCAGGTCGACGTGTCGCAGTGCCCAGTCGTCGTCGGCGGCGTCGGGGAACTTGAAGCCGACGTCCCGCAGCCGCACCAGACCTTGCTCGGCGCGCTCGTTGTTCGGCCCGTCGGTGATGTCGGGCTCGGTGTCGAAGATCTCCGCGACCCGGTCGGCAGCAGTCATCGCCTCCTGCGTCATCGACAGCAGGAAGCCCATCGCGGCGATCGGCCAGACCAGGGACAGCATCATGGTGATGAACGCGACGAGGGTGCCGAGTGTGATGCGGCCGTCGCCGGTCGCCGCCACGCCGAGGCCGAGCACGACGATCAACGTCAGGTTGGGGATGACCTCCAGCAGCGTCCAGAAGCTCGCCTGCAGGCGGACCTTGCGGACCTGGATGTCGAAGAGCTCGGTGGCCTCCTGGTCGAAGCGGTTGTAGACGTAGTCCTCCCGGCCGAAGGACTTGATCGCGCGCAGCCCGAGTGCGGACTCCTCGACGTTGGTGGCCACCACACCGACCTGGTCCTGCGCCATCCGCGACAACTTGGTGTATCGGCGCTCGTTGTGCAGCACCGTGGCAGCGATCGGCACGATGGACAGCACCACGACGACACCGAGCGGCCAGTAGAGCATCAGCAGGATGATCGTGACCACGGTGATCTGCAGCGTGTTGAGCACCAGCATGACGATGCCGAAGCTGAGCAACCGCCGAATCATGCTGAGGTCGTTCATGATCCGCGACAGCAGCTGCCCGGACTGCCACTTCCCGTGGAAGGACATCGGCAGGACCTGCAAGCGGGCGTACATCTCGTTGCGGATGTCGCGCTCGACGCCCATCGTCGCCCGGGCGACCAACCACCGGCGTCCGAACCACAGGATCGCCTCCGCCATACCGATCGCCAGGGCAGCCAGGCCCAGCGTCCACAGACCCTGTTGGTCATGGTGACTCACCGGGCCGTCGATGACAGCCTTGGTCATCAGCGGTATGACGATGGTCGCCGCCAGGCTGGCGAGGCCGAAGATCACCATGCCGATCCAGCGCGCGAGATAGGGCCGCACGTATGGCGCAAGCCGCAACAGGCTCGTGGTGCGGCGGATCCTGACCGGCGCCGGAGCGATGCTGGGTGTGGAGACCAAGCCCTCCGACCCGGACTGAGATGGACGGGAAGGAGTGGTTGCAGGCTGCGGCTGCTGGGTCATCGTGAGGCGAAATCTCCTGGGTGAATGGCGACGGGGCAACACACACCTCAGCCTCGGCGTTCAACCGCACTTGAAGTCAAGACGAGACCAAGGCGATGGGTCCCCCTGCAGCGTCGACCGCCGTGCGCGCACGCGAAGGCTGGGATGCCTATTGATCATGTCACGACGTGCTGACAATGGCATCTCGATTCCCCCGGGGAGACGCATGAACGGCGCCGGTGCCGTTGCCCGTTTCTGGGGGCGTCTCCTACTCCGCGGGAGTGTCCTCATCGGTGTGCGGCACGTCGGAGGTCGGGTCGTCGGTGCTCAGCAGCGCGTCCAGCAGGGAGTTCTCGATCCGGCGGAACTTGCGTCGCTCCCGTGCTCGGTCGAGCACGGCAACCTCGAGCTGATCGGACGTCAGCTCACGAGCGTCTCCGCCGGCCGGGTCCTCCCCCAGCAGGCCGACCGCCAGGCGCAGCGCCCGGCCGAGGTCCAAGCCCGGCTCCCAACGCTCCTGCAGCCCGCTGCTGACGTGCTCGGCGGCACCACCCATCGCCACGAAACCCTGCTCGTCACCGACCGAGCCGTCATAGGTCAGCCGGTAGATCTGGTCGTCCTCCGGCCGGTCGTCGACCTGTGCGACGACGATCTCGACCTCATAGGGCTTGGACTCCTGGGTGAACACCGTGCCGAGGGTCTGCGCGTAGGCGTTGGCCAAGCCCCGCGCGGTCACGTCCGAGCGGTCGTAGGAGTAGCCGCGCAGGTCGGCATAGCGGATGCCGGCGACGCGGAGGTTCTCGAACTCGTTGTACTTGCCGACCGCGGCGAACGCGATGCGGTCGTAGATCTCCGACACCTTGTGCAGCGCGCGGCTGGGGTTCTCGGCGACGAACGCGATGCCGCCTTCATAGGCGAGCACGACGACCGACCGACCACGGGCAATTCCCTTGCGCGCGTAGTCGGCCCGGTCCTTCATCAGCTGCTCGGGCGAGACGTAGAACGGCATCGACATCAGCGAGTACCTCCGATCTCACGGCGGCCCTCGAGGACCTCTTGGACCACCCCGGCCAGTTCGTCGTCAGTCACGAATCGGGTGCCCTCACCGTCGACGATCGCGACCGTCGGCCAGATCCGTCGCCCGAGGTCGGGGCCACCGGTCGCCGAGTCGTCGTCGGCGGCGTCATACAGCGCCTCGATGGTGACCCGCACCGCCTCGTCGCGGGACAGCCCGCGCCGCCACAGCTTCTTCAGCGCGCCGCGGGCGAAGAGCGACCCCGATCCGACGGAGTGGAAGTCGTGCTCCTCGTAGCAACCGCCGGTCACGTCGTAGGAGAAGATCCGGCCGGTGTCGCGGTCGAGGTCGAACCCGGCGAAGAGCGGCACGACGGACAAGCCCTGCATCGCCATACCGAGGTTGCCGCGGATCATCGTCGCCAGCCGATTTGCCTTGCCTACCAAGGAAAGTCGCGTGCCCTCGATCTTCTCGTAGTGCTCCAGCTCCACCTGGAACAGCCGCACCATCTCGATCGCGGTGCCGGCCGTCCCCGCAATGCCGACCGCTGAGTATTCGTCAGCCGCGAAGACCTTCAACATCTCGTTGTTGGCGATCAGGTTGCCCATGGTCGCCCGGCGGTCACCGGCAAGGAGGACGCCGTCGGCATACGCGATCGCGACGATGGTCGTGCCGTGCGGCACGTCAACCGCGGTCACCGGGATCGTGCGCGAACCGGGCACCAGCTCCGGTGCATGCCCGGCGAGGAACTCGGTGAACGACGACGAACCGGTCTGCAGGAAAGAAGCGGGGAGTTTGTTGGTATCAGCTGTCATTAACGGTCTCTCTGCACGACGATTGTGTGCCCCCGCGAAGTATTCGGAGGAGCGGACGGGGAGAAACTCCGCGGGTCTACTGCCCGCCCTTTTGGACGAAGCCGCGGACGAACTCCTCGGAGTTGGACTCGAGCACGCCGTCGATCTCGTCCAGCACGTCGTCGACGTCGTCGTCGAGCTCCTGCTTGGCCGGTGCTGCTGCGGGTGCCGGCTCCGGGGCGTCGTCAGCCGGATCCGGCTCGCGGCGCTGCGGATTCTTGTGTTCCTGCGTGGCCATGGCGCTGTCCTTTCGCGTTCTGCTGCTTGTCCCAACCCTACGTTGGGGGTCCGGTATGACGCGACGGCGCGCCATACCGATCGGGCATCAGGTGGTGGCGGGTCGGTCGTCGGCCAGCAGGCGCAGCAACTCGTCCGCGGAGGAGGCGCGCTCCAGCAACGGTCCGACGTGTGCCTTGGTGCCGCGTGCCGGCTCGAGCATCGGCACCCGCTGCAGGCTGGGCTGCGATCCGACGTCGAAGATGACCGAGTCCCACGAAGCGGCTGCGACCTCTTCGGGGAACTTCGCCAGGCAGGTGCCGCGGAAGAAGGCGCGGGTGTCGCTGGGCGGCTCGGTCACGGCGCGCCGCACGGCGTCGGCGTCGATGAGTTCCTCGAACCGTCCGGCAGCCGCGAGCTTGTTGAAGATGCCCTTCTCGGACCGCACGTCCGACCACTGGATGTCGATGGCGCGCAGGCGATGATCGGACCAGTCCAACCCGCCTCGCTCGCGATAGCTCTCCAGTGTCTTCAGCTTGGCGACCCAGTCGACCTCGCGGGCCGCCTCCATCGGGTCGCGTTCGAGCTTGGTCAGCACCTGCTCCCATCGCTGCATGACTTCAGCGGTGTCCGGGTCGAGCTCCCCGTCATACACCTGGGAGAGCCACTTGTCGGCGAGTTCGTAGTAGCTCCAGAGCAATTGGACTCCGGTCATCGTGCGGCCGCCGGCGACCTCCACTGTCTCGCGCAACGTCGGGTCGTGGGACAGCCGGTGCAGAGCCTCGACCGGTTTGTGCACCGTCAGGTCCTCGTTGATCGCACCGTCCTCGATCATGCCGAGCACCAGGCTGGTGGTGCCGAGCTTGAGCAGATTGGTCACATCGCAGTGATTGGCGTCGCCGAGGATGACGTGCAGTCGCCGGTAGCGGTCGGCCGCGGCGTGCGGCTCGTCGCGGGTGTTGATCAGCGGTCGCTTGAGTGTCGTCTCCAGGCCGACCTCGACCTCGAAGAAGTCCGAGCGCTGCGCGAGCTGGAAACCGGGCTCGCGCGACTCGACACCGAGGCCGACGCGACCGGACCCGCACATCACCTGCCGGGCGACGAAGAACGGGATGAGGTGCCGCACGATCTCGGAGAACTGTGTCGCCCGGTCCATCAGGTAGTTCTCGTGCGTGCCGTAGGACGCACCCTTGCCGTCGGTGTTGTTCTTGTAGAGGTTGACGCCGGGGATGTCCGGGCGCGCCAACAGGCGGACGGCCTCGCGCATCACCGACTCCCCCGCGCGGTCCCACGTGATCGCGTCGCGCGGTGTGGTGACCTCCGGCGAGCTGTATTCGGGGTGCGCGTGGTCGACATACAGCCGGGCGCCGTTGGTGAGCACCACGTTGGCGAGGGTCGGATCCTCCTCGTCGGTGAGCTGGCTGGGGTCGGCCGCGCCACGTGCCATGTCGAAGCCGCGCGCGTCACGCAGTGGCGCCTCGTCCTCGTAGTCCCACCCGGCGCGTGCGGCACGCATGCCGACCTGTGTCGCGTATGCCGTCACGACCCGCCCGGACTGGACCATCGGGTTGGCCGTCGGCTCTCCCGGCACGGAGATGCCATATTCGGTCTCGATGCCCATGATGCGACGCACAGTCATGCGGGGTCCCCGGGAAGTATTCGGCGGAGCGAAGCGGGGGAGAAACTTCGTGGGGTGCTCATGCAACGACCATAGGACGCATCTCAGCCAGGCACGAGAGCGGTTCGGTGGACGGACCCGCGGCTCTGCAAGGATGAGTGACGTGACCTCACTTCCCGCTCCGAGAACCCTCGACCCGATGGATGCGCCGACACTGCGCTGGGGCATCCTCGCCCCCGGCGGCATCGCGACGTCGTTCGCCGAGGCGATGCTGGCCGAGACAGGTCAGCAGATCGTCGCGTGCGGGTCACGAAGCATCGAGCGAGCTCGTGAATTCGCCTCTCGTTTCGGCGGGTTCACGGCATACGGCTCGTATGACGAGCTGGTCGCGGACCCGGACGTCGACGTCGTCTACGTCGCGTCCCCTCACTCGGCCCATCGCGAGCACGCCCTCCTCGCGCTGCGTGCGGGCAAACCGGTGCTGGTCGAGAAGGCGTTCGCACGCAACACCGCCGAGGCCACCGAGGTCATCGACGAGGCGCGCAGCCGCGGCCTGTTCTGCATGGAAGCCATGTGGTCCCGTTTCCTGCCGCGGTATGACGTCGTGCGGCAGGCCGTCGCCGACGGCCTGCTCGGCGACCTCCAGAGCATCGTGGCCGACCACGGGCAGCTGCTCTATCCCGACGGCCCGCAGCGGCTCGCCGACCCGGCGCTGGCCGGAGGGGCACTGCTCGACCTGGGCATCTATCCGATCTCGCTGGCGGCGATGCTGCTGCCCGGCGCTCTGCAGGTTGCGGCGACCGGAGTGCTCACGCCCGAGGGCGTCGACCGCACGGAGACGATCACGTTGACGGGTGACGAGGCTGTCGCCACGGGCGTCACGACAATGGCTGCACAGACTGCGAACACCGCTGTCATCGCTGGTGATTCATCACGTCTTGAGTTGCCGGGCTGGTTCTACCAGCCGGGCCCGGTGCACCTCGTCGGACCCGACGACCAGGTGCTCGACTCCTACACTCCAGCTTCGACGCAGCACGGGTTGCACTTCGAGGCGGTCGAAGCAGCCCGCCGGATCAGTGCCGGCGACGTGGAGTCGCCGCTGATGCCCTGGGACGAGACGCTGCGCATCATGCGGCTGATGGACGAGGTGCGCGCGCAACTCGGCGTGCACTACCCCGGCGAATGACGACCGACAGCACGCAACGTCGCGTGTTCGCAGCGATCCTCCTGGACGTCATCGTCGTGGTGGTCTTCGCCGCCATCGGGCGCGCATCTCACGACGAGGGCAGCCCGGTCGTCGACGCCTTGGCGACGGCCTGGCCGTTCCTGGCCGGCGCGACGGTCGGGTGGCTGCTCGTGCGCGGGATCAACCGCACCTGGCCGCTGTCGCTGCGCACCGGGTGGCCGGTCTGGCTCAGCACCATCGTGGTGGGCATGATCCTGCGCCAGGTGAGCGGGCGCGGCACGGCGGTGCCGTTCATCATCGTCGCGACGGTCTTCCTCGGTATCTTCTTGTTGGGCTGGCGGCTGGTCGCCGGGTTGGTCGCACGAAGGGCGCACGCATGACAACAAATTGGTCGGGCACTTACAACTACCGAGCTGCCCGACGGGAGCGGCCGACCAGCATCGAGCAGCTGCGGGAGCTCGTCGCGGCCGCATCTGCTGTGAAGGTCGCCGGCTCCGGGCACAGCTTCAACGCCATCGCCGACAGCGAATCCGGCTGGCAGTTGGACCTTTCCGGGCTCATCGAGCCGCCACGTGTCGACCTCGACACTGGTCTGGTCACGGTCAGCAGCGGCATGAAGTACGGCGAGCTCGTCCCCGCGCTCGCCGAGTCCGGTCGGGCGCTGGCCAACCTCGCCTCGCTCCCCCACATCACCGTCGCAGGCAGTGTCGCCACCGGCACGCACGGCTCCGGTGCCGACCAGCCCGGTCTGGCCTCCGCGGTGCGGGCTGTCGAGCTCCTGACTGCCGACGGCGAGCTCCGCTGGATCGACCACACGGACCGATACTTCGACGGAGTCGTCGTGTCGCTCGGCGCGCTCGGAGTCGTCACTCGCCTGCAGTTGGCGACGGTGCCGGACTTCGAGGTCCGGCAGGACGCGTTCCTCGGACTCGGCTGGGGTGAGATGGTCGGCCGGATCGGCGAGGTGCTCGGATCGGCATACAGCGTCAGCGTTTTCGGTCGCTGGATCGGACCCGGACCCGATCACGTGATCGTGAAGTCCGTGGTCGCGCCGGGCCGACAGGAGCCTGCGCTGCCCGGCGCGAGCCGGACCCCGGACACGTTGCACCCGTTGCAGGCCGCCGGTGCCACACCGGACGCGGTCACCGAGCAGGGCGGCGTCCCCGGGCCCTGGGCGGACCGACTGCCGCACTTCCGGCTCGGCTTCACGCCCAGTGCCGGCGCCGAGATCCAGTCCGAGTTCTTCGTCGCTGCCGAGGACGCCGGCCGCGGCATCGAGGCGCTCCTGGCGGTGGGCGAGGCCATCGCGCCATACCTCCTGGTGTCCGAGATCCGTGCAGTCGCAAGCGAATCCCAATGGTTGAGCCCCGCGCACGCACGTGACTCGGTGGCCTTCCACTTCACCTGGAAGCCGGACGTCGAGAGTGTTCGTCGCGCCGTCGGCATCGTCGAGCGCGCGCTGGCCGACCTCGCGCCGCGCCCGCACTGGGGCAAGGCATTCACCTACCCCGGGCGGCTCGACTTCGCCTACGACCGGCTGGACGACTTCGACGACCTGCGCAGGATGCTGGACCCGGGCGGCAAGTTCCGCAACGACTTCGTCGCACGACACGTCGCACACTCCTGAGCCGCTCCGGCGCGCCGTGCGCAATCTTGACGGACTTGACGAATTCCTGAAAGTTCAACAACTCTTCTGAGCGATCCGCTGTGCCAGCGTGGTCCACGGAGCCGACCACAACAGCCGCGGCATCACCCCGTGCGGGTGCTGTCGTCCGTCGGAAGGACGCCCGCGTGACGATCGACCCGCTTCCACCCGAGCCCGGAACGCCTCAGCCACCCGCGCGGGGAGGGCTCAGCCGCAGGAGATTCGTCGGCTACCTCGTCGCAGGTGCGACCCTGACCGTTGCCGCCGACCTGCGACTCGGCTCCCCCGCCGAGGCGTCGGTCCCCTCACCGCCGCAGATCGCTGCCATCTTCGACCTGGAGGATCTGGAGACCACCGCGGCGCTCCCCACCTCCGGGCTGATCAAGATCACGATCAACTCCGACGGCACGGCGAGCTTCGCCCTGCCGCGCGCCGAGGTCGGACAGGGCATCACCACCTCGACGGCGATGATCATCGCCGAGGAGCTCGACCTGCCGGTCGACAAGGTGCACGTGTCGCTGGCGCCGGCTCGGCCGGAGTTGGCCTTCAACCAGCTCACCGGCGGCTCGAACTCGACCGTGTCGACATACACCCCGATCCGGGTGGCGGCGACCATCGCCAAGGGCGCGTTGATCAAGGCCGCGGCGATCGAACTCGGTTACGCAGTCGACCAATTGACCGCCAAACTCGGCGTCGTGAGCGCGCCGAACGGCAAGACCGTGACGTATGGCGAGCTCGCGACCAAGGCCGCGAGTGCCAAGACCAAAGCCATGAAGACGGAGCTGAAGCCGCGGTCATCCTTCTCCGTCGTCGGCAAGCCGCACAACCGGCTGGATGCCCGGGACATCGTCACCGGCAAGAAGCAGTTCACGACCGACCTGCAGGTCCCGGAGGCGTTGCCGACCATGCTCTGCCGTGCTCCCGGGTTGAACGGCCGGCCCGCCGAGCTGAAGAACAAGGACGCCGTCCTCAAGATGCCCGGCGTCACGGATGTCGCGGTCGTCGAGACTGGGATTGCCGTGCGGGCCAAGACCTTCGGGCAGTGCATAGACGCCGTTCGTGTCGTCGAGGCGTCCTTCCACGACAGTGTGGTCGGCGACGCCGACGACGAGTCGATCCTGGCCGAGCTGCGCAGGGCAGAGATCCCGCTCGCCGTTCCGAAGATCCCGCTGCTCGGACTCCAGGTCGACACCGACTTCGAGTTCATGTTCCGCAGCAGTGCAGCGCTGGAACCCAACTGTGCCATCGCCGACGTCCGGCACGACCGCGCCACGGTCTGGGCCGGCCTGAAGTCGCCCATCGTCGCGCAAGGTGCCATCGCCAGGGCGGTCGGCCTCCCGCTGGACAAGGTGACGGTTCACGTTGTCACTGGCGGAGGTTCCTTCGGCCACAAGCTGTTTCACGATCCGGCGCTCGAAGCCGCGCGGGTCTCCAAGGCGACGGGCAAGCCGGTCAAACTGATGTGGCACCGGGTCGACGAGCCGCGCCAGGGCCGGATGCATCCGATGGCGACCTCGCGCTGTCGGGCAACGATGCTGGGCGATCAGGTGTTGACCTTCGAGCAGCGGCATACGAGTGTGACCACCGACTTCAGCCACGGACTCGGCGAGATGCTGACCGCGACTGCAGCCGAGCTGCCCGCCGGCCTCGGTGGCATGGCGCTCTCGCAGAGCATCTTCCTGCTGACGCAGGATCTGCCCTACAACTTCGGCGTCGTCACCCAGCTGCTGGACGAGACCGACAGCCGCTTCAACACCGGCTCGATGCGCTCGATCTACTCCCAGGACGTGGCGTGTGCCAGTGAACTCACCGTCGACCTGATGGCCCGCAAGGCCAAGAAGGATCCGTTGGCGTTCCGACTCGCGAACATCAAGTATCCGGAGGTCAAGGCCGTGCTGGAGAAGGTTGCCGACGTCGGCAACTGGGGTCGCAAGATGCCGAAGGGCACGGCGCAGGGCATCGCGGTGCATCGCGAATACAAAGGCGCGACAGCCTTTCTCGTCGAGATCGACTGTCGTCCCGAGACGGTCGACCGGAAGGTCCGCGATGGCGTGACCGGGCCACGTGTCACCAAGGTCGTCGTTGCGGTCGATGCCGGACTCGTCATCAACCCGCGCGGCATCGAGGCCCAGATGATGAGCGCCGCGTCCGACGGGATCGGCCTCGCACTCACCAACAGCGCGCACCTGAAGGACGGACACTTCCTGGAGGCCAGCTGGGACAACTACTTCTATACCCGCGAGTGGAACGCACCCTTCGAATTCGAGTGCGTGATCATGCCGTCGTCCTCGAACCAGCCGGGCGGTGTCGGTGAGGCAGGCGTGCCTGCGTCCTTCGCCGCCGTTGCCTGCGCCTACTCCCGAGCGACCGGCACCACGCCGAAACGGTTCCCGATCAACCACGGCACGTTGTCCTTCGAGGTCAAGCCCTACACGCCGTCCCTTCCCGAGTCACCGACCGACGGTCTCGACCACACCTACTGAGCGGAGATGTCAATGGCCACACACACTTTCAAGCTCAACGGCGAGCAGGTCACCGTCGAGGTCGAGGACGACGTGCGCCTGCTGTGGGTGCTGCGCGACGTGCTCAAGGTGACCGGCCCGAAGTACGGCTGCGGCATCAACGTCTGCAAGGCGTGCACGTCACACATCAACGGCAAGGCGTTCAACCCGTGCTCGGTCCAGGTCAAGGACATCAAGGCCGATGACGAGATCACCACCATCGAGGGCCTGCCCGGCGAGGTCGGCGCCGACCTGCACCCGATGCAGGAGGCCTGGCTCGAGGAGGACGTCGCACAGTGCGGCTACTGCCAGCCGGGGCAGATCATGGCCGCGGTCGCACTCGTCAACAAGGTCAAGGCTGAGGGCCGCGCGATCACCGACGATGACCTGGACAGCATCCGCAACGTATGTCGCTGCGGCACCTACGTGCGGATCCGCAAGGCGATCCGGGCCGGCGCCGCCAAGATGTGACAGGCCGGTCCTCACGCAACATCCCACAACCAGCGACCGTTGCCGGTTATGCACGATCGTTGGCGCGCCAGGTCCACCAGAGCAGCGTGCCGCCCATGCCGAGGGCGCACAGACCCAACGCCCACCGTGTGTCTGCTGCGCCCGCGACGGTCGTGAAGATGACGGTGGCGACGAGAAGCGTTGCCATCTGGACGAATACGAGCATCGACTGATACCTGCCCAGCTGATCCATCGGCGACGCCGCGAGGTATGCCGGGAAGAGGTGCGCGGTGGCCACTGACACCCCGACACCCATGAAGACAGCTGCCGCGAAGCCGACGACCGGAGTCGTGCCGAGCGCCATACCCAACAGACCGACGGTGACCATCCCAAGGCCGACGCCGACCGCCGGGCCCGGTCGATCAGTGACACCGCGTCGCGCCACGACCGCCGTCACGACGATGCCGCCGATGAGCCATCCCACTTCCATCAGACCGGAAGCCCCTGGGCCCCAACCGGATTGACGGGCGAGCAACGAGGGTCCGTAGATGACGGCCGGCAGCACGACCAGCACAACAGCGAAGGTCGCGGCGTCGACCGCTGCGACACCGCCGAACGCGATCGCGGCAACGGCGAGCGCGCCGCACGGCGGTCCCGCGATCCGCGCCAGCTGGGACAGCGTGCTGTTGAGCGCGGTGGCTCGCGGCAGCGCATCCCCGGTGGCGAAAAGTCTTGGCACCACACCGGATGCGGGCAGATAGAACGCCTCCTCGACTCCGGTCACGATGGCGACGAGGATCAGCAACCAGGCATGCACACCCGCGGTGTTCGCGATACTCACCACGGCCAGCGCGAGCACCAGCATGGATGCGTCGCCGATCAGCAGCATCCGTCGCACGCCGACCCGGTCCGCCACCGCTCCCCCGACGAGCAGCAGCGAGGCGGTCGGCAGGGTGATCAGCACCCCGACGAGACCCGTCAACCCGGCCGAGATGCCCGTGGCGTACCACGTGACCGCGAAACCGAACGCCACGCTGCCGGCCAGGCTGGTCGCGGACGCGACCGTCCACCAGATGTATGCCGCCGGCAACTTCGCGTGCTCGGCGGCCGGCGCCGCCACCGTCCGGGCGGTCATCACTGTGGCGGGTCCCTCCGGACCGGCATCACGACGGTGGTGAACGTGCCTTGGTCCGCGGAGCGGACGACCACGGGCCCGCCTACCTGCGCCGGGAGCTCGAGCAGCACCTCAGGGCCGATGCTGACTTCGAGTGCACCCAGGAGCAACGTCGGGCGGAACGCGGCAGCCAGTCGCTCTCCGGTGCAGATGGCGCTCAGGCGCACACCGTGCTGGTCGCCGTCGATGCGCACGTCCAGGTGTTCGGGTCCGGTCGAGAGCACGACGACCTCGGCGTCCCGCAGGTCCAACAGCTCCTCGGCCAGCCGTGCGCGATCGACGGTGACGCGTCCCGCGCTCGGCGGCAGAGAGCTGAGCACCGAGTGATACGAAGGGAATTGCGCGTCCACGAGATCGAGCACGAGCTCGTCGTCATCTGCTGTCAGAGTGGCGCCACCCACCGTGACACGAAGGCGGAGCCGGTCGTGCGCCGCTGCGAACGCCGCTGCCCGAGCCACCGACCCGGAAGCCACCACGATCGGCCGGTCGGCACCACCGGCCTCCTCGACCGGGAGCGTCCGCACGGCCATCCAGTAGCGGTCCGTTGCGACGACGGTGAGTTCGTCCGCATCGACCTGCACGAGCACTCCCTGCAGAGCAGGTATGTCGGGCAGCGCCGCCGCAGCCGGTGAGACCTGGCGCAGCGCGCTGGCCAGCTCCGGCCCACGGATGATCGCCGTCGTCGGCGTCGACGTGTCGCCCGAGGCGGGGAGCGCCGCAATGATGTCCTCGGCCGTCTCGCGTGCACGGCGCGCCATACCGGTGGCCTCGTCGGCATACGCCCGGAGGGCTGCGCGGGCCTGCTCCGCCGGGCCGTCGAGCACGGTCCGAATGTCCTGCAACGACAGGCCGATTCCCCGCAGTCGGCTGATCGTCGTGGCGCGTCGTTCCTGCTCGGTGGAGTAATAGCGGTAGCCGCTCGCAGCGTCGACCTGCTGGGGTTGCAGCAGGCCGCAGTCGTCGTAGAAGCGCAGCGCGCTCGCGCTGAGACCGACCAGTCGCGCGAATGCGCCGATCGTCAGGAGGGAATCGTGGTCAGGCACGGTCCAAGCTTGGTCCCTCAACCAACTCGAAGGTCAACTTTCATCACGTCGGTCGAGTAGAGCGTGGAGGAGTGCAGCGGGGGAACGCTCTTATCGAGACCACGTGGTCTCGATACACCTCCTCCGCTGCGCTCCCCCGGCACTCGACCGACGTGCTCGGATGTGCTCAGCCCCGGCACTCGACCGACGTGCTTACAGGTACTGGCCGGTGCCCTTGATGGAGTCGATCGAGCGGCCCGGCTCGGCGCCGTCCTTGCCGTCGATGAGCGTGCGGATGTAGACGATCCGCTCGCCCTTCTTGCCGGAGATGCGTGCCCAGTCGTCCGGGTTGGTGGTGTTGGGCAGGTCTTCGTTCTCCTTGAACTCATCGACACACGACCGCAGCAGGTGGTCGACCCGGATGCCCTTCTGACCGGTGGTCAGTTGGTCCTTGATCGCCATCTTCTTGGCGCGGTCGACGATGTTCTGGATCATCGCGCCGGAGTTGAAGTCCTTGAAGTAGAGGACCTCCTTGTCACCGCTGGCGTAGGTGACCTCCAGGAACTTGTTCTCGTCGATCTCGGTGTACATCCGCTCGACCGACGCCTGGATCATCGCCTCGACGGTCTCGGTCGCCGAGTTGTTGTGCTCGGCGAGATCGTCTGCGTGCAAAGGCAACTCGGGCACGAGGTATTTGCCGAAGATGTCCTTGGCACTCTCGGCGTCCGGACGTTCGATCTTGATCTTCACGTCCAGCCGGCCGGGCCGCAGGATCGCCGGGTCGATCATGTCCTCACGGTTGGAGGCGCCGATCACGATGACGTTCTGCAGCTGCTCGACACCGTCGATCTCGGCCAACAACTGCGGCACGATCGTGGTCTCCACGTCGGAGGAGACACCCGAGCCACGAGTGCGGAACAGCGACTCCATCTCGTCGAAGAACACCACGACGGGCGTGCCGTCAGACGACTTCTCCCGGGCCCGCTGGAAGATCAACCGGATGTGCCGCTCGGTCTCGCCGACATACTTGTTGAGCAGCTCGGGACCCTTGATGTTCAGGAAGTATGCCGTCTCGTCGCGCCCGGTCTTCTCGGCGACCTTGCGTGCCAGGTTGGCGGCAACTGCCTTGGCGATCAACGTCTTTCCGCATCCGGGAGGGCCGTAGAGCAGCACACCCTTGGGCGGCTGCAACGCGTGCTCCCGGAAGAGGTCGGCGTGCAGGTAGGGCAACTCGACGGCGTCGCGGATCTGCTCGATCTGTCCGGCCAGTCCGCCGATGTCCTCGTAGTGGATGTCCGGGACTTCCTCCAGCACCAGGTCGGCGACCTCGGCCTTCGGGATGATCTCGAAGACGAAGCCGCTGCGGCTGTCACACAGCAGCGAGTCGCCGGCACGGATGACCTGGCCGGCGAGGTTGGCGGAGATCCGGCAGATGCGCTCCTCGTCGGCGTGAGCCACGACCAGGACACGGTCCTCGCCGAGCATCTCCTTGGCCTGCACCAGCTCGCCGACTCGCTCGAAGCCCACTGCGGCAACGACGTTCAGCGCCTCGTTGAGCATCACCTCACGGCCCAGCGTCAGCTCGGACGGCTCGATGGACGGGCTCACTGCCACGCGCAGTTTGCGGCCGCTGGACAGGATGTCCGCCGTCGCGTCGTCGTGCGTCTCCAGGACCACGCCGTATGACGCGGGCGGTTGCGCGAGACGGTCGACCTCACCCTTGAGATTGACGATCTGCTCGCGGGCTTCCTTCAAGGTCCGCACGAGGCGTTCGTTCTGGGCACTCAGCGTGCCGACCGACGTCTGCAGCTGACGCACCTGGTGTTGCAACTCCACTGAGCCCGGCTGGCCGCCCGACTGACCCGGGTGGGAGGAGAACTCAAGTCGTTCGCGCAAAGTCCGGATCTCCCGCTGGAGTTCCTCGATGGATTGCTGGGGCGTACCTGACTCTGAGTGGTGGTCGTTCACGGTCGGCCTCCTTACGCGAGCGCGACGGCAGAAGTCGTCGCTAGCTGATGCCTTCCGACCCTAACCCGCGAACTTGCTCACTCCTGCGGTGGCTCGCCTGCCGAACGTTGCAATTTGCGCAGCTTCTTCTCCGACACCGGACGCTCCCCCAGATTCTCGGAGGTCCAGGACTCCTCGGACTGCCCGACCTCGAACGTGCTGGTCTCAGTATCTGGAGCATCCGGGTCCTGTGCCGCCTTCGCCGGGCGCCGCTTGCGGACCGGCGGCGTCACTCCCGGTGCCAGTCGCCGGGTGGAGATCAGGAACCCGGTGTGACCGTGCATCCGGTGCTGCGGTCGCACCGCCAGGCCCTCCAGATGCCAGCCGCGGACCATCGTCTCCCACGCCTCCGGCTCGGTGTAACCGCCGTGCGCCCGGGCGGCCTCGGCCACCCTGGACAGCTGGGTGACCGTGGCGACATACGCGATGAAGACCCCGCCGGGAGCCAGCGCTTCGCCGGCAGCGTCGAGGCATTCCCACGGCGCGAGCATGTCGAGCACCACCCGGTCGACGGTCCCGGGACTGGTGACGGTCGGAAGCACCTCGACGAAGTCACCGACCGTGATGGTCCAGGCCGGGTGGTCACCGCCGAAGAAGGTCCGCACGTTGCCCTTGGCGATGTCGGCGAACTCCGCGCGCCGCTCGATCGAGTGCAACTCGCCGGTGTCGCCGACAGCACGCAACAAGGACATGGACAACGCGCCGGAGCCGACGCCGGCCTCCACGACGCGCGCGCCGGGGAAGATGTCGGCCATCGCGACGATCTGTCCGGAGTCCTTCGGGTAGACAACGGCCGCCCCACGCGGCATCGACATGACGTAGTCGGACAACAGCGGCCGCAACACGAGATATTCGGTGCCGGCGGTGTTGGTGATGGTGCTGCCGTCCGGCAGGCCGATCAGGTCGTCGTGGTCGAGATGCCCGCGGTGGGTGTGGAACTGCTTGCCCGCGGTGAGCAGCAAGGTGTGCATCCGCCCCTTCGGGTCGGTCAGCTGCACGCGCTCTCCGGCAGCGAGCGGGCCGCGTCGAGCGGCGGATCCGGTGGGTTCGGGCGCAGTCACGGTCGCTCAGCCTAGACGGATGCTGCCGACGGTCGCTCGGCAGCCGCCAGTGCCTCACCCAGCAGCTGGATCGACACCAGCCCGGCCACCTGACCGCCGGACACCACCAATAACTCCTGTATGGCGCCGCCGACGTCCTGCGCCGCGCGCACCAGTGCGGTGACGTCCACGTCGACCGACGGGACCTGGGTGATCCAGCCGTCCGGCTGGACCTGTGCCAGAGCCGACACCGGGATGTCCTGCATGCCCGGCTGCCCGACGCGGGACAGGTCGGCCATGCCGATGACGCCCCACGGCACACCGCGCTGGTCGACCACGACGACATCGCTGTCGGCACGCACGCTCGCGGCAGGACTGCTGTCGGGCACGACGGTGGCCGGACGCAGCACGTCGCGCACCCGCACCCGGGCGAAGAGCCGGCCGGACCGTGCCCGCGCGATCGCGTTACTCGCCCCGAACCAGAGGAACCCTGCGATCAGCACCGACCACAGCACATAGAAGGTGCCCGGGGTGTCACCGCGCACCAGCGGCAGCACGACCGCCCAGCCGACGAGGAGCGCTGCGAGCACCCGGCCGCACCAACCGGCGACGAGCAGCCCTGCGGTACGCGAGCCGGTCAGGCGCCATACGAGGGCATCGACCAGGAAGCCGCCGTCGAGCGGCATCCCGGGCAGGAGGTTGAAGACCGCGACGAAACCGTTGGTGTAGATGAACGCACCGATCAGCAGCCGGGCCACGTCGCGGTCGTCGGCCACGATCTGCAGACCGAGCCAACCGACAAGTGCGAGAACGGCATTCGCGAGTGGACCGACGACGGCGACCAGGGCACTCGACATCGGCGAGGTGTCGTCGGTGTCGTATGCCGTGTGTCCGCCCCACAGGTCCGCGACGATGCGTCGCACCCGGTAACCGCGCCATTGCCCGACGAGCGCGTGTGCGGCCTCGTGCGCAACTACGGACAACAGCAGGAGCAACGTGTAGAGGAAGGCCACGAAGTAGGCGGTGCCGCCGAGATCCGGGTAGGCGTTGGACACCTGGGGTCCGAAGGTGACGATGATGATGACGGCGATCACCGGCCAGGTCCGGCCGATGTAGATCGGCACGCCGCGCAACGTGCCCAGTTGCCAGCCGGGCCGATCCGCGTTCGCCATGGTCCCAGGGTACGTGCCGGGTCTGCGTCGCCCGCGCCACAGTCCGGGCTCCGGCCGGACCTGTCCGACCTGCCGGTTAGCGTGGGCGGCGTGGCAGATCAGACTGAGGTGACCGGTCCGCAGACCGACGCCGGCAGTGCACCCGGCAGAGAACCCGGCACCGACCGGGCGCCGGCCGGCGAGCCGCGACCGGTCCGGCCCGCGCTCTCGCCCAGCCGGGCCGGCGACTTCATGCAGTGCCCGCTGCTCTATCGATTCCGCGTGGTCGACCGCCTGCCCGAGGAGCCGTCGCCCGCCGCGGCGCGCGGCACCCTGGTGCACGCGGTGCTGGAGCGACTCTTCGACCAGCCCGCCGCCGAGCGCACGATCGACGCGGCAGTTGCCCTGCTCGAGCCGCAGTGGGCGGCACTCGTCGACCGCGAGCCGGAGCTGGCCGAGCTGCTCGGCGACGATGGTCCCGACGAGCAGACGTGGCTCGCCGACGCCGCCGAGCTGGTCCGCCGGTGGTTCGCGTTGGAGGACCCGACGCGCCTGGAGCCGGCCGAGCGGGAGCTCTATGTCGAGGCGGAGGTCGACGGGCTGACGCTGCGCGGTTACATCGACCGCCTCGACGAGGCGCCCGGTGACCTGCTGCGCGTGGTCGACTACAAGACCGGGCGGTCGCCCTCGGAGCTCTTCGAGGCCAAGGCGCTCTTCCAGATGAAGTTCTACGCACTCGTCCTGTGGCGCACGCGAGGTGTGGTGCCGCGCATGCTGCAGTTGGTCTATCTCGGCAACAGCGAGATCGTGCGCTACGAGCCCGACGAGTCGGACCTGCTGGCCACCGAGCGCAAGGTGAAGGCGCTGTGGCAGGCCATCGAGCGCGCCGCCGTCTCGGGTGACTGGCGCCCGCACCGGACCAAGCTGTGCAACTGGTGCTCCTTCCAGTCGCTCTGCCCGGAGTTCGGCGGCACTCCCCCGGAGCTTCCGGCGCACGCCATCGGTCTCGCCCTGGATCCGGACCGCTCCGGTGAGGTGGGCCCAGCCGAAGACTGATCAGCGACGATTGCTCAGCGCGTGGCGACGAGCAGCCGGCGTGCGATGTAGGCACCTGCTGACAATGCGGCGGCGAGCAGCAGGCAGACCAGTCGAGCTGCCGCTGCGGTGCCGGCATCCGCTGCAGCACCCAGGAAGACCGATCCGAGTGCGGCGACGCCGATCACCTGGGCGATCTGGAACGCACACGACAGCACACCACTGGCCTCCCCCGCCCGCTCCGCAGGCACCTTCGTCAGCGCCAGGCCGATCACCGGCGTGACCGCGAATCCCTGTCCGACGCCGATGATCGCGAAGACCGCAGCCGACTCCGCTCCGGGTCGTTGCCCGTCGCCCATCACCATCCCGAGCGCAACGAATCCGGCAGCGCACACCAGCAGCCCCACCGGGATCAACGATCTGACGACGGCAACCGGCAGACGTGGGCAGCTCAGTGACGAGACCGCGAATCCGACGGCAAGCGGCAGGAAGGCCAGCCCGGTCGCCATCGGGCTCATCTGCAAGGTCGTCTGGAAATGCACTGCGAAGACGAAGAGTTCGGCGGCATACGCGGTAATCATCACCAGGATCACACCCACGCCGGCGAGCAGCCCGGGCGCACGCAGCACGTCACCAGGCAACACCGGCGAAGAGCTCGCCCGTTCGATCAGCACAAACACGGGAAGTATGCCGAGCACGATCCCCCACAGCACGAATCCCCATGTCGGCCAACCGGTTTCATGCCCGAGCACAAGAGGTATGACGACCAGCCCGACGATCGCTCCGAACACCGTGGTGCCGGCCACGTCGAGCTGACCGGCCGCCGTCCGGGTATGCCGCGGCAGTGCGTGGGCCGACAACCGGAGCAGCACCAGTCCGACCGGCACGTTGACGAGGAACACCGTCCGCCACCCCAGGCCTGCTGGGTCGAGGTCCAGCAGAACACCACCGAGCAGCTGGCCGCTGACGGTGCCCAATGCCAGCACCAGGCCGTACCACCCGAGTGCCCGCGTGCGGCGGCGGCCGGACGGGAAACAGATCTGGATCAGGCTCATCACCTGCGGCAGCAGGAGCGCGGCGGCGGCGCCCTGGGCCAGACGGCAGACGATGAGCGCGGTGGCCGTCGGGGCGAAGCCGCACGCTGCCGACGTCAGGACGAAGCCGAGCAGACCGCTCCGGATGACGGCTCGGTGACCGAGCCGACCACCGAGCCGCGCGCCGGTGATGAGCAGCACGGCATACGACATGACGTATCCCGAGACGATCAGTTGCAGCTGCGCTCCGGAGGTGTGCAGGCCGTGCCGCAACGAGCCGACCGCGACGTTGACGATCGAGGCGTCGAGGAGACTCATGAACAGTCCGCCGAGCAGGACGGTGAGCAGCAGCCCGGTGGGCGGCTCGCCCGGGGAATGCCATGTCGGCGACAGTGTGTCGGGTGTCCGAGCCCGTGTCGTTGTCATGCATCGAGCGTGCGGACCGCACGTCCTCGGCAACAGGAGTCGCCTCATCCTGGTATCAACAACACCAGCATCGGGGTCGTGTTTCGCGGCGGTCCATCGCAGAATCGAGTCATGGACTCCGGTGGCCAGCAGCAGACAGCCGAGCGGTCGTCGCGGCCGACTCATCGCCGGGAGCTCGCGCGTTTCCTACGTGCGCATCGCGAGCAGGTCAGCCCACACGAGGCAGGAGTGCCCGTCGGTCCGCGACGTCGCACACCCGGCCTGCGCCGCGAGGAGGTTGCGCAGCTCGCCGGGGTGGGACTGACCTGGTACACCTGGCTCGAACAAGGTCGACAGATCAACGTGAGCACCCAGGTGCTCGATGCGGTGTCGGGAGTGCTGCGACTGGGCTCGGCGGAGCGTTGGCACCTCTATCGATTGGCACAGGTGCCTGGTGTGCCGATGCCGCCGCAGATGCCCGAGGAAGTGCCGGCGGACGCGGTCCGGGTGCTCGACCAACTCGATCCCAACCCCGCTTGCATCTACAACGCGCGTTACGACCTGATCGCCAACAACGAGACGTACGCCTGCATGTTTCCGTGGGTCGTCTCCTCGGACGGCATCGAACGCAATCTGGTATGGCGGGTCGCGATGGCCGGTGAGGACGTGCGACCCATCAATCCCGAGTTGTTCGGGCGACTGGTGGCAAACCTTCGGGCGCGCTATGCCGAGCACATCGGTGAGCCGTCGTGGGAGTCGTTCATCGAGCAATTGTCCGGCACCAGTGAGCTGTTTCGACGGGCGTGGGCACGTCAGGAGGTCCGCGGGCCAGGGCCGCAGTTCAAGCAGTTCCGCTGTCCCCCGGTCGGACTCATCCGACTCAACACCCTCAGCTACTCCATCGATGCGACTGCCTCATTACGGATGATCGTGCACGTCCCGGAGACCTCTGCCGACGCCGAGCGGATGCACCAGCTACGGGAGATCGGCGGAGTGCAGCTCGACTGAGGGTGCTCAGGGCTCGTAGCTCAGTCCCCTGTCGCGATCCGGCGCAGATCTGCGGGCTGCAACCACTGCAGAGTCGGCACCTGGGTGGCACCGGGCATCTGGGGCACGTCGGTGACATGCGGCACCGCAATCGTGGGCACCCCGGCCGCGACGGCGGCACGGACGCCGGGGATCGAGTCCTCGATGGCCACACATTCGGCGGCGTCGACACCGAGCTCGGCCGCGGCGGTCAGATAGGCCTCCGGGTCGGGCTTGCCCTTGCTGACCCGGTCACCCGTGACCACCACGGAGAACGTCCCGCCGGGGACGGTGTCCACGAGCACGCGGGCGAACGACTCGTAGGACATCGTCACCAGGGCGTTCGGAACCCCTTCTGCCACCAGGCTTTTCAGCAGCTCCTCGGCCCCGGGACGCCATGGCACGTGCTCCCGCATCCCGGCGGTGACCCGCTGCAGCAGGAAGTCGACGATCTCGTCGACGGACAACGTCACCGGGCTGTTGTCCCGGATCAGCTGGCCCGAGACGTGCAGCGGGTTCCCGACGAGTTGGTGCGCCATCTCGTCGCTCCACTGTCCGCCGTATGACGTGACGAGCTCGGTCTCCGCGGCGATCCACAACGGCTCGGTGTCCACGATCGTGCCGTCCATGTCCCACAGGACGGCAGCAGGCAGTCCACGGTCCTCGCGACCGGCGTCTGTGCTCACCCTCAGTCCTCCGGCTCGTAGCCGAGATTTGACGACAACCAGCGCTCTGCCTGCTGCAGCGTCCAGCCCTTGCGCTCGGCATACGACTCGACCTGATCCTTGCCCAGTCGGCCGACGACGAAATACTGCGAGTCGGGATGCGAGAAATACCACCCGCTGACCGCGGCGCCCGGCCACATCGCCATGGAGTCGGTCAGCTCGATCCCGGTCTGATTGGTCGCATCGAGAAGGTCGAAAAGCGTTCTCTTCTCGGTGTGTTCGGGGCACGCCGGGTAACCCGGAGCGGGCCGGATGCCACGGTACTTCTCCGCGATCAGCTCGTCGTTGCTGAGCTTCTCGTCGGGTGCATAACCCCACAGGTCGTGCCGGACCACGTCGTGCATCCGCTCGGCGAACGCCTCCGCGAGCCGGTCGGCGAGCGACTCCAGCAGGATCGCGCTGTAGTCATCCAGCTCCTTCTTGAACTGCATGATGCGCTCCTGCGACCCCAGGCCGGCGGTGACCGCGAATCCACCGACGTAGTCGGCCAGCCCGGTGTCCTTGGGTGCGACGTAGTCCGCCAGCGACCGATTGGGCACGCCCTTGCGGTGATGCCCCTGCTGCCGCAGGTGGTGCAGGGTCGTGCGGACCTCGCTGCGAGTCTCGTCGGTGTAGAGCTCGATGTCGTCGTCGACGGCATTCGCCGGGAAGAATCCGACGACGGCGTTGGCCTGCAGCCAGTGCTCCGCGATGACCTTGTCGAGCATCTCCTGCGCGTCGTCCCACAGCCTGCGCGCGGCCTCGGTCGTCGCCGGATTGTTGAGGATGTCGGGGAACTTCCCCTTCATCTCCCACGCGTTGAAGAACGGCTGCCAGTCGATGTATTCGCGCAGCGTCTCCAGTGGGTAGTCCCGGAACGTGCGGGTGTATGACGCAACCGGCCCGACCTCACCGTCGTCGCCGACGTCCATGGCCTGCTGCAACAGCATGCGGGGCCGCTGCGGCTGGTAGTCGGTCCAGTCGATCGGGGTCCGCGCGGCGAGAGCCTCGTCATACGTCATCAACGGGCGGTCGGTCTTCTTCGCCGCGTGCCGCTTGCGAATCGAGTCGTAGTCGGCGTTGACCTCGGTCATGAAGGCGTCGTGGCGTTCGTCCGACAGCAGCGCGGACGCCGTCGGCACCGACCGGGACGCGTCCTTCACCCATACGACATCACCGTGGTATTTCGGGGTGATCTTGACCGCCGTGTGTGCCCGCGACGTCGTGGCGCCACCGATGAGCAGCGGCACCGACCAGCCCTGACGCTCCATCTCCGAGGCGACGTTGACCATCTCGTCCAGGGACGGGGTGATCAGGCCGGACAGACCGATCATGTCGGCGTTCTCGGCCTTCGCGGTGTCCAGGATCTTCTGGGCCGGGACCATCACGCCGAGGTCGACGACGTCGTAGTTGTTGCACTGCAACACGACCCCGACGATGTTCTTGCCGATGTCGTGGACGTCGCCCTTGACCGTGGCCATCACGATCTTGCCCTTGGCGCGCTCGGCGTCACCGGGCTTCTTCTCGGCCTCGATGAACGGGATCAGGTGTGCGACAGCCTTTTTCATCACCCGGGCCGACTTCACCACCTGCGGCAGGAACATCTTGCCCGCACCGAAGAGGTCACCGACGACACCCATGCCGTCCATCAGCGGACCTTCGATGACGTTCAGCGGGCGCTCGCCGGCCGCAGACAGTTCGAGCCGCATCTCCTCGGTGTCGGCGACGATGAACTCGTCGATGCCCTTCACCAGCGCGTGCGTGATGCGCTCGCGCACCGGCTCTTCACGCCACTTCAGCTTGTCGTCGGGGCTCTCCTCGACGCGGTCCTTGTTGTATTCCTCGGCGACCTCCAGCAGCCGCTCGGTGGCGTCCTCGCGTCGGTTGAGCACGACGTCCTCGATGCGATCGCGCAGCTTCGGGTCGAGTTCGTCATAGACACCGAGCTGACCGGCGTTGACGATGCCCATCGACAGGCCGGCCTGGATCGCGTGGTAGAGGAAGACCGCGTGGATCGCCTCACGGACCGGGTTGTTACCCCGGAAGGAGAACGACACGTTGGAGACGCCACCGGACGTCAGCACGCCCGGCAGGTTGTCGGTGATCCAGCGGGTCGCCTCGATGAAGTCCGTGCCGTAGGCCCGGTGCTCCTCGATGCCGGTCGCCAGAGCGAACATGTTGGCATCGAAGATGATGTCCTCGGCCGGGAAGCCGACCTCCTTGGTGAGGATGTCGTAGGCCCGCTGACACACCTCCTTGCGTCGCTCGAGGGTGTCGGCCTGGCCGGTTTCGTCGAAGGCCATCACCACGACTGCGGCGCCATACTTGCGACAGAGCCGGGCCTGCTCGACGAACTTGTCGACGCCCTCCTTCATCGAGATGGAGTTGACGATCGATTTGCCCTGGACACAACGCAGTCCGGCCTCGATGACCTCCCATTTGGAGGAGTCGATCATGACCGGCACCCGGCAGATGTCCGGCTCGGTCGCGATGAGCTTGCAGAAGCGGTCCATCGCGTCGACGCCGTCGATCATGCCCTCGTCCATGTTGACGTCGATGACCTGGGCGCCGGACTCGACCTGCTGCCGTGCGACGTTGAGGGCTGTGGGGTAGTCACCCTCCTTGATCAGCTTCCGGAAGCGCGCGGACCCGGTGATGTTGGTGCGCTCGCCGACGTTGACGAAGAGCGACTCGGAGGTGACGTTGAACGGCTCCAGTCCGGACAGTCGCAGTGCCGGCTCGACCTCGGCCGGCGTGCGCGGTTCGAGGCCCTCGATGCGCTCACCGATCTCGGCGATGTGCTCCGGTGTCGTGCCGCAGCAGCCGCCGAGCACGTTGACCAGGCCGTCCTTGGCGAATTCGCCCAGCACATCGGCCATCTCGGACGCGGTCTGGTCATATTCGCCGAAGGCGTTCGGCAGCCCGGCGTTGGGGTAGCAGAACGTGAAACAGTCTGCGAGGCGGGCGAGTTCAGCCGCATACGGGCGCATGTCGGCGGCGCCGAGCGCGCAGTTGAAACCGACTGCGAGCGGGCGCGCGTGCCGGATGCTGTTCCAGAACGCCTCGGTGACCTGCCCGGACAGGGTGCGCCCGGAGGCGTCGGTGATCGTGCCGGAGATGAAGACCGGCCAGCGACGGTCCCGCTCCTCGAAGAGCGTCTCCAGAGCGAAGACAGCCGCCTTGGCGTTCAGGGTGTCGAAGATCGTCTCGATCAGCAGCAGGTCGCTGCCGCCGTCGACCAGGCCCTCGGCCTGCTCGTGGTAGGCGTCCACCAACTGCTCGAAGGAGATGTTGCGTGCGCCCGGGTCGTTGACGTCCGGCGAGATGGACGCCGTCCGGTTGGTCGGGCCGAGGGCGCCGGCGACATACCGCGGACGCTCCTCGGTGCTCACCGCATCGCACGCGGTGCGTGCGAGCCGCGCCGACTCGTAGTTGAGCTCGTAGCTCAACTCCTCCATGCCGTAGTCGGCCATCGAAATGCGTTGGGCGCTGAAGGTATTGGTCTCGATGATGTCCGCGCCGGACTCCAGGTAGGCCTCGTGGATGCCGCTGATCACCGACGGGTTGGTGAGCGACAAGAGGTCGTTGTTGCCCTTGACGTCCTTGTCCCAGTCGGCGAAGCGCTCGCCGCGGAACTCCTCCTCACTCAGCTTGTGTCGCTGGATGAAGACACCCATCGAACCGTCGAGGAGGAGCACCCGCTGCGCCATGGCGCTGCTGAGGGCTTCGGTGGCATCTGGACGGACCAAGGACGTGTCGCGCGTCGACGAGGTGACACGCGCAATGTCGGAGCGGCTGCTCACTGTTGGAGATCCCTTCAGGGGGAAGTTTGCGCGGAACGCCTCGCAGTCTAACGAGGAGCGTCCGTCAGTTCAGTGCGACACCCGTCCCTTGCAAGGCACGGAGCCGGTCAGGTGCATAAGCTGATGCCCCGGACGTATGACGGGCGGGACGTATGACGGCGACACGCATGACGGCGACGAGGAGGACGCGGTGATCGATTTCGAGGACGTGCCACTGCTGCGCGACCCGATCATGATCGCGGCCTTCGAGGGATGGAACGACGCCGGCGAGACCGCATCGGCCACCGTGGCCCACCTCATCGAGACCTGGGGCGCAACTCCGCTCGCCGCACTCGACCCGGAGCTCTACTACGACTTCCAGGTCAACCGGCCGCGGATCACCAGTGACTCCGGGCGCCGCGAGATCGTCTGGCCGACGACGAAGATCTTCCTGGCGCAGGAAACTCCGCTGGACCGAGACGTCATCCTCGTGCAGGGCATCGAGCCGTCGATGAAGTGGCGCGCGTTCACCGAGGAGTTGATGGACTTCGCTGCCGACTGCGAGGTCGGCATGATCATCACGCTCGGCGGACTGCTCGCCGATGTGCCGCACACCCGGCCCATCCCGGTAACCGTGACCTCCGAGCACGAGGAGACCCGGCAGCGGTATGACGTCGAGCCCAACCGTTATGAAGGTCCGACCGGGATCGTCGGCGTCGTCAGCGATGCGGCACACCAGGCCGACATACCGACCCTGTCCTGCTGGGCGGCTGTCCCCCACTACGCGGGTGCCGGGCCCTCCCCGAAGGCGACGCTGGCCCTGCTGACCCGCCTCGAGGCGCTCTTCGACACCCTCATCGGGCACGCCGACCTGCAGGAGCAGGCCAGAGCGTGGGAGCACGGCGTGGACGAGCTGGCGGCGTCGGACGACGAGGTCGCCGACTACGTCCACTCCTTGGAGCAGACCCAGGACACGACGGAGTTGCCGGAGGCCAGTGGCGACGCCATCGCGCGGGAGTTCGAGAAATACCTGCGCCGCCGCGACACCGACGACTAAGTCGTTTTGCGCAACTACGCGCGCAGGCCGAGGAGAGCGTCGAGGGCGTCGGTGACGTGCGGGCTCGGCGCACCGAGGTCGGGGCCGGCTGCCCAGTCGTCGACCAGTTGCAGCGCGGTGGGGCTGTCCAGGTCGTTGGCGAGCGCCGCCCGTATGCCGTCGACAAGCTCCGCCGCACTGTCGTCGCCGCGGGTGGCGAGTGCCCGCGTCCAGCGGTCCCAGCGCTTGACCGCGGCGTCCAGCATCCCGTCGGTGTATTCCCACTCGGTCCGGTAGTGGTGGTCCAACAGCACCATCCGGATCGCCATCGGATCGACCCCGGCCCGGCACAGGTCCGAGACACGGACCAGGTTGCCCTTGGACTTGCTCATCTTCTCGCCGTCGTAGGCGACCATCGCCTGGTGCGCGTATGCCTTCGCGAACGGCGCCTCACCGGTGAGCGCAACGGCCTGCACCGCGGACATCTCGTGGTGCGGGAAGATCAGGTCGGTGCCGCCGCCCTGCAGGTCGAAACCCATCCCGAGGTGGTCCAGCGCGATGGTGGTGCACTCCAGGTGCCACCCGGGGCGACCGCGGTGCAGCTCGCCGGCGTCCCACGCCGGTTCACCGGCGCGCTCGACGCGCCACAGCAGCGGGTCCAGGGCGTCGCGTTTCCCGGCACGGTCGGGGTCACCGCCGCGGTCGGCGAAGACCTCGAGCATCTGCTCGCGACTCCAGCCGCTCTCGTCGCCGAAGGTCGGCTGGGTCGACAGGTCCAGGTAGATGTCCTGCGCGCCCGCCTCCACAGCATCGGGAGTCGGCACCGTGTAGGTGACACCCTTGGCCACCAGACCCCGGATGGTCGCGACGTGTCGGTCCATCGTCTCCACGACACCGACGTAGTGGTCCGGCGGCAGGACGCGCAGCGCAGCCATGTCGGAGTGGAAGAGCTCGATCTCGCTGGTCGCCAGGTCACGCCAGTCGACTCCGTCGCGCTCCGCCCGCTCCAGCAAGGGGTCGTCGATGTCGGTGACGTTCTGCACGTAGCGCACCTCGTGGCCGGCGTCGCGCAGCACGCGGTTGGCGAGGTCGAAGGTCAGGTAGGTGGCGGCGTGACCCATGTGGGTTGCGTCATACGGGGTGATGCCGCAGACGTACATTCCCGCGCTGCCGTCGACCTGCAGTGGCACGACGTCAGCAGCCCGCGATTGCCACAATGCGAGCGGGTGGCCTTTCCCTGGGAAAGTGCCTTGCAAACGGGGAAGATTCGGCGAGGCCCACGGGGTGATCGTCACGACATCCACAATAGGCCGGGCGCCGATCCGATCACGCTGCCGCCCTCACCACAGCGGCCACGGCAGCGGGTGCCGGTCGTCCGGTGGCGTCGGGAACTCGCCGGTCTCCAGCAGGTCGTCGACGCGGTCCCGCAAGGCGGTCACCTCAGCCTCGTGTATGACGCCGCGCAGCGTCTCCCACAGCGTGCCTGCCGACTCCGCACGGAGCGCGTCGAGCAACGCCTCGAGCCGGCGCGTCTCCGACGCCGTCAGCTCCTGCCCGGCGAATCCCCACAGCACGGTCCGCAGCTTCTCCTCCGCGTGCAGCGTCAACCCGTGGTCGATGGCGTAGAGGTGGCCGTCATCGACGATCAGCGCGGACCCCTTGCGGTCGGCGTTGTTGAGCACGACGTCCAGCAGTGCGACGTCGCGCAACTGCTCGCCGGAAGCGTGCGAGACGACGAGGGGCTGGTCGTGCTCGTCGTGGACACCCAGCACGGGCAGGTAGTCCTCCGGCACAGCACCGACGGGGTCGATCCGCAGTAGGTCGTTCTCCCCGACCGGATCCAGCGGTCCCACCCATTGCTGCACCGACCCGGCGCCGAGCGGGCCATCGGGCCGCACGGCGGTCACCGGCACACAGTCCCAACCACCGGCGCAGGCGATCAGGTAGGCGGCATACTCGCGGCTCGCCAGGGTGCCCTCCGGGAAGTCCCACAGTGGCTGCTCGCCTCGAATCGGCTTGTAAACAGCCGGGATTCGCTCTTCGTCGTCCTCGACCCAGACTCGCAGCACGAAGTTGGAGGCTTCGACGAGGCGACCTTCGACCTCCAGCGGCCCGTCACGCAACAGCCGCTGCAGTCGCTCAGCGTCGATAGCCGTTGGCACGGGGACAGATGTGTCCGCTCGGGTCGAGCGGGCCACCGCAGAACGGACAGGACGGGCGCCCGTCCTCGACGGCTGCGAGGCCGCGTCGGGCGAACTCCCTGGCTTCGGCAGGTCCGATCATGACCCGCACGAGCTGGTCGTCGGGGTCGGTCACCTCACGCAGTTCCTCACCGTCGTCGGTGGGCTCCAGCTCGACCTGTTTGTCGTGGGCTTCGATGACCAGCACCTGCCGCTCGGGCTCCCACGCGAGGCTGAGAGTGCTGACGCGGAACTCGTCCTCGATCGGCGGCGTCAGCGGATCGTTGTCCTCCTTGGCCACCGGCAGGTCCTCGTCCACCGCCAGCTCGTCGAGCAGATCGTTGACCCGCTCGGCGAGCACTGCGACCTGCTCCTTCTCCAACGACACGGAGACGACGCGACGGCCCTGCACGACCTGCAGGAAGAAGGTGCGGGAGCCCGGTGGACCCACCGTGCCGGCGATGAACCGGTCGGGACGATCGAACTCGATGGTCGGCATACGGGCAGCCTAATCGCCTGAGCCGGTGCCGGTTTCACCACCGGGTGTCGCGTCCCCGGTCGGCTCCGCCTTGTCAGGTATGTCGCTGAGGTCTCCCGTCGAGTCATTCACTCGCAGGACGAAGGGACGCCGCGCGGTGTAGCGGATGGCGCTGACCGAGGCCGGCCCGACGACGATGCGCTGGAACTGGTCGAGGTGACTGCCGAGCGCGTCGGCCAGCACCGCCTTGATGACGTCGCCGTGTGACACGGCAACCCAGATCGCCTTCGGTCCGTGCGCGGCCTCGACCGCCGCGTCGATCTCCCGGACAGCTGCGACAGTGCGCGCGGACATCTGGGCCAACGACTCGTGCTCGAAGTCGGGCGACGGCGGGAAGACGGCTGCGGCCGGATGGTCCTGCACGGTGCGCCACAGGTCGTCCTTGACCAGCTCGCTGATCTTGCGGCCGGTCCACGCGCCGTAGTGGCACTCGCCCAGGCGCTCGTCGGTGTCGATCGACAGGTCGGACAGTCCAGCGGCGACGGCCGCCGCCGTCTGCTGACAGCGCTGCAGCGGACTGCTGACGATCCGGGCGACCGGCAGTTGCTCCAGACGTATGCCCAGGTCCGCCACCTGTTGCTCACCCGTCGCATCGAGCTCCACACCGGGGGTCCACCCGGCCAGCAGGCCGGAGGTGTTCGAGGTGCTGCGACCGTGCCGCACGAGCAGGACAGTTGCCATGCGTCAGCGCAGCCCTTCCTCGTCCATGATCTCCGCGACCGTGTGGAGCGCGGCGATGCGGTCCGGCAGGCTGTCGCCCACGGGGCTGACGCTCACCGTGGTCACGCCGGCGTCGGCATACGCATGCAGGCGCTCGGCGATGTGCTCGCGCGGGCCGATGAGCGACGTGCGGTCGATGAAGTCGCGGGGCACCGCCATCGCGGCCTCCCGGTGCTTGCGGTCCAGGAAGAGGTCCTGCACCTGCTGCGCCTCCGCCTCGAAGCCCATCCGCCGGGCCAGCGCGTTGTAGAAGTTCTTCTTCCGGGAGCCCATGCCACCGACGTAGAGGGCGGCATTGCCGCGCAGCCGGTTCGCGGCGGTGTCCAGGTCGTCGGCGATGCTCAGGCCGGCGTTGGCCACGATGTCGAAACCCTCGAGCGAGCCGCCCGCGTGGCCGGACTTCTCGCGTCCGGCACGAAGCTGCTTCAGCTGCTCGGGCAGATACTCGGGGCTGACGAAGATCCCCAGCCAGCCGTCGGCGATCTCGCCGGTCAGCTCCATGTTCTTGGGACCGATGGCGGCCAGGTAGATCGGCACCTGCGCACGCTCGGGCAGGAGCAACAGCCGCAGGGCCTTGCCCGGGCCGTCGGGAAGCGGCAATTCGAAGTGTTCGCCGTGGTATTCGACGTTCTTGCGGCCGAACGCCAGGCGGATGATGTCGACATACTCACGGGTGCGCTCCAGCGGCTTGTCGAAGCGCACGCCGTGCCAACCCTCGCTGACCTGCGGCCCGGACACGCCGAGCCCGAGCCGGAACCGCCCACCGGTGATCTTGTCCAGGGTCGCTGCCGTCATCGCGGTCATCGCCGGCGTGCGGGCCGGGATCTGGAAGACGGCGCTGCCCCACTCGAGGTTCGTCGTGAAGGCGCTGAGGTATGCCGCCAGGGACGGCACGTCGGAGCCGTATGCCTCCGCCAGCCAGGCGATCCGATATCCGGCGTTGTCGGCCGCCTGGGTGAGTTCCTTCATCACCGTGAGGTCGTCGGTGCCCGCTGTGCCCCAATAGCCGAGGTTGATGCCCAGATCCATGACGCCGACGATATAACCCGCCTGCGCGAACGAGCGTCACGTGCCCACTACGGTTGTGGCGTGCAATCGGTGAATGTGGGCAGGTCGGGGCTGCGGGTCAGTGATCTCACGCTCGGCACGATGAATTGGGGAGACAGTGTCGACGAGGTCTTCGCCGAGGAGATCCTGCGTGACTTCCGTGACGCCGGCGGCACGACGATCGACACGGCATACGGGTATGGCGACGGCGCCGCCGAGCAGATCCTCGGCGGACTCATCACGGCCGGCGATCGCGACGAGCTGGTGCTCGTGGGCAAGGCCGGCATCTCCCGGACCACCGGGTCACGGGTCGTCGACGCGTCCCGCGGGACACTGCTGACCCAGCTGGACGCGACGTTGCGCCGGCTCGACACCGACCACCTCGACCTCTGGCTGGTGCACACCTGGGACGAGCAGATCCCGCTCGCAGAGACGATATCCGCGTTGGAGCACGCACTCGCAGCCGGCAAGACCCGGTATGTCGGGGTGTCCAACTACTCCGGCTGGCAACTGGTGGCGGCTGCAAGCCTGCTGCAACAGGCGCGAATCCCGTTGACCGCGAACGAAATCGAATACAGCTTGGTGGAGCGCGGCGCAGACGCGGAGATCCTCCCGGCAGCCAGGCACGTCGGTGCTGGTCTGCTCGCGTGGGCCCCGCTGGGTGGTGGAGTGCTGACCGGGAAGTATCGCCGCGGAGTGCCCGCCGACTCCCGTGCGGCGACCGGGCGGCATGCCGGCTGGGCGGCGCGCCGACTCGGGGGCAACTCCGACTCGGTCGTCGACGCCGTCGCGACGGCAGCCGACGGCCTGGGCGCGAGCCCGGCACAGATCGCGTTGAGCTGGGCACGCACCCGGCCGGGCATCAGCTCACTGGTCGTCGGCGTGCGCAACCGCACTCAGTTGCGCACCGTGCTGGCCAGTGCCGAGACGCAGCTGCCGCCGCAGATCGCGCAGGCGTTGGACGACGTGTCGCGGGTGAACTAGTGCGCTAGCGACGTTCGTCGGCGTCCTCGAAGTCGAGGTCGTCGGTGTCGTCGCCGGACAGACCGATGTAGCGGTCGCTCTCGTCGTCCTCGTCGAGTTCGTCGTCGGTGTCCACTTCGAGGTCGTCGTCCTCGTCGGCGTCATCTTCGTCATCGTCGACGTCATCTTCTTCGTCATCTTCGTCGTCGCCGACGTAGACCTCGAGCGGGGTGACCTCGCCATACGTGTCCATGAGGGCGTCGTCGTAGTCCTCGAACGCGTCAGCCAGATCACGGTATGCGGCAACCACCGAGGGGTCGTTCTCGGTGCGGCGTGATGCCGCGGCCTCCAAGTGGCGTTCCAATGCACTTACCAATGCGGACAAGGCAGCACGCGGCTCAGCGGTCATGGGTTGACCGTACCCGGTGACCGGTGATTGACGACAGAGCAACGCTCCGTCCGAATGCGTCCGAAGGGTTGTGGCCTGGGTGATAATGGCGGCGATGACCGAGTACGAATTCCGCGTGCTGACCTTCGCGCGTGACACCAGCCGCTCCGATGTGCGCCAGGTGATCGCCGACCATGCCGAATACGGGCACTGGGAGCTGTCGCGCACCCGCATCTACCTCGGCGGCGCACGTCGCGTCTGGTTGCGCCGCCGCATCATCCGGGTCCGCCGCACGGCCTGAGCGCCGGTCGAGTAGCGGTCAGGTAACACAAGCTGGTCGAGTAGCGGCGAGGAACGAGCCGCGTATCGAGACCAACCGTTCAGACGAAGCACTTGATCTCGATACGCTCCTTCGTCGCTACTCGATCAGCGTGTGGTCAGCAGTGCTGCAGGAACTCCCGTAGCACCCGCGCACCGAACTTCAGCGACTCCACCGGCACCCGCTCGTCGATGCCGTGGAACATCGGCGCGAAGTCCAGGTCGGCGGGCAACTGCAGCGGAGCGAAGCCGTAACCGGTGATGCCGAGCTTCTTGAGCGCCTTGTTGTCGGTGCCGCCGGACAGGCAGTAGGGCAGGATCGCGGCCTGCGGATCCTGTGACAGCAGAGCACGTTTCATCGCGTCGACCAGTGGCGCGTCGAAGGGCGCCTCGAGGGCGATGTCGTGGTGCAGCACCTCGACCTCCACGTGCTCCCCTGCGAGCTCACGGATGGTCGCCATCAGGTCGTCCTCGTGGCCGGGCAGGAAGCGGCAGTCCAGCGACGCCGAGGCCGACTGCGGGATGACGTTGTGCTTGTAGCCGGCGTCCAGCATCGTGAAGTTGGAAGTGTCCCGCAGGGTGCCTTCGACGAAGCCGCGGGCACCGCCAAGATGCCGCAGCACCCCGTCCAGGTCGTCCGGTGTGTATGCCGTGCCGGAAAGGTCACTCACGCCGTCGAGCAACTGCTGCACGGAAGCGATGTATTCGCCGGGCCAGGTGTGCGCGTCGATGCGCGCGATCGCCTCCGCGAGACGCACGACGGCGTTGTCGTCGTTGGGCACCGAACCGTGTCCCGCGCGACCGCGCGCATGCAGCCGGAGCCACGCGATGCCCTTCTCTGCGGTCTGCAGCAGATAGGCGCGCTGCTGGTCGCCGGACTTGTTGTCGAAGGTGACCGAATAGCCGCCGACCTCACTGATGGCCTCGGTGACACCTTCGAAGAGCTCCGGGTGGTTGTCGACCAGCCAATGGCTGCCCTTCACCCCACCGGCCTCCTCGTCGGCGAAGAAGCCGACGACCAGGTCACGGGCGGGCTTGGCGCCGGTGCGCGCGAACTCGCGCACACAGGACAGGATCATCGCGTCCATGTCCTTCATGTCCACCGCGCCGCGACCCCAAACGCAGCCGTCCTTGATCTCAGCGGCGAACGGATCCACCTGCCAGTCCTCGGCATTCGCCGGGACCACGTCCAGATGTCCGTGCACGGCCAGCGCGCCCCGATCGGAGTCCTCGCCCTCGATCCGGACCACCACCGACGCGCGGCCCGGCTCGCTCTCGAGGAGCACCGGGTCCAGGCCGACCTCGGTCAGCTCCTGCATGACGTATTCGGCGGCCTTGCGCTCACCCGGGCCGCTGCCGTCGCCGTAGTTGCTGGTGTCGATGCCGATCAGTTCCTGCGTGATCCGCACGACCTCTGCTTCGGCCGTCAGGGTGCTGTCGTCGGTCTCATGGGAGGTCATGTATCAAGCCTGTCACAACGACTGTCGAGGCCTCCACGACGTCGGATGTGGTTTCGACGAGCTCAACCAGCTTGGGGTGGTTTCGACGAGCTCAACCACCTTGGGTATCCACCGCGCGGACGGTGTCGATGGTGTCGGCTTCGTCGGCAGTCTTGTCGTCGCGATAGCGGATGACGCGGGCGAAGCGCAGCGCGAGTCCGCCCGGGTAGCGACGGGAGCGTTGCAACCCGTCGAACGCGATCTCGACGACCTGCTCCGGTCTCACCTGCACCACCCAGTCACCGGTGTCGGTGGCGAGCTCGGTGAAGCGCTCGGTCTGCCAGCGGAGCATCTCGTCCGTCATACCTTTGAAAGTCTTTCCGAGCATGATCCAACCGCCGGACTCCGGGTCGCGGGCACCGAGGTGGATGTTGGACAGCAGCCCCTTGCGGCGCCCGCTCCCCCACTCGACAGCGAGCACCACCAGGTCGAGCGTGTGCCGTGGCTTCACCTTCACCCAGCCGGCGCCGCGTCGGCCGGCGGCATACGGCGCGTCGAGGTCCTTGACGACGACGCCCTCGTCACCCGCGGCCACCCGGTCGCGGAAGAAGTCCGCTGCGCCGACTGCGTCGACGATCGGAGCCGACCGCACCAGCCAGCGATCGGGCACGAGCTGGTGCAGCAAACGCGTGCGTTCGTGCAGGGATTCGTCGTTCAGGTCGCGTCCATCGACGTGCAGCAGGTCGAAGAACTGCGGCGTCACCGGGGTCTCGTCACGCAACCGCTGTGGGTCGGCACTGCTCGCCGTGCGTGCGCCGGTGACCTGGAACGGCAGCGGGCGTCCGTCATCGTCGAGGGCGATCGCTTCGCCGTCGAGCACCAGCTGCCGCGCCGGTAGCTCGCGCACGATCTCCACGACCTCCGGCAACCGGTCGGTGATCTCCTCCAGGCTCCGGGTGAACAGCCGGACGTCGTCGCCCTCCTTGTGCGCCTGCACGCGTATGCCGTCGAGCTTCGTCTCGATCTGCTGCTGCAACTCCGGGTCGACGGCGTCAGCTACCTCGGGCGCGCTGCCGGCCAGCATCGGCCGCACCGGTCGCCCGACGACTAGCCCGATCTGTGCCACCGCATCGACACCACCGTGCATCGCCGCGGCCGCCACGGGCGCGGCGAAGCCGGCGAGCATCACCGCACGCCGGACCTGCTGCTCCGGGACGCCGCTCGCCTGGGCGATGGCGGTCAGCATCACTCCGTCGCCGGCACCTTGACGCAGCTCGCCCTGGACGAGACCGGACACGAAGCGCTGCTCGGGCGCGGTCAACCGCCCGAACAGTCCGGCCAGCAACTCCTTGCGCTGCCGGGCCGAGCCCGCGCCACTCGCGCTGCCGACTGCGGCAAGTGTGTCGTCGAGCTCACGCACCGTGACCGAGGCGTCGTCGCTCGGAGCGGGGGCGTCCCGCAGGCCACGCCAGCCGACGCCGATCCGGCGTTGCGGCAACACTCCCGCGAGGTATGCCGCCACCAGCGGAACCTCCTCCGGCGCTGCGTCGCGCAGCAGCTGCGCGACGGCGTCCCGCTTGGCCAGCCGGGACCGTGTCGCACGCACTGCCTCGGACACCGCGATGACCTGCTCCAACAGCATTGCTGCAGTCTGCCTCTCCCCTCCGACATACGGGAACCGTCGGGAGGCGCTAGCGTCATACCTGAAATCAGCCAGAGATACGAAGGGACAGCACATGCCGGTCAACCTGAGCAAGGGCGCGAACATCTCGCTGGAGAAGGCAGCGCCCGGTATGACGACAGCAATCGTCGGCCTGGGCTGGAACCCCCGCACCACCGACGGCGCACAGTTCGACCTCGACGCGTCGGTCCTGCTGCTGGCCGAGAACGGCAAGGTCCGCAATCAGTCCGATTTCGTCTTCTACAACAACCTCACCGGCGACAACGGCGCCGTGCAGCACCTCGGTGACAACCGCACCGGTGAGGGCGAGGGCGACGACGAGCAGATCAAGGTCTCGCTCGGACAGGTCTCCCCCGACGTCCAGCGGATCACCTTCGTCGCGTCCATCGACCAGGCCGACGCTCGCGGGCAGAACTTCGGGCAGGTCTCCGACGCGTTCATCCGGGTCTTCGACGCCGACGACCCGACCAACGCCGACAAGGGCGCTCGCTTCGACCTCGGCGAGGACGCCGCGACCGAGTCCGCGCTGGTCTTCGGCGAGCTCTACCGCAACAACGGCGAGTGGAAGTTCCGCGCCGTCGGCCAGGGCTACTCCAGCGGTCTCGCCGGTGTCATCAAGGACTTCGGCCTCGACGTCTGAGCCGCAGCAGCGGTCCGTCCACGGCCCGTGACGTGTATGGCGAATGCCGCATGTCACGGGCCGTGGCACGATTGAGGAAAATCGGCCACTGCGTGCTAGTGTTTCCGCTCGTTGGCCGGGCCGTGAGCACGGTTGACACACCCATTTGTCCGGGTGGCGGAATGGCAGACGCGCTAGCTTGAGGTGCTAGTCCCTTAACGGGGGTGGGGGTTCAAGTCCCCCTCCGGACACATATTTGCTCGACCAGTTTCCTGTGGTCGGGTTCGACGAAGGCCAGAGACGTTTCGACGCGTCTCTGGTCTTCGTCGTCCTGCCGGAGTCGGCGGCGGGGCGAGGCCGGGCTCAGCGGCTCACGCTGACTCTCAGCCGGTGATCGCTCCGTGGGAGGCGGACTGGGCCTGCTTGGCGTATTTGGCCAACACTCCCCTGGTGTACGTCGGTGCCGGTGGCTCCCAACCGTCGGCACGTCGCGCCAACTCGTCGTCATCGACGAGCAGGTCGAGCAACCGGCCCGCGACGTCGAGCCGGATCGGGTCCCCGTCCCGCACGAACGCGATCGGACCGGCGTCGACCGCCTCAGGCGCAACGTGCCCGACGCATGCGCCGGTGGTGCCACCGGAGAAGCGTCCGTCGGTCAGCAGCAGGACGTCCTTGCCGAGCCCGGCACCCTTGATGGCTCCGGTGATGGCGAGCATCTCCCGCATGCCGGGTCCGCCCTTCGGGCCCTCATAACGTATGACGACGACGTCGCCCGCCACGATCGTGCCGTCCTCCAGGGCGTGCATCGCGGCCTGTTCGCCGTCGAAGACTCGGGCGGGACCTTCGAAGACGTCGTCGTCGAAGCCGGCGCTCTTGATCACGGCGCCCTCCGGTGCCAGGGAGCCCTTCAGGATGGTGAGGCCGCCGGTCGGGTGGATCGGGTGCCCGACCGCACGGATGATGTCGCCGTCCACGGCGGGCGGCGCGATGTCGTCGAGGTTCTCCGCGACGGTCTTGCCGGTCACGGTCAGGCAGTCGCCGTGGATCAGGCCCGCCTCCAGCAGCGCCCGCATCACGACAGGTATGCCGCCGACCTTGTCCACGTCGTTCATGACGTAGCGTCCGAACGGCTTGAGGTCCCCCAGATGCGGCACCTTGTCGCCGATCCGGTTGAAGTCGTCGATGGTCAGGTCGACGTCGGCCTCGCGTGCCATCGCCAGCAGGTGCAGCACCGCGTTGGTGGATCCGCCCAGCGCCATCAGGACCGTGATGGCGTTCTCGAAGGCGTCCATCGTCATGATCTGCCGAGCGGTGATCCCCCGTCGCAGCATCTCGACCGCCGCCGCGCCGGAGCGGTGTGCGAAGCCGTCCCGTCTCCGATCGACCGCCGGCGGAGCGGCTGAGCCCGGGATCGACATACCCATCGCCTCGGCGATCGACGCCATCGTGTTCGCGGTGTACATGCCTCCGCAGGCGCCCTCGCCCGGGCAGATGGCACGCTCGATGCGGTCGACCTCGTCGCGGGTGATCAGGCCCTTCATGCACGCACCGACGGCCTCGAAGGCATCGATGATCGTCACGTCCTTGCCGTCCACCTGACCGGGCATGGTCGAGCCGGCATACAGGAAGACCGACGCGAGATCGAGGCGCGCCGCAGCCATCAGCATGCCGGGCAGGCTCTTGTCGCACCCCGCGAGCAGAACGGAGCCGTCCATGCGCTCGGCCATCATCACGCATTCGACCGAATCCGCAATGATCTCACGGGAAACCAGCGAGAAGTGCATGCCCTCGTGGCCCATCGAGATGCCGTCGGAGACCGAGATGGTGCCGAACTCCAGCGGGTAACCACCGGCCGCATGCACGCCGTTCTTCACCGCCTGGGCGAGGCGGTCGAGCGAAAGGTTGCAGGGCGTGATCTCGTTCCAGCTCGAGGCCACCCCGATCTGGGGTTTGGCGAAGTCCTCGTCGCCCATCCCCACCGCGCGCAACATCCCGCGAGACGCCGTGCGCTCCAAACCGTCGGTGACCTCGCGACTGCGAGGCTTGATGTCGATCTCCGGAGAATCACTCATCTTTGCGAACCTAGCAGCGTATGACGCCGGCAGCACGAGGCCGAAGCGCTCGGCGCGATGGGGAGTGTGGCGACGTCCCCTCGCGGTCGAACTGCTCTAATGAACCGATGGTCGGCCCGGCCAGGACACCGGGCAACGGCCCACGACGTGACATCACGGAGGTTTCACCATGACCCACAGCATGGCCCACAGTCCGGCGCTGGAGTCCCGGCCGACTCTCGTTCTCGCGGACCTGTTCGCCGACACACGCCTGCGCAGTGCGCTGCTCGTCGCCGGAGGCGCCGCGCTCACGGGCCTGGCGGCACAGGTCGCGTTCCCGGTCCCCGGCTCGCCCGTGCCTGTCACTGGCCAGACCTTCGCGGCGTTGGTCGTCGGATCCAGCCTCGGCATGCGCCGCGGTGTGTTGTCCATGCTGCTCTACCTGGCTGCCGGCATGGTCGGAGTGCCGTGGTTTGCCGAAGGTTCCTCCGGGGCCGGTATGCCTACCCTCGGCTACATCATCGGTTTCGTCGTTGCGGCTGCCGCTGTCGGCGCGCTCGCCCGTCGCGGTGCGGACCGTTCACCGCTCACGATGGCCGGTGCCATGCTCGTCGGCAGTCTGCTGATCTACGCCGTGGCGCTGCCCTACCTCGCCTTCTCGCTGCACATCGGACTGTCGCAGGCCTTCGATATCGGCATGCGCGACTACCTGCTCGGTGACGTGCTCAAGGTGGCGATTGCGGCCGGCTGCATGCCCGCGATCTGGCAGCTGATCCAGCGTAAGCACTGAGGACGACTGCTACCGCATCCATGGCGCATGCATTGTCAAACCTCGTGATTCACTGATCCGTATGCCGCACGAGTCACGGTTCGATACCGAAGCCGCCACCTGGGACGACAACCCCGAGCACGAGAAGCGGCAGGTCGCCGTCGCACGGTCGATCGAGCAGGCCGTCCAGCTCCGGACCAGCATGCGCGCCCTCGACGTCGGCGGCGGCACCGGACGCCTGAGCATCCTGCTCGCGCACAACGTCGGCTCGGTGGTCGTCACCGACCCGTCCGCCGGCATGGTGGAAGTGGCCCGTCAGCGCATCCTTGCCGCCGGACTCGACGACAAGGTGCACGCGGTGCGCGCCGACCTGACCACCGACCAGCTGGACGGCCAGTTCGACGTCGCGTGGAGCTCACTCGCCCTGCACCACGTGCACGACGTGGACGCGTTGTTGCGCCGGCTGGCAAGCCTGCTCACGCCGGGCGGGCGTCTCGCGATCGCCGATCTCGACGAGGACCCCGACGGTGCCTTTCACGCCGGCAAGCCGGACTTCGACGGGCACCACGGCTTCAACCGTGAGCGCCTCGCCGATCAGCTCGCTGCAGCCGGCTTCTCCGACATCACCTTCGGCGACGCCACGACCGTCGTGCGGGACGACCGGGAGTTCGGCCTGTTCCTGTGCACGGCGACTCAGCGGCGATAGAGCAGGTACTGCTTCCTGGTGCGGTCGAAAGCCTTCAGCTCCGGCTGCCACGCCGCCACGATCTGTGCAGCACTGTCACCCGCGGAGAACATCGTCAGGAACCGGTCCGATCCGGTCAGCAGGTTGATCCACCGGCCGCCGTCACCGCGCCAGTCGAACTCGTCGTAGAGGTCACGCAGGGTGGTCATCATCGTGGTCGCCGTGCGTATGGCGTCGACCCGACCGGGGTCGGTGATGTGCACCTGCACCCCACCGCACACCTCCCCTTCGTTCTTGGAGAACGTCGGGTTGAAGTAGGCCTCGCGGAACTCCACACCGTGCAGGTGTTCCTTCGAAAGCCGCTGTGCCCACTTGTAATCCACGTATGGCGCACCGATCAACTCGAAGGGCCTGGTGGTCCCCCGGCCCTCGGAGAGGTTGGTCGCCTCGAACATGCACAGACCCGGATAGAGCAGCGCCGTGTCGGTCGTCGGCATGTTCGGTGACGGCATGATCCACGGGGCGCCGGTGTCGGCATACAACTCGCGGGGCGACCAGCCCTGCACCTGCACGACCTCGAGGTCCGTGATGGACTTCCCGGCCACCCTCGGCATGAACTCGCCGTTGTAGAACCGCGCGAGCTCGCCGGCACTCATGCCGTGCTGCTGGGCGATCTTGTCCAGTCCGACACCGGAGGTGAAGCCGTCGTGCAGGACCGGGCCCTTCGCCTCTCCCCCAACAGGATTCGGACGATCCAGGACGACAAACCGACGGCCCGTTTTGGCCGCCGCCGCCATCGCGTTGTAGAGCGTCCAGGGGTAGGTGTAGAACCGTGCGCCGACGTCCTGTATGTCGAAGACGATCGTGTCGACCTTCGCCTGACCGTAGTAGTCGACGAACTTGTCGATGTTTGCGCCGTATGCGTCGTAGACGGTGACCCCCGTCCGTTCGTCGACATAGGTGTCCTCCGACTCACCGGCCTGCGCGGTGCCGCGGAAGCCGTGCTCGGGGCCGAAGACGCCACCGATCTCGACCTTCCCGGACTCGACCATCACGTCGACGATGCTGCGCAACCCGTCCCGCACCACACCGGTCGGGTTGGTGACGACTCCGATGCGCTGACCCGAGAACACCTTCCACCGGTCGGCCGCGGCGACGTCCGCGCCGGCCCGGAAACGCTTGTGGCCGTGTCCGTTCCCGCGGTTTGTCGCGGCATCGGCTCCGGCTGCGCCCGCAACGGTCAACGCTCCGACACCGCTGACGGCCGCAGCCCCCAGGAAGCCGCGTCGACCCATCCGACCCTTGCTGTAGTCACTCGAGTTGTCCATGCCCACGAGCATGGCGCACCCGGATCGCCGAATGTGCCAACCAGGTCAACAATTCACCCAGCGTGTCGCATCGAGGTAATCATTGGTCATCAGCCCGCCTGCAACTGCAGCGCACTGGTCACCAGCGCGAAGTGGCTGAACGCCTGTGGCGTGTTGCCCAGTTGGCGCTGCCCGCTCGGGTCCCACTCCTCGCTCAGCAGACCGACGTCGTTGCGCAGGTCCAGCAGTCGCTCGAAGAGCGCCGTGGCGTCACGCTGTCGACCCGCGGCGTGCAGGGCGTCGACCATCCAGAACGAGCACGCGAGGAACACCCCTTCACCCCCGGGCAACCCGTCGTCGGAGGCGGAGTTCTGATACCGCAGCACCAACCCGTCCTGGGTCAACTCACGGTTGATCGCGTCGATCGTGCCCAGCATGCGCGGGTCGTCGCCGGGCAGGAACCCCACCCGCGGAATGATCAGCACACTGGCGTCCAGTGCCGTTGCGCCATACGACTGCACGAAGGAGTTGCGCTCCTGGTCGAAGCCGTGCGCGAGCACGTCGGCGTGGATGGTGTCGCGCAGCGCCTCCCACCGGTCGACGGGGCCGTCCAGCGTGGGGTGCCGGCGCACCGCCTTCGACATCCGGTCCGCAGCCACCCATGCCATCACCTTCGAGTGCGTGAAGTGACGGCGTGGGCCGCGAACCTCCCACAGTCCGTTGTCGGTCTGGTCCCAAATGCCCTCGAGGTGCTCCATCAGCGCCATCTGCAGGTCCCAGGCGTCCTCGGTGGCCGCCAGACCCTCTTCGCGCGCCCACGCAATCCCGTTGAGCGTCTCACCCCACACGTCGAGTTGGAACTGATCGGCGGCGGCGTTGCCGACCCGCACCGGCGACGAATCCTCATAGCCACGAAGCCATTTCAGCTCGCTCTCCGGCAGTCGCCGGGCGCCGTCCAGGCCGTACATGATCTGCAGGTCAGCCGGGTCCCCAGCAACTGCTCGCAGCAACCACTCACGCCAGGCCTTGGCCTCGTCGAGATAACCTCCCGCGATCAACGCCTGCAACGTGTATGTCGCGTCCCGCAACCAGCAGTAGCGGTAGTCCCAGTTGCGCGGGCCGCCGAGCTGCTCCGGCAGCGACGTCGTCGCCGCTGCAACGATCCCGCCGGTCGGCTGGTAGGTCAGTGCCTTCAGCGTCAACAATGATCGCTTGACGGCATCGGCGTAGGGACCGTCGAGATCGTTGCCCCTCGCGCACCATTCCTGCCAAAAGCTGAGGGTGCCCGCCAGCGCACGCTCCGGGTCGACCGGCTCAGGATGACCCCGGTAGCTCGGTGACCAGGTCAGCACGAACGGGACGCGGTCGCCCGCCGACACGGTGAAGTCCGAAACCGTCGACCACTCATGGCCTTTCGTCGGTGCCGGTGTCCGCAGCCGTACGGCGTCAGGACCGGCCACCGCGAGCAACTGGTCGCCGTCGTGGTGGACCCACGGGCGCACGCTGCCGTAATCGAAGCGCAGCGTGAGCTCGCCGTGCATCTGCACGGTCCCGCTGACACCCTCGACGATCCGCACGATGTCCGGCGCGTGGTCGCGTGGAGGCATGAAGTCGATGACGCGGACGGTGCCCGACTCCAGCTCCCACTCGGTCTCGAGCACGAGCGTCTGGCCGACATACCGGCGCCGGGTGCAGGCACCGCCACCCGCCGGCGCCAGGATCCAGCGCCCTGCGTGCGGGCCGTCCAGCAGGGCGGCGAAACATGCGGGCGAGTCGAATCTCGGCAGGCACATCCAGTCCACGGAGCCTTCGTTGCTGATCAGCGCGGCCGTCTGCAGGTCGCCGACAATTGCGTAGTCCTCGATCCGAGCCATATTTCCGCATGGTGCCACAGCATTCGGGGAGATCGCAGGCGAACCGGTCTAGGGTCGGATCGACCAGTTCTTCGTTGCCGGAAGGAAATCGGATGAGTTGCGAGACCCTGGAGCAGGCGGTCGATGACGGCATCCTGACCATCACGCTGCACCGTCCGGAACAGTTGAATGCCTTCACGGTCACCATGGCTGACGAGCTGGAGGCGGCGTTCCGCACGGTGAACGACGACGACTCGGTGCGCGCCGTGATCGTCACCAACATCGGCGCCAACACCTTGGACGCCGGGGAGTCTTTCGTCGTGAGCATCAACTACGGGGAGGCCGACGTGCTGGATGTCGATGCGCTGAACAATATCGACAATGTAAACGTCCTGACGGACGGCACGGCAATGTCGACCTGATGATCACGGCGGCGACGCCCATCCCGGCGGGAGATCAGGTGGTCGACATCCCATTGAGCTACAACCCGATCACCGTCGAGATCGACCTCGCCGCCTTGCAGAACACCGCGCCGGGAACCATGTCGGGAATCCTCACCGGAGACAGATCGACGAATCAAAATGATGCCTCCTCGAACTACGGCCTGAGTGTCAGCCTGTTGTCCGGGTTCTCCACAGCACTGGGGGCGCTGACAGAGGCCCTGGGCAAGCTCGGGATCGCCATCCCGACAGTCACCTTGAACGTGCTGACCGACTGAACTCGCCGCGACCCCACGGCTAAGGTCGGCTCCGTCACATCGCTGTGTTGGAAGGAGCCCCGGATGGCCTTCGAGACCATCGCGCACCACGTCGATGACGGAGTCCTCACAGTCACGTTGCGCAGGCCGGAGCAGCTGAACGCGTTCACCGTGACGATGGCCGACGAGCTGGAGGCGACGTTCCGCACGGTGAACGACGACGACTCGGTGCGCGCCGTGATCGTCACCGGAGCCGGGCGTGCTTTCTGTGCCGGTATGGCGCTCTCCACCGATGGCAACGTCTTCGGGCTGGACGAGAGCTGCGAGCCGACGCTCGCGGACATGCAGGACCTGTCCGATCCTTCGCTGGCGCGGGTTCGTGACACCGGCGGGCGAGTGACACTCGCGATCCATGACTGCAAGAAGCCGGTCGTCGCAGCGATCAACGGTCCCGCGGTCGGGATCGGAGCGACGATGACGCTGGCGATGGATGCGCGCCTCGTGTCGACGAAGGCGCGTTTCGGCCTGGTCTTCGGCCGCCTCGGCATCGTGCCGGAGGCAGCATCATCGTGGTTCCTGCCGCGCATCGTCGGGCTGCCTCGAGCACTGGACCTGGCGTTGTCCGCCGACGTCCTGGACGCCGATGCCACGGTCGAGAACGGTTTGGCGACAGCGTCATACGAGCCTGATCAGCTTCTGCCGGCAGCTCGGGAGCTCGCCGACCGGTGGACCAAGGGCCGCTCCCCGGTCGCCGTGGCGCTGGCCCGCCAGATGCTGCGTCGCAACTCGTCATACGACCATCCCGCGGACGCCCACCGGGTGGACTCGCTCGCGATGTTCTGGACCAGCGTCGGCGACGGCAAGGAGGGTGTTGCCGCGTTCCTCGAGAAGCGTTCACCCGAGTTCACCGGCCGGGCATCCGCCATGCCCGACTTCTACGACGACTGGATCGACGAAGCCCGTTGAAGGACAAGGAGACCGATATGACTGGCCGGCTGGACCCCGAGATCATGAAACGCTTCCCGGTCGTCGACGTCGACGACCTGCCACCGGACCTACAGGAGCGCATCGCCGCGGTCAGCGAGAAGTCCGGCTTCATCCCCAACGTGTTCATCGGCATCGCGCAACGACCCGAAGAGATGCGCGCGTTCTTCGACTTCCACGACTCACTGATGGACCGCGAAACCCCGGGGCTGAGCAAGGCAGACCGGGAGATGATCGTGGTCGCCACGAGCGCCGAGAACGACTGCCTCTATTGCGTCGTCGCGCACGGGGCGATCGCCCGCATCCGGTCCAAGAACCCTTACATCTCAGACCAATTGGCGACGGACTGGCGCAAGGCCGATCTCGACGAGCGGCAGCACACAATCATCTCGGTCGCCGTCAAGCTGGCCTCCCGTCCCTCGGAGATCGTCGACGACGACCTGGATCTGCTGCGCGCACAAGGGCTTTCGGAGGAAGACGTCTATGACGTCGGTGCGATCACGGCGTTCTTCTCGATGAGCAACCGGCTGGTCCATTGGACTGGACTGATGCCCAACAAGGAGTTCTACCTGATGGGTCGCGTGCCGCGCAGCTCCTAGGTCCCGTATGCCGCCCGCGTGTGCTCGTCGGCCGGGAGGAAGGTCTCCAGGTGCAGGCCCTCGAGTGCCGCGTCGGTCGCGGTCGTGAGGCGGGCGGCGGTGCTGAAGAACCGCAGCGGGCCCGAATCCGACTCGAGCTCGAGGACGACCACCGGGCCACCGACCGCCGGAGTGGTGTCCGCCTCGACCAGCTCCGCAACCTCACGAGCCAAGGCGGAATGCCGCGGGTCGCGCGTCTGCGCGGCTCGGTGTCGCAGCTGCTGCCCGAGGTGCGCGGCCCAGACCGGCAGATTCCGGATCCGCGGGGCCAGCCCGTCCGGGTGCACGCACAGCCGGATGACGTTGATCGGCGGCTCGAGCAGTGCGGCCGAGCAGCCTGCCATCAGCGCGTCGACCGCGGAGTTCGCGTCGACAACCTCCCAGTAGTCATCGAGCAGCAGCGCCGGGTAGGGCAGGTGCGCGTCCAGGAGGTCACGCAACCCGCTCATCACGCTCAAGAGGGAAGCGTCGTCCAGGGCGCTGTCGGCGTACTGCGGTGCGTATCCGCCGGCGAGCAGGATCCGATTTCGTTCTCGCAGCGGGATTTCCAGATGCTCCGACAGGTGCACGATCATCTGTGGCGTCGGCTTGGCCCGGCCGGTCTCGACCCGGCTGAGGTGTCGGGTCGACACCGTCGACAGATCGGACAACGCCTGCTGGCTCAGCGACCGACTCTCCCGCCATTCGCGCAGCAACTCTCCGACGGCGGGCTCTTCGGCGATTGCAGTCATGTGCGCCAGCGTAGGCGCGCGCATCTCGTGGACCATGACCTGCGAGGTCATGGCCGGCGAGCACTCACAGGTCGCAGTCTTGTGTCGTTCACGAAGCGCACACCGAGGAGAGAACGACCATGAACACCACCGACACCGTGCCGGCCGGATACGCCATCGGCTACCTCGAGAACGTCGACATGGGGCCGCACATCGTCGAATACCTCGAACGGATCGAGGGAACGTTCGAGCCGTACGGCGGCCGCTGGCTCGTGCACACCACTCGCCACCAGACACATGAGGGCAAGCTGCCGGGCGACGTGATCATCATCGGGTTCCCGTCGGTCGACGCCGCTCGCGAGTGGTTCGCGTCCGAGCCCTACCAGCAGATCGCACCCTTGCGAGCAGATCACGCGGACTCGATCGTCATCACGATCGAAGGAGTGCCGGAGGGATACCGAGCCACCGACACCGCGGCGAAGATGCGAAAGCAACTGAAAGCCGGGTGAATTGGGCCGGAATCGCGACGGTCCCAATCGTTGACCGTGCCGTGCCCGCCGGTCGGAGTCGGGTTAGTGTGGCCATATGCGACTAATTCGCATATGGCCACACGCACACTCTCGCGAAAGGTGATCCCGTGTCCGACTACGACCTTCCTGACCTCCCCTACGACTATTCCGCCCTCGAGCCGCACATCTCCGGCGCCATCATGGAGCTGCACCACGACAAGCACCACGCGGCATACGTCAAGGGCGCCAACACCGCCATCGAGCAGATGGCCGAGGCGCGTGAGACCGAGAAGCTCGGCCCGGTCAACCTGCTGGAGAAGAACCTCGCCTTCAACCTGGCCGGGCACGTCAACCACTCGGTGTTCTGGCCCAACATGAGCCCGGACGGCGGCGACAAGCCGGACGGCGAGTTGGGTCAGGCGATCGACGAGTTCTTCGGCTCCTTCGACGCGTTCCGCGCGCACTTCACCGCGAACGCACTGGGCATCCAGGGCTCCGGCTGGTCGATCCTGGCCTGGGACAGCCTCGGCGCCCGCCTGGTGATCTGCCAGCTCTACGACCACCAGGGCAACCTGCCAGTGGGCCTGACTCCCCTGCTGATGCTCGACATGTGGGAGCACGCGTTCTACCTGCAGTACCGCAACGTCAAGAACGAATACGTCGATGCCTGGTGGAACATCGCCAACTGGGCGGACGTGCAGGAGCGGTTCGCCCGCGCCCGCACCCAGACCGCCGGGCTGATCGTGCCGCAGGCCTGAGCCGATCACCCCGCTGGTTGGTCACGGTCACGACACGGTGACCGTGACCAACCCGCTGTTGCCCTCCCAGTTGCCGTATTCGTCGGGGCCGAACGTGTAGTCCAGCCGGATCGCGCCGGGGCACGTCACGTCGACCGACCCGGCACTGTTGGTCAGTCGCGGGTTGACCGTCACCGACGCCGTTGTGACGTGATGTTGCGGCGTCGACCCGATCTCCCAGTCCGCGGAGTCGAAGTGCAGGTCCGTCGGAGTCGGCAGACCCTTGATGACCCGGGCACCGAGCATGTCGTTCCAATTCACCTCCAGCGGCCCTTCGGTCGTCTGCACACTGAGCTGCGACACGGTGAAGCCGAGGTATGCCGGTCCGTGTTGCTGCTCGAAGACGTCGAGGGCCGGGCACGGGGGCATCGTCAGGTCGGCATACACGTGCCAGCTGACTCCCATCGGCACCAGCGAGCTGACCCACCTGCCCTCGAGCAGTTGCAGTCCGGCCGGCAGGAAACATCCGCAGTAGTCGACGTTCTCGCTCGCCGCCGCAGCAGGCGCAGCACTCGCCACCGCGACGACGGGCAGCACCCACGCGGCTCCCTTGCTCACCTGGCGTCTCGTCAGTTCGGTCATTTTCGGCTTCCCTCCCATGGGCACAACGGTTTTCGGGCAGAATCGGGGCCAGCTGCGACCGTCCGCCCACGCTGATGCTCACACCGTTGTGCCTCGTTGTCGGCAGCCTCCGAACACGTCCGAACAAACACGATCGAGGAACCGCGTGGGACAGGCAGAGGCAGGTGCGCACTCCCCCGGACCCGCGCCGGCGCCCGGCGTCATCACCGGACCCGACGATGTCGTGACTGCGCTGCGGGAGCTCCGCCGTTGGGCGCAGCACCCGTCATACGCAGACATTGCGCGCATCGTCCGCGACATCCGCACGGCGCGGGGCGTCCCCGCTGAACGCGCTCGGCCCGCGCGCACGACCATCTACGACTGCTTCCGGGAGGGACGCACCCGCTTCGACCCCGACCTGATCGCCGACATCGCGGAGGCGCTGACCGGTGACCAGAACGTCCGCACCGTATGGCGCCACGCGGCACGGGCTGCCACTCCGGCCCCGGATCATCGCGGCGTCGTCCCCCAGGTCATGTCGCTGCCCGCCCGGCCCGAACCGTTCGTCGGACGCGACGACGCACTGCGTCCACTGCTCGATCCGGGCGGACCCCGGGTGCACGTGATCCGCGGCCTCGCCGGAGTGGGCAAGACCGCCCTGGCCGTGACCGCGGCGCACGAGTTGCTGCGCCGCGGCACGGTCGACACCGTGGTGCACGTCCAACTGGCCGGCTTCGACACAGCCGGGCATCCGGCCGATCCCTTCGACGTCATGAGCGGTGTCCTGCGCGTGCATCTGCCGGCAGCCACCGCAGCACCGGCGGCGGAGACGCTGCGCACCCGATATCTCGGCCTATTGAGTGCCCGGCGCAGCCTCCTGCTGCTCGACGACGCCGCATCCTGGCGGCAGACCGAGGCGTTGCTCCCGCGCGACTCCACCACGCGGGTCATCGTCACCAGCCGGTGGAACGAGCCACTGCCGGACGCTGTCGGCTGCACCACGCTGGACGTGCTGGACGAGAGCGCCGCCCATCGGTTGCTCGACCTGCCCGACAGCGGTCCCGCGCGCGAGCTCTGCGACCTCACCGGGCGGCTGCCCTTGGCGCTGACACTCGCGCGGGCGCAGCTGGCCGGGCGCCCCGACTGGACACAGCAGGATCACGCCGACGCCTACCGTGACCGGCTCCGGTCCCTGCAGGTCGGCCACGAGGTGGAGGCGACGCTCGGGGTCACCTACACGGCGCTGTCCGACGCCGGTCGTCACGTGTTGCGCATGACGTCGCTGCATCCGACCACGACGATCGGGCTGGACGCCGTGGCAGCGCTCACCGACCTACCGGAAGCCACCTGTCGGACCGTGCTGCGCGACCTCGAAGACGCGCACCTGGTGCGGTCGACCACACCCGATCGTGCGACCGACCAGTGGGAAATGCACTCTCTGGTCAAGGTTTTCGGCGAGCAAATGGCGGTCCGCGACGAGCGGCCGCAGCAGCGCAAGGCCGCCGTGCGACGGCTGATGGATCACTACCTCCGCACTGCTGCCGCAGCTATCGCCGCGACCCAGCCGGGCGCGACGAAGGACTGGTACTGGATGGACACCAGCTCCCTGCCGGCCGTGCCGCCGCCCGAGGCCGCGACCTGGCTTCGGCGCGAGCACAGCAACCTGCTGACGGTGGCGTTCTGGGCAGCCGAGCAGCACCAGACGGACGCATCCGCGAAACTCGCCGCGGTGCTCTCGCCGCACCTGTGGGAGGGCGGGCAGTTGACCGAGGCCGTCACGCTCAACCGCACGGCGCAGGCGGCGGCCGTCATACAGCAGGACAGTGCGGGGGCAGCTCTTGCCGAGCGCAACCTCGGCATGGCCCATCTCCGACTGAGCCGATATGACCGCGCCGCAACCTATCTCGAGCGCGCCGAGACGCTCTTCCGCGGACTCGACGACGGTGACGGTGCCGCCTCGGCGAGCAACAACCTGGCGATCATCGCCACCATGACCGGGCGGTATGACGAGGCGCTCGAGCGCATGGAGGCGGTCTGCGCGCATTACCGCCGCACCGGTGACGACGAGCACCTCGTGGGCGCGCTGACCAACATCGGGGTGATCCGCGCCCGGACGGGCGATGTCACCGGATCGGTCGAAATCCAACAGGAGGCAGCGGATCTCGCCCGCCGGCACGGTTGGGAGAAGCGCGAACAATTGGCACGCAGCAATGTGGCGGGACTGCTGGCCGACACCGGCGATCCGGCACTCGCGGACCAGGCCGTGACCTCCGGGCGGCGTGCGGTCCTGCTCGCACGGCGGCGCGGCGACGAGTCGGGACAGGCGTTCGCCGAGGCGAACCTCGGCATGTCGCTGCATCTGGCGGGTTACGTCGCAGAGGGGCGCCGGCTGGTCGAGCACGCGTTGCACCTCGCAACAACACTCACCATCCAGGAACTGGTCACGTCCGCTCACAACAACCTCGGCGAGATGCTGCTTCGCGAGGGCGAAAACGACGCCGCGCGAACGCATTTCGAGCAGGCGCACGAGATCGCCGAGCAGATCGGTGAGGCCTACGAACTCGAACGCGCGCGGGACCACCTCGATCGGCTGCCCCGCTGACGCGTGCTCCGCCAGTCTCCGGCGAGACGTCAGCCGAGCTTGGCCAGGGCGTCCTTGAAGCGCTCCACCGTGCCGTCGACGTCGCCGAGCTTGTCCAGGCCGAAGAGGCCCAGCCGGAAGGTCGCGAAGTCGTCCGGCTCGCCGCACTGCAGCGGCACGCCAGCGGCGACCTGCAGACCGACCTGCTTGAACTTCGCGCCGGTCTTCAGCTCCGGGTCGTCGGTGTGGACGACAACCACTGTGGGAGAGGCGAATTCGTCCGCGGCGACGGACTTGAATCCTGCGTCGGCCAGCACGGAGCGGATCTTCGCGCCGAGGTCGACCTGCGCGGCACGCAACGTGTCCGGGCCGGCATCCCGCGCCTCGAGCATCAGCTCCGCGTTGTGCGCCAGACCGTCGGTCGGCATCGTGGCGTGGTAGGGAGTCTGCCCGTCGACATACGCGTCGGTGATCGCCAGCCACTTCTTCAGGTCCATCGCGAAGCTGGTCGACGTCGATGCCTCGATCGCCGACCGCGCGGCGTCGTTCAGCATCACGTAACCCGCGCAGGGGGTGCCGCTCCAGCCCTTCTGCGGCGCGGTCAGCAGCACGTCGACCCCGAGGTCGCGCATGTCGACCCAGAGCGCACCGGACGCCACGCAGTCGAGCACGAAGAGTCCGCCCACCTCGTGGACCGCTGCCGAGACGGCCCGCACATACTCATCCGGGAGCAGGATGCCCGAGGCGGTCTCGACGTGCGGCGCGAAGACGACCTCCGGCCGCTTCTCGCGGATCGCCGCGACGACCTCGTCGACGGAGGCCGGCTGCCAGGCTGCCTGGTGCTCGTCGCTCACCGGCGCGGCAGGCCAGACGGTCGACTCGCTCGGGATGTCGCCTGCCTCGAAGATCTGCGACCAGCGGTAGGAGAACGCACCGTTGCGCACGACAAGGGTGCGCTTGCCGGTCGCCAGCTGGCGGGCGATGGCCTCCATGCCGTAGGAGCCGCCGCCCGGGACGATCGCGACGCTGTCGGCGGCATACGTGCTGCGCAACACGTCGAGGATGTCCTGCATGACGCGCACGAAGCGCTGCGACATGTGGTTCAGGGAGCGGTCGGTGAAGACGACCGAGTATTCCAGCAGGCCGTCCGGGTCGATGTCATCATGTGGCAGGTTCACGATCGCACCGTGCCACACATGCTTGCTCGAGCGGTAGGCAGGTCCGGTTGCCGGGACCTCAGCCCAGTTCGCGCACCGTGCGTAGGACGTCGTCCAGCATCGCTTGGGTCAGCCGGCCGGTGAAGGTGTTCTGCTGGCTCACGTGGTAGCAACCGACCAGCTCCACCGGCCCTGCCGGGCTGTGCAGGGCCGCCCTCGCCCCGTGGCCGAACTTCGGCTTCGGCCGCGGGACCTCCCAGCCGATCGCGCGTGCGGTGGAAATCGTCGCGTCCCAGCCGATCCCGCCGAGCACGAGTATGACGCGCAGCTTGTCCTGCGAGAGTTGCAGCTCCTGCTCCAGCCAGGGACGACAGGTCGCCTTCTCCGGGGTCGTGGGCTTGTTGGCGGGCGGTGCGCAGTGCACCGGTGCCGTCATCCGGATGCCGTGCAACTCCAGCCCGTCCCCCGCAGCGACCGACGACTCCTGGGTGGCGAAACCGGCGCGATACAGGGCGGCGAAGATCCAGTCCCCCGACCGGTCGCCGGTGAACATCCGGCCGGACCGGTTCGCGCCGTTGGCCGCGGGCGCGAGGCCGACGATCAGCCGAGTCGCCTCCGGGTCGCCGAAAGCCGGAGCGGGCCGTCCCCAGTAGGGCTCATCCGCGAAGGAGCGGCGGCGGCCGGTCGTCGCCACTTCTTCGCGCCAGCTGACCAGTCGCGGGCACGCGCGACATACGGAGACCTGCGCATTGAGCTCCTCGAGCGTTGTCGCGGCCTTGGCCAGTCGGCGCACGCCGGCAGCCGTCTTCGCCACCGGGGTCTGCTCGGTGGCAGTGTCGCCGGGCCAGCCGGTCCCTGGCCGCACCGGTGACTCGAAGAGCCGGCCGGTGACCGGGTGGGGATCGCGTCGCGCAGAGGTCATGCTCCCGGTTCTATCCGGTGTCGGTCGTGCGTGCAAAGATTCTTCGGGTGTCGACGATCGTGTTCTTCCACGCCCACCCGGACGACGAGAGCTCACAGACCGCGGGTTCCATGTCTCGAGCCTCCGACGAGGGCCACCGTGTGGTGGTGGTCTATGCCACAGGTGGCGAGCACGGCGAGGTGCCGGACGACCTGGCGCCGAGCGAGACACTCGCGCAGCGTCGCAGGACCGAGGCCGAGGCATCGGCGCGGGTGACGGGCACCGCCAGGGTCGCCTGGCTCGGCTACCACGACTCGGGGATGACCGGGTGGGAGCAGAACTCCGACCCCAAGTCGTTCCATCAGGCGCCGGTCGCGGAAGCAGCCGAGCGGCTCGCAGCGATCCTCGACGAGGAGGACGCCGCCGTGCTCGTCGGTTACGACTGGCACGGCAGCTACGGCCACCCCGACCATGTGAAGGTCCACGCCGTCACCTACGCCGCGGCGGAGCTGGCCAAGCGCTCACCACGGGTGCTCGAAGAGACGATGAATCGCGACGTGATGCGCGCATCCATGCAGGCAGCTCGTGACGCCGGCATGGAGGTGCCGTTCGATCCGGACGGGCCGATGGACGACGGCAACCCGATGGGCCTGCCCGAGGCCGAACTCCACTGGGCCGTGGACGTTTCGGCATACCTGGACCGCATCCGCGGCGCGATGCGGGCACACCGCAGTCAGGTGTCGGACATCGGCACGTTCATGGCGATGCCCGATCAGGTCTTCGCGGCCGGCTTCGGCACCGAATACTTCCGGGAGCGAGGTCGTCCGGACGGCATGGTGCACGGCTGGTTCATGGACGCCGCAACCCGATGACCGACGTCCCGAAGCTGTTGCCCGCCGAGGCCCTGCCGATCGGCCGCGAGATCGACTGCGGCAGCTACGAAGTCACCGAGAGTGCCATCCGCGACTTCGCCACCGAGTGGGACCCCCAGTACTTCCACGTCGACCCTGCACGCGCCGCAGACAGTGACTTCGGCGGCCTGATCGCCAGCGGGCTGCACACCATGTCGATCTATCAGCGGCTCGTCGTCACGGCGGTCTATCAGCGATATGACGTCGTCGCCGGTCGCAACTTCCGGCAGGTCCGCTTCCTGCGGCCGGTGCGTGCCGGGGACGTGCTGACCTGCACCGCGATCGTGCGATCCGTCGAGCCCGACAAGCCCGGCCGCTGCACTGTCATCGTCGAAGGTCGCCTGCACAATCAGCACGAAAAGTCGGTGCTGGAGCTTGAGCTGGACTGCGTGGTCCGTTCAGAACACACCGCTGCGCCGGAGTGACCCCTCCGCCACGGTCACCTCGGCAGTTGCGCCCGCACCAGCAACCGAGTGGAGTGCGCGACGAATGATCCGTCCCGCCGGATCGCAGTGTCCAGGTCGCGCAGCCGGGCGGCATACCGCCCGACAGTGAAGTCCGGCACCCACCACACGCATTTGCGCAGGATGTAGACCACTGCCCCGATGTCGAAGAACTCCATCCGGCATCGCGCGCTGCGGATCTCGTCGACGACCAGGCCGGCCGCAGTCGCGCCCGCCCGATCGTGGCGTGAGTGGCGCCCGTCCCGGACTTCGTCGGACAGCGGGCCCAGGAACCATTCGATCAGCTCGAAGGCCGACTCCGGCCCGACGTGTTGCGCGAGGTAACGGCCGCCGGGCCGTAGCACCCGCGCGATCTCCGGCCAGTCGGAAGCCACCGGATGACGGGCGGTGACGAGTTCGAAGGTCTGGTCGGGGAACGGCAGCGCGGCACCCTCGTCGACGGCAACGACGCGAACACCACGCGGTCCCAGTCGTTTTCGCGCGGCCGTGACATTGGGCGGCCAGCCTTCGGTCACGACCAGGTGCGGTGGCAACACCGGTGCCGAGTCCACCACTTCTCCCCCGCCGGTCTGCAGGTCCAGCGCACTGTCGACCCCGCGCAGCGCATCCGCCAGCAGCCCGGAGTAGCCCCAACCGGGGCGCTCCTCGGTGGCTCGCCCGTCGAGCCAGGAGAAGTCCCAGCCGGACACGTCGACCTGCGATGCCTCCCGGATCAGTTCGTCATACGACCGCATCCGACCATCCTGACAACGCAGTCAACCGGATTCACCACTGCGGCGGATCTGCCTTGCTCAGCTCCGGGTCGTCGGACGCGAACGTCCGCACCCGGCCCGGGCCGGTGGTCGGCCCCTCGAAGCGCACCGTCACGCGGCCGAGACCACTGCCCCAGACCCAACCCGCGCCGTGCTCGGTATGCGCGATGTCCTCCCCCGGCCACCACGCCGGCGGCGCTTCCCCGTTGTATGCCGCCGGCCCGGGAGTGCGTCGGACGTCGCCCGCAGGGGTTGCCGGCACGTCAGCCTCTGGAGTGTCCGTGCCGTCGAACGGCAATTGCACCTCCTCGGGGTCGCCGAAACGCAGCTGCTCCTGTGCGTGTGTGCCGAGCCCCGAGACGCCAACACCCAACAACCGCAGGCCGTCCGACACGTCAATGCCAGCGAGCAACCGACGCGCGACGTCAAGGATCACGCCCGCATCACCGGTCGGATGCAGCAGCGTCTCGGAGCGGGTGGCGGTCGAGAAGTCGTGCTGCCGAGCCTTGATCGTGACCGTCCGTGCGAAAGCGGCCGACTTGCCGAGCCGGGCGGCGGTGCGCCGGGCCAGGCTGACCAGCTCGGCGTCGAGGATCTCGCGGTCCACCACGTCGTGCTCGAAGGTCTCCTCCGCCGAGACGCTTTTGGCCTCCCGCTCCACGACGACCTCGCGATCGTCGCGCGCCCTGGCGAGTTCGTGCAGGCTGCCGCCGTGGGCGGCGCCGAAGATGCTGACCAGGTCGGTGCGTTCCATCCGCTGCAGGTCGGCCACCGTCTCGACGCCGAAGGAGCGCAGTCGTGCCTCCGTCGCCGGGCCGATGCCACTGACGACGCGCACCGACAGCGGTGCGAGCACCTGCAGCTCGCGGCCGGGCGGCACCACCACCAGGCCGGCGGGCTTCTCCAGGTCGGACCCGATCTTGGCCAGCATCTTGGAGCTGGCGATGCCCGCCGATGCGGTCAATCCGCCTGTGGCGGAGGAGATTTCGGCGATGATCTGCTGTGCGACAGCACGCACACCGTCCGGGCTGAGGTCCAACCCGCTCCCGGCTGCCAGGTCGACATACGCCTCGTCGACACTGACCTGCTCCACCACCGGCGACACCTCCCGCAGGATGCCCATGACGACGCGGCTGGAGGCGCGGTAGGCGTCACCCCGCGGGTGCAGGAAGGCAGTGCCGGGCGGGCACCGGCGGCGGGCCTCGGCTGTCGGCATCGCCGACCGGGCGCCGAATTTGCGCGCCTCGTAGGATGCGGTGGCCACGACACCGCGTGCCCCGACCCCGCCCACGCAGACCGGTTTGCCCCGCAACGACGGCTTGTCGCGCTGCTCGACCGCTGCGAAGAACGCGTCCAGGTCCAGATGCATGATGCTGGCCACGGAACGCACGGCAGGCCTACGCTCCGTCGGCGTTGTGGATCGCAGGCTCCCTCCAACGCCAGCGCATCGCAGACCTTCTGTGCCCGTGCTGCATGAACTTCACCGGACCATTGTCACCGATCAGATCGTCAGCACGATCTTGACGTCGTCGGGCTGCGGTGTGAACGCGTCCGCGAACTGCTCCAGCGGCACCCGCCGGGTGACCAGTCGCTCCAGCCACTGCAGATCGGCGGCCGCCAGTGCCTTCGCGGCCGCCTCGTAGTGGCGCAGGTTGGCGTTGACCGACCCGACGATCGCGGCGTTGCCGAGCACCGCCGAACGGTTGACGGTCCCGAGGTCGACGGTCTCGGTCTCCCCGGGGTCCGAGATGCCGGTCAGCACGGTGATCGCGTAGGGCTTGGGGTTGGCCAGCGCAGCGTTGACGACGGGCGTCGCGCCGGTGCCCTCGATGATCACGTCCGGCTCGACCTGCTCGATGACCTTGTCGACCGCGTCGGTGTGATAGGTGCCGCCGAGGTCTTTGACCAACTGCGGCTTGGGCCCGTCGGTCACGCGGTCGAGCACGTGCACGTCGAGTCCGCGGGCAGCACCGATCATGGCCGCCAGCAACCCGATCGGGCCGGCACCGGTGATGAGCACCGACTCCGGCTCGAACCACGCACGGCCACCGATGTGGTCGACCTGCTCCCACGCCTTGGCCACGATCGTCGTCGGCTCCATCAGCATGCCGACCGACTCCAGTGCCGGGTCGAGCTTGACCGCGTGCTCGGCGTGCACCCGCCACTGCTCGGCGGCGAAACCGTGCAGCGACTTGATGCCGTGCTCGGTGTATTCGCCGTTGCGGCACATGTCCCACTCGCCGTGCGCGCAGGCACCGCAGGGCTGCGGATCGGGCATCCGGACAACGCCGACGATCAGATCGCCGGCAGCGAACCCGCTCCCCTCGGGTGCCTCCAGGACGCGGCCCAGTGACTCGTGCCCGAGGATCAGTCGCTGCGAGCCCTCCGGCGCCCAGCCGTAGTCGCCGTCGGCCAGCTCGTGGTCGGTGCCGCACACGCCCACCGCGAGCCCGTCGACCAGGACGTCACCGAGCGCGGGATCCGGGTCCGGCATGTCCTGCACCGCCAGGCTGCCGGATTCTCCAGGGATGACTGTGAGTGCTCGCATGATTGCGAAGTTACCCGACCCGCCTGGCCGGCCGGGTCAACCCCCGAGCAACGTCCGGTGGGTCAGCCGACGGTGCGGTGCAGCAACAGCGGGAGTATGGCGCGAGCCCCCGCCATACGCAGTTGTGCCGCAGCCACCGTGACGACCCAGCCGGATGACGATGCGTCGACGATCAGCAGCACGACCTGTCCAGCGACGTCGGGCAGCGCACCGGCCTCCAATGCCTCGCGCCAGAAGGTGGCTTCATCCACCGAGGTCGCGTCGGCCGGCGGTGTGCCATCGACCGCCCAGCGCTGCACCGGCAACCGACCGGCGGCACCGAGCGCATCGGCCACCCCGCCGACAAGCTGCGGATGTCCGGCTGCGCTCAGCGCCACGACCGTCTCGGGGCGCTCGGCCCAGCCCCACTGCGCCAGCGTCCGGACACACGCCTCGACCAGGTCGGGCGGCGGCGGACCGTCGGTGCGCAGTGCGCCGGCGAGCAGCTCGCCCCACTCTGCGGCGTCGGCGTGCACGATGACCCGCCCCTCCTCGGCCGCTTCCGCAGCAGGGATCCGGCCGCGTCGGCCGAAGGAGCCGCCGGGCCACATCTTGCGCGGCTCGAGCAACTGCTGGCCCTCACGCAACAACTGCCGCACCCGAGCGACCGTCTCCGGATCGGCGTCTGGCCGCAGCGGCTCCGGCAGCCGACCCAGGCAGACCGAGCAGCGCCCGCACGGCTCCGCCTCCGGGTCGTCGAGCGACTGCTGCAGCAACTGCATCAGGCACTGATCGCCACGGATGTAGCTGCGCATGATGTCCGCCTCCCGGCGGCGGACCGCGAGCACCCCGTCGTAGTGCTCCTGGTCGTAGCTCCACGGCTTCCCCGTCGACACCCAGCCGTCGGCGGTCCGCTCGGTGATGCCGTCGACGGCGAGCTGCTTGAGCAGCAGGTCGACCTTGCTGCGTCGCAGGCCGCTCTCGGCCTCCAATTGCGGCACCGACATGGCGTCACCGGTCGCGCCCAACGCCTCCAGCAGACGCCGGACCTGCGGCTCCTTGGGGATCGTCGCTGTCGCGAAGTAGTCCCAGACGCCGTCGTCGCCGGCCGACGGCAGCAACGCAACCAGCGCGTGATCGATCGCGCGCCCCGCACGGCCGACCTGCTGGTAGTAGGAGACCGGCGAGGGCGGGGCCCCCACGTGGATGACGAACCCGAGATCCGGCTTGTCATAACCCATGCCGAGCGCTGAGGTCGCGATGAGCGCCTTGACGCGGTTGGCGCGCAGGTCCTCCTCGAGCCGCTCGCGCGTGTCAGAGTCCAGCTGGCCGGTGTAGGCCGCAACCGGCGCGTCTGCGCCATACCGATGACGAACGGCCTCGGTCAGCCGCTCTGCGTCGGCGACGGTCAACGTGTAGACGATGCCCGACCCGGGCAACTGCGGAAGGTGATCGACCACCCAGGCGAAGCGCTGCAGCGGATCCAGCTGCGGCAGCACGGCCAACTGCAGGCTGGCACGGGCGAGCGGCCCGCGCAGGACCACGGTGTCGTCGCCGAACTGGGCGGCGATGTCGTCGACCACGCGCCCGTTGGCGGTGGCCGTCGTCGCCAGGACCGGCGTCTCGGGGTTGAGCCGGCGCAGCACGTCGGTCACCCGGCGGTAGTCGGGCCGGAAGTCGTGACCCCAGTCGGACACCGAGTGGGCTTCGTCGACGACCACGAGGCCGAGCGAGCCGGTCAGCGACTTCATCACGCGCGCGCCGAACGTCGGGTTGGCCAGTCGCTCCGGTGAGACCAGCAGGACGTCAATCTGTCCGGTCGCCAGATCGGCCTCGATGCCTTGCCACTGGCCGATATTGGAGCTGTTGAGGGTCGCAGCGCGCAGCCCGGCCCGCTCGGCAGCGGCGACCTGGTCGCGCATCAACGACAGCAGCGGCGAGATGACCAGCGTCGGTCCGCGGCCATGTGCGCGCAGCCAGGACGTCGCGATCCAGTAGACCGCGGACTTGCCCCATCCGGTCGCCTGCACGACCAGCACCCGGGCACCGTGTTCGGTCAGTGCCTGCAGCGCCTCCAGCTGCCCGTCGCGCAGTCGCGCGCCCGGGCCGGCCAGCACTGCCAGGGTGTCGTCGGCGACGGTCTCGATGGTCGGGGAAGTCACGGTGGTCATGGTGGCAGTCTGCGTGCGGCCACCGACAACCGGCGCTCGGCCGCGCTCCGGGTCAGCCGTTCGCAGCTCGTCGCGCTGCCTTCACTTCGATACGCCGCTCGTACCTCGCGGCTACTCAGTACGCCGCTCCTCGGCTTCCTTCGCGTCGAGGGCGTTGGCCTCCTCCAGCGTCGGTGCGGTGCCACCGAGGCGCGCCGGGAGGTATTTCAGGTCGTCACCGGTCAGCGGCTCGTAGGACTCCTGCACCGCGTGCAGCATGCTCGTCATCCGCTCACGCAGTGCGGCGGTCTCGGCGTCGGGGTCGGCATCGGCCGGGATGGTGATCGGCGCGCCGACCTCGATGCGGATCGGCACCTTCGGCCGCCACATCTGCCGCGGCAGGCCCTTGGTCCAGACGCGCTGCGAACCCCACAGGATCATCGGTATGACGGGCACGCCCGCCTCTTGCGCCATACGCACCGCGCCGGACTTGAAGTCGCGCAACTCGAACGACCGGGAGATCGTCGTCTCCGGGAAGACACCGATCAGCTCTCCCCGCTGCAACGCCTCGACCGCGGCGCGATAGGCATCGGCGCCGGCCGCCCGGTCGACCGGGATGTGCCTCATGCCGCGCATCAGCGGGCCCGAGACGGGGTGGTCGAAGACATCCTTCTTCGCCATGAACCGGACCTTGCGGCCGACGTCCAGTGCCGGGTAACCCGCATAGGAGAAGTCGAAGTAGCCGATGTGATTCATCGCGATCACCGCGCCACCGGTGCGCGGGAGGTGCTCCGCCCCGGATCGCTTGAATTTCAGGCCCTGCACGGCAAACACACCGCGTGCGAAGGAGATCACGCCGGAGTAGATCGGTTCCATGGCGAGAACCCTACCGGTCAGTAGGGCACTCGTGACCTCGACAGGCTCGGCCACCGCGAGCCGTGGAATGCCGCGTGGGCCCCGCGACGTTGCACCGATCGTGACCGACACCGCCATCCCGCTGTCCGTGCTGGACCTGTCCCCGATCTCCACCGGCCGCACCGCATCAGACGCCCTGCTGGAGACCATCACCCTCGCGCAACACACCGAATCCCTTGGTTACGAGCGGTTTTGGGTCGCCGAGCACCACAACATCCCAAGCGTGGCCAGCTCCTCGCCAGTCGTGATGATCGCCACGCTCGCCGCTGCGACCAGCACCATCCGGGTCGGTGCCGGCGGCATCATGCTGCCCAACCACGCGCCGTTGCAGGTCGCCGAGACGTTCCGGGTGCTGGAAGCCCTGCACCCCGGGCGCATCGACCTCGGGCTCGGCCGCGCACCGGGCACCGACCAGCTGACGGCCCTCGCACTGCGGCGCAGCAAGGAAGCGCTGACGGCCAACGACTTCCCGCAGCAGTTCGCCGAATTGCGTGCGTATGTCGACGGATTCCCCGACGATCACCCCTTCGCACCGATCAGTGCGCAGCCCACCGACGTCCCGCTTCCACCGGTCTGGATCCTCGGCTCCAGCATGTATGGCGCCCAGGCTGCGGGTCTGCTCGGCACCAACTTCGCCTTCGCCGGGCATTTCGGCAGTGTGGACCCACGCGAGGCGTTCGACGCCTACCGCAGCTCCTTCACGCCCAACGGTCGTGCGGACTGCCCGCAGGAGCCGCACAGCATGCTCGCCGTGTCCGCGATCGCCGCCGAATCCACCGAGCGCGCAAGCGAACTCGAGCGCGCTGCCGCACTGTCGACGGTCCGGCTGCGCCAGAACAACCCCGGCCCGTTGCCCTCGCCGGAGGAGGCGGCCGCACACGAGTGGACCGAGGTCGAGCAGCACCTTGTCGACAGCCTCGGTCGCTTCGTCACCGCTGGGACGGCTGAGGCGGTCTACGACGGCATCACGGCCCGCGCACGCTCCTGCGGCGCCGACGAGCTGATGATCACCACCAACGTGCACGACGCCGCCGAGCGGCGGGCGTCATACACGTTGATCGCGGAGGCCGCTCGCGCTGCGCACTGAGCCGAGTACGTTGGGGACATGGATCTGGAACGCCCTGAAGCCCCTGACCCCTACTCCCTGCTGCCGCAGACCGCGTCGCTCACGGTGACCAGTGAGACGTTCGCCGACGGTGACACCCTCCCTGACGAACAGGTCTACAACGACTGGGGATTCAGCGGTGGCAACACCTCGCCGCAGTTGTCCTGGTCGGGTGCGCCCGAGGGCACGAAGGGTTACGTCGTGACCTGCTTCGACCCAGATGCACCGACACCGTGCGGGTTCTGGCACTGGTTGCTGCTCGGCATCCCCGCAGACGTGACCTCGCTCGACCTCGGCGCGGGCGACGGCAAGAACCTTCCCGCCGGTGCCTTCCACGCGCGCAACGACTTCGGTGACAAGGCGTATGACGGCGCCGCCCCGCCCGTCGGCGACCGGCCGCACCGCTACATGTTCGCGGTGCACGCGGTCGGCGACGACCTCGGCCTCGACGACTCGGTCAGCGGCGCCGTCGCGATGTTCACCACGGGCGGCAACCTGCTCGCCCGCGGCGTCATCACAGCGACATACCAGGCGAAATAGCCTCTCCCGTCAGGGTTTCGGGCTCTCGGGGCCGTCGCCGGGCTTCTCGGCCACTCCCTTGAAACGGCCCCACGTGTCGCCGGAGTCGTCGGCCGTCCCGGAAGCCGCCTCGGGGGCGTCGTCGACCTTGTCCGGCAGCTCGCCGCCGTCCTCGGCCGCGGGCTGCTCGTCGTAGTCGCGTCCTCGTCCTGCTGCTTCCTCGACCGGCCGGTCGGTGTGCGGGTCGATGCGGCTCTCCCCGTCGCCGTCCCCGGACCCGGTGCCCTGGACCCGGTTGCCGTGCCGATCGGTCGGGGTGTCCGGGTCGAGGCGGTCGGCCTTGCGCAGGGTCTCCTGGTGATCACGTTCGACGGCCTCAGCGGCCTTCTGCTCGTGCCGCGCCTCGGCTTCGAGCTGGTCTGCCTGCCGCTGCTTCTCCTCCGCCTCGACCCGAGCACGTTCGGCCTGCTCGGTCGCTGACTCAGCGCGCTGCCGGGTCTCGGCGACCGTGCTTTCGTTCTCCTTGGCGCGGCCCCGCAACTGCTGCGCTTCCTCCCGCTTGGCCTTCGTACGCCGCTTGCCCTGCACCACTGCGATGAGAATCAAGATGGCGATCACCACGATGATGGCGATGATGATCCACCAGGTCTTGCTGTCCATGACGAGCCCTCCGGACGGTCCGACGTGCGGCTGTTCCCGCAACTATTGATCCGAAACTACTGGTCAGCGGTGCTGCGTGCGGCTGTTGGACACGCTGGGGCGTGTCGCCCAGAGCACGACCGCGCTGGCCGCCGCGACATTGAGGGAGTCGACACCACCCGCCATCGGGATGCGCACGACCAGGTCGCTCGCGTCGACCGTGTGGCGCCCGAGGCCGTCACCCTCGGTGCCGAGCACCATCGCGAGACGGTCGGGCGGCTCGGCCGCCAACTCGTCCAGGCTGATCGCGTCGTCCCGCAACGCCAGCGACGCGACCGAGAAGCCTTGTGCCTGAAGATCGTTCACCGCTGCGGGCCATGGCTCGATCCGGGTCCACGGCACCTGGAAGACCGTGCCCATCGACACGCGCACACTGCGGCGGTAGAGCGGGTCGGCGCAGCGCGGGGTGATCAGCACGGAGTCGACACCCAACGCGGCCGCTGACCGGAAGATGGCGCCGACGTTCGTGTGGTCGACGATGTCCTCCAGCACCAGCACCCGCTGCGCGTCCCGCACCAGGTCGGCGTATGCCGGCAGCACCGGCCGATGCATCGACGCGAGTGCGCCACGATGCAGGTGGAAGCCGGTCATCTCCTCGATGACGTCGTCGCTGCCGACATACACGGGCACGTCGTCGGCCTCGGCCCGCTCGACCAGATCTGCCAGGTCGGTCAGCCACCGCCGGCCCATCAGGTAGGACCGCGGACGGTGCCCGGCGCCGAGGGCCCGGCGGATGACCTTCTCGCTCTCGGCGAGGTAGAGCCCGTGCTCCGGCTCCAGCCGCCGGCGCAACGCGACATCGGTGAGCCGGAAGTAGTCGCGCACCCGCTCGTCGGCGGGATCGGTGATCTCGATGACCGCCATCGTCAGCTGACCTCCGGCATCAGACCAGCGTCACGATCGCGATGACGCCGACCAGCACGATGAAGGCGCGAAGCAACCACGGCGGCAGCTTGCGTCCGACCTTGGCGCCGATGAGTCCGCCGAGGACCGAGCCGATGGCGATCAGCAGGGACACCTCCCAGCGCACGCTGTGGAAGGAGACGATGACGAAGGTCAGCGCCGCGACGGAGTTGACGATCGTGCTCAGGATGTTCTTGATGCCGTTGAGCCGCTGCAGCGAGTCGGGCAGGATCGCGCTCATCAGGCCCATCAGCAGCACGCCCTGTGCGGCGCCGAAGTAGCCGCCGTAGACACCGCAGACGAAGACCCCGCCGATCAGCATGGCACGACGCCCCTGCGACATCGTCGGGCCCTGGCCCTCGTGCCGCACCGCGGCGCGCTTCTGCAACCAGGGACCGATGAGCACCAGCACGATCCCGAGCAGGATCAGCGTCGGAACGATCGCGTCGAATGCCGAGGCGGGCAACCAGATCAGCAGCAGCGCACCGACCGCCGCACCCAGCAGCGACATCGGGCCGAGCTGTCGCAGTCTCGGCCCTGCGCCGACGACCTCCTTGCGGTATCCCCAGGAGCCGGAGACACCGCCGGCGACCAGACCGACCGAGTTGGAGATGTTCGCCGGCACCGCCGGATAGCCGAAGGCCAGCAGGGTGGGGAACGTCACCAGCGTGCCGGACCCGACCACGGTGTTGATCGTCCCGGCCGCGACTCCGGCGAGGGTGATCAGCAGGATCTCGGTCAGCGACATGGCGGCGCCATGGTTTCAGACACCGCTCAGCGTGCGGCGTGCCGGGCGCGGGGCTGCTGCACCGCACGGGCGGCCCAGCGGTCCCCGACCCGCTCCAGCGTCAGGTCCAGGCCGAAGGTGGCGCTGAGGTTCTCCGCGGTCAACGTCGCTTCGATCGGACCAGCCGCCACGACCTTGCCGTCGCGTAGCAGCAGCACGTCGGTGAAGCCCGGCGGGATCTCCTCGACGTGGTGGGTCACCAGCACCAGTGCCGGTGCCTCGATGTCCTGCGCGATCTCACCCAGCCGACTGACCAGGTCCTCGCGGCCTCCGAGGTCGAGTCCGGCCGCGGGCTCGTCCAGCAGCATCAGCTCGGGGTCGGTCATCAACGCGCGGGCGATCTGCACCCGCTTGCGCTCTCCCTCGCTCAACGTGCCGAAGCGTCGGTCGACCAGGTGGCCGGCTCCGAGCGCGTCGAGCAACTCCGTGGCGCGCCCGTGGTCGAGGTCGTCGTAGACCTCGCGCCACCGGCCGACCATGCCGTATGCCGCCGTGACGACCACGTCACCGACACGCTCGCCGTTCGGGATGCGATCGGCAATCGTGGCCGATGCCAGGCCGATCCGCGGACGCAACTCGAAGACGTCGACCGTGCCGAGGACCTCTGACAACACGCCGGCGACTCCGGCCGACGGATGCATCCGGGCAGCCGCGACCTGCAGCAGGGTCGTCTTCCCGGCACCGTTCGGCCCGAGCACGACCCAGCGCTCGCCCTCCTCGACCTCCCAGTCGACGCCGTCGAGCAGGTGCTTGTTACCCCGGACCACGCTCACACCGGCGAGTGCCAACACATCTGACATGTGAGGCACCTTACGACCTGGCCGCGTCCCTGCGGGCACCGGCCGACGGGCGCCCGTCGGCCCGCGTTCTACCCTGGTGCGGCCATGTCCGACCTGCCTGCCGCCGTACGACTCAGCCTGTGGGTCACCGCTGCCTGGGCGGGCCACCTGGACCTGGAGGAAGCACTGCGGCACGCATTGCCCGACGCCGACCACATCGCCGGGGACATCGGGCACCTGGCAACCTGGCAGGACTTCGGCGAGCGGGTGCTGGCCTGCGCTCTCCCCCGCGCCGGCGACATCTCCGGCATGCCCCGCGGCAACCCCGAACTCAACGCCGCCGCAACCGAATCCGGTGAGTGCGTCTATGTCCCCGCGATAGGCGGCGCTCTCGTGCCGTCCGTGGAGATCTTCGGGCCCGAGGGCGACGAGGGTATGACGGTGCGCCTGACGGCATACGACTGCGCGCCGACACCGGCACATCGTCTGGAGGAGTTGCACGAGTCGCAGATCGAGCGCGAGCTGCGCACCCGGCTGGCACATGCGACCGCGGCGCTGGAAGGTCTCGACATCCAGCCGTTCGCCGGGTCATCCCTGCGGGCACAGGCCGACGAGGTCGCCACGTTGCGCGAGTGGGGCCTGCCGTCCGGCCTGCCCGGGCGCGCCATACGCATCCTGCAGACCGCCGGAACAGTCGGCGCCGCAGTGGATTTCGCGCTCGATCACCCAACGGCAGTCGATCTGGCGTCCGATGTGGAGCGTCAGCAGGCGCTGCGCGGGCTGCAGGCCGCAACCGACCGAGCGCTGGCGCATGCGACGACGGCGGCCGCGTTGCACCTCGCGGGCATGCGCGCCTGACACCGGCACTCGATCTCGATACGCGGCCTCGTCCCTCGGCCGCTACTCGATCAGCGTGGCGTAAACCTTCTGGGTGCGCTGCGCGATGGTCTCCCAGCCGAATTCGCGCACCGCTCGGTCCCGGCCCGCGACACCGCGCCGACGTGCCTCGCCAGCATCACCGACGGCTACGGTCAGCGTGCGCGCCAGGTCCGCGACGAAGCGATCCGGGTCCTTCGGCGTGCCGGTCCCGTCGGTGAGCTGATCGATCGGCACCAGCCAACCGGTCTCGCCGTCGGCCACCACCTCGGGAATGCCACCCGTCGCGGTGCCCACCACCGGGCAGCCGCACGCCATCGCCTCCAGGTTGACGATGCCGAGCGGCTCGTAGACCGACGGGCACACGAAAACCGTTGCGGCTGAGAGCAATGCGATCACCTCGGCACGCGGCAGCATGTCCGCGATCCAGACGACTCCGTCACGCGACCCGCGCAGCCCGGCCACCAGATCCTCGACCTCACGCAGGATCTCCGGGGTGTCCGGGGCACCCGCGCACAGCACGAGCTGCACCTCCGGCGGCAGCTCCGCCGCCGCGCGCAGCAGGTAGGGCAAGCCCTTCTGCCGGGTGATCCGTCCGACGAAGATCACGCTCGGGCGATCCGGGTCCACCCCGTGGCCCCGCACCGTTGCCGTCGCCGCGTCACTGGTGTCGCGGTGCCACAGCTGCGAGTCGATGCCGTTGTGCACCACGTGCACCTTCGCCGGGTCCAGGTCGGGATAGCTGGCGAGGACGTCCTTGCGCATGCCGTGGCTGACGGCGATGACCGCGGCAGCGGCGTCATACGCCGTGCGTTCGATGTATGACGACAGGCGGTAACCGCCGCCCAGCTGCTCGGCTTTCCATGGCCGCATCGGCTCCAGGCTGTGCGCTGTCACCACGTGCGGGACGCCGTGCAGCAGCGACGCGACATGGCCGGCGAAGTTGGCGTACCAGGTGTGCGAGTGCACCACGTCCGCGCCGGCACAGTCGTTCGCGATCCGCAGGTCGACACCCATGGTCTGCAGGGCCGCGTTCGCCTCGTCCAGCTCGGGCAGGTCGGCATACCCGAAGGTGTCCGTCTCATCCTCCGGACTCCCGAATGCGCGCACCTTCACGGTGTCGCCCAGACCTCGTAAAGCCCGCACCAGCTCGGCAACATGGACGCCGGCACCGCCGTAGATGTTGGGCGGATACTCCTTGGTCAGCAGATCGACTCTCACGGGGACTGACGCTATCCCGCGCGGCACCGTAAGTTAAGCCTCATGGCTAGACGAGGTGGACCTTCTGTTCTCGCGATCGTCCTCGCCGGCGGCGAGGGCAAGCGACTCATGCCGCTGACCGCGGATCGCGCCAAACCTGCTGTGCCGTTCGGCGGCATCTACCGGCTGATCGACTTCGCGCTGTCCAATCTTGCCAACAGCGGCTACTACCGCATGGTCGTGCTCACGCAATACAAGTCGCACAGTCTCGACCGGCACATCTCCAAGGCGTGGCGGATGTCGACGATGTTGGGCAACTACGTCGCTCCGGTCCCGGCGCAGCAGCGTCGCGGGAAGCAGTGGTTCGCAGGCTCCGCGGACGCGATCTACCAGAGTCTCAACCTGATTCACGACGAGAAGCCGGACATCGTCGTGGTGGTGGGCGCCGACCACGTCTACCGGATGGACTTCGAGCAGATGGTCCAGCAGCACATCGAGTCGGGCGCACGCGCGAGCGTTGCGGCGATCCGGCAGCCGATCGAGCTGGCGGACCAGTTCGGCGTGATCGAGCTGGCCGAGGGCAGCGGGCAGCAGATCAGTGCATTCCGCGAAAAGCCTTCCGATCCGGTCGGTCTCGCGGATGCGCCGCACGAAGTGCTCGCTTCGATGGGCAACTACGTCTTCGACACCGACGCGCTCATGGAGGCCGTGACGGCCGACTCCGAGGACCTCAACAGCAAGCACGACATGGGCGGCAACATCATCCCGGCGTTCGTCGAGCGGGGCGAGGCCTATGCCTACGACTTCCGCGACAACGAGATCCCCGGTGCGACCGATCGGGACTTCGGCTACTGGCGCGACGTCGGGACCATCGACTCGTTCTACGACTCGCACATGGACCTGGTCTCGATCCACCCGATCTTCAACCTCTACAACTACGACTGGCCGATCCTGACCAATGACACCGGTTACCCGCCGGCGAAGTTCGTCCACGGAGCGTCCGATCGCAGCGGTATGGCGACCGGGTCGATGATCTCCCCCGGGTGCATCGTCAGCGGGTCGGTCATCGGCAATTCGGTGCTGTCGACCAACGTCAAGGTGCACTCCTTCGCGCAGGTCGACGACGCGATCCTGATGGACAACGTGGTCATCGGTCGCCACTGCCGGATCCAGCGGACAATCATCGACAAGGACGTCGTGGTGCCGGAGGGCGCCAGCATCGGTCTCAACCCCGATGACGATCGGGCGCGCGGCTTCACCGTCACCGATTCCGGCATCACGGTCGTCGGCAAGGGCACCGTCTTCGAGACGTGAATCCACCTGTGCCAGAATCAAATCCACACATGGACACACTTCTCGTCACGCTCACCGGCCAGGACCGCCCCGCGGTGTCCGCACGCCTGCTCGGTGTCGCGGCCGAGGCCGGTGCCGACGTGCTCGACCTGGAGCAGGCGGTGGTGCGTGGCCGCTTGCTGCTCACTGCGCTGCTGCAGCCGCACGAGGACACCGCGGAGCTGACCAGCGCCATACAACGAGTCGGGCAGTCACTGGGCCTCACCGTCACCGTCGAGCACGGACGGGGCGACAACCCGGCACGGCGCACCGGCCGTGCGTCCGTGGCCGTCCTCGGCGCACCGCTGCGTGCGACCGGGCTGGCTGCGATCACCGAGACGATCGGTCGGCAGGGCGCCAACATCGACCGCATCCGCCGGCTGTCCCGCGACCCGGTGACCACACTGGAGCTGGATCTGTCCGGTGCCGACGTGCCGGCGTTGCGCAGGGAGCTGGCTCTGTTGGCCACCGAGCACGGGGTCGATCTCGCGGTGTCCCCCGGCGGACTCGCACGACGTGGCCGGCGACTGCTGGTGATGGACGTCGACAGCACGCTCATCCGCGACGAGGTGATCGAGCTGCTCGCCGCGCACGCCGGACGCGAGGCGGAGGTCGCAGCGGTCACCGAGCGCGCAATGCGCGGTGATCTCGACTTCGAGCAGAGCCTGCACGAGCGGGTGCGCTGCCTCGCCGGCCTGGACGCCGGTGTCTTCGACGAGGTACGCCGCGCCATACGCCTGACTCCCGGCGCGCGAACCCTGGTGCGCACCGTGCGCCGGCTGGGCTTCTCGGTCGCCGTGGTCTCCGGCGGATTCATCGAGGTCGTGCAGCCGCTGGCTGCCGAGTTGGGCATCGACCGGGCACACGCCAACAAGCTGCAAATTCGGGACGGAAAGCTGACCGGCCGCGTCGAGGGGCCGGTCGTCGACCGGGCAGAGAAAGCTCGCGCATTGCGCCGGTTCGCCGCCGCGGAGGGTCTTCCCCTCTCCCGCACCGTCGCCATCGGGGACGGCGCCAACGACCTCGACATGCTGGCCACGGCCGGGCTCGGCATCGCATTCAACGCAAAACCGGTCGTCCGCGAGCAGGCGGACGCCAGCGTCAACGTGCCCTATCTGGACACGGTGCTGTTCATGCTGGGTCTGTCGCGTGACGACATCGAGGAAGCTGACCGACTCACTTCGGCGGACGATCCGGCCGCCGAGCGCGGGGCGTGCTTAAACTCGCCCCATGTCTGATCCAGCCACACGGTCCCTGCTGATCATCGGTGGCGCCGAGGACAAGGTCGGCCGCGTGACGATCCTGCGCCGATTCGTCGCACTGGCCGGTGGCCGCAAGGCACGCATCGTGATCATTCCGACGGCTTCCTCGGTGCCGGACGAGGTGGTGGAGGTCTACTCGACCGTCTTCTCCCGCCTCGGCGCACCGCAGATCGACGCCGTCGATCCGTCCGACCGCGCACACAGCAGCGACGCGGACCTGCAGGACCTGGTCGACAACGCCACCGGCATCTTCCTGTCCGGCGGCAACCAGCTCAAGCTCAGCCAGTTGATCGTCGGCACGCCGCTCGGCGGCGCCATACTCCGTGCCTACGAGCGGGGCGCGGTCGTCGCCGGCACCTCCGCGGGTGCGTCGATCATGAGCCAATTCATGATCTCGATGGGCGAGGAGGGCGTGACCCCGCGCCAGCGGTCGAGCCAGCTGACGGCGGGACTCGGGTTGCTACCCGGGGTCATCGTCGATCAGCACTTCGACCAGCGGGCGCGCTACGGCCGGTTGTTGTCCCTGGTCGCCACGTCGCCGAGCCTGCTCGGCATGGGGATCGACGAGGACACCGCCGCCGAGATCTCCGACGGCAAGGAGCTGACGGTGGTCGGTTCGGGTGCGGTGTTCGTCGTCGACGCACGCACCGCGGTCACCGATGCCCACCAGGCCGAGCGCGACGCACCGCTGCTGGTGACCGGCGCCATCGTCCACACGCTGCCGTATGGCGCGACATTCGACCTCGAGTCCGCGACGTTGACCGACTTCGACGAGAAGTATGCCGACATCGCGGTCTCGACCAGCAGGGATCGACACGACACCGCCACAGCGGCAGCCGCACTGCGGCGCTAGTCGTTTCGTCCGTTCATCTCGAGAGGAGCAGTCACCCATGCAGTCGCCGACATCCGGGCAGTTGGAGGTTCTGCGGACGCGGGTCTACCGCGGACCGAATATCTGGGCCTACGACCAGGCCATCCACCTGCTGGTGGATCTCGGCGAGCTGGAGGACTTCCCCACCGACAAGCTGCCCGGCTTCACCGACCGACTGCTGGAGTGGTTGCCCGGTCTGGACGCCCACACCTGCTCCCGAGGCCACCGCGGCGGGTTCGTCGAGCGGTTGCGTGAGGGCACCTGGCTCGGGCACGTGGCCGAGCACATCGCACTGCAGTTGCAGCAGGAGGCCGGCCACGACATGCGCCGCGGCAAGACCCGCGGTGAGAAGGGCCGTCCCGGCGTCTACAACGTGATCTTCGGCTACTTCGACGAGCGTGTCGGTGTCGCGGCCGGTGAGCTCGCGGTCCGCATCGTCAACGAACTGGTCGTACCGACCGCTGATTTCGACTTCACCGAGGAGTTGGACGCCTTCATCCGCGTTGCAGCGCGCAAGGCCTTCGGGCCGTCGACGTCGGCGATCATCGACGAGGCCGTCAGCCGCGACATACCGTGGCACCGGCTCAACCAATACTCCCTGGTCCAGCTCGGCCAGGGAGTGCACGCCCAACGCATCCGGGCGACCATGACGTCGCGGACCTCGGCGCTGGCGGTCGACATCGCGGGCGACAAGAACCTCACGGCGACACTGCTGGGCTCGGCCGGTCTGCCGGTCCCGAAGGCGCTCACCGTGCGCACTGCGGAGGGTGCCGCCGAGGCGGCGGCGAAGATCGGTTTCCCGGTGGTCATCAAGCCGTTGGACGGCAATCACGGACGCGGGGTGATCCTCGATCTGGGGTCGGCGGACGAGGTGCGCGAGGCGTTCCCGCTGGCCGCCGAGCAGAGCCGTCGCGGTGTGGTCCAGGTCGAGTCGTTCATCACCGGCAAGGACTATCGCTGCCTGATCATCGGTGGCCGGATGGCTGCCATCGCGGAGCGGGTGCCCGCGCACGTGGTCGGTGACGGGGAGCACACCGTGGCCGAGCTGGTCGAGATCACCAACGCGGACCCGCGGCGCGGTGTCGGCCACGAGAAGGTCCTGACCCGGGTCGTCGTCGACGATGCTGCGGTCGAGTTGGTCCACGAGCAGGGCTACGCGATGGACGATGTTCCGGCGCAGGACGAGATGGTCAAGCTGGCGCTGACCGGCAACATGTCGACGGGCGGCATCTCGATCGACCGCACCTTCGACGCGCACCCGGACAACGTCGAGATCGCAGAGGAGGCAGCGCAACTCATCGGCTTGGACGTTGCGGGCATCGACTTCATCTGTCCCGACATCACGGCACCGGTGCGCGAGACCGGTGGCGCGATCTGCGAGGTCAACGCGGCGCCCGGTTTCCGGATGCACACGCACCCGACTGTCGGCGAGCCGCAGTTCATCGCCAAGCCGGTCGTCGATCTGCTCTTCCCACCGGGCTCGCCGTCGCGTGTGCCGGTGGTGGCCGTGACCGGCACCAACGGCAAGACGACCACGTCGCGGATGCTGTCGCACATCATGAAGGGCCTCGGGCACAAGGTCGGTATGACGTCGACCGACGGCGTCGTGATCGACGAGCGCCTGCTGATCCGGGCGGACGCGTCCGGGCCGCGGTCGGCACGGATGGTGCTGCAGAACCCGCGGGTCGATTTCGCGGTGCTGGAGGTCGCACGCGGTGGCATCCTGCGTGAGGGACTGGGTTATGACCGCAACGACATCGCGATCGTCACCAACGTGCAGCCGGATCACCTGGGCATGCACGGCATCGACACGTTGGAGCAACTGGCGCGGGTGAAATCCGTTGTGGTGGAAGCAGTTCCGCGCGACGGCTATGCAGTCCTGAATGCCGACGACCCGCTGGTGCGCGCGATGCGCCGCCGGTGCTCGGGCACCATCGTCTGGTTCTCGATGGAGCCGCCGGGCAGCCGGGTGCGTGACTTCATCGACGAGAAGTGCCGCCGCGGTGCGCGTGCCGTCGTGCTGGAGCCGTCGGATCGCGGCGAGATGATCGTGTTGAAGCAGGGACGTCGCTCGATGCCGCTGGCTTGGACGCACCTACTGCCGTCGACGTTCGGTGGCACGGCCCGGATGAATGTCGCCAACGCACTCGCTGCGGCCGGCGCGGCGTTCGCGGCCGGTGCGCCGTTGCACGACATACGGCAGGGGCTGCGGACCTTCACGACCACCTATTACCTGTCCCCCGGGCGGCTCAACCGCGTCGAGGTCAACCACGCCGAGGTCTTCGTCGACTACTGCCACAACCCGCCCGGCATGCACCGGCTCGGCGAGTTCGTGCAGGGTTATGTCGATCAACGGCAGGGTGCCGCCGAGCACCGCATCTCGCGGATCGCCATGGTCGGTGCGGCGGGCGACCGGCGGGATGACGACATCCGCGAACTCGGCCGGGTCGCGGCGCAGTATTTCGACGTGCTCGTGGTGCGGGAGGACGACAACCTGCGTCGTCGCGAGCCGGGTCGGGCGGCCGCACTGGTCGAGGAAGGCGCGCGGGAGTCCATGGCCGACGGCGCACGGTGCCGGCAGGTGCTCACCGTGCTCGACGAACTGGAGGCCACCCGCTATGCCGTGCATCTGGCCAACCCCGGCGACCTGGTGATGTTGTGCGCCGACCAGCACCCGACGGTGCTGGCCGAGCTGGAGGCGTTCACACACCAGGCGAACGCCGGTGCGCGCACCGATGATGAGCAGCCCGGAGACCCGGATCTGGATCCGCAGCAGCTCGCGACCGAGGCGACCGAGGCGTCCGCAGCGGAGGACGCCGAGTGGCGCGGGGCCGTGGACGCCCAACCCGTCATCGAGCAGTGACGTTGGTCGAGCCGCTAGGCGACACTCGCCCAAGCTGGTCGAGTAGGTCGAGCCGCTGGGCGAAACCGTATCGAGACCCTGTGCCAACGTGCCTCGAGGACGGCTACCGCTCGTACGACCCACCCACGGCGCCGGCGTAATCCACTGTCCGCACGTGCGGCGAGGTGACAGGCTGCAGGGATGAGTGAGACCTGCCTGATCTGTGATGAGCTGAACGGTGCCGTGTCCGTTCCTGGCGGACATCTCGAGTCCACCAACCTCCTGGCGGTCTTCCAGTGCCCGATCCTCTCGCCGGTCACCGACGTATTCCCGGGGTACTTGTTCGTCGTCCCGCAACGCCACGTACCCGGATTCGCCGACCTCGACGACACTGAGGCGGCCGCGATCGGCGTCGCCATCACGCGCTGGTCGCGAGCCCTCGAGGCGGCCGGCGCGGAGCACGTGTATGTCGCTCGCATCGGCCACGGCGTCCCGCACCTGCACGTCCATCTCGTGCCCCGCTGGCCGGGCACCCCGGACGATGTGTCGTGGACGGACGTCGATGAGTGGCCGGGCGCCCGGCGCGTCGGTGCAGCGGCCGCCGCGGACTTCGTCGAAGAGCTCCGGCATGCCGTAGCCGACTCGAGTGTCAACCGGTCATCTGACGGCGCAGACTAGCGTGCGGCGCGACCCAGCCGCGAGATCTTCGCGCCGGGCAGCACTCTTGAAATCGTCGACACCTGGCGCGGCGCCATCTGGGCATCTGACGAATCTGCCAACAGCACCCCAGAGCGCCTGCATCGTTGACCCGCTGAACGGGTCAACGATGCAGGCAGCTGGAAGAGATCATGCGGAGCCGCTGAGCGTCGAGCAAACTCGCCCGACCCAGCCGTCAACTCCGCCCGATCGTATCGGTGAAGCGGGTCAGCAAGCCCAGGTCACATGCAACTCGTCTGCCTCGGACAGCACGACTACTGTCGACGGGCCGAATGTCAGTCGGACCCCGACCAGCTTGCCCATGAACATCCACATCGGCTCGACGCGATCGAGGGAGCGACCGATGAGCTGACCGAGGTCATCTTCAGCATCGATGTCGAATGCAGTCCACTTACCCGAGGTCCGAACGAATTCACGATTCTCTGCAGACAGCGGCTCGGCAAATGGGTCGATCCATCGCCCCCGGCAGACCCGAAGCTTCTCACCGTCGTGACCTGAATCCATCCAGAGCGATGTGCGCCGGCCGAAAGACAGCTCCAGGATGCCGTGCTCGCTGAAGACGGCCCCTTGATACATGTACCGCACGCGACGCATCGCGCTCACCCGTTGACCGACACACTCATCCACGACCGCCAACGCTGTTGCCGTGCCGTCCTGCTCGATCATGTGCGTGGCCCCCCATCGCCTGTCATTCACCGATGGCGTCCGTGAACCTCGTCAGTGCGCCCAGGTAACGCTGCACATCCGGCTCGGCGCTAACGGCCACCAATTGCCTTGCCACCGAACGCAATCCGTCCACATCTCGGCCCATGTCATGCAGCGTCAGCGCCCGGAAGAGCACGACGGCAGTGTTGTCCGGATAGTCACCCACCAGCTCATCGAGTATGGCGAGGGACTCCTCCAACCGCCCGAGATGCCGCAACGTGGAGGCCTTCTGCAGCAACGCGCGATGCCGGTAGGGCTCGTCGATCCGCAGCCGCAACGCCCGGTCGTACCACTCCAGCGCCTCGGCCTCGAGACCCGCGGAATCGTGCGTCCCGGCCAACTCGTAGAGGACCCGGCCATCTTTCGGAAACCGTTGCTGCAGAGCGAAAGCCGCGTCGATCCGCGCCGCGTTGCCGTCGAGTGACCACACGGCAGCGATGTCACTCTCGGCCTCGTGCTCGCCCCGCGCGGCCACGGCCTTGCGACGAATCATCCGGGCGTCGTCGGACGTCCCGCCGTGCGACATCAACCACTGGTGCAGCTTCGCCCAGTGCGAGTGGGTCATCAGCGCCAGCACGTCACCGTCGTGCGCGGCCGCGAGCAGTCCGGTCAGGCCACTGAATTCATCCGGCCAGGACGCTGTCGGCAGCACACCCACATGCGAAAGGCCCTCTCGCAAAAAGCTTTCCAGCTCCTCCATGGACCGCCCACGTAGGTAGTGCTCCTTGTGCTGGATCTGCACCCGATCGGCGCCCAGACCGGCCATCTCCCCCAACCGCACCAAGATCTCGTCCGTGCGATCTCCCCCGGTCCCGAGCCCGAGCTGCAGCTGCGACCCGGGTCGCACCAACCCGCGACCGACCCGGAGCAACGCCTCGAGTCCGGCCTCGTTGTGTGCCATGTCGAGCACCACGGTCGCCATACCACCCTGCGGCAGCGTGACCGAATAGATATTCATCCGACCGGGATTCAGCCGATGATCCGGTGTGAACGTCCGCAGTCCCTCGACCACCGCATCCCGCGGCAACCCGGCACCCAGCCCGGCCGCAGCACCCGCGAGAGCATTCGCGATGTTGTGCTCGGACAATCCCGACATCGTCATCGGCACGTCGACCAGGCTGACCAACCGGTCGACCGACCCACCGCGCTCGAGCACGGCGATGTCCCCGTCCAGCACCGTGATCCCGCGACCGTGAGCGTCCAATGCCTCACGCAACGACGGCGACTCCGGGTCAAGGCTGAAACACCACGGCTTGCCGCGCGCTGTGCCCCGCATCGCCCACACCCGCGGGTCATCACCGTTGAGGACGACCCACCCCTCGGGCTTGGTCACCTTGGTGATGATCGCCTTCACCTCGGCAAGTTGGTCGAGAGTGTCAATCCCGTCCATTCCCAGGTGATCTGCGCTGACGTTGGTCACGACGCTCACGTCGTTGTATGCCGTGCCCAGCCCGCGCCACAACATGCCGCCGCGGGCCGTCTCCAGCACACCGAACTCCACACCCGGAGCACCCAACACGGCACGAGCACCACCCGGGCCGGAGTAGTCACCCGACTCGACGACCTCGCCGTCGACCAGGACTCCGTCGGTCGAGCTCCACCCGGTGCGTCGCCCGGCCGACATACCGAGGTGCGCGATCAGCCGCGTGGTCGTGGTCTTCCCGTTGGTGCCGGTGACCGCCACCACGGGCACCTTCGGTCGGACGGCCCGCACGCGCTCACCGGGTGCTTCGGCGCGGACCCGCTCACCGGCTTCGGTGAACACCTCGCCGACCGGCCGTCCACGCAGCAGGTCACCGAGCACGGGACCGAAGATCTCGGCGATCGCGCGGGCACGGCCGGCGTTCTTCAGCGCGAAGACCACCACGACCTCGTCGAGCGTCTCCCCGGGGCGCACACGCACGCCGACACGCACCGCGCCGGCCTCGCGCATCAGCAGGCGCAATGCCCGCTCGACGACGCGCAGCACGAAGCCGCGGCGCGTCTCGCTGTCCGGCTGTCCTGCGTCTCGCGCACGCACGGCCAGTTCGCGGGCAAGAGCGGTCAGCGCTTCCGGATCCGCGCCAAGATATCCCGGCACTCGCAGCGTCAGTTTCGCTGCCGGCCGGGTGAAGTAGAGGTTGGGACCACGCAGGATCCGTGCCCCGACGACTCGGGCGGTGTCCGAGGAACTCATGCCCGAATGCTAATCACTGCGACGACGTCGGCTACTGGCCCATCGCGTGGACGCCACCGTCCACGTGCACGATCTCGCCGGTCGTCGCCGGGAACCAGTCCGACAGCAGCGCCACGCAGGCCTGCGCAGCGGGCCCGGGGTCGGTGATGTCCCAGCCCAGCGGCGCGCGGTCACCCCACACCTGCTCGAACTGCTCGAAGCCCGGGATCGACTTCGCAGCAGTTGTGCGCAGCGGCCCCGCCGACACCAGGTTGGACCGCACCTGCTTCGGGCCCAGGTCGCGCGCGAGATAGCGGTTCGTCGACTCGAAGGCCGCCTTCGCGACGCCCATCCAGTCGTAGACCGGCCAGGCGAACTTCGCGTCGAAGGTCAAACCCACGAGCGACGAACCCTGGGTCATCAACGGAAGTGCAGCAACCGCAAGAGATTTCAGCGAGTATGCCGAAGCCTGCAACGCGACCGCCGCGTCCTCCCAGGTGCCTCCCATGAAGTCGAACGCCCCGGGCGGCGCGAAACCGATGGAGTGCAGCACGCCGTCCAGGGAGTCGAACCCGGCGTCCTTGAGCCGGTCGGCCAGGCTGTCCAGATCGTCCTGCTTGGTCACGTCCAACTCGAGCAACTCCGGCGTCGTCGGCAGGCGCTTGCTGATGGTCTGGGTGATCCGCAGGACCCGCCCGAACGACGTCAGCACCACCTCCGCGCCCTGCTCCTGGGCGATCTTCGCGACATGGAACGCGATGGAGGACTCCATCGTGATCCCGGTGATCAACAGTCGCTTGCCTTCGACGATGCCTGCCACGTCGACTCCTCGATTTCGTTGTTGTGCGGTCTGTTTCGTCCGTGCGGGTGGTGTGCCGCTCAGTGCCCCATGCCCAGCCCACCGTCGACGGGGATCACGGCGCCGTTGATGTATGCCGCGGCGTCGCTGGCGATGAACCGCACGACCTGTGCGACTTCCTCGGGCTCCGCGAGCCGGGCTGCCGGGATCGCGTCGACATACGCCTTGCGCTGTGCCTCCGGCAGAGCGCGCGTCATGTCCGTGTCGATGAATCCGGGAGCGACCACGTTGGCGGTGATCGCCTTCTTGCCGAGCTCACGTGCGATGGAGCGCGCCATACCGACCAGACCAGCCTTGGACGCGGCGTAGTTGACCTGACCGGGGCCACCGAACAGCCCGATCACACTGGAAACAAAGATGATCCGGCCGCCCTTGCGACGGATCATGCCCTTGGTGGCGCGTCGTGCGCAGCGGAAGGCACCGGTCAGGTTGGTCTCCAGGACGCTGTCGAAATCGTCGTCCGACATCCGCATCAGCAGGGTGTCCTGGGTGATGCCCGCGTTGGCGACGACCACCTCCACCGGGCCGCCGAAGTGCTCCTCGGCGGCAGTGAACGCCGCGTCGACCGAGTCGGAGTCGGTGACGTCGCAGGCGACCGTCGTCGCGCCCTCAGGACCGTCACTGCCGCTGCGGGAGGTCACCACGACGTCGTCGCCGGCGGCGATGAACGCCTCCGCGATCGCCCTGCCGATGCCTCGGTTGCCCCCGGTGATCAACACGCACTGCGGCATCTGACGTTCGCTCCTTCGATGGTCCTGATGATGGTTCTGACACGATCGCGCGTGACCTCGACGGCCACGACTGCACAGGCTATTGGACTACCGGGCGGTAGCCCGCACGGAGCCACCAGGCGCGGCGCCTACACTGGAAGTGTGCCGCGCCGGAATGAACGTCCCTCAGTGCAGTCGGCAACCGATCTGCCGCTGCCGGGCAAGCACGATCTCGACAACCGGATGCGCAACTACGCGATCGCGATGGGCATCCGCACCGCTGCGTTCGTGCTCGCCTACCTCCTCGACGGCCCGGCCCGCTGGGTGTGCGTTGCACTCGCCGTCCTGCTGCCGGAGATCGCGGTGATCGGCGCCAACGCTGCCAACCAGAAGCGTCAGGACGTGCGCGGCCGCAGCGCGGTCACCGACCAGCGCCGCCAGTTGCACGGCCACAGTTCATGAGACTCCCCGGGCCGGTCCCCGACCAGCAGACCCAGTGCAGCGCCAAGGGGTGCCGCCGCGATGCGACATACGCGCTCGTATGGCGCAACCCGAAGATCCACTCGGAGGACCGGCACAAGACGTGGCTGGCGTGCGATGAGCACCGGATCACGCTGTCGGATTTCCTGAGCTTCCGCGGTTTCCCGTTGGAGATCAAGACGATCGACGAACTCGACGACGAGAAACACTGATCCTCGATCGGACCCCCGCGAGGTCTCGGAGGAGAACTTCGTGGGGTTCTACCCGCCAATCGCGGACATGGGGCGATCGGGCTGCTTGAAGTCCGGCTCACCGATCCCGTGACCACGTCGCTTGGCCAGCATGTTGGCGCGTATGACGTCAGCCAGCTCCTCGTCGGTCGCGCCCGCCCGCAGCGGACCGCGCAGGTCGTTCTCGTCGCGGGCGAACAGGCAGTTGCGCACCTGACCATCGGCGGTCAGCCGCACTCGATCACACGCGGCACAGAAGGGCGCGGTGACACTGGCGATCAGGCCGACCGTCGCGGGCCCGCCATCGACGAGGAACAACTCCGCAGGCGCACTGCCACGTGCCTCGTCGGGCATCGGGCTGAGTGAGAACCGCTCCCCCAGCAGCTCCTGGAGCTCGCGGCCCGTGAACATCTTCTGCCGCTCCCAGGTGTGTCCCGCGTCCAGCGGCATCTGCTCGATGAAGCGCAGCTCGAGCCCGCGATCGAGGCACCACTGCAGCAGCTCGGCCGGGTTGTCCTTGCCGTGCGGGTCGTGCATCGCCACGGCGTTGATCTTGACCGGCTTGAGGCCGGCGTCCTGGGCCGCCTTGATGCCTCGCTCGACGTCGGCGAAGCGGTCGCGTCGGGTCAGCTCCTTGAATCGCTCCGGGTCGATGGTGTCCAACGACACGTTGATCCGTTCCAAGCCCGCATCCGCAAGCGGCCCGGCCAACCGATCGAGCCCGATCCCGTTGGTGGTCATAGCGATTCGCGGTGCGTGCTCCAGCTCGGCGAAGCGGCGCACGATGTCCGGGAGGCCGCGTCTCAGCAACGGCTCCCCACCGGTCAGTCGCACGGAGTGCACGCCGAGCTGGGTGAAGATGTCGACGACGCGCACCAGCTCGTCGTCGGTGAGCATCTCCGGCCGGGGCAACCAGTCCAGTCCCTCGGCGGGCATGCAGTAGGTGCATCGCAGATTGCAGCGATCGGTCAGTGATACGCGCAGGTCTTTCGCCACCCGACCGAAGGTGTCGGGCAGCCCCGCGCCGGTCTCGTCAAGCCTGCTCATAGGACTCCAGGATAGGCCAGCTACCGTCAGGGTGTGCTACGCAGGCTCCTCACCCGACGTTGGCTGACGTGGTTGCTCGTCGCGATCATCTGGGCGGCCGCTTGTGTGTTCCTCGGTCGGTGGCAGTGGCACCGCTACGAAGGCAAGAAGTTGTCCCAGCACCAGGTCTCCGACAACTACGACGCCGACCCGGTGTCGATCACCTCGATCCTGCCCAGCAAGGACGCCACGCTCTCCCCGGAGGACGAGTGGACCCAGATCAAATTGGTGGGCCACTACGAGCCGTCGAAGAAGCTGCTGGTGCGTAATCGTCCCAACGACGGCTATTTCGGCTACGAGCTCGTCATACCGTTCCGCCAGGCGCACGGGCCGACTGTGCTGGTCGATCGCGGCTGGATCGAGAACGGCCGCACGGCAGCCGCGCCCAAGACGGTGCCGCCGACACCCGGCGGGACCGTCACCGTCATCGGCTGGCTGAAGCCTGGCGAGCAGGCGAAGAACGCCAAGAAGGTGCCCGGCCAGATCGCGTCCATCAACCTCGACACCATCAACCGGCTCACCGGTGCCGACGTGGTCACCGGCGGCTACCTGCTGATGCGCTCGGAGAAGCCCGCAGCCCCGGCGACCCAGAAGGGCCTGGCCTCGCTGCCCAAGCCCACGCCGGGCACATATGCCGGCATCAACCTCAGCTACGCGCTGCAGTGGTGGGCCGCGGCGATCGGCGGTGTCCTCTTCATGCTCTACCGCTGCTGGAAGGAGGAGCAGGAAGCCGTGCACGGGCCAAAACCCAAGAAGCCCAAGAAGGTTCGCATCTGGGACGAGGAAGACGAATAGCCCGCCGCGACTCCCCCTCGCGAACCCTCGATGACCCCTCTCGGTCTTTACGACTTCTTCTTGCGGGCGAGGAACGCCTGCATCGCAGCCTTGGCCTCATCGGACGCGAAGAGTCGTGCGGACAGTGCCGCCATGTCGTCGCCGTGCGCGTCGAGATTGGCCAGCAGCGGCGCCGCGACGAGCGCCTTGCTCTCCTTCAGCCCCTGCGGACTTGCCTGCGCAAGCTGCTCCAACACCTGTCCGACGGCAGCGTCCAGCTCCTCCGCCGGCACGGCCTCGGTGATCAGCCCCATCTGCGCGGCTGTCGCGGCGTCGAAGGTCTGCGCGGTCAGGAAGGTCCGCGCCGCAGCCCGGCTGGTCATCCGCGGCAACGTGGTCAGTGAGATCAACGCCGGCGCCAAGCCGAGCCGTGCCTCGGTGAACGCGAAAGTGACTGAGTCTGCTGCGATCACGATGTCCGCTGCACCGACCAGGCCCAGGCCACCGGCACGCACCGGCCCGTGCAGCCGTATGACGACAGGCTTGCCCGAGGCGACGATCTGCCGCTGCAGCCCGATCAGGTCGTGCGCACCCTGCTCCATGCCGCCGTCCTTCGCCTCGGACAGGTCTGCCCCGGAGCAGAAGACCGACCCTGCAGCCTGCAGCAGCACGGCCCGGACCGACTCGTCACCATCTGCCGCTGCCAACGCCGCGGTCAGCTCGGTGACGAGTTGTTTGCTCAGTGCGTTGCGGTTGTGCTGACTGTCGAGGGTGATGGTCGTGATCCCACGGTCGACCTGCGAGTGCACCAGCTGCGTTGTCGTCATACCGGCGACGGTAGTTCACCGCCCGACACCGATGGTCGGCTGCTCGCGAGCTCGATTCAGTCGATCGGTGTCGGTGACGTGTCGAGCTGGTCGCGGAACTGCGTGTGGTAGAGGCCCGCGTACGTCCCGCCTGCGGCGAGCAGCTCCTCGTGCGAGCCGCGCTGCACGATCCGACCCTCCTCCATCACCAGGATGAGATCGGCGTCCCTGATGGTGGACAACCGGTGCGCGATGACGATCGAGGTGCGGCCGGCGAGCGCCGAGTCGAGGGCTCGCGAGACGGCGGCCTCGGACTCGGAGTCCAGGTGCGCCGTCGCCTCGTCGAGGACCACCACGGACGGGGCCTTCAGCAGCAACCGTGCGATGGCGAAACGTTGCTTCTCGCCGCCGGACAGGCGGTGGCCGCGGTCACCGACCATCGTGTCCAGGCCGTAGGGCAGCCGGCTGACCAGCTCCCACACCTGCGCCTCACGCAGCACGCGCTCGAGGTCGGCGTCGGTCGCGTCGGGTTTTGCGTAGAGCAGGTTGGCGCGGATGGTGTCGTGGAACATGTGCGCCTCCTGCGTCACGACGCCGACCTTGTCACGCAACGCGTCGGCGGACACCTTGCGCAGATCCTGTCCACCGATGCGCACCGCACCACTCGTCGGGTCGTAGAGACGCGACACCAGCCCGATGGTGGTGCTCTTGCCGGCGCCCGACGGACCGACCAGCGCGATCATCCGGCCGGGCTCAGCGCGGAACGAAATGTCTTGCAGCACAGTCGATCCGTCGCCCTTGTCGCGGGTCAGCACCGTTTGCAGCGACTCGATCGACACCTGCTCGGCGGTCGGGTAGGCGAAGCTGACGTCGTCGAACTCCACACCGATCGGGCCGGCAGGCAGCCCGACCGGTTCCGGATCCTCGGCGACCAGTGGTTCAAGATCCAGGACCTCGAAGACCCGCTCGAAGGAGATCAGCGCCGTGAGCACGTCGACCCGGACGCTGGACAGTTGGGTGAGTGGGGCGTAGAGCCGGCCGAGCAGCGCAGCCAGTGCCAGCAGCGTTCCGATGGTCATCGCCCCGTGCACGGCCATCACTCCCCCAATGCCGTAGACGATCGCGGTGGCCAGTGATGCCAGCAGGGTCAAGCCGACCAGGAAGATCGCCCGCTGGACGGCAATGCTGATGCCGTAGTCGCGCACCTTGGCAGCGCGCTCGGCATACTCCTGATCCTCCTGCGCGGGACGACCGAAGAGCTTGACCAACAGCGCACCTGCGACGTTGAAGCGCTCAGTCATCCGCGCCCCGAGGTCCGCGTTCTCGGTCATCTGGCCTCGGGTCAGGCCCGCGAGCCGCCGGCCGATGATCCGGGTCGGGATGAGGAAGAACGGCACCAGGAGCAGCGCGGCGAGGGTGATCTGCCAGGACAGGGCAGCCATCGCGGCGACGATGACGACCACGCTGACCAGGTTGGACACGACGTTGGACATGACCGACGTGAACGCCTGTTGGGCACCGATCACGTCCGAGTTGAGCCGGGTCACCAGTGCCCCGGTCTGCGCACGGGTGAAGAACGCGATGGGCTGGCGCAGCACGTGTCCGAACACTTCGCGGCGCAGGTCGTAGATCAGCCCTTCACCCAGGCCCGCCGACAGCCAGCGTTCGACCACACCGAGGACCGCGTCGACGACGGCGACGATCGCCGCTGCGACGGCCAGCCAGACGACCAGCGAGGTGTCTTGCTCACCGACGCCCTTGTCGACGATCTCCTTGAGGATCAACGGTGTTGCGATCACCAGCAGTGCGTCGATGACGACCAGGATGAGGAACGTGATGATCTGCCGCCGGTAGGGCCGGGCGTAGCCCAGCACGCGCCGTGACGTGCCGGGCTTCAGCTTCGACATGTCGGTGGACTCGCGGGTCAGCGAGTGCATCACCTGCCAGTTGCTCATCGTCCTCCTCGACCCGTGGTGGTGGTTGAGCTTGTCCCGTGGTGGTTGAGCTTGTCGAAGCCACCGGCGTGACCTCGTCAGTCGCCAACAACACCGACAGGCAATGTATGCCGGAGGTACGACCCGACGCGCCCGCCTGAGACCGCCGCCCACCGCGCTCGGAACAAATAGGGAACCGCGACCCACCCGGCATACTCAGAGCAGGAGGCGAGGGCAGGAGGGGGACCCATGGAATCCGGCAGCGACGACGATCTCGTGCTCCGTGCGATCGCACCGCCGCCGGTCAGCGACCGGCGGCGACGGTGGCGCACCCGTGTCGTGCTGGCCGCCACTGTCGTGCTCACCGTGATGATCGGGATCAGCTGCGCACTCGCCCTTGCCGACGCCGACGCCGCGGGTCCGGTCGTCGTAGGGGCGATGGCAGGCGTGCCGGCGTTGCTGGGCGCCGTGCTCGCGAGCGACATGGTTCTCGACGACTGGTTGACGCCCGAGAAGAACCGCGAGGGGCGCGCATACATGCTGCACGTGTTCGAGACGTTCGGCGGCTGCAGTAAGCGCGCGTGGATCGCCTGGGCAGTCGTCGATCTGCTCGTCTGGGCTGCGGGCGGAGCGCTCGTCGGCGGTCCGGTGGGTGTGATCCTCGGTGTCGCGATCGGCATCCTGTGGTGCGGCGGCTGCCTCCTGCTCGGCGTGCTCATCGGTTGGCTCGCGATCGTGCCCGTCGGGCTGATCACCAGCCTCGCCGTGCGACGCCGGCGCACCGTGCAGTCCCTTCGGCTGGCACTCATCTCCCTGCTGCTCATCGGTCTGCTCGTGACAACTGTCCCCGCCGGGTGGTCAGACGTCGGCTCAGACGGCGCCGGCACCTACCTGCGGGCGGTACTCGGCCTGCCGGTCGACGAAGCCATCGAGTCGACGCTGCTGTCGATCTCGCGGATCGGCGTCGCCCTGCTGTGCCTCGCAGTGCCGGCACTTCTCGCGGCCCTGCGCTCGATGCCGGAGCAACATGCTGCCGGACACTTCCTTCGAAGCGAAATGTTCGAGCCGTAAGAGTGGTGCGGCCCGCTACCGGAGCGGACGAGTCCGAGCTCAGGCCAACTCGACGAGGTCCTGGTAGTCCGGACCCCACAGGTCCTCGACACCGTCCGGGAGCAGCAGGACCCGCTCCGGCTCGAGTGCCTCAACGGCACCCGGGTCGTGGGTGACGAGCACGACGGCGCCCTCGAAGGCACGCAACGCACCCAGGATCTCCTCGCGGGATGCCGGATCGAGGTTGTTTGTCGGCTCGTCGAGCAGCAGCACGTTGGCAGCCGAAACCACAAGCAACGCAAGGGAAAGCCGCGTCTTCTCACCGCCGGACAGCACGCGCGCGGGCTTCTCCACGTCGTCGCCGCTGAAGAGGAACGACCCGAGCACCTTGCGTGTCTCGGTCTCGTCCAGGTCCGGCGCGGCAGACTTCATATTGTCCAACACGCTGCGGTTGACGTCGAGGTTCTCGTGCTCCTGCGCGTAGTAGCCCAGCTTCAGCCCATGACCTGGTTGCACCTCGCCGGTGTCCGGCTGGTCGACGCCGGCCAGGATCCGCAACAGCGTCGTCTTGCCCGCGCCGTTGAGTCCCAGTACGACAACCTTCGAGCCGCGGTCGATGGCCAGGTCGACATCGGTGAAGATCTCCAGCGACCCGTATGACCGCGACAGCCCCTCGGCCATCAGCGGCGTCTTGCCCGACGCAGCCGGTGTGGGGAAGCGCAGTTTGGCGACCTTGTCCTGCTGGCGCGTGCCTTCCGCGCCCTGCAGCATCCGCTCCGCACGCCGGATCATGTTCTGGGCGGCCGTCGCCTTGGTCGCCTTGTAGCGCATCTTCTCGGCCTGCGCGAGCAGTGCCGTCGCCTTCTTCTCGGCGTTCTGCCGCTCCCGGCGGCGCCTGCGCTCGTCGGTCTCGCGTTGCTTCAGGTAGGTCTGCCAGCCGACGTTGTACTGGTCGATCTCGCCGCGATTGGCATCGAGGTGGAAGACCCGGTTGACGACCTGGTCGAGCAGCTCCACGTCGTGGCTGATGATGATCAGACCGCCGGAGTAGGTCTTCAGGTAGTCGCGCAGCCAGTGGATCGAGTCGGCGTCCAGGTGGTTGGTCGGCTCGTCGAGCAGCAACGACTCGGCTCCGGAGAAGAGGATCCGGGCCAGCTCGACGCGGCGGCGCTGTCCTCCGGAGAGCGTCTGCAGCGGCTGGTCCAGGATGCGACCGGGCAATCCGAGCGACGATGCCAGCGAAGCAGCCTCGGACTCGGCGGCATACCCGCCCTTGCCGAGGAACTCGGCGTCCAGCCGGGCATACCGACGCATCGCGCGCTCACGCCTGTCGTCGTCCTCGTCGGCCATCGCCTTCTCGGCCGCACGCAGGTCGCGGAGCACGACGTCCAGTCCACGCGCGGACAGGATGCGGTCCCGGGCCACCATCGTCAGGTCACCGGTGCGCGGATCCTGCGGCAGGTAGCCGATCTCACCGGACGACGTCACCGTGCCGGCCACAGGTTGTCCCTCGCCCGCGAGCACCTTGGTCAACGTCGTCTTGCCGGCGCCGTTGCGGCCGACCAGGCCGACCCGATCACCGGGTGCCACCCGAAAGGTGGCTTCCTCCAGGAGGATCCGTGATCCCGCGCGCAGCTCGATCCCCTGTGCGGTGATCACGTTGTTCCTCTCCTGGCAGCGGCGGCCGTGCCGCCATACCTGCCGACATACATGACAGAGCGCCTGCCGCGTTCGCCGTCGCCAGCGTTGCTTCAGGCGCCTGAGCCCTTCACTCGCTAGTGTACGTCCAGGGTCAGCGACGCCCCAATCCGTTTTCGGCGTCGACGCAGCGAAGGGAACGGCCGTGACGTTCAACGACAACGCCAATATCGGCACCGGTGACGTCTCCAGTGGAGGCAGCGGCGGTGGAGGTGGCGGCCTCGGCGGGATGATGCCCGGCGGCATGGCAGTCGGCGGCGTCGGCGGTGTGATCCTGATGATCGTCATGGTGCTCTTCGGCGGCGACCTCACCGGTGGTGGCGGGGGCGGCGGGTATGCCGGCCAGCTGAACGGCAACCAGGCCAACCCCTACGGCCAGGACCAGATCGACACCGGCGGAGACGCGATCCAGCAGCAACTCGACGAGTGCAAGACCGGCGCGGACGCCAACCGCAACGACCTGTGCCTGATCAAGGGCACCGTCGCGAGTGTCGAGGGCTTCTGGAAGGTCTATCTGCCCAAGGCGGCCGGCAAGGACTACTCACCGGCGATCACCAAGGTCTTCTCGGGGCAGATGCAGTCCGGCTGCGGCACCGCGACCACCGAGATGGGCCCGTTCTACTGCCCGCTGGACAAGCAGGTCTACATCGACGCCGGGTTCTTCCAGGAGTTGCAGAGCCAATACGGCTCCGACGGCGGCCAGCTGGCCAAGGAATACGTCCTGGCCCACGAATACGGCCACCACATCCAGGACATCCTCGGACTGCTCGGCCGCGCCCAGCAGGACCCGAAGGGTGCCGAGTCGGCCTCAGTGCGCACCGAGCTGCAGGCCGACTGCTTCGCCGGCATCTGGGTCTCGTATGCCGACGGTTCCCGCAACGGCCAGGACGGTGTCACGATCGACCCGCTGCTGAAGAAGATCGAGCCGTCCGACATCGACTCGGCGCTGTCCGCCGCGGCTGCCGTCGGCGACGACCGCATCCAGCAGAAGGCGCAGGGCCGGGTCACGCCGGAGACCTGGACGCACGGCTCGTCCGCAGCCCGGCAGAAGTGGTTCAAGATCGGCTACGACAAGGGCAGTCTCAACGCGTGCAACACCTTCGACGCGGCCAGCGTCGAGTGAACGAGCGTGGAATGAGCTCAAGGTAGCCGATTCCCGCAGGTCACAAATGTGACACGGCTCACATTTGTACGTCTGCACCGCGCAACCTCCGGTATGACGAAGGCGTCCTCTCCTCACACCACACCTCGTGGTCGCTTGGAAGGAAGGAACACGTCATGTCTCACACCAATATTCGGGGCATGCGCAGCAAGGCTGCGCTCGCGGTGTGCGGTCTGACTGCAGCCACCGTCATACCCCTCGCCACGTCCGGCCCCGCGCAAGCGGCGCCATACTGCGGCATCACCTGGGGCTCGACCGGCAAGGTCGCGGCTGCACTCACGTCGGACACCGTGCGCGGTGTCCGCTCCGGTCGGCACACGTGCTACGACCGGCTCGTCATCGATCTGTCCGGCTACGGCCACAGCACGGGATACACCGTGCGCTACGTCAGCTCCGTGCACGGCCCGTCCGGCGCGCCGGTGTCGCTGGCAGGCGGGGCACGGATCCAGATCGACGTCAATGCGGCGGCGTCGGACGCTCAGGGACGTCCGACCTACCGACCCGCTGATCCGCGACACGTGGTCAACGTCGCCGGATATCGCACGTTCCGTCAGGTGGCGTATGTCGCGTCGTTCGAAGGCCGGAGCACGCTCGGCCTCGGCGTGCGGGCCCGGCTGCCGATGCGAGCGTTCGTCATACAGGATCCGGGCGGGCAGCGCCTGGTGATCGACGTCGCCCACCGTTGGTGATTTGGCGATTGCCGAGAAGACGACCACGACTGAGGGCCAGGTTCCCGAGCGCGCTCGGTGAGCCTGGCCCTCAGTCCTGCGAGGAGTCGAAGCAGAGAACTCAGATGTTGAAGCCGAGGGCGCGCAGCTGCTCGCGGCCGTCCTCGGTGATCTTCTCCGGGCCCCACGGCGGCATCCACACCCAGTTGATGCGGTGATCCGCCACGAGTCCCTCGAGCACGCCGGCGATCTGATCGGCGATCACGTCGGTCAGCGGACAGGCCGCCGAGGTCAGCGTCATGTCGATGACCGCGTTGTTGTCGGCGTCGACGGTGAGGCCGTAGACCAGTCCGAGGTCCACGACGTTGATGCCGAGTTCGGGGTCGACGACGTCACGCAGCGCCTCCTCGACATCCGCGACATTCGGCGGGGTGGCTACGTCAGCCATGATTACGCTCCCGTTCTGGTGGTTACGGAACTGATGTCCACGCCGGCCTGCGCCAGCGCGTCGGTGTATGCCGCCCACGGCAGCAGTGCGCACTTCACGCGCGCGGGATATTTTGACACTCCGGAGAACGCCACACCGTCGCCGAGGATTTCCTCGTCGCCGGGGTCCTGCCCCTTGGAGGTCAACATGTGGCGCATCGCCTCGAAGGTCTGCAGGCTCTCGCCGACCGAATGGCCGATGACCTCCTCGGCCAGCACCGACGCCGAAGCGACCGAGATCGAGCAGCCGATCGAGTCGTAGGAGACGTCCTCGACAGTTGCACTCTCCCCCGCGCCGGTGACGTGCACGCGCAGCGTCACCTCGTCGCCGCAGGTGGTGTTGACGTGGTGCGTCTGGGCGTCATACGGCTCGCGCAGGCCGGCGTGCGCCGGATGCTTGGAGTGATCCAGGATCAACTCTTGGTAGAGATCCATCAGACCGCCACCCCGAAGATGTCCGGGACACGGTCAAGCGCCTCGAGAAGGGCGTCGACCTCTTCCAGCGTCGTGTAGGGACCGAAACTGGCGCGGGTGGTCGAGGTGATCCGCTCAGCCCGGTGCAGCGGCCACGCGCAGTGGTGCCCGGTCCGCACGGCGACTCCCGAGTCGTCCAGCACCTGACCGACATCGTGCGGGTGCACGCCGTCGATGACGAAAGCCACTGCGCCCGTGCGCTTCTCGACGTCCGCCGGGCCGAGCACACGCACCCACGGACGCTTGGCCAGACCGTCCAGGACGGCCTGGGTGATCGTGCGGTCGTGTGCGGCCACCGCGTCCATGCCGAGCGCGGACAGGTAGTCACACGCCGCAGCAAGTCCCACCGCCTGCGACTCGTTGGGCACGCCGGCCTCGAAGCGCTGCGGCGGCGGCGCGTAGGTCGAGCCCTCCATCGTGACCAGCTCGATCATCGACCCGCCGTAAAGGAAGGGCGGCATCGAGTCCAGCAGCTCCCGCCGCCCGACGAGGACACCCACGCCATACGGACCGAGCATCTTGTGCCCGCTGAACGCGAGGAAGTCGACGCCGAGCTCCGCGAAGTCGACCGGCAGGTGCGGCACCGACTGGCATGCGTCCAGCACCGTCAGCACGTTGAGCCCCCGTGCGATCGCTGCGAGTTCACGCACCGGGTTGATGGTGCCGAGCACGTTGGACACGTGCGCGAAGGCAAACACCTTGGTCTCCGGCCGAGCGAGCATCTTCCGTGCGGCAGCCACGTCGAGCTCGCCCTGCTCGGACACCTCGAGCCACCGCAACGTCGCACCGGTGCGCCGCGCCAGCTCCTGCCACGGCACGAGGTTGGCGTGATGTTCCATCACGGTGATCAGGATCTCGTCCCCGGGTCCGATGCGGAACCGGTCGGTCACCGCCGGGTCGGCACCGGAGATGCCCAGCTCACCTGATGCGTCGAAGGTTCGTTCCTCACCTTCGAGCGCATCTTGTATCTGACTGCCGTCCTCCGGCCGGACCGCCGATGCGTTGCTGAACGCGTAGGCGACCAGGTTGAGCGACTCGGTCGCACTCTTGGTGAAGACGACCTCACCGGCATCGGCACCGACGAAACGCGCCACCGTCTCCCGGGCACCCTCGAAGGCCTCGGTCGCTTCCTCGGCGAGCTGATGAGCTCCGCGGTGTGCCGCGGCGTTGTGCTGCTCGTAGAAGTCGCGCTCGGCGTCGAGCACCTGACGCGGCTTCTGCGAGGTTGCACCGGAGTCGAGGTAAACCAGCGGCCTGCCGTCGCGCACTGTGCGCGCCAGGATCGGGAAGTCGTCGCGCACCTTCTCGACGTCGAACCCGCTCACGTCGCCCATCTCCTTACCTACGCTCCCACCGTGTATGTCGCCTGTATGCCGATCCGTGAGCCGCTCGCCTCGCTCAGGCCGAAGCCGGGGCGAGGAAGCGGTCGTAGCCCTCGGCCTCGAGACGGTCGGCCAGCTCCGGGCCACCCTCCTCGGCGACCCGGCCGTTGACGAAGACGTGCACGAAGTCGGGCTTGATGTAGCGCAGGATCCGCGTGTAGTGGGTGATCAGCATGATGCCGAGGTCGCTGGAGTCCTTGGCGCGGTTGACGCCCTCGGACACGATCCGCAGCGCGTCGACGTCCAGACCCGAGTCGGTCTCGTCGAGGATCGCCATCTTCGGCTTCAGCAGCTCCAGCTGCAGGATCTCGTGACGCTTCTTCTCACCACCGGAGAAGCCCTCGTTGACACCGCGCTCGGCGAACCCGTCGTCCATGCGCAGGGCGGTCATCGACTGCTTCACGTCCTTGACCCAGTGGCGCAGCTTCGGTGCCTCGCCGTCCAGGGCCGTCTTGGCGGTCCGCAGGAAGTTGGAGACCGTCACACCCGGCACCTCGACGGGGTACTGCATGGCCAGGAAGAGACCTGCGCGGGCGCGCTCGTCGACCTTCATCGCCAGCACGTCCTCACCGTCGAGGGTGACGGTGCCGCTGGTCACGATGTACTTGGGGTGACCGGCGACGCTGTAGGCCAGGGTCGACTTGCCCGAGCCGTTCGGGCCCATGATCGCGTGGGTCTCCCCCGACTTCACGGTCAGGTTGACGCCCTTGAGGATCTCCTTGGCGCCCTTGTCGGTCTCGACGGACACGTGCAGGTCGCGAATCTCAAGCGTTGACATGTATTTTCAGCTCTTTCTTATCAGCTCGCGGGAACGGAGACGTAGACGTCACCGTCCTCGATGCGTACGGGGTAGACGGCAATGGGCACGGTCGCCGGCGGGCCGGTGGGCACTCCGGTGTTGAGGTCGAAGCGTGAGCCGTGCAGCCAGCACTCGATGGTGCAGCCGTCGACTTCGCCTTCGGACAGCGAGACGTTGGCGTGGCTGCAGGTGTCGTTGACCGCGTGCACGACACCTTCGACGTCGAGCACCATCGCGACCCGGACACCGTTGATCTCGGCCAGAGCGGGCTCGCCCTTGGGGAGTTCGTCCAAGGCGCAGACGCGAACGAAGTCGTCGTCAGCCACCTGCTCGGGTTGGCTCATACGTTGGCGCCCCTGGCCAGTTCCTCGTCGATCGCGTCCATCAACGGGTCGACCACCGCGGGGACACCGATCTTGTTGACGACGTCGGCGAAGAACCCGCGCACCACGAGGCGACGGGCCTCGTGCTCGGGTATGCCGCGGGCCTGCAGGTAGAACAACTGCTCGTCGTCGAAGCGTCCGGTCGAGCTCGCGTGACCGGCACCGGCGATCTCACCGGTCTCGATCTCCAGGTTGGGCACCGAGTCGGCGCGCGCGCCGTCGGTGAGCACCAGGTTGCGGTTCAGCTCGTAGGTCTCGATGCCTTCCGCCTCGGCGCGGATCAAGACGTCGCCCACCCACACCGAGTGCGCCGAATCGCCTTGCAGCGCACCCTTGTAGGTGACCAGCGAGTTGGTGTGCGGCGCGTTGTGGTCGATGAAGGTCCGGTGCTCCAGGTGCTGTCCGGCGTCGGCGAAGTAGACGCCGAGCAACGTCGCGTCGCCGCCGGGACCGTCGTACTTGACGTTGGAGTTGATCCGCACGATCGCGCCACCCAGGGTGACCGCAATGTGCCGGTAGTGCGCGTCGCGACCGACCAGCGCTTCGTGCTGGGCGAGGTGCAGCGCGTCGTCGTCCCACTGCTGCACGCTGACGACGGTCAGGTTCGCGCCGTCGCCGACGACGACCTCGACGTTGGCCGTGTGCTCACCGGATCCGGTGTGCTCCAGGATCACCAAGCCCTTGGCGTTCGCTCCCGCCTCGACCACAACGTGCCCGTTGGACCGCTTGCCGGTCGCGCCGTGCACCTGCACGCGCACCGGCTCGTCGTACTCGGTGTCGGCGGCGAGCTTGAGGTGCAGTGCCTTGGCGCTGCCGGTGTGCGCCAGCACCGACGCACGGTCACCCGGCTTCAGCGCGGTGCCGCGGACGCCTTCGCCGGCTGCCAGCGGCTCGCCGACGACGGACTCGTCGGACACGGTCACGGTGACCGCGCCCTCCTGGGTCGGTTCTTCGGCCAGCAGGCCGGTCAGTCGGTCGACCGGCGTGAAGCGCCAGTCCTCCTCGCGACCGTGCGGCACCGGGAAGTCGGCGACGTCGAAGGACGTCGTGCGCTCGGCGCGTGACTTCTCCGGTGTCGAGGCCTGCGCGGCAGGGTCGACATGGGTTTTCGCATCAGGTGTCAACAGGGACATCGGGGGGTCAATTGTTCCTTCCAGGAATGAGCTTGTGGGAGCGCTGTCGTCGGAGCAGTGCTAGCCGACTGCGCCTTCCATCTGCAGCTCGATCAGCCGGTTGAGCTCGAGGGCGTACTCCATCGGGAGCTCACGCGCGATCGGCTCGACGAAGCCGCGGACGATGGTCGCCATGGCTTCCTCCTCGGTCAGGCCACGGGACATCAGATAGAACATCTGGTCCTCGCTGACCTTGGAAACCGTTGCCTCGTGACCCATTTGGACGTCGTCCTCACGCACGTCGACATACGGGTAGGTGTCCGAGCGGCTGATCTGGTCGACCAGCAGCGCGTCACAGACCACCGAGCTCTTGGAGTGCTCGGCGCCCTCGAGCACCTGCACCAAGCCGCGGTATGACGTGCGGCCGCCGCCGCGCGCCACCGACTTGGAGACGATGGTCGAGCTGGTGTTGGGGGCGGCGTGCACCATCTTGGCGCCCGCGTCCTGGTGCTGGTCCTCACCCGCGAAGGCGATGGACAGGGTCTCGCCCTTGGCGTGCTCACCCATCAGGAAGCAGGCGGGGTACTTCATCGTCACCTTGGAGCCGATGTTGCCGTCGACCCACTCCATGGTGCCGCCCTCTTCAACCATGGTGCGCTTGGTCACCAGGTTGTAGACGTTGTTGGACCAGTTCTGGATCGTCGTGTAGCGAACACGCGCGTTCTTCTTGACGATGATCTCCACGACCGCGCTGTGCAGCGAGGCGGTGGTGTAGATCGGCGCCGTGCAGCCCTCCACGTAGTGCACCGAGGAGCCCTCCTCGGCGATGATCAGGGTCCGCTCGAACTGGCCCATGTTCTCGGTGTTGATCCGGAAGTAGGCCTGCAGCGGGATCTCCACGTGGACGCCCTTGGGGACGTAGACGAACGAGCCGCCCGACCACACCGCGGTGTTGAGCGAGGCGAACTTGTTGTCACCGGCAGGGATGACCGAGCCGAAGTACTCCTTGAAGATGTCCTCGTGCTCGCGCAGGCCGGTGTCGGTGTCGACGAAGATGACGCCCTGCGCCTCCAGGTCCTCACGGATCTGGTGGTAGACGACCTCGGACTCGTACTGCGCGGTGACGCCGGCAACCAGGCGCTGCTTCTCGGCCTCCGGGATGCCGAGCCGGTCGTAGGTGTTGCGGATGTCCTCCGGCAGGTCCTCCCAGGTCTCGGCCTGCTGCTCGGTCGACTTCACGAAGTACTTGATGTTCTGGAAGTCGATCCCGCTCAGGTCCGAACCCCACCAGGGCATCGGCTTCTTGTCGAAGAGCTTGAGTGCCTTCATCCGACGCTGCAGCATCCAGTCGGGCTCGTTCTTGCGCTTCGAGATGTCGGCGACGACCTCGGGCGAGAGCCCGCGTCGGGCGCTCGCACCCGCGGCGTCACTGTCGGCCCAGCCGTATTCATAGTGGCCGATGCCCTTCAGTCCCGGGTTGAGCTCCTCGATAGTGCTCATCACGAATCCCTTTCTGTCGCTGACGAATTCGGGGTAGGAACGAACGTGGTGCACACGTGGTCGCCGTGTGCGAGCGAGGACAGCCGCTGGACGTGGACACCGAGTGTCCGGGAGAACGCCTTTGCTTCTTCCTCGCAGAACTGGGGAAACTCCGTGGCGACGTGCTGCACAGGGCAATGTCCCTGACACAGTTGAACCCCCGCCAACGGTGTGTCATTCCCGACAGGGCGGGTTGTCGCCGCGAAACCCTGATCGGTCAATGCCTCGGCGAGCGCCTGGGTGCGGTCGTCGATGTCGCGGCCGGCCGACTCCACAACTGGAGCCGCCTGCTCGGCAATCGCCTCGGCCTGCCGCCGGGCGAACTCGGTGACGGCCTCCTCGCCGGCATTCTCGCGCAGGAAGCGCAACACGGACCCGGCGAGCGAGTCGTAGTCACCGCGCAACCGCGCATGTCCTGCCGGCGACAGCACGAAGGCCCGCGCAGGACGGCCACGCTTGCGCTCGGTCACGCCGGTCGGCTGGTGCTCGTCGACCAGCTCGTACTGCGCCAGGCAATCCAGGTGGCGGCGCACCGCAGCCGGTGTGAGGCCAAGCGAATCCGCGAGCTCGGCCGCTGTCACGGGGCCTTGCTCGGAGATCGTTCGCAGCACGCGCTCACGCGTGCCGGTCTCACCGGCCGGGAAAAACACAACATCAGTGTGACGTAATTACCTGTGCCTCTTCCAGCCAGGCTTGCCTAACCTGGCGATTACCTCGTGACTTCGCCCGCCACAGGCCAGCGGAAGTGGCACCAGCTTCACGACCTACACTCGTCCGTCGTGAGTGTTTCCGTTCCGCAGGTCGTCGTCGACCGCGTGACGCACCACTACGGAAGCAAGCTTGCCCTCGACGAGATGAGCTGGCAGGCCCCGGAGGGCGCGATCACCTGTGTCCTCGGACCCAACGGCGCCGGCAAGACCTCCGTCATGGAGATGGCCGAGGGCCTGCGCCGCCCGGAGTCCGGCACCATCCGTGTGCTGGGCACCGACCCCTGGGGCGCCGGGGCCGCACACCGCAGTCGCGTCGGCGTGATGCTGCAGGACGGCGGCCTGCCCGGCTCGGTCAAGCCGCTGCGACTCCTGCAGCACATCGCCAGGCTGTATGACGCGACCGACGAATTCCCCGCCCTGGTGGACGAACTCGGGATCAACGAGTTCGGCGGCACGTCCGTGCGCCGCCTCTCCGGCGGGCAACGGCAGCGCGTGGCACTCGCGGCCGCACTGATCGGCCGGCCCGAGGTGGTCTTCCTCGACGAGCCGAGCGCTGGGCTGGATCCGCATGCTCGCCTCGACGTCTGGGACCTGGTCCGACGCACCCGCGACCGCGGTTGCTGCGTCGTGGTGACCACACACTCCTTCGAGGAGGCGGACCGACTCGCCGACCGCGTGATCATCGTCGCCGCCGGGACGGTGGCGGCCGAGGGAACCGTCGCCGAGGTCAGCGGGCCCGGCGGACTCGAAGACACCTACTTCTCGTTGACGCGGGCGACCCCGAAGTCGACGTCCCCGAAGAAATCCCCGAAGAAGACGACGACATGACCTCACCCGCCCTGCGCGCGCGGAGCCAGGCGGGCTTCGAGGTCCGCACGCTGCTGTCCAACGGCGAGCAACTGCTGGTCTCGCTCCTGCTGCCGGCCATCGCTCTCGTCGCGCTCGCGATCGGCACCGCCCCCGACCTCGGTCCCGGGCGCCGCATCGACATCGTGGTGCCCAGTGTCCTGGCGCTCGCCGTGGTGTCCACGGCGTTCACCGGGCAGGCCATATCCACCGGCTTCGACCGCAGGTATGGCGTGCTGCGTCTGCTCGGAGTCACCCCACTCGGCCGCTCCGGCCTGCTGGCCGGCAAGGCCATCGCCGTCGTCGCGGTCGTCGCGCTGCAGACCGTCGTCCTGGGCATCCTCGGTGCGTGCTTCGGCTGGCAGCCCGACGTGCCGGGCCTGCTGGTCGGGCTGCTGATCATGCTGCTCGGCACGTGGACCTGGGTCGCGCTCGCGTTGCTGATCTCCGGCGTGCTGCGGGCCGAGGCCGTGCTCGCCGTCGCCAACCTGCTGTGGGTGCTCTTCGCGGGGGTCGGTGGCCTGTTGCTGCCGACCCAGCAGTTCCCGGACGCCGTGGGCACGATCATCCGTCTGCTTCCGTCCGGATCACTGGGTGACGGCCTCCGTGACGCCATGACCGGCCAGTTCGACTCGCTGCTCGAGCCGGTGCTGGTGTTACTCCTGTGGGGAGCCGCCGCGACCGCAGCCACAGCCGCCACCTTCCGATGGGACGACCGATGATCACCGACTCCGCACCGCGCACCGACTCCGAGGGGACCCGCGGGACCTGGTCGCCGCTGCCGCCCGCGCCGTCGGGGAGCTCGCTCGCCGAGTGGCTGCGCCGACTCTTCTGGCTCAACCTCGTCGTCGAGGTGCTGATCGTCGCGACCGGCGGGCTGGTCCGCCTGACGGCTAGCGGTCTGGGCTGCCCGGACTGGCCGCAGTGCGTGCCCGGTTCGCTCACACCGGTCGAGCACCAGGAGCAGTCCTGGCACAAATACATCGAGTTCGGCAACCGCACGATGACCAGCGTCGTCAGCATCGTCGCAGTGGCACTGCTCGTCGCACTCATCGTCGACCAGCGCAAGGGATCCGGCCGGCGTGGCCTCTGGCCGCCGGTCGCGTGGATCCTCTTCGGCATCGCGGTGCAGGCCGTCGTCGGCGGCATCTCGGTGCGCACCGGGCTGAACCCCGCGATCGTCGCCGGGCACTTCCTCGCCTCGATGGTGCTGGTCGCTGCCTCGGCCTGGCTGGTCTACCGGTCGCGGGAGACCGACGCCGCACCACGCTCGCTGGTGCCGCGCGAGGTGCGCTGGCTCGCCGCACTGACCGCTGTCGTCGTCGCGGTGGTGTTGTTCCTCGGCACCCTGGTCACCGGCGCCGGACCGCATTCCGGTGACGACGCGGAGCACCCGGCTCGGCTGGGCATCGACGTGCGCACCGTCGCCTGGCTGCACGCCGACACCGTCATGTTGCTGACCGGGCTCGTCGTGGCCATGCTCGTCGCGACGCTGCTGGTCGCCCGTCATACCAGGGCACCACGGGCCTGGGGCTGGGTGCTCGGCGTGATCGTGCTGCAGGGCATCGTCGGCTACACGCAGTACTTCCTGGAGGTCCCTGCCGGCCTGGTGGAGATCCACATGATCCTGGCCAGCCTGCTGGTCGTCGCCACGACCTGGGCGGTCCTCAGCCTGCGCGAACGCTGAGCGGCGCCGGGCCGGCAACGCGGCCGCGCGGGCCAAGCGGACAGGTCAGAAGACGATGTGCACCAGCGGGTCGACCGCGACGCCGACGAAGACGAGCGTCAGGTAGCTGATCGAGTAGTGGAACAACCGCATCGGCTTCAGCACCTTGTATGACGCGCCGGTGCGCGCCCGATGCAGCAGCACGTGCGCCTCGCGCAGGAAGACCACACCGGAGACGAGCGCGATGACGGTGTAGATCACGCCCATGTCGCCGACCGGCACCAGCGCGAGCGTGGACAGCACGGTCACCCAGGTGTAGGCGACGATCTGCTTGGCCACCGCGACGTCCTCGGCGACCACCGGCAGCATCGGCACGCCGGCGTTGGCGTAGTCGTCACGGAAGCGCATCGACAACGGCCAGTAGTGCGGCGGCGTCCAGAAGAACACCACCAGGAAGAGGATCAGCGCGGACCAGCTCAGCGAGCCCGTGACCGCGGACCAGCCGATCAGGGTCGGCATACAGCCGGCGATGCCGCCCCACACGATGTTCTGCGACGTCCGCCGCTTCAGCAGCAGGGTGTAGAAGCCGACGTAGAGCACGATGGCCCCGAACGACAACGCCGCCGACAGCCAGTTGACCAGGAGTCCGAGCCACAGCACCGAGATGACTCCGAGCGTCACGCCGAAGATCAGGCCGGCACGCGGAGTGATCGCACCGGTCGCCAGTGGGCGGCCCTCGGTGCGGTGCATCAGCCGGTCGATGTCGCGGTCGAGATAGCAGTTGAGCGAGTTCGCGGAGCCGGCCGACAGCGAGCCGCCGATCAGGGTGGCCAGGATGAGCCACGCCGACGGGACCCCGCGATCGGCGAGGAACATCACCGGGAACGTCGTGACGAGCAGTAGCTCGATGATGCGTGGCTTGGTCAGCGCGAGGTAGTCGCGCGCGACGGCACCGAACGATCGGCGAGGAGCATCACCCGGAGAGCGGTCGGTGGCGGCCTGGCCGTCCGCGGAGCGCGGCTCGATCGCAGTCACTCTCGTCACTTCCGTTGCCTGTGGGGGTTGGTGTCCGGTGGGCACGTCACCACCTGGACGCTTCGCAGTCTATCCCGCCGAAGGACGTTGCCCGTCGTGTGGGTGCCGGGGCTAGGCTCGGTCGGGAAAGTACGCCAATGTTCGTTCAATCCGTGGGAGTAATCTGCCGTGACCCAGGACACCACAGCCACCTCAGGACGCCGCGACTCCTCGCTCGCGGACCCGATCGCCACGAACGCCGGCTGGACCCCGGTCGACGTCCGCGCGGTCGACACCGTCCGGGTGCTCGCCGCCGACGCCGTGCAGAAGAAGGGCAACGGCCACCCGGGCACCGCGATGAGCCTCGCCCCGCTGGCCTATCTGCTCTACCAGAACGTCATGCGCATCGACCCCAGTGATCCGCACTGGATCGGCCGGGACCGTTTCGTGCTGTCGTGCGGACACTCCAGCCTCACCCAGTACATCCAGCTCTACCTGTCCGGTTACGGGCTGGAGCTGGCCGACCTCGAGGCACTGCGCACCTGGGAGTCGCTCACCCCCGGGCACCCGGAGTACGGCCACACCGACGGCGTCGACATCACCACCGGACCGCTCGGCTCCGGCATCGCCTCCGCGACCGGTATGGCGATGGCGCAGCGCCGCCAGCGCGGCCTGCTCGACCCGGACGCGGCCCCCGGCGAGAGCCCGTTCGACCACCACGTCTGGGTCATCGCGTCCGACGGTGACCTGATGGAAGGCGTTTCGGCAGAGGCAGCTTCGCTCGCCGGTCACCAGCAGCTGGGCAACCTCATCGCCTTCTACGACCAGAACCAGATCTCCATCGAGGACGACACCGACGTGTCGTTCACCGAGGACGTCGCAGGACGCTACGCGGCATACGGCTGGCACGTGCAGACCGTCGACTGGCGCCCGGGCGCCAAGCCGGACAGCGACCGCGACAGCTACACCGAGAACGTCGACGACCTGCTGGCCGCGATCGAGCAGGCCAAGTCGGTCACCGACAAGCCGTCGATGATCTGCCTGCGCACCATCCTGGCCTGGCCGGCACCGACCAAGCAGGGCACCGGCAAGGCACACGGCAGCGCGCTCGGCGATGACGAGGTCGCCGGCACCAAGAAGCTCCTCCGCTTCGACCCGGACAAGAGCTTCCAGGTCGAGGACGAGGTCATCGAGCACACCCGCAAGGTCAAGGACCGCGGGCAGCAGGCGCACGCCGAGTGGGACAAGGCATACAACGCCTGGCGCGACGCCAACCCCGACGGCGCGAAGCTGCTGGACCGCCTCGTCGGGCGAGAGCTGCCCGCAGACTTCGCAGCCGCGATCCCCACCTTCGAGGCCGACGCCAAGGGCATCGCCACCCGCGCCGCGTCCGGCAAGGTCCTCACCGCACTCGCGCCGGTGCTGCCGGAGCTGTGGGGCGGCTCGGCCGACCTGGCCGGCTCCAACAACACCACGATGGACGGCGAGCCGAGCTTCGTGCCCGAGGAGTGGCAGACCGACGAGTGGAAGGGCGGTCCCTACGGCCGCACGCTGCACTTCGGCATCCGGGAGAACGCCATGGGTATGGCGCTCAACGGCATCGCGCTCGAAGGCCTGACCCGCCCCTACGGCGGCACCTTCCTGGTCTTCTCCGACTACATGCGCCCGGCCGTCCGGCTAGCTGCCATCCAGCGCATCCCGGTCACGTTCGTGTGGACGCACGACTCGATCGGTCTCGGTGAGGACGGCCCGACGCACCAGCCGATCGAGCACCTGGCGGCGCTGCGCGCCATACCGGACCTGGACGTCGTGCGGCCTGCGGACGCCAACGAGACCGCCGTCGCATGGCGCACCATCCTGGAGCACACCGACCGCCCCGCCGGACTCATCCTGTCGCGGCAGGCGCTGCCGACGCTGGACCGCACCGAATACGCCTCGGCCGAAGGCGTTGCGCGTGGCGCCTACGTCCTGGCCGACACCGACGGCACACCGGACGTCATCCTGGTGGCGACGGGTTCGGAGGTCAGCCTCGCGCTGGAGGCCCGGAAGGCTTTGGGCGAAAAGAACGTTGAAGCTCGTGTGGTGTCCATGCCGAGCCGCGAGTGGTTCGCGGCCCAGGACGCCACCTACCGCGAGCAAGTGCTCCCGGCATCAGTGAAGGCGCGAGTCAGCATCGAGGCCGCGACCACGTTCGGCTGGCGCGACATCGTCGGCGACGCCGGACGGATGGTCGGCATCGACCACTTCGGCGCCAGCGCCGACGGCGCCGAGCTGATGGAGAAATTCGGCTTCACCGTGGACGCCGTGGTGTCCGCGGCGCAGGAGTCCGTTCAGGCAGCTACAGGAGGCAACTGAAGATGGCAAACACGAACACACAGGCACTGAGTGACCTCGGCGTCTCGATCTGGCTGGACGACCTGAGCCGCGCGCTGATCGCCGACGGCGACCTGGCGAAGCTCGCCGAGGACAAGAACGTCGTCGGCGTCACGACCAACCCGACGATCTTCGCGTCCGCGCTGTCGGACGGCTCGGCATACAACGATCAGGTGGCGCAGCTCGCGTCGGCGGGCACCTCCGTCAACGACGCCGTCTTCGAGATCACCACCGAGGACGTTCGCACCGCGTGTGACGTGCTGCGCCCGGTCTACGACGCGACCGACGGTCGCGACGGCCGCGTGTCCATCGAGGTGGAGCCGGGTCTGGCCCGTGACACCGAGGGCACCATCGCCCAGGCGAAGCAGCTGTGGGCCAAGGTCGACCGCCCCAACGTGATGATCAAGATCCCGGCGACCGCCGAGGGCCTGCCGGCGATCGCCGCCGCGACCGCCGAGGGCATCAACGTCAACATCACGCTGATCTTCTCGCTGGAGCGCTACCGCGGTGTGATGAACGCCTTCCTCACCGGCCTCGAGCAGGCGAAGGAGGCCGGCAAGGACCTGTCGCAGATCCGCTCGGTCGCATCGTTCTTCGTCTCCCGGGTCGACTCCGAGATCGACAAGCGCCTGGACGCGATCGGCAGCGAGGAGGCCACGGCGCTCAAGGGCAAGGCGGGTGTCGCCAACGCCCGGCTCGCCTACCAGGCGTTCGAGGAAGTCTTCAGCACCCCGCGCTGGCAGAGCCTGGCGGACGCCGGCGCGCACCTGCAGCGCCCGCTGTGGGCGTCCACCGGCGTCAAGGACCCGGCATACCCCGACACCATGTATGTCGTGGACCTCGCGGTGAAGGACACGGTCAACACCATGCCGCCGAAAACCCTTGATGCGCTTGCCGATAACGGTGGCGTGCAGGGCGACCAGGTCACCGGCAACTACGCCGACGCGGCCGCCGTGCTCGACGCGCTGGAGAAGCTGGGCATCTCCTACAACGAGGTGGTGCAGCTGCTCGAGGACGAGGGGTTGAGCAAGTTCGACAAGTCCTGGGAGGAGTTGCTCGGCTCGATCAAGAGCGAGCTGGACAAGGCCGGAGCGTCGGCGTGACCGGGCTTGTCGTGACCGCTGTCGGCGGGGCGGCGGATGCCATCGCCGCCCACGTCCCGCAGCTGGTGTCCGACGGTTTCGCCGGCAAGCTCTTCGCGCAGGACGCCACCCTGTGGGGTCCTGCGGCGGAGTCGGAGGCCGGCAAGCGCCTGTCCTGGGTGGGTCTCGCGTCGTCCTCGCGGCCGATGGTCGCCGAGATCGAAGCATTGCGAGCCAAATTCGCGCAGCAGGGTCTTGACCGTGTCGTGCTCTGCGGCATGGGCGGCTCGTCGCTCGCGCCGGAGGTCATCTGTGCGTCCGACGGAGTCGCCCTCACCGTCCTGGACTCCTCGCAACCGGACATGGTCCGGGCTGCCGTGGAGGACCGGCTGCAGGAGACCGTCATCGTGGTCTCGTCCAAGTCCGGTTCGACGGTCGAGACCGACTCCCAGCGGCGTGCCTACGAGAAGGCCTTCCAGGACGCCGGGATCGACCCGGCCGAGCGCATCGTGGTCGTGACCGATCCCGGGAGCCCGCTGGACAAGCAGGCCCGCGAGTCCGGCTACGCCGTCTTCAACGCCGACCCGGGTGTCGGCGGTCGCTACTCGGCGCTGACCGCTTTCGGGCTGGTGCCCAGCGGCTTGGCCGGCGCAGACATCGGCCGGTTGCTGGACGAGGCGGCGGCGGTGACCGACGTGTTGTCCGCCGACGACGAGAGCAACCCGGGTTTGCGTCTGGGCGCCGCGCTCGGCGGCACCCGCCCGGTCCGGGACAAGGTCGTGCTGATCGACGCCGGCACCGCCGCCGTCGGTTTCGGCGACTGGACCGAGCAACTGATCGCCGAGAGCACCGGCAAGGACGGCAAGGGTCTGCTGCCCGTCGTCGTCGGCGACTCCCCCAGCGGCGACCAGCTCTCGGACGAGCTCTATGTGCGGCTGGTGGCTGCCGACGACGAGTCGCAGCCGTCCGGTGACGCCGTGGTCAACGTCGGCGGCTCGCTCGGCGGCGCGATGCTGCTGTGGGAGACCGCGGTTGCGACCGCCGGTCGGTTGATCGGGATCAACCCGTTCGACCAGCCCGACGTCGAGAGCGCCAAGGCTGCGGCCCGGGATCTGCTCGATGCCGGCACCGGCTCGGTCGCCGCACCGGCATACACCGATGGTGCGATCGAGGTGCGCAGCGCCGGACCGGACTTCCTCGGCGACGCGAGCACGACCGGCGAGGCACTGCAGGCGCTGTTCGCGCAGTTGCCCGACGACGGCTACCTGGCCGTGATGGCCTACGTCGACCGGGTCGCCGATCAGTCCCTGGCTGACGTGCGAGTCCCGTTGGCGCGCAAGCTGTCTCGTCCGGTGACGTTCGGCTTCGGGCCGCGTTTCCTGCACTCCACGGGGCAATACCACAAGGGCGGACCGGCCGACGGGATCTACTTGCAGATCACCACGGCCGCCAACCAGGACCTGTCGATCCCGGGACGTGAGTTCACCTTCGGTGACTTCATCGACTCCCAGTCCGGCGGGGACGCCAAGGTGCTGGCCGAGCACGGTCGCCCGGTGCTGCGGCTCAACCTCACCGATCACGAGGCCGGCCTGGCACAACTGCAGCAGGCGATTGCGGAGGTCACGTCCTCATGAGTGAGCGCAGCGAAGGAACAACAACTCAGTCGAATGGCAGGACCCGACGTAGTCGGGACCTGCCATGAGTCCTGCCCGCGTCACTCGCGGCAGCAACCCGTTGCGGCAGGCCGACGACCGTCGGCTCCCCCAGATCGCCGGTCCGTGTGCCCTGGTGATGTTCGGCGTGACCGGCGATCTGGCCCGCAAGAAGCTGCTGCCCGCGATCTACGACCTGACCAACCGGGGCCTGCTGCCGCCCGGTTTCGCGCTGGTCGGTTTCGCCCGCCGCGACTGGGATGACGCGGAATTCGCCCGGGTGGTCGAGGAGGCCGTGCGTGCGGGGGCGCGCACGCCGTTCCGTGCCGAGACCTGGCGCAACTTCTGTGAGGGCCTGCGTTTCGTCCGCGGCAGTTTCGACGACGACGACGCGTTCGACCAGCTGTCCCGGACGCTGCAGGCGCTCGACGAGGAACGCGGCACCGGCGGCAACACCGCGTTCTACCTGTCGATCCCGCCGGGAGCTTTCGACCAGGTCTGCTCCCAGCTGGACCGGTCCGGCTTGGCGCGACCACGCAACGGCTCCTGGAGCCGCGTTGTCATCGAGAAGCCGTTCGGGCACGACCTGACCAGCGCCCGCGAGCTGAACGCCACTCTGGAGCGGGTGTTTCCGGCCGATGCGATCTTCCGCATCGACCACTACCTCGGCAAGGAGACCGTCCAGAACCTGCTGGCGCTGCGTTTCGCGAACCAGCTCTTCGAGCCGGTCTGGAACTCCCACTACGTGGACCACGTGCAGATCACGATGGCCGAGGACATCGGCATCGCAGGTCGTGCGGGTTACTACGACGGCATCGGAGCGGCGCGCGACGTCATACAGAACCACCTGCTGCAGTTGCTCGCGCTGACCGCGATGGAGCAGCCGAATTCCTTCGGTGCCAACGAGTTGCGCGCCGAGAAGGAGAAGGTGCTGGCCGCCGTCCGGTTGCCCGACGACCTGTCGACAGCGACGGCGCGCGGGCGTTACACCGCCGGCTGGCAGGGCAGCGAGAAGGTCGTCGGCTACCTCGACGAGGACGGCATCGACCCCGAGTCGACCACCGAGACGTATGCCGCGCTCAAGCTCGACGTGCGCACCCGGCGATGGGCCGGAGTGCCGTTCTACCTGCGCACCGGCAAACGCCTGGGCAAGCGCGTCACCGAGATCGCCGTGATCTTCAAGCGCGCACCGCACCTGCCCTTCACCGACACGGCCACCGAGGAGCTCGGACAGAACGCCATCGTCATCCGGGTGCAGCCCGACGAGGGCACCACCATCCGCTTCGGTTCCAAGGTCCCTGGGGCGGGATCGATGGAAGTCCGTGACGTGACAATGGATTTCGGCTACGGCAGTGCCTTCACCGAGTCCAGTCCGGAGGCCTACGAACGCCTCATCCTGGATGTGCTGCTCGGCGAGCCGCCGTTGTTCCCGCGGCACGAGGAGGTCGAGTCGTCCTGGCGCATCCTCGACCCGGTCGAACGCTTCTGGGCACGCAAGGGTGTGCCGGAGAGCTACGAGTCGGGCAGTTGGGGGCCGCAGAGCGCAGATGACCTGCTCGCCCGCGACGGACGTGTGTGGAGGCTGCCGTGATCAACGAACTGTCCGACACGACGACGAAGGCCATCAGCAAGCAGCTGGTCAAGCTGCGCAACGAGAGCGGCACGATGACGCTCGGTCGGGTGATGACCCTGATCATCGTGGTCGACGAGGCCGACGCGGACGAAGCGATCGACGCGGCGATCCACGCCACGCGCCAGCATCCCAGCCGCATCATCGCCCTGGTCTCCGGCAGCGCCCGTGGCGCGAGTCGGCTCGACGCACAGGTGTGCGTCGGCACCGACGCCGGTGGCAGCGAGATCATCGTGCTGCGCATGTATGGCGAGCTGACCAAGCACGGGGCCAGTGTCGTGACCCCGTTGCTGGCCGCGGACACGCCGGTCGTCGCCTGGTGGCCGGGTGAGGCGAAGGATGTTGCCACCTCTCCCATCGGGCAGCTCTCCGAGCGGCGCATCACCGATGCGTCCCTTGCGAAGAACCCGCGAAAAGCGTTGCAGCGCAGGCGTGCCGACTACGCCCGAGGCGACACCGACATGGCGTGGTCGCGCACCACGAGGTGGCGCGGGTTGCTCGCTGCCGCGCTGGACCTGCCGCCGTACGAGCAGGTCACCTCGGTGACCGTGACGGGCGCCTCGGACTCGGCCAGCACCGACCTGGTGGCGGGTTGGCTCGCCGTCCGGCTGAAGTGCCCGGTGCGGCGTGCTCGCTCCGCCCCCGGCACCGGCCTGGTCACTGTGCGCATGGAGCGCACGTCGGGACCGATCGAGTTGGTGCGCCCGGACCGCGGGATGGGCACGCTGACCCAACCGGGACAGCCCGAACGTCTGCTGGACCTCACGCGACCGGGCACGGCAGAGTCACTCGCCGAGGAGCTCAGTCGGCTCGGCGGTGACGAGGTCTATCGGCAAGCGTTGGTCAAGGGTCTGCCGCTCGTCACCGACGTGCGGTCCCCGGCGAAGAAGCGGTGACGGCACCGCGAGGAGGATGAATGATGACGATCGAACGCCGTGCGACCAAGGACGAGCTCGGCAAGGATGTCTCTGATCAGTTGGTCACCGAAATCGTTGCGGCGCAACAGGATCGCGGCGTTGCTCACATTGTGCTGACCGGCGGGTCGATGGGCGGGCAGTCCTTGCAGTCCCTGCCCGGGGCTGAGGGCATCGACTGGTCGGCAGTGCACTTCTGGTGGGGCGACGAGCGTTTCGTCCCGGCCGGCGACAGTGACCGCAACGACCTCGAGGCCGACAATGCGGCGCTGTCCGCATTGCCGGTGCCTGCCGAGCACATCCACCGCGTCGCCGGCTCGGACAGCGCTGCGTCCGCGGAGGAGAGCGCCGCGGCATACTCCGACGCGATCCGCGCGCCGAAGCCGGGAGATGGCATGTTCGACGTCGTCATGCTGGGCATGGGCCCGGACGGTCACGTCGCGTCACTCTTCCCGCATCATCCTGCGCAGCGCACCGAGGACGCCATTGCGATCGCGGTGCACGACTCCCCCAAGCCGCCGCCGGACCGGGTGTCACTGACGTTCGAGTGCTTGGGCCGCAGCCGACAGGTCTGGCTCCTGGTCGCCGGCAGCGAAAAGGCATCGGCTGTCGCCGCGGCGCACGTGCCCGGCGCGAGTCGCTGGGATGTGCCCGCCGCCGGCGTGCACGGCCAGGACGCCACGATCTGGTGGCTCGACGACGATGCAGCGGCCGAGCTGTCGCACGGCTGACGCTAGCCGGCCGACGTCAGTTTCGCGCACGAATCGGCGGCCGGGACTCCCGCCAGCCGGTGCTCGGTCCAGCTGATCAGCTGCGGCAGCAGCGGCGAATCGCCGCGCGCAACCCCGCCGTGGCCACGGCCGGCATATTGCCGGTAGTCCAGCTGCTGGCCACGCTCACACATCCCCCGCGCGTAGGCGCGCTGCACCCCGGCGGGCACCAACTTGTCCGCGCCGCCTTGCGCAATCAGCAGCGGCGTCGGATCGATGGCGACCGGGGTGTTCTCGTGCAGCCGGCGTCCGAGTGCGCCGTCGGTCGGCTCCCGGTTGAGCAGCGGAGCGGTCGCGCCCTTCGACACCGCCTGGGCGACATACGTCTCCGCGGTGCGCAGGCAGCGCTCCGAAGCACCTCTGACGAGCTTGTTGCCGGCCGGGTCGACATAGTCGGCGACACGGACATCGGCGTACTCCGCTGCGTATGCCTTCAGCACGAAGGCCATGAAGACCATGCCCTTCGGGATGGAGTTGAAATGCCGTGCGAGAGCAGGCATGTCGCTGGTCGGCGCGATGGCCGCCACCCCGGTGAGCGGGACGTCGGGCGCGTAGGAGCGCTGGATCTGGCGCGTCCACAGCGCGGCACCTCCTCCCTGCGAAAGGCCCCACAGGACAGTGCGTTTCGAGACCGAGACGTGCCGCAGCTGCCGGGCGGCGCGCACCGCGTCCAGCACGGAGCGCCCCTCCCCCTGGCCGATCAGATAGGGCTGCGAGCCCGATGTGCCGAGGCCGGTGTAATCGGGGGCGACCAGCAGCCAGTGGTGCCGGATGACGGCACTGAGCTCGTCGCGTATGCCGGAACCCCACGGCTGCGAGTAGAGACTGGGAGCGCACGGCCGGGCATAGCCGGACGTGCCATGGGCCCAGGCGAGCACCGGACGCGGACCGGCCGGCGCATGCTTGCCGAGGACCACGATGCCGCTGGCAACCGCCGACCGTCCGTCCTGCCTGGTGGTCGTGTAGAGGATCCGCCACGCCCGAGCGGTGTCCGGGATGCCCTTGGTGAACGGCTCGGCGCTCAGCAGTCGTCCGGGCTTCTGCGGCACGGACTTCGGCGGGTCGTAGAACGCGTCGACACTGGATGATGCCCGGTGCAGCGAGACGCCCACGACCAACAACCCGGTGATCACGAAAACCGCCGTCGCACTGACAAACCAGTGACGCAGCGGATGCGGTGCGTCATGGCCCAGTCGCGACTGTCGTCGGGCGCGGAACAGCGCGTTCATGAAGAGACCCCCCGTGTGGCGCAGAACGAGCCAGGCGCGCCGATGATGCGTATGACCGTCCAAGGATAGCCATTGCCCGCACCTGACCCGTCATCCACGCCGGGTCAGCGCCGGATCCGGTCAAGGCTGCTTGCCGGGAGGCGGTCCTTGGACGACGACCGTGCTCATCATCTTGTCGGCGAAGGTCTGCCGCTTGTCGTCCCAGAGCGGCCACAGGTAGCCGAGGTAGCAGACCATGCCGTCCAGGATGTGCGCCAGGTCGCGCACGAACGCCGAGCCACCGCCGATCGGCTGGCCGGATGCCTCATCGAGCAGCGAGATGCCGACAGCCTTCTTGCCGATCGACTGCCCCCGGCCGCCCTTGATCCATCGGTTCCAGATCTGGATGCCGAAGACCACGAGAGCACCGAGGAAGATCAGCAGGTAGGAGAGGAGCGACGGCGACCCGGAGGTTGTCGAGTGGCAGTAGCCCGAGCCACAGTCGGTGGTCGTCTCCATCGCGGAGAACATCATGACGTAGCCCGGGATGAGCAGCAGATATGCCGGCAGCGCCACGAGTCCGTCGATCAGGTAGGCACCGACGCGCTGTCCCCAGCTGGCCAGTTGCGGTCGCACCGGGCCGCCGGGCTGGTACGGCCCGCTCAGGTAGGGCTGGCCGGCAAATCCCTGTGGCGCGAATTGCGGTTGCCCGTAGCCGCCTTGCGGGCCGTGCGTGCCTTGCGGCGCCTGCCCGCCATACCCCTGCGGCCGGCCGCCCTGCGCATACGGATCGTTGTAGCTCATCGGAAAACCCTCGGTTTCGTGCCGTGTGGATGGTTCACACCATCGACGTGCCCTCACCGGCGTCGGGTTCCGTCTGTCGGCCGATCAGCTCGAGCGCCCAGGTCTTCAAAGTCCTCCTCAACGCCCTATTCAACCAAATGGTTGACGAAATGGCAGGCACACGTGTCAGGCTCTTCGTACTCAACCATTTGGTTGATGAATGGAAATGAGGTTCCGATGGATCAGCTCTCGCAGGTGTTCGCAGCACTCGCCGACCCGACGCGACGCGACATGGTCGCGCGGCTCACCGAGAGCGACGCCACGCTCAGCGAGCTGGCTGCGCCATACGACGTGAGCGTCCAGGCTGTCTCCAAGCACCTGAAGGTGCTCGAGGGCGCCGGCCTGGTCACTCGCACCCGGCAAGCCCAGTGCCGACCGGCACATCTCGAGGCGGAGATCTTCGACCTGATGACCAAATGGATCGAGCGCTACCAACGTCAGGCTGAGGCGCGATACCAGCGGTTGGACGCTGTGCTCGACGAACTCAACGGACGCGACCAGACCACCATGGAAGGCAACGCATCATGAACACCACGACATGTCCCGAGGCCGTCATCGAGGCGGACGAGCAGCTCCCGATCATCCGAATCACCAGGGATTTCAACGCAACTCCCGCTCAGCTGCTCAAAGCGCACACCGACCCGGAACTCTACGCGAGATGGGTCGGACCGGACGACATCACCACGACCATTGACTACTGGGATGCCCGCACCGGCGGCAGCTGGCGGTTCCTCAACACACGGGGCGACGAGGAGTTCGCCTTCCGCGGCTGCTTCCACGAGGTCAGCGACACCCGCATCGTGCAGACCTTCACCTGGGAGGCGATGCCGGAGGGAGTCTCGCTGGAGACGCTCACCTTCGACGACCTCGGCGACGGTCGCACCCGGTTGCACGCGCAGTCGCTGGTCGACTCGATGGAGGCCCGCGACGGCTGGCTGGCCAGTGACATGGAGGTCGGCGTGAATGACGGTTACGCCAAACTCGACGCCCTGCTGAGCGAGGGAGGCCTGTGATGACGGGGATTCAGCCGTCGCTGTGGTTCCACGACAACGCGGAGGAGGCGATGAACTTCTACGTCGACCTCTTCCCCGACTCACACATCGACTCGATCGAGCGTTATCCGGATGAGTCGCTGAACGAGCACTTCGAGGGTATGTCGGGCAAGGTCCTCAATGGCCGGTTCACCCTGAACGGCGTGCAGTTCACCTGTCTCGACGGCGGCCCCGTGTACACCTTCACCGAGGCGGTGTCGTTCACGGTCCCGTGCGCCGATCAGGCGGAGATCGACCGCTATTGGCAGGCGCTATCGGCCGTGCCCGATGCCGAGCAGTGCGGGTGGTGCAAGGACAAGTTCGGCGTGAGTTGGCAGATCATCCCCGCGAACCTCGGCGAGCTGATGAGCGGGCCGGGCGCCATACAGGCACTGATGGGGATGCAGAAGATCTGTATCGCCGATCTGCGGGCAGCAGGCGATGCTCAACCCGGCAGCGAGTGACGGGTGCTCGATGAACGACGTCGAGTGACGGCGAAATCGTCGAGTGACGGTGAGATTTCACCGTCACTCGGCGAGGAAGCCGTCACTCGCGCAAAGGGGTGGGCGGTGGATCAGGTGATCAGGCCGCGCTGGCGGAGGGTGTCGATCGCCTCGTCGAGGATGACTTCGCCCTCCTCGTCGGACCGCCGCTCCTTCACATACGCCAGGTGCGTCTTGTAGGGCTCGGCGCGCGGCGGGGCCGGCGGGTTTGCCTGGTCCTGGCCGGCCGGGAACCCGCAGCGGGGGCAGTCCCAGGTCTCCGGCACCGCGAGACCCGGCTCCTGCGCAAAACTCGGGCGGGTCTCGTGGCCGTTGGAACACCAGTAGGACACAACGACTCGAGGCGCCGCCTCACCGCGCTCGGCCTCGCCCATCGGGCCTGCACCGACTCGACTACCCCGAATTGCATTGCCACCGGCCACGATTACTCCTTGACGAGGTCCGAAATTCTACGGTGAGTGATTCCCGTCGCTGCTACTGGAAGCGCGCGACCAGGCCGAGGCCAATGACCGCGAGGAACCAGATGATGCTGGCGAGGATCGTCAGCCGGTTGAGGTTCTTCTCCGCGATGGACGAGCCACCGAGGCTGCTGCTGACGCCGCCACCGAACATGTCGGACAGGCCGCTGCCCTTGCCCTTGTGCATCAGGATCAACAGGACCAGGAACAGGCCACTGATGACCACGACCGCCTGGAGCGCGATGCGCATGCCGTCCACGCTGGAGACTCACCTTTACATCGAGAGAATTCGAGAAACTACCGGCGGTGCCCTCGAGCACCTCGGACAAGATTACACGCCGAGGGCAGGTGCTTCGTCAGCTGATGGCGCCCTGGTGTGCCTTGAACCGGCAGATCGCGGCAAACTCTGCCGGGTCCAGCGACGCTCCCCCGACCAGTGCACCGTCGACGTCGTCACGCGCCATGATCGATGCGACGTTGCCGGACTTGACGGATCCGCCATACAGGAAGCGGACCTGGTCGGCCACGTCACCGGAGTAGAGCTCGGCCACGGTGTCGCGCAGCGCGGCGCACGCCTCCTGGGCGTCGTCCGGGGTCGCGACCTCACCGGTCCCGATCGCCCAGATGGGCTCGTAGGCGACGACGACCGACGTCACGTCGTCGGCGGAGATGCCCTCGAGCGCCGCACGCAACTGCACCACGATGTGCTCGACCTGACCGTTCTCCTTGCGGACCTCGAGTTCTTCGCCCACGCACAGGATCGGCGACAGCTCGTGCCGCAGCGCGGCCTTGACCTTCGCGTTGACCGTCTCGTCGGTCTCGTTGTGGATGGTGCGTCGCTCGCTGTGCCCGACCACGACATAGCTGCAACCCAGCTTGGCGAGGAACTCACCGGAGATGTCCCCGGTGTAGGCACCCGAGTCGTATGGCGACAGGTCCTGCGCCCCCAGCCGGAGCTTCAGCCGGTCACCGTCGATCAGTGTCTGCACCGAGCGCAGGTCCGTGAACGGCGGGATGACCGCGACCTCGGTCTCGTCGTGGTCGTGCTTCTTGTCCTGCAGCGTCCAGTCCAGCTTCTGCACCACGACGGTTGCCCGCTGGTGGTCCAGGTTCATCTTCCAGTTGCCCGCGATCAGCGGCGTCCGCGCTGACGAGCTGTCCTTCGATGTGTCCCTCGAGTCAGCCATGATTCAGTCCTCCAACACGCTCAGGCCGGGCAAGTCCTTGCCCTCCAGCAATTCCAGGCTCGCGCCGCCACCGGTCGAGATGTGCCCGAAGTCGTCGTCCGCGAAACCCAGCTGCCGGACTGCTGCCGCGGAGTCACCGCCACCGACGACGGTCAGCGACCCGTCCTTCGTCACGTCAGCCAGCGCCTGCGCGACGACCTTGGTGCCTTCGGCAAACGGCTGCATCTCGAACGCACCCATCGGGCCGTTCCAGAAGACGGTCTTTGCACTGCGGATCACGTCGGCGAACTTCTTCGCGGACTCCGGACCGACGTCCAGGCCCATCCGGTCTGCGGGTATGGCGTCCGCCGCCACGACCTCGTGGTCGGCGTCGGCGGAGAACGCGGTCGCTGCCACGACATCGGTCGGCAACACGATCTGCACACCGCGCTGCTCGGCGTCGGCCAGGTAGCCCTTGACCCGCTCGATCTGGTCCTCCTCGAGCAGGCTCTTGCCGACCTCGTGGCCCTGCGCAGCCAGGAAGGTGAAGACCATGCCACCGCCGATGAGCAGCAGGTCGGCCTTGCCGAGGAGGTTCTCGATCACGCCGAGCTTGTCGCTGACCTTCGCACCGCCGAGCACCACGGCATACGGGCGCTCCGGTGACGTCGTGAGCCGGCCGAGCACGCTGACCTCGGTCTCGACGAGACCGCCGGCCGCACGCGGCAGCCGCTGTGCGATGTCGTAGACGCTGGCCTGCTTGCGGTGCACCACACCGAAACCGTCCGAGACGTAAGCGTCCGCCAGGTGACTCAGCTGGTCGGCGAAGGCACCCCGCTCGGCGTCGTCCTTGCTGGTCTCCCCCGGGTTGAACCGGAGGTTCTCCAGCAGCGCGACCTCGCCCTTGTGCAGCTTGTCGACGGTTTCGTTCGCCGACTCCCCCACCGTGTCGGTGGCGAAAAGCACTGAGAAACCGAGCAGTTCGGACAGCCGGTCCGCGACCGGACGCAAGGAGTACTTCGGCTCGGGCGCGCCCTTGGGCCGCCCGAGGTGTGCGCACACGACGACCCGGGCACCCGCGTCGGTGAGGCGCTTGATCGTCGGCACCGACGCGCGCACCCGCCCGTCGTCGGTGATCTGGCCTTCAGCGTTCAGCGGGACGTTGAGGTCGCTTCGGACGAGCACGGTCTTGCCCGAGAGGGCACCCAGGTCGTCGATCGTTCGCATGGCGTTTCGTTTCCTCCGGAAGGGTTCAGGGCAGGGTCAGAGGCTCTGCCCGACGAGCTGCACGAGGTCGACCACCCGGTTGGAGTAGCCCCACTCGTTGTCGTACCAGCCGACGACCTTCACCTGGTTGCCGATGACCTTGGTCAGGCCGGAGTCGAAGATGCACGACGCCGAGTCGGTGACGATGTCGGAGGACACGATCGGGTCCTCGGTGTAGCGCAGGAACTTCCCGTCGGCGACCTTCCGCACAGCGGCGTTGACCTCTTCGACGGTCGTCTCGCGGCCCGCCTCGAAGGTCAGGTCGGTGGCGGACCCGGTCGGGGTCGGGACGCGCAGCGCGTAGCCGTCGAGCTTGCCCTTCAGCTCCGGCAGCACCAGGCCGATCGCCTTGGCGGCACCGGTGGAGGTCGGCACGATGTTGATCGCGGCGGCGCGGGCACGACGCGGGTCCTTGTGCGGCCCGTCCTGGAGGTTCTGGTCCTGCGTGTAGGCGTGCACGGTCGTCATCAGGCCCTTGACGATGCCGAACTCGTCGTTGAGCGCCTTGGCCATCGGGCCGAGGCAGTTGGTGGTGCACGATGCGTTGGAGATGATCGTGTGCTTGGCGGGGTCGTAGTCGCCGTCGTTGACGCCCATCACGATGGTGATGTCTTCGTTCTTGGCCGGTGCCGAGATGACGACCTTCTTGGCGCCACCGTCGAGGTGCACCTTGGCCTTCTCGGCGTCGGTGAAGATGCCGGTCGACTCGACCACGACGTCCGCGCCGATCTCGCCCCAGGGCAGGTTCGCGGGGTCGCGCTCGGCGAACGCCTTGAAGGTCTTGTCGCCTGCAGTGATCTCGGTGTCGGTGGAGGTGACCTCACCCGGGAAGCGGCCCAGGATCGAGTCGTACTTCAGCAGGCGTGCCAGCGACGCGTTGTCTGTCAGGTCGTTGACACCGACGATCTCGATGTCGGCGCCGGACGCGACAACCGCCCGGAAGAAGTTACGGCCGATGCGGCCAAAGCCATTGATTCCCACGCGGACGGTCACGGGCGAATCATCCCTTTCTGTTGGTCAGGTGACGTGTCGCCGTCGGTGCCGGCAGGCACCGACCAAGTCGACAGCATCGACCCTATTTGATGTCGCTCGACGGCAGGAACGCGTCCTACTGGTCGAGAATGTCGGCGGACAGCGCCGCCTCGGTGTTGGGTATGCCGAGCTCGGAAGCACGCTTGTCGGCCATCGCCAGCAGCCGCCGGATCCGGCCGGCGACAGCGTCCTTCGTCATCGGCGGGTCGGCCTTCTGACCGAGCTCCTCCAGACTGGCTTCCTTGTGGGTCAACCGCAGTCGGCCGGCCTCGGCCAGGTGGTCGGGCACCTCGTCGGCGAGGATCTCCAGTGCTCGCTCGACCCGGGTGCCGGCCTGCACCGCGGCCTCGACCGAACGACGCAGGTTGGCGTCGTCGAAGTTGGCCAGCCGATTGGCGGTCGCCCGCACCTCGCGCCGCATGCGGCGTTCTTCCCACGCCATGAAGGCGTCGGTCGCGCCGAGCCGGGTGAGCATGACACCGATCGCGTCCCCGTCGCGTATGACGACCCGGTCGACCCCGCGCACGTCACGTGCTTTGGACTGCACCCCGAGACGTCGCGCGGCACCCACCAGAGCGAGCGCGGCCTCCTGCCCGGGACAGGTGACCTCCAGCGACGACGAACGGCCCGGCTCGGTCAGCGAGCCGTGCGCGAGGAAGGCACCACGCCACGCCGCCTCGGAGTCGCACACGGAGCCGTTGACCACGCGCGGCGGCAGCCCGCGGACCGGCCGGCCACGATGATCGATCAGGCCCGTCTGCCGGGCCAGCGCCTCACCGTCCTGAGCGACTCGCACGATGTATCGGCTACCACGGCGCAACCCGCCACCGCTCATCACGAGCACCTGTGGTGTCTGGCTGTAGAGGTCGGCGATCGCCTGCCGCAGCCGACGGGCCGACGACGCGGTGTCCAGCTCGGCCTCGATGACGATCCGGCCGCCGATGATGTGCAGACCGCCCGCGAACCGCAGCATCGCCGAGATCTCTGCCTTGCGGCAGCAGGTTTTCGTGACGACATGTCTGCTGAGTTCGTCCTTGACAGCTGCGGTCATCGACATGTCGTTTCAGTTCCTAAGCAGTGAAAACTAAGGCGGTGCGTGCGAGTGCTCATGCTACGTGCCGCGCGTTGTGCGGAGCAGTCACTCCACCACATCACGATAGGCCGCTGCCAACCGCAGGGTGTCATGCGCATCCGATCGATCTGCGTCGGCCACATCCGCGAAAACTACTTCCGCGCCTAGCGATTGGGCCGTCGAGCGAAGTTGCTCCGCGTCGCCGACGACGGTCGGGTCTGCGAGCACCACGTCCAGGTGCAATTCCGGGGCGTGCGCGGCGAGCACCTCCAGGTGGTCGGACGCGCTGAACCCGGTGGTCTCCCCGGTGTTCATCACCATGTTGAGGGTCAGCATCCGCTTGGCCGTGGTGTGCACCAGTGCCTCGCGCAGATCCGGCACGAGCAGGTGCGGCATCACCGACGTGAACCACGAGCCCGGACCGAGGATGACCCAGTCGGCGTCATACACGGCGTTGACCGCCTCCTGGCAGGCGAGCGGCGGATCGGGGTTGAGCCGCACCCCGAGCACCCGCCCCGGCGTCGTGGCGACCTCGACCTGCCCGAGGATCTCGGTCACCGCGTCCGGGTGGTCCGGATCGGCGCCGAGCACGCTGGCCTCGATGCGCAGCGGCTCAGCCGCCATCGGCAGCACCCGGCCGCGGGCACCGAGCAGCCGGCCGACGAGGTCCAGGCCGGCGATGGGGTCGCCCAACAGATCCCACAGCGAGGCGATGATGAGGTTGCCGAGCGCGTGACCGCCGAGCGGTCCCTCTCCGGCGAAGCGGTGCTGCAAGGCGTCGGCCCACTGCAGCCCCCACTCGGAGGTGTCGCACAGCGCCGCGAGCGCCATCCGCAGGTCACCCGGCGGCAGGATGTCGAACTCCTCGCGCAACCGACCGCTGGATCCGCCGTCGTCGGCGACGGTCACGATCGCGGTGATCTTGTCCGTGACGAGCTGCAATGCCTGAAGTGATGCGAAGAGTCCGTGGCCACCGCCGAGCGCGGCGATGGCTGGTCGACGAGGCATGTTATTCGCGCCCCAGGTCGCGGTGGACGACGAGCGACTTCACCTCGCGGGAGTCGAGCTTGTCGGCGAGTGCCTCGGCCATCGCGACCGATCGATGCTTGCCGCCGGTGCACCCGACCGCGAGGGTCACGTAGCTGCGCCCCTCGCGCAGATAGCCGGCAGTCATCGGCTCCAGCAGGCTCAGCGTCCGGTCCAGGAACTCCTTTGCGCCGGGCTGCGCGAGCACGTAGTCGGCCACGATCGACTCCTGGCCGGTATGCGGTCGCAGTTGCGGATTCCAGAACGGGTTCGGCAGGAACCGCATGTCGAAGACGAGGTCAGCGTCCAGCGGGATCCCGTATTTGAAACCGAAGGACATCACGGCGATGCGCAACGCCGGCCCATCGTCGCCGCCGACGAACTCACGCACCTTGCTGCTGAGCTGGTGGACGTTCAGACCGCTGGTGTCGATGAGGATGTCGGCCGTGGCGCGCAGGTCACGCAGTGCCTCACGCTCGGCCTGTATGCCGTCCAGCAGGCGTCCACCGTCCTGCAGCGGGTGCGGCCGGCGCACGGACTCGAAGCGGCGCACGAGCGCCTCGTCGGTCGCGTCCATGAAGATCACCGTCGGCCGCCAGCCCTCGTCGCGCAGGTGATCCAGACCCTGGCGGAAGTCGGTGAAGAACTCGCGTGAGCGGACGTCGACCACCGCGGCGAGCTTTGGCACGCCGTCCTTGCTCTCGACGCGGTTCTCGACCCCCTGCTTGGCCAGCAGGTCGGCCATCGCCACGAGGAGCTGCGGCGGCAGGTTGTCGATGACGTACCAGCCGCGGTCCTCCAGCACATTGGCCGCGGTGGTGCGCCCCGCACCGCTCATGCCGGTGACGACGATGAGTTCGGGCGCTGGTGCAAGGGACTCGTCCACGTTCATGGGGTGGTCTCCTTCTCTTCGGACGCAGCCTCGTCGGATGCGTCGTCGGGCACGTGATCGAGCACTTCTCCGGTGGTCAGGTTGACCGCCGGTGTGGAGTCGTCGTCGGCTCTCAGGTGTGAATGCACCGTAGCGGCGAGAGCGGGGCCGATGCCCTTTACTGCCTCGATCTGCTCCACGGAGGCTGCCCGCAGTCGCTTGACCGAGCCGAACTCGCGCAGCAACGCCTTGCGGCGGACCGCTCCGAGACCGGGTATGTCGTCCAGTGCCGAGCGGGTCATTGCCTTGGACCGGCGCTGACGGTGGAAGGTGATCGCAAACCGGTGCGCCTCGTCGCGCAGGCGTTGCAACAGATAGAGCCCGTCGCTGGTGCGCGGCAGGATGACCGGGAAGTCCTCCCCCGGCAGCCAGACCTCCTCCAGCCGCTTGGCCAGGCCCACGACGGCGACGTCGTCGATGCCGAGCGCCTCCAGCGCGCGGGACGCGGCATCGACCTGCGGCTTGCCGCCGTCGACCACGACCAGCTGCGGTGGGTAGGCGAATCTCCTGGGTTTGCCGGTGGTTTCGTCGATCGGTCCGCTCGCCCTGCTGTCACCCGCATCGGCGTCGGTGTCAGTGTCTCCGGTCCCGATGTCGGTGGCGCTGTCGTCGTTGCTGTCGTCGATCTCGATGTCGTTCGCGTGGTCACGGTCCTCGAGATAGTGCCGGAACCGCCGGGTGAGGATCTCGTCCATCGCCGCCGTGTCGTCGACGCGCACCGAGCCGTCCGGCTGCGGGGTACCGCGCACGATGAACCGGCGGTATTCGCCCTTGCGGGGCAGGCCGTCCTCGAAGACCACCATCGAGGCGACGACATTGGTCCCTTGCACGTGGCTGACGTCGAAGCACTCGATGCGCAGCGGTGCCTGCTGCAGCTCCAACGCGTCCTGCAGATCCTGCAGCGCCTGGCTGCGGGCGGTCAGGTCCCCGGCGCGCGCGACCTTGTGCCGCCCCAGTGCCTGCTTCGCGTTGCGGTTGACGGTCTCCATCAGGGTGTGTTTGTCGCCGCGTTGCGGGACACGCAGCTCGACCCGAGCACCGCGGATCTCGGTCAGCAACTCGGCCATCGCCTCCGGCTCGGGCGGCAGCGCGGGCACCAGGACCTCGCGCGGGATGCCTTCGGGCGACTCCCCGCCATACACCTGCCCGAGCAGCCGCTCGACGACCTCGGCGAGCCCGAGGTCGCCCTCGCTCTGCTTGTCGACGACCCAGCCACGCTGGCCCCGGATGCGTCCGCCGCGCACGTGGAAGACCTGCACGGCTGCCTCGAGCTCGTCGTCCTCGATGCCGAACACGTCGGCGTCGGTGGCGTCCGGCAGCACGACGGCGGACCGCTCCAGCGCCTTGCGCAGTGCGGCAATGTCGTCACGGCGACGCGCGGCCGCCTCGAAGTCGAGATCTGCACTGGCAGCGCGCATTTCGCGCTCCAACCGCTTGACGAACCGGCCGGTGTTGCCCGCCATGAAATCGCAGAACTCCTCGGCGATGGCCCGGTGCTCCTCGGCGGTGACTCGCCCGACACAGGGCGCCGAGCACTTGTCGATGTAGCCCAGCAGGCAGGGCCGGCCGACCTGGCCGGCACGCTTGAAGACACCACTGCTGCAGGTGCGCAGTGGGAAGACGCGCAGCAGCTGGTCGAGGGTCTCGCGGATCGCCCACGCGTGTGCGTAGGGACCGAAGTAGCGGGTGCCCTTGCGCTTGGTGCCGCGCATGACCTGGGCACGTGGGAACTCCTCGCCCATCGTCACGGCCAGGTAGGGGTAGGACTTGTCGTCGCGGTACTTGACGTTGAAGCGCGGGTCGAACTCCTTGATCCAGGAGTATTCGAGTTGCAGCGCCTCGACCTCGTTGCGCACGACGGTCCACTCGACGCTTGCCCCGGTGGTGACCATCGTGCGTGTGCGCGGGTGCAGCGCCGCGATGTCCTGGAAGTATGACGACAGACGACTGCGCAACGACTTGGCCTTGCCGACATAGATGACGCGGCGGTCCTTGTCGCGGAACTTGTAGACCCCCGGGTCGACCGGGATCTCCCCCGGCTTCGGGCGGTAGGTCGACGGATCAGCCACGACTCCACTCTATGGACCTGCTCGGACAGCCCGTGACCGCGCCCGACCTCGGCCCCAAACCTCGAGCGTCGAAGGTTAGGAACACCCACCCCGGCAAAACCCCGTCCTAACCCTCGACCGTCGAAGGTTAGGGCGGTGTGGGTATGGCGGGGCGCGACGTCAGCTGACGATGACCTTCGAGCCCTTGACGGTGGCCTTCTTGGCGGCGAGTGGCTTGGTGGCCGGGCCGCGCTTGACCGAACCGTCCTTGGTGCTGAATTGGCTGCCGTGACAAGGACACCGGATGGTGTCGCCACTGATCTCGGTGACCGGACAACCCTGGTGAGTGCATACGTTGCTGAACGCCTTGAAGTCGCCCTCGGTGGGCTGCGTGACGACCGCCTTCAGGTCGGCGTCGATCACACCGCTGCCGACCGGGACCTTCGACTTCGCGATGTCGCCGGAGCCTCCGGAGCCTGCCGTGTCACCGCTTGCTGCGCCATCGCCGGCCGCGTCACCACCATCGCCGGACGATGCGGTCGACCCGCCACCACATGCGCTCATGGCTGCAGCGGCCGCGACGGCACCTCCGGCAACGCCTGCGCCGCGCAGGACGGTGCGCCGTGCCGGCCGGTCGAGGTCAGGTCGGTCAACGTCAGGTCGGTCGAGGTCAGCAGCATCCGCCGGAGCGCCCGCCGGTGCCTGCGTTGCGGTGTTCCTCGAAGCGGTCGGGCCCGAGGACTTCGGAGGCTCGATCTCGTGGGTAGTCATACACACCAGCATGCAGTAATTGAACGATCAATCGATGACCGGGAGCTGTGCAGTCACTGTGTGTGCTCGCCGACGGCGAAGCGCACTTCGTCCCGGCAGCTCACTTCGCCCCGGTCGCTCACTTCGTCCCGGTCGCTCGCTTGCTGCGGGTCGCCTTCGCCGTGGCTGCCGGCTGCGCCGACTTCGCGGTCGCCGCGGCAGTGCGCTTGCGAGCCGTGCCGTTGGTCCCCGATGCCTTCGACGTCTTCCGCCCGGCAGCTGACTTGCCGGCGGGCTTCGTGGCGGCAGACTTCCTCCGCGCGCCCGCGGACTTCTTCGCGGCCGCGCCCTGCGACGGGCGCTCGGCACGGGCCGACTTCGCCATCAGCGGGCCGAGGTATTGCCCCGTGTGACTCTCCGCGACCTCGGCGACATCCTCCGGCGTGCCGGTCGCGACGACCGTGCCGCCGCGGTGGCCGCCTTCCGGCCCCATGTCGATGATCCAGTCGGCCGACTTGATCACGTCGAGGTTGTGCTCGATCACGATGACGGTGTTGCCCTTGTCGACCAAGCCCTGCAGCACACCGAGCAGCTTGCGGATGTCATCGAAGTGCAGGCCGGTCGTCGGCTCGTCGAGCACGTAGATGGTCCGGCCGGTCGAGCGCTTCTGCAGCTCGGTCGCCAGCTTCACCCGCTGCGCCTCACCGCCGGACAGTGTCGGCGCCGGCTGGCCGAGACGGACGTAACCGAGACCGACGTCGACCAGGGTGTTCATGTGCCGCGCGATCGCCGGCACCGCGGCGAAGAAGTCCTTGGCCTCCTCGATCGGCATGTCGAGCACATCGGCGATCGTCTTGCCCTTGAAGTGGACCTCGAGCGTCTCGCGGTTGTAGCGCGCACCGTGGCACACCTCGCACGGGACGTAGACGTCCGGTAGGAAGTTCATCTCGATCTTGAGCGTGCCGTCACCGCTGCACGCCTCGCACCGACCGCCCTTGACGTTGAACGAGAACCGCCCGGGCTGATAGCCGCGAACCTTCGCCTCGGTCGTCTCGGCGAACAACTTGCGGACATTGTCGAAGACACCGGTGTAAGTCGCCGGGTTGCTGCGCGGCGTGCGACCGATCGGACCCTGGTCGACGTGGACCACCTTGTCGAGCTGCTCGAGCCCCTCGACCGTGCGGTGCCGCCCCGGCACGTGCCGTGCGCCGTTGAGCTGGTTGGCCAGCACGTTGTAGAGGATCGAGTTGACCAGCGTCGACTTCCCCGACCCTGAAACGCCTGTGACCGCAACCAGATTGCCGAGCGGTATGGCGACGTCGATGTCTTGCAGGTTGTGCTCCCGGGCGCCACGCACGACGATCTCGCGACCGTCCTGCGGCCGCCGGATCGCCGGGGTGAGGATCTCCCGGCGACCGGCGAGATAGGCACCGGTGATCGACTCCGGCTGCTCCAGCAGCCCCGCGACCGTGCCGGAGTGCACGACCTTGCCGCCGTGCTCCCCCGCACCCGGACCGATGTCGACGACCCAGTCGGCCGTGGCGATGGTGTCCTCGTCGTGCTCGACGACGATCAGCGTGTTGCCCAGGTCGCGCAACCGGGTCAGTGTGTCGATCAGCCGGTGGTTGTCCCGCTGGTGCAGGCCGATGGACGGCTCGTCGAGGACGTAGAGCACGCCGACCAGGCCGGAGCCGATCTGGGTGGCAAGCCGGATGCGCTGCGCCTCACCGCCGGACAGCGTCGCCGCCGGACGGTCCAGCGAGAGGTAGTCCAGCCCGACGTCGAGCAGGAAACCCAGCCGCGCGTCAACCTCCCGGATCACGCGCTCGGCGATCTGCCGCTCGCGCGGAGTGAAGTCGACCGTCTCCAGGAAACCGGCCGACTCTGAGATCGGCAGTGCACACACCTCGGCGATCGAGCGGCCGCCGATGGTCACCGCGAGCGACTCGGGCTTCAGGCGCGCACCGCGGCATACGGGGCAGGGCACCTCGCGCATGTAGCCCTCGTAGCGGTCCCGGCTCCAGTCGGACTCGGTCTCCTCGTGCCGCCGCTTCACGAACGGTATGACGCCCTCGAAGCCCGTCGAGTAGCTGCGCTCGCGGCCGTAACGGTTGCGGTACTTGACGTGGACCTTGTGGTTCTTGCCGTGCAGCAGCGACTCCTTGGCCCGCTCCGGCAACGCTCGCCACGGCACGTCGAGGGAGAACTTCTGCTCCTCGGCCAGCGCACCGATCACCCGCAGGAAGTAGTCGGAGGACTGCGCACCCTGCGCCCACGGCAGAATCGCGCCCTCGCGGATCGACTTGTCCTGGTCGGGGATCACCAGGTCGACATCGACCTCGAGCTCGGTGCCGATGCCGGTGCAGGTCGGGCAGGCACCAAAGGGTGAGTTGAAGGAGAACGACCGCGGCTCGACCTCGTCCATCGACAGCGGATGCTCGTTGGGGCACGCCATCTTCTCGGAGAAGCGCCGCTCCCGCTGCGGGTCGTCGGCGTCGAGGTCGACCAGGTCGACCAGCAGCACGCCACCTGCCAGGCCGAGCGCGGTCTCGACCGAGTCGGTCAGCCGCTGCTTGCCGGACGTGTCGCCCTCCTTGGCGACGAGCCGGTCCACGACGACCTCGATGGTGTGCTTCTTCTGCTTGGCGAGCTTCGGCGGCTCGCTCAGGGTGATGACCTCGCCGTCGACCCGCGCGCGGGAGTAGCCCTTGGACTGCAGCTCGGCGAACAGCTCGAGGTATTCGCCCTTGCGCGCCCGCACCACCGGGGCCAGCACCTGATAGCGGGTGCGGTCCGGCAGCGTCAGCAACTGGTCGACGATCTGCTGCGGCGTCTGCCGGCCCACCGGCTCACCGCACACCGGGCAGTGCGGGCGCCCGGCACGCGCGAAGAGCAGGCGGAGGTAGTCGTAGACCTCGGTGATCGTGCCCACGGTCGACCGCGGGTTGCGGTTGGTCGACTTCTGGTCGATCGAGACGGCCGGCGACAGGCCCTCGATGAAGTCGACGTCCGGCTTGTCCATCTGCCCCAAGAACTGTCGGGCGTATGCCGAGAGGCTCTCGACATACCGCCGCTGCCCCTCGGCGAAGATGGTGTCGAACGCCAGCGACGACTTCCCCGACCCGGACAGGCCGGTGAACACGACCAACGCGTTGCGCGGGATGTCGACGGAGATGTTCTGGAGGTTGTGCTCGCGGGCACCACGCACCCGAAGGTGGTCGTGACCTCGACTTGCTGGCACGGTGGAGGACGGAGTCGTTGGCACGACGACAATGCTAAGTCGCACCACCGACAACCCCGAATCGCGAGGAGGACCCGATGGGTGAACCGATGAGCAACCCGAGGAGTTACGACGGGCAGGTGGCCCCCGGTGACGCGCCGGCGACACGTGACACGGGCAACGCCCGGATCAGCAAGATCAGTGTCTCGGACATGCACAACAACGCTTACCTGATCACCGACACCGCGACCGGCGCCGCGCTGCTCATCGACGCCGCGGACGACTGGCCGGCGATCGAGGCGATGATCGCCGCCGACGGCGGCCGGGTGCGGCAGATCGCGACGACCCACCGGCACTGGGACCACGTGCGCGCGCTTGCCGACGGTGTCCGGGCGACCGGCGCCCAGACGTGGGCCGGCGCCGACGACGCCGACGAGCTGCCCGTGCCGGTCGACCGCAGGCTGTCCGACGGTGACACCGTGCAGGTCGGCGACCTCTCGCTCGATGTCGTCGCGCTGCGGGGCCACACCCCGGGATCGATCGCCCTGTCCTTCCACGGCGACGACGGCACGACGCATCTCTTCACCGGCGACTCGCTCTTCCCGGGCGGTGTCGGGGCGACGAATCACTATGACTACCAGTCGTTCCCGCAGCTCATCGACGACGTCGAGCAGCGCGTGTTCGGTCGGTATGACGACAACACCTGGGTCTACCCCGGGCACGGGGACGACACCACCCTGGCCACCGAGCGGCCGCGGCTGCCGGAGTGGCGGTCCCGAGGGTGGTGAATGCACCGAGCGACCGGACCGTGTTGGATGAAGGGGTGACTACTGACACCGGCACCGCCTCGACTTCCTCGACGGCACCCTCACTGGCCATTGTCAACGTCGACATCACCGGCCTGTGGACGACTCCGCAATCCCCGCGGCCGATCGACGGCCCGCTGCTCGCCGACCGCCCCGACCACGCCCGGTGGCTGGCCGACATGGATGCCGAGGCGACCCTCGAGGCCGGGCGCCTCGGCCTCTACGACCGATTCGACTCCGAGCTGCTCGAGGGCGAGCCGGTCGTCATCGCCTCAGGCGACACCGACGGCTGGACCAAGGTCACCTCACCGTGGCAGCCGTATGACGGCCACGAGGTCGGCTACCCCGGTTACGTCCGCACGGCACACCTGCGCGCCGTCGACGACGCGGCGCCCGCGGACCTGCCCGGCGGCGCAGCAGCCGCCACGGTCGAGGCGTTCCTCGCCGAGGCGCGCACTCACATCGGCCTGCCCTACCTGTGGGGCGGGATCTCGCCGGAGGGACTCGACTGCTCCGGGCTGGTGCACTACGGCCTGCGCCGGCTCGGCATCGTCTTCCCCCGTGACGCCGGCGACCAGTACCGCGCTTGTGAGGACGTGCCGCTCGACGGTGCCCAGCCCGGGGACCTCTACTTCTTCGCGCATCCGGACAAGCCGATCCACCACGTCGGCATCGTGACCGGCCCCGACTGCATCCTGCACTCGCCGTCCACCGGCCAGGACGTGGTCGAGGAGGACATGCCGGAGAGTCGCGCGAAGACGCTGACCCAGATCGGCCGGATCCGCCAACTGCAATGAGCAAGGCGGGACCCGTGCCCGCGCCGCCCGTGCCCGCGCCGCTGCTCGTGCTGGGCGGCATCGTGTCGGTGCAGTTCGGTGGCGCCCTCGCTGCCACGTTGCTGCCGCTGGTCGGAGTGCCCGGGTCGGTCGCGCTGCGACTCGCCCTCGCCGCGATCATCGTGCTGGCCTGGACCCGGCCGTCACTGCGGCGGCGCACCCGCGCGGACTGGATCGCGGTCGGGTCCTATGCCGCCGCGCTGGGCGCCATGAACTGGTGCTTCTACGGATCGCTGCAACGACTGCCCATCGGCGTCGCGGTGACCATCGAATTCGTCGGCCCGCTGGTCCTGTCCGCCGTGTTGTCGCGACATCTGCGCGATGCCGTGGCGGTCGGACTCGCCGCCGTCGGTGTGGTGCTGGTCTCTGGGGCGGTCAACACGCCCCTGGACCAGCTGGACGGCGTCGGGATCCTGCTCGCGTTGTCCGCGGGCGCGTGCTGGGCGGCATACATCCTGACCTCGCGGCGGACGGGACAACACTTCGCCGGGCTCGACGGCCTGGCGATCGCCATGGCGCTGGCTGCCGTCGTCGTGCTGCCCTTCGGTGCGTTCGAAGCAGGCACCGAACTCGTCGGCAGCGAGGCGTTCCTCAAAGGGATCGGCATCGCGGTCCTCTCCTCGGTGCTGCCCTACTCCCTGGAGATGATTGCGCTGCGCCGGATCGCGCCGAACGTCTTCGGCATCCTGCTCTCCCTCGAACCTGCCGTGGCTGCGCTCGCCGGGCTGGTCGTGCTCGGTCAATACCTGTCTCCGCTGAAGCTGATGGGCATGGTGCTGGTCGTCGGCGCGAGCGTGCTGATCCTGGGCGCGCAACACGGCTCCGCAGAACCCCCGCCGCAGGACCTATGACCTAGCATCGGCACATGGGAGCCAGCTACACGGTCGATGTCATCCCCGGCGACGGAATCGGTCAGGAGGTCATCCCCGCCGCGACGGCGTGCATCGATGCCCTCGCCGCGCGCCACGACTTCAATATCCAATGGCGAGACCGGGATTGGGGTTCGGACCACTATCGCGCGACCGGGCGCATGCTGCCGGTCGACGGCCTCGAGCAGATGGCGGATGCGGACGGCATCCTGCTCGGCGCGGTGGGCGATGTCGACATCCCGGACGACGTCACGCTGTGGGGGCTGCTGATCCCCATCCGACGCGAGTTCGACCAATACATCAACCTGCGACCCAGCCGCACCCTGGACGGCGTCCCGTCGCGCCTGGCCGGTGACAAGAAGCTCGACGTGGTCGTCGTGCGCGAGAACGTCGAGGGCGAATACTCCGAGATCGGCGGTCGCTTCCGGCGCGGTCAACCCGACGAATTGGCTCTGCAGGAAGCGATCTTCACCCGCAAGGGCGTGTCCCGGGTGACGCGGTTCGCGGCCGAGCTCGCGACCGAACGCAGCGGCCGGCTCGTCTCGGCGACCAAGTCCAACGGCATCATCCACACGATGCCGTTCTGGGACGAGGTCGCGCGCGAGACGGTGGAGGAGTTCCCGGGCGTGACGCTGGAGAAGGTGCTCGTTGACGCGCTGGCAGCTCGGGTCGTGCTGGCTCCGGAGAGTCTGGACGTGATCGTCGCCTCCAACCTGTTCGGCGACATCCTGTCCGATCTGGCCGCAGCGGTCGCCGGATCGCTCGGCGTGGCCCCGAGCGCCAACCTCAACCCCGAACGCGCGCACCCCTCGCTCTTCGAGCCGGTCCACGGCAGCGCACCGGACATCGCCGGCAAGGGGCTCGCCAACCCGGTCGCTGCAATCTGGGCAGGCGCCATGATGCTGCGGCACCTCGGTCAGTCCGAGGCGGCCGACGCCCTCGAGAACGCCTTCGGGTCGGTCATCGCCTCCGGCACCTGCACCCGTGACCTGGGTGGCACTGCGAACACGACCGAGTTCACCCAGGCGGTGCTCGCCGCACTCAACGCCTAGCCGCCGGAGCGCCGCGGACATAAGGAAGCCCCGACCGGATCCGGTCGGGGCTTCCTTGTGCCGATCAGGGTGTCACTCGTCGCGCCGACGTCGACGGACCCCGAATTCCTTTGACACGTCACGGATCCCGGACACGTTGTGGATGCCGGACCTGTCCTGCGGTCGCTGCGGCTCATCCTCGGCTTCCTCGGTGCCTGGTGTGCCACGTCCGCGGATCGACCGACCCGCCGTCTCGGGCACCTTCAGCAGACCGATTGCGCCGATGACCATCGCGAACATCATGTAGTACGCCGGCATGTAACGGCCGCCCCAACCGACCATCCAGTCGTTGACCAGTGATGCGGTGCCGCCGAAGGCGGCAGTGGAGATGTTGTAGCTGATCGCCATACCCGCGTAGCGCACGTGCGCCGGGAACATCGCCGGGAACGTTGCCGAGATCGTGCCGAGCTGCGGCAGGTAGACCAACCCGAGGATGGTGAACCCAACGATCGCCCACCCCATGCCCTGACCCATCAGCCAGAAGCACGGCACCGCGAGCACGAAGATCGCCGCGAGCGAGAACCACCACATCGGCTTGCGCCCGACACGGTCCGAGGTGCTCCCTGCCGTCCAGATCAGCGCAACCATGATCAGTTGCCCGATCAGCAGCACGATGTCGGACTGGGTCGCGGAGATGCCGAGCGAGTCGCTCATGTAGGTCGGCATGTAGGTCAGCAACGTGTAGTTGGCGATGTTGAGCGCAACCACCATCAGGAAGAGCCGCACGATCGGCTGCCAGTAGTCCTGGAACAGGTTCTTGAGCGCTCCGGTCGCGGCCTCCTCCGCCTCGTCGTTGTCCTGCAACTCGCGGAAGACCGGGGTGTCCTCCATCCTGCTACGCAGGTAGAGACCGACCAGGCCCAACGGCAGGCCGATGAGGAACGGGATGCGCCAGCCCCAGTCAGTCATCTGGTCGTCGGTGAGCGCTGCGCGCAGGATCAGCACGACGGCCAGACCACCACTGAAGCCCAACAAGGTGCCGCACTCCAGGAACGATCCCCAGAAGCCGCGCTTCTTGTCCGGTGAATACTCCGCCATGAAGGTCGCAGCACCGCCGTACTCACCACCGGTGGAGAAGCCCTGCACGATGCGCAACAGCACCAGGAAGGCCGGCGCCAACCAGCCGATGGACTGGTAGCTGGGGATGAAGCCCACGAGGGCCGTGCCGACCGACATCAGGATGATGGTCATCGCCATCACCTTGTTACGGCCCAACCGGTCGCCGATCGGGCCCCAGACGATGCCGCCCAGCGGGCGCAGGATGAACGAGACCGCGTAGACCAACAGCGTCGGCGCGTTGCCCATGTCGGGGAAGAAGTTGTGCGTGATCTCGGCGGTCAGATAGGCGTAGACGCCGTAGTCGTACCACTCGGTCGCGTTCCCGATCATCGAGGCGCCGACGGCCCGTTTGAGGGTCTTTGTGTCTACCTCGTCCGGACTGCTCGCGTCGTCGGTCTTTTCCATCTCTACTGGCATGTGCTCCTCCTTGAGGGGTCGGCACGTCCTGTCTGCTTTGCTGGCGACGCTACTGGCCAGATCCGATCGGGTGGCGCTTACGCGCCGCCCGATCGACGGTCTGTGTTTCGTCTTTCGCCGCCGTCACACCACAGCGTCCACGGCCTCATTCCAGAGTTTGGCCGCCTCCTCAACCTCCTGCTCGTTCACGACGAGGGCGGGGATGAACCGCACCACTTCCCCCCACGGACCACAGTTGAGCAACAACAGCCCGCGGCTGGCTGCCTCCTTTTGTACCGCCCCCGCGGTCGCCCCATCGGGATTTCCGTCGGCGTCGCGGAACTCGTTGCCGATCATCAGGCCGAGGCCACGCACGTCGTGTATGGCGCTGTGCCGGGCTGCGGTGGCTCGCAGCGCCTCGGTGAGTTGCGCCCCACGTGCCGCGGAGTTCTCGACCAGCTTCTCCTCCTGTATGACGTCGAGCGTCGCGATCGCTGCCGCGCAGGCCACGGCGTTGGCGCCATACGTGCCGCCCTGCGAGCCGGGCCAGACCTTCTCCATCAGGGCGGCCGACGCGGCGATGCCGGACAGGGGGAAGCCGGACCCGATGCCCTTGGCCGTCACCAGGATGTCGGGCGTGACACCGAAGTGCTCCTGGGCCCAGAACTTGCCGGTGCGTCCCCAGCCGGTCTGCACCTCGTCGAAGATCAGCAGGATGCCGTGCTTGTCCGCACGCTCCCGCAGGCCGGCGAAGAACTCGGCATTGCCGGGGACGTAGCCGCCCTCGCCGAGGACCGGTTCGACCAGGAACGCCGCGGTCTCGTTCGGCTGGCTGAGCGTCTGCAGCGTGTGGTCGAGCTCCTTGAGCGCGAACTCCGTCGCCTGCTCCACGCTCCAGCCGTAGTAGGTCGGGTTCGGGAACGGTGAGACGTGCACGCCGGACATCAACGGTGCGAAACCGGCGCTGTAGCGCGTGTGCGAGGTCGTCAGCGACGCGGTCGCGACGGTCCGCCCGTGGAAACCGCCGTGGAAGACCACGATGTTGGGCCGCGCGGTCGCCTGCCGGGCCAGCCGCAGCGCCGCTTCGACCGCTTCCGACCCGGAGTTGGCGAAGAAGACCCGGTCCAAGCTGCTGGGCAGCACCTCGCCGAGCCGGTCGACCAGGGTGAGCAGCGGCTGATGCATGACAGTGGTGTATTGGGCGTGGATCAGCTTGCCGACCTGCTCCTGGGCGGCCGCGACCACCTTGGGGTGACAGTGCCCGGTGCTGGTCACGCCGATCCCGGCGGTGAAGTCGAGATAGCGGCGGCCGGACTCGTCATACAGATTGACGCCCTGGCCGTGGGTTGCGAGCACGGGAGTAGCTTGTTTGAGAGCACCCGAGAGCTGTGTCATGACACCACCTCTTGTTGTTGATTCCGAGCGACATCTTGTTAGATTGTCGACAATCAGACTAACCCGATGGGAGTGCAGAAGATGGGAATTTCGGACACCGGATCGACGGACGCCGCTCGCGTGCTCGACGCGGTCGCGACCGACCTGCTGATCGGCGGGTCCTGGGAGCGGGCTGTTTCGGGTGCGACCTTCCCGGTGCATGATCCGGCGACCGGTGAGGAGCTGACCCGGGTCGCCGACGCGTCCCCGGAAGACGGGCAGCGGGCGCTCGACGCCGCGGTCGCCGCGCAACGGGACTTCGCTGCGACCTCGCCACGAGACCGTTACGACATGCTGATGAAGGCCTTCGACCTGCTGACCGAGCGGATCGACGACCTGGCGCTGCTGATGACCCTGGAGATGGGTAAACCGCTGCCCGAGTCGCGCGGCGAGATCACCTACGCCGCCGAGTTCTTCCGGCACTTCGCGGGCGAGGCGTTGCGCATCGACGGTGGCTACCAGACGGCACCGGCGGGCGGCGCACGCTTCCTGGTCACCAAGCAGCCGGTCGGCCCGTGCCTGCTGATCACCCCGTGGAACTTCCCGATGGCGATGGGCACGCGCAAGATCGGCCCGGCGATCGCTGCGGGCTGCACCAGCGTCATCAAGCCGGCCGCGCAGACGCCGTTGTCGATGCTGGCGCTCGGCCAGATCCTCATCGAGGCCGGCGTCCCCGCCGGTGTCGTCAACATCGTCACCACCACCGACGCGGGCGGCGTGATGGAGCCGCTGATCAAGTCCGGCAAGGCGCGCAAGCTGTCCTTCACCGGCTCCACCAAGGTCGGCAAGGTGCTGCTCGAGCAGTGCGCCGACAAGGTGCTGCGCACCTCGATGGAGCTCGGCGGCAACGCGCCGTTCGTGGTCTTCGAGGACGCTGACCTGGACGAGGCGGTCGCGGGCGCGATGGCGGCCAAGATGCGCAACATGGGCGAGGCGTGCACTGCGGCCAACCGGATCTACGTGCACCGGGACGTCGCGGAGGAGTTCGCTCAGCGGATGGCCGACACGATGAGCGCCCTTCGGGTGGGTCCCGGTGTCGCCGAGGGCACCCAGGTCGGACCGCTCATCGACGACGCCGGACGGTCGAAGGTGGTGGACCTGGTGGCCGATGCGACCGAGCGCGGAGCACGGGTCCTGACCGGTGGGACGGCACCCGAAGGCGCCGGATTCTTCTATCCCCCAACGGTTTTGCTCGATGTGTCACCCGATGCCCGGATGGCGAGCGAGGAGATCTTCGGCCCGGTGGCGTCGATCATCCCGTTCGACACCGAGGAGGAGGTCGTCGAGGCCGCGAACGACACGGCATACGGCCTGGTCTCCTACGTCTTCACCAACGACCTGCGCCGTGCGCTGCGCGTCGCCGAGGGTCTCGAGTCCGGCATGGTCGGCCTCAACCAGGGCGTGGTCTCCAACCCGGCCGCACCATTCGGCGGCATCAAGGAGTCCGGTCTCGGCCGGGAGGGCGGCAACGTCGGCATCGACGAGTTCCTCGAGGTGAAATACATCGGCATCAGCGTCTGAGGCGCGCCCGGGGCGTGTCCGGGCGGGGTCGGTGGGGTGCACAACCCGCGACTGTTGAGGGTTATGTGCAGGAATTGGCAAGATCTCGCACACAAACCACGACCGTTGAGGGTTATGCGCAGGGATCGGCGAGATCTCGTGCATAACCCGCGACCGTTGAGGGTTATGCGCAGATGTCAGCCGGCGGCGCCGGAAGTGAGCCGCCGCACCGCATCCGCCATGTGCAGCCGCAGCAGCCGGTCGGTCTCCTCCGGCGCACGGTCGATGAACGACTGCGCGATCGCCCGGTGCTCTGCCGCGCGGTCGTCATTGCCTTCGTATGTCGGATCGAGCGCGTGTATGCCGATGCGCGTCTCGGTCAGCAGCGTCCGGTGCATCCGGGACAGGCGCGGGCTGCCGGCCAACCGGACGAGCACGTCGTGGAATTCGACGTCCGCTTCGCCCACCCCGCCGGGGTCGTCCGCCTCTGCTGTCGCGCTCATCGTCTCGGTGATCTTCAGCAGCTCGACCCCGGCCTCGTCGGGCGTGCCGAGATGAATCTGCTCGGCGGCCGCTCGTTCGACGGCCTGTCGGGCGACATACATGTCCTGCACCCGCTCCGGCGTCATCTCGATCACGAACAGCCCGCGGTTGCGGATCGACAGCAGCAATCCCTCCTGGGTCAACCGCTGCAGACCCTCGCGCAGCGGTCCCCGGCTGACGCCGAGCTGCTTGGCGAGGTCGGCCTCACCCAGCTGGCTACCGGGTGGCAGGTCACCGCGTTCGAGTGCACCGCGGACGCTGTCGGCAATCATCGCGGCGGTCGACTTCTGCTCGACCGGCTTGAGTGCACGCACCTTGGCGCCGTTCCTCGTCATACCTGCGCGCCGTCCGACGTCCCGAGCAACCGCACGGCGATCCGCAGATAGGTGCGCGCCGCCGTCATCAGCTCCTCGATCGACACCGACTCGTCCGGTCGGTGCGCCTGCTCGTTGACCGACCCGGGGCCGAGCACGACCGTGGGCACCCCGAAGTCACGGCTGACGTAGCCGCCGTCGCACGCTGCGGTCCACCCGCCGAGCGGCAGCCCGGGACCACCGGAGTCGGCGAGCGCCCGGTCGACGTGCCGGACGAAACCGGCGTCTTCGGACGTCTCGAACCCGGGCATGCTCATGGGCATCTCGACCTCGGCACGCAAACCGTCGGCGGGCAGGTCGAGCGCATCGATGCGCGCGTTGACGGCGCGGAGCACGGCGTCGGGGTCCTCCCCCGGCAACAGCCTGCGGTCCGACTGGACCCGGCAGGTGGCGGGCACGATCGCGGTGCCCTGCCCACCGGTGACGATCCCGACACTCCACGTCGCCGGGCCGACGAGCGGATGCGGCGCGGCAGCCAGCTCGTCGTTCCAGGCACGCAGCGACTCGATCACGCGCGCGGCACCGTAGATCGCGTTCCGTCCGTCCGACGGGCGACCCGCGTGCGCGGCCAGACCGTGCACGGTGATGTCGAGGTAGCAGTCGCCGCGCGCCGCGATGATCGTCTGCAGATCGGTCGGCTCCGCAGTGATGCACCCGAGGTAGGCCGGCGGTTCGTCCTGCATGAACCTGCGTATGCCGATGCCGCCCTCCTCCTCGTCGACGGTCGCCGCCAATTCGATGCGTCCGGACAGGCGAGTGCCGGTCTCGGCCACAGCGCGCTGCACCGCGTCCATCGCGACGACACTCGCCGCGAGGCCACCGAGCATGTCAGTGGCGCCCCGCCCGAAGATGCGCCCGTCGCGAACGACGCCACCGAACGGTTCTACGCTCCAGCCCTCGCCGACCGGGACGACGTCGGTGTGTCCGAGCAGCAGGAGTCGCGGACCGTCCCCACCGGCCGTGGTGACGCTGACGTTGTCGCGTCCCTCTGCTGCACTGGTGCGCCGGACGGCGAGGCCGCGCTGCTCACAGGCAGCCACCAACGCGTCGACCCGTGCCGCCTCCTCCCCCGGCGGGTTCTCCCCCGGGATGCGGACGAGGGCCTGGGTCAACGCGACCAGATCGGCCTCGTCGACCAACTCGAGAGCGCGACGCTCGAGGTCCGAAACCTCTTGTGTCCCAGGCGAACCGGACGTCGTGGTCATGCGCCCTGCTTCACGTGGTCGACGGCAGTGCGGAGCCGTGCCACACCCTCACGGATCCGGTCCGGCTGACTCGAGGCGAAGCACAGACGCACCGCGTTGGGGAAGAACTTGCTCGGCGAGAATGCGTTGCCGGGGATGAAGGCGACCCCGTCGGCGAGCGCCCGCTCGAAGAGCGCCTCGGTGTCCACCTCTTCGCCGAAGGTGACCCACAGGAAGAAGCCGCCCTCCGGGTCGGTGCACCGGATCTCGTCACCGAAGTGCTCGACCAGCGCCTCCTGCATCGCCGTCTTGCGCTCCCGGTAGGCCACTCGCTGCGTGGCCAGGTGCTCGCCGAGGTGACCGCCCTCCAGGAACGCGGCGATCAGTCGTTGCAGCGGCAGGTTGGTGCAGGTGTCCATCGCCTGCTTGGCGTTGATCAGCAGCTGCTGCAGGGCAGGGTCGGCTTCGACCCAACCGACTCGCAGCCCGGGGCCGATGATCTTGGAGAAGGTGCGCACCGACAGGACGAGCGGGTCGCCGTCGGCCAACTCGTGCAGCGACGGCACATCGTCGCCGGCGAACCGCAGCCGCCCGTAGGGGTCGTCGTCGATCAACAGGCTCCCCCACCGCCGGGTCAACTCGATCAACCGGTGGCGACGCTCGATCGACATCGAGGCGCCGGACGGGTTCTGGAAGGTTGGTATGGCGTAGATCGCCTTCGGCGCTCGGCCCGCCTGCTCGACCATCTCCTCCAGCCGGTCGACCTGCATGCCCTCGTCGTCGACAGGCACCTCGAGCAGTTGCGCCTGATAGGACATCGCGGTCGCCGAACCGTTGGTGTATGTCGGTGACTCGACCACCACCAGGTCGCCCGGGTCGACGAACAGCTTGAACGCGAGATCGAGCCCTTGCATGCCACCGGCAGTGATGAGCAGTCGCTCCGGCGTGGTGTGGTCGGTCGTGCCGTCCAGGTCGGCCAGCAGCGCCTCCCTCAGTCGCGGGTCACCCTCGCTGGCGGCGTAGTCGTAGGCGTCCGGCCGACTCAGCTCGGCCCGGGCCAACTCCCCCAACACCTCTGAGGGCACGGCCTCGGGAGCCGGACTGCCCATCGCAAAACGCACGATGTCGTGCTGCTGCTTGGCCAGCAGGGACGTGCTCGAATCGATCACCGACCCCACCAGGTCGGTGCTTCTGGCGGCCAGTGGGAAGCGTGTTCTCGCCACGGCAATCACTCCTTCGCGGTCAGTCCTCGCGGCACATTGGTCAACAGGTCCGGGCCCTTCGGACCGATCAGCATCGACTCGGAGGTTTCATAACCCCAGCCGTCCATCCACATTCCGAGGATGACGTGGAAGGCCATGTCCTCCTCGATCACGGTCTCGTCCTCGGGTCGGACGCTCATCGTCCGCTCGCCCCAGTCGGGTGGATATCCGATACCGATCGAGTAGCCGATGCGGGACTCCTTGGTCAAGCCGTAGCGGCCGATGGTCTGGCTGAACGCACGGTGCACGTCACACGTGCGGACCCCTGGCCGCATCTCCTCCAGCAGCGCGACCATCGCTTCGTTCGTGGCGTCCGCGCACTCGACCAGCTTGCGCGGCGGCTTGCCCAGCACGACCGTGCGCGCGAGCGGCGCGTGGTAGCGGTGGAAGACACCGGCCAGCTCAATGGTGGTCGCCTCACCCTTCTGCAGGGGCAGGTCACTCCAGGTCAGGTGCGGAGTGCCGGCCGTCTCCCCGGTCGGGAGCATCGGGACGATCGCGGGATAGTCACCACCGAGCTTGTGCGCGCCGAGCGCCTGGGCGTACTGGATCTCGGCGACGACATCACACTGGCGGCGCCCGGGCTCCAGCTCCTGCAGCGCCGTCTCCATGACCCGTTGGGCGATCTTGCCGGCCGTGTGCAGCTTCTCCCGCTCCAGCGGTGACTTGCGCACCCGGACCCAGTTGACCAGCTCGTTGCTGTCCACCAGCCAGGACGTGCGCAACCCGGCCTGGATCGACAGGTAGCTGCGCACCGAGAAGAAGTGCGCGTCGAGCTCGGCGGCGACATACGCACCGACCTCGTCGACCAGGACACCGACCTCCAGGGCACGCTCGACGATCCAGTCGAAGGGGTGCGCGTCGGGGCGGTTGACCAGGTAGTCCGGGTAGCCGTGTATTCGGTCGAACGGCAGGAACGCCGTGTAGTGCGCCCCCGCCGCGTCCATCGTGCGGGTGAACAGGTGGCAATCACCCTCGACCGGGACGATGAGGCACTGCGGCATGTAGAAGGACCACGCGTTGTAGCCCGTCAAGTAGTAGATGTTCGCGGGGTCCGCGACGATCAGCGAACTGATCGAACGCTCCGCCATACTCTGCTGAACCGCCACGAGGCGGTCCAGGTACTCCTGCTCCGGGAAAGGCCGGGAACGCAGGCCACTCGTGGTGGCCTCGGGGACTGTCTGACTCACAAGATCATGGTGCATCCAGATTCGATTGTTGACAATCAGACACGGCACCTTTTTAGTGGCGGAGTGACCACACCACTGCCCGTCATCACAGTGCTCGTCGCCGACCCCGCGGACCGGCCGCCGGGGTTGGCCACATTGGAGGGTCGCGCGACGTTCCGCTACACCGACGCGGCGGGGCTCGAGGAAGCCGTGCAGGGCGCCGACGCATTGTTCCTCTGGGACTTCTTCTCCTCCGCCCTGGAAGGTGTATGGCGACAGTGCGACCGGCTGCGCTGGATCCACGTCGCCGCCGCCGGGGTCGACAAACTGCTCTTTCCCGAACTACGCGACTCGTCCGTTGTCGTCACGAACGCGCGCGGCATCTTCGACCGGCCGATCGCCGAATTCGTCCTCGCCTCGGTGCTGGCCCACCTCAAGCTGCTGCGCGAGGGTTACGACCTGCAGCGCGACCACGTGTGGCTGCATCGCGAGACCGAGCCGCTGCGGGGGCGCCGGGCGCTGGTCGTCGGCACCGGCGCCATCGGCCGGGACATCGGCAGGTTGTTGCGGGCCGTTGACGTCGACGTGACCGGCGCCGGCCGCACCGCACGGACCGGCGACCCGGACTTCGGGGAGATCATCGCCAGCTCCGACCTGCCGTCCGCGGTGGGTGGTTTCGACATCGTCGTCAACGTCACCCCGCTGACCGATGACACGCGAAACCTCTTCGACCGCAAGGTCTTCGCCGCGATGAAGCCCTCGGCATACTTCGTCAACGTCGGGCGTGGTCAGAGCGTGGTGGAAGCCGACCTGGTCGACGCGCTGACCTCCGGCGAGCTGGCGGGTGCGGCACTCGACGTCTTCCAGCAGGAGCCGCTGCCGGAGGAGTCCCCGCTGTGGGACGTGCCGACGCTGACGATCTCGCCACACCTGTCCGGCGACTCCTCCGGCTGGCTGGATGCGCTGGCCGCGCAGTTCGTCCGGCTCGCCGAGCTGTGGCTGGCAGGTGAGGAGTTGCCGCATCCGGTCGACAAGCAGCTCGGCTTCGTGCCGAGCGGAGGTGCCTGAGGCGATGGCACGCCCCGAGCTGCCCGACCTGGCGTCGATCCGCGCGGCGCAGGAGCGCATCCGTCCGCATGTCACTCGCGCCTCTCTGCTGCGCAGCTCCGTGCTCAGTGAGCTGACCGGCGGCGACGTCCAGTTGAAGCTCGAGATCGAGCAACCGACCGGCAGCTTCAAGGTGCGTGGTGCCTGCAATGCGATCCTGACGGCGCAGCGGGCGGGTTCGGTCACTGGAGTCACGACCGCGTCGACCGGCAATCACGCCCGGGCGGTTGCCTACATGGGACGCAGGTTCGGGCTGCCGGTGACGGCGTTCCTGGCGAGTTCGGTCCCGGCCTATCGGGTGCAGGCGCTGGAGGAGCTCGGTGCCGCCGTCGACACCTCGTGCGCTGACCAGAGCGCCGCCCTCGACGCCGCTCGCCGGCTCGCTGCCGAGCACGAATATGCGTTCGTGCCGCCCTTCGATCACCCCGACGTGATCAGCGGACAGGGCACCATCGGGGTTGAACTGTGTGCCGACCTGCGCGATCTCGACGCTGTCATCGTGCCGGTGTCCGGTGGCGGCTTGATCAGCGGGATCGGCTTGGCGACCAAGGCGATTCGGCCGGAGGCGTTGGTCATCGGCGTGTGTTCGGACCGGGCGGACGCGATGCTGCGCTCGCTTCGGGTCGGTCACCCGGTGCCGGTGCCCGAGGTCGAAACGGTCGCGACCTCATTGCTGGGCGACCTCGGCCCCGACAACCACTACACGTTCCGGATCGCGCAACAGGTCATCGACGAGATCGTGACGATGAGCGAGGACGACATACGACAGGCGATGGAGCTGCTGTCGACCGAGGACGGCCTGACCATCGAAGGCGCGGCTGCTGCCTCGGTGGCCTACCTGCGGGCGACCGCGGACCGATGGCGCGGCAAGCGGGTTGCCGCGTTGATCACCGGGAACGCCGTCGCCCCCGGCTGAACCGAGCCCGTCCCGACCTACCGACCGTCGGCACTTCGGGACAGGATCCTCCCCGAAACGCGTCCCGACACACCGACCGTCGGCACTTCGGGCGGAATCGGCCGCATCCACGCACACAACCCTCAACAGTCGCGAGTTGTGCGCGAGATCTGGCCAATTCACGCGCACAACCCTCAACAGTCGCGGGTTACGCACGCAGCAGAGCCGACCCACTCACACACCCAGCGACCGTTGCCGGTTATGGACGGAAATCCCCGGAATCCCCGCACACAAGCAGCGACCGTTGCCGGTTGTGCGCGGGAATCGCTCAGGCGGTATGCCGAACCAGCGCGCCCCGACGCTCGGCGCGACGCTCGAACCACACCGTCATCAGCGGCGGGATGCTGCTGAACAGGCCGAGCAGGGTGTCCTTCGCCGACCACTTGTGCGACGTCGAGACCCACAGCAGGCTGATGACATACAGGATGAAGATGGTGCCGTGGATCGGGCCGAAGACGCGGACACCGACGTCGCCGGACTGCACGATCCACTTGAAGAACATGCCGATCAGCAGACCGATCCAGGACACGGCTTCGGCGAACGCGGCGATCTTGAAGGCGAGCGCGGGCTTGCTGGAGGTGACGCTCGCGGCGGCAGCCTCGTCGTCGAGAGTGGAGACCATGTCGCAGATCCTACGTGACGTAGTAGAAGCGTCCGGTCACCGGCTCACTTGGTGGCGGCCTCCATCTGCCGCAGCTCCTTCTTGAGGTCGCCCAACTCGTCGCGCAGACGGGCCGCGAGCTCGAAGTGCAGGTCGGCTGCGGCCTGGTGCATCTGCTCGGTCAGCTCCTGGATCAGCCCGGCCAGATCGGACGCCGGCAGCCCCGAGACTCGCCCGGCACCCGCGACCTCACCGTCGGCAGCGACCGCGCCGCGCAGACCACGCTTGCCCCGGCCGTCGCTCTTGCCCCGCGACTGCGCTCGGCCGCTGCCCATCAGGGCGTCGGTGTCGGCGTCCTCGCGCTGCAGCATGTCGGTGATGTCGGCGATCTTCTTGCGCAGCGGGGTGGGGTCGATGCCGGCCTCCTTGTTGTAGGCCAACTGCTTCTCCCGGCGGCGCCCGGTCTCGTCGATGGCTTCCTGCATCGAGGGGGTGACCGTGTCGGCATACATGTGCACCTGGCCGGAGACGTTGCGCGCGGCACGGCCGATGGTCTGGATGAGCGACCGCGCGGACCGCAGGAAGCCCTCCTTGTCGGCGTCCAGGATGCTGACCAGCGACACCTCGGGCAGGTCGAGACCCTCGCGCAGCAGGTTGATGCCGACCAGCACGTCGAACTCGCCGAGCCGCAGCTCACGCAGCAGCTCGACACGGCGCAGCGTGTCGACCTCGGAGTGCAGGTAGCGGACGCGAACGCCCTTCTCCAGCAGGTAGTCGGTGAGGTCCTCGGCCATCTTCTTGGTCAGCGTCGTGACGAGCACCCGCTCGTCCCGCTCGGTGCGCTCGTTGATCTCGTGCAGCAGGTCGTCGATCTGGCCCTTGGTGGGCTTGAGCACGATCTCGGGGTCGACCAACCCGGTCGGGCGGATGACCTGCTCGACGAACTCGCCGCCGGCCTTGGCCAGCTCGTAGTCACCCGGCGTCGCTGACAGATAGACGGTCTGCCCGATCCGCTCCAGGAACTCCTCCCACTTCAGCGGGCGGTTGTCCATCGCGCTGGGCAACCGGAAGCCGTGGTCGACCAGCATCCGCTTGCGGGACATGTCGCCTTCGTACATGGCGCCGATCTGCGGCACCGTCTGGTGCGACTCGTCGATGACGAGCAGGAAGTCCTCGGGGAAGTAGTCGAGCAGGCAGTTGGGGGCGCTGCCCGGGCCGCGGCCGTCGATGTGCCGCGAGTAGTTCTCGATGCCGGAGCACGCACCGACCTGCCGCATCATCTCGATGTCATAGGTCGTGCGCATCCGCAACCGCTGCGCTTCCAGCAGCTTGCTCTGCTTCTCCAGCGTCTTCAGCCGGTCCGCCAGCTCCTCCTCGATCGAGCTGATGGCGCGCTCCATCCGCTCCGGGCCGGCAACGTAGTGCGACGCCGGGAAGACATACATCTCCTGCTCCTCGCGCACGACCTCGCCGGTCAGCGGATGCAGGGTGTAGATCCGGTCGATCTCGTCACCGAAGAACTCGATGCGGATCGCCAACTCCTCGTAGACAGGGATGATCTCGACCGTGTCGCCACGCACCCGGAAGGTGCCGCGGGTGAACGCCAGGTCGTTGCGGGTGTATTGCATCTGCACGAACTTGCGCAGCAGGTCGTCGCGATCGATCTGCGCACCGACCTTGAGCGCCTGCATCCGGTCGACATACTCCTGCGGCGTGCCGAGGCCGTAGATGCACGAGACCGAGGCGACCACCACGACGTCGCGCCGGGTCAGCAGCGAGTTGGTGGCGCTGTGCCGCAACCGCTCGACCTCGTCGTTGATCGACGAGTCCTTCTCGATGTAGGTGTCGGTCTGCGGGATGTAGGCCTCGGGCTGGTAGTAGTCGTAGTAGGAGACGAAGTATTCGACCGCGTTGTGCGGAAGCAACTCTCGGAACTCGTTGGCCAGCTGCGCCGCCAGGGTCTTGTTGGGCGCCATCACCAGGGTCGGCCGCTGCACCTGCTCGATCAGCCACGCCGTGGTCGCCGACTTGCCGGTGCCCGTGGCACCGAGCAGCACGGTGTCCTGCTTGCCGTCGTTGACGCGCTGCGCCAACTCGGCGATCGCCTTGGGCTGATCACCGCTCGGGGAATACTCAGAAACGACCTCGAACGGCGCGACGCTGCGCTGCAGGTCAGTAGTGGGTCGCATACAGGCTTATTCCGCGCCGGCGTTGCGAGTCGCAAGCTCCCTGCAACGCGGTCGCGTCCCAAGCTTGCTGTGCCTGATCAGAATCAACTTCATGGTGCCACCGTAAACGCCGCCACCGACAGCAGTTGTTCCCCGACCCGTCATCATGTCTGTATGACGACGGGCTCCACGCGTGAAGTGCTGCTGCGGATCGGCAGCGCGTTGCTCGCAGGCGGCGCGCCCGTGCCCGACGTGGAGTGGCAGGTGACCCTCCTCGCGGGGCGGCTGGGCGCACGCGCCGTGCGGGTGGCCGCGACACCGACCGGCATCTTCGCCGGGCTGAGCAGCGACGACGCCGTCGGCTTCGAGCCGGTGACCGGTTCGCTGCGTCTGGAGCAGGTCACCCTCGTCCAGGGCGTCTACGAGCAGCTGATGTCCGGCTCGATCGACGGCCCGGCCGCCCTGCGCGAGCTGGACGACATCGAGGCGATGCCGTCGTCCCGACCGGTCTGGCTCAGTGACCTGGCGCTCGTCCCGATCGGCACCGGCATCTGCGCGGTGCTGCAACCCACCTGGCGCGACCTGCTCACCGCGGCAGCGAGCTCGCTGGTGGTGATGGTCCTGATGATCTCCGCCCGCCGCTTCGCGCTGGTGCGCACACTGCTGCCGCTGCTGGCATCGTTCGCGGTCGCCGTCCTGGTGCTCCTCGTCGCCCAGCACTGGCCGCTGCAAGGCACGCTGCGCACGATGGTCGCGTCCTTCGCCGTGCTGCTGCCCGGCTCGGTCATCGTCACCGGTATGTCGGAGATCGCCTCCGGTGCCGCAGTCGCGGGCAGCTCACGGCTCGTCTCGGGAATGATGCAGCTGGTCCTCTTCGCGGTCGGCCTGTTCGCGGCCGTCTCCGTCACCGGGGAGCACCTCGACGCGCTGACCAATGTCCGGGCGCAGGACCTCGGGCCCTTCGCGCCATACATCGGGGTGCTGGTGATCGGCTGCGGCATCGTCATCAACGTGGCCGCGTCGCGTGCCGCCATACCGTGGATCCTGTTGGTGCTCACCCTCACCTTCCTCACCCAGTCCGCCGGGCAGGCATTGTCCGGCCTGGTCATCGGCGCGCTCGCCGGTGCCACCGTGGCCGGGCTCGCGGCGGCACTTGTCCACCGACTCTCCGGACGCCCGCTGCGGCTGGTGGTCTTCCTGCCTGCCTTCTGGCTGTTGGTCCCGGGCAGCCTCGGCCTGCTCAGCACCACCGAGATCGTCACCGGACAAGGCGGACTGGACGCCGTCACGGTCGCGATCGGGTCGGTCGTGGCCGTCGCCGCCGGCACACTCATCGGCAGTGCCGCGGGCCGGGCCGTCGACCGCTTCCTCGACCCGGCGGACACCCCGGAGACCGAGAGCGTGGAGCTCACCGACGTCGAGCGGTTGTGACACCGCGCCTCGCGGACACCGGCGGTGGTGAGTGCTGCGGAACGCGGCGTGTCCGGTTCGCGGTCGCAGTACGGTGCGGGTGTCGAACCCACCTCGAGCGGCGGAAAAGAGCGTGGCACGCATGGCACGACGGATCCTCATCACGGGTGGCGGCACCGGGATCGGCCGGGCCATCGCGCACCGCCTGGTGGTCGAACAGCCCGAGTTGATGCTGGTCGGTCGACGCGCCGACGTCCTCCACAACACCGCCGACGAGCTGCGCCGGCGCGACCATCTCGCCGAGGTGACCACGCACACTTGTGATCTCACCGACGTCGACGCGGTGCGTTCGCTCGCGGAGGACATCACTGCCGGCGGGCCGATCGACGTGCTGGTCGCGAACGCCGGAGGAAACTACGGCATCGGGGGCGGCCCGGCGCTGGAGGACGTCGCGCGCTCGTGGCGCGCCGACTTCGATGGCAATGTCCTCCCGACCGTGCTGCTCACACACGCGCTGCTCCCCTACATCAGCCGACCGGGCGGTCGCATCGTCGCGATGAGTTCCATCGCTGCCCTGCGCGGATCCGGGTCGTATGGCGCCGCCAAGGCGGCCGTCAACGCGTGGGCCCTCGATCTGGCGAAGTCCGTTGCGGCAGAAGGGATCACGGTCAACACGGTGGCGCCGGGGTTTGTCCCGGACACCGAATTCTGGGCTGAGCGGCTCGCGGCCAATCCGCAGCTCGCAGCGTCGCGCACCGCGACCATTCCGGCCGGCCGCGCCGGCACACCCGACGAGGTCGCCGAGGCCGTCGCCTACCTCGCATCACCGGACGCGGGCTGGACCACCGGCCAGATCCTGCAGGTCAACGGAGGGACACTACTCGGCCGCGGCTGAGTCGCCCGAACGCAGGTGAGTCAGGCGCCGCCTCGCGGCGCGTACATGATGACAACTACACCCACGAGGCAGACGGCTGCGCCGATCATGTCCCATCGGTCTGGCCGAAACCCATCCATCACGACGGCCCAGGCCAGTGAGCCGGCGACGAAGATGCCGCCGTACGCCGCCAGGATCCGACCGAAGTGCGAGTCCGGTTGCAGCGTCGCGACGAATCCGTAAGCGCCCAGCGCGAGGACTCCCCCGACCATCCACCACCAGCCGCGGTGCTCGCGAACGCCCTGCCAGACCAGCGATGCCCCGCCGATTTCGGCGACCGCGGCGATGACGAAGAGCAGGAGTGACCGAGCAATGACCATGCCTCATTGTTGACTGCCCCCACAGTGCGCCGCGGCCGAGCCCTGGGTTGCAACCTGTACCTAGATACCGGTTTAGCGTGGAGACAACGCGGGCAATCGGCTCGCGGACGAGGGACAGGAGTGGTCATGGGTTCTGGTGTCGTTCGACAAGTCAGCGACGCGGAGTTCGACCAGGACGTGCGCGAGGCGCCGGGGCCGGTTGTGGTGGAGTTCTTCGCCACCTGGTGCGGCAACTGCCGTCGCCTCGCGCCCGTGCTGGACCGGTTGGCCGGAGAGTTCGCCGACCGTGTCCGATTCGTGAAGATCAACATAGAAGAGGACCTCCAGGTGGCAGCGAGGTACGGGGTCTCGGCCACCCCGACCTTGGTCCGGCTTCGAGCAGGTGAGCCCATCGCCCCCGCGCTGGTCGGCGCGCAACCCGAGACTGTGTTGCGTGACTGGCTCGCCGACACGGCCGAGCGCACACCGGCCGACGGCAGCGCGAGCGACGATGACCGCCAATGGGTGCCGGCCGACGCGTGCACCCTGCCCACTGCGGACCAGCCGCTGCGGGTCGCCGAGTTCGCTCGACTGTTCACCCACTCTCTCCGCGGGTTACAGCGCACGGGACCAACGCGGTTGCGGCTGGAACTTGTCGCCGACGCCGAAGACACCGCTCGCGACCTGATCGCACGCGAGACCGACTGCTGCGACTTCTTCTCCTTCACCCTCACCCGAGCTGGGGAGGGCGCCATGTGGATGGACATCGAGGTTCCGGCCGACAGACGCGGCGTGCTCGACGGACTGGCCGAACAAGCAGCCACGGCGCAGGCGGCCTGAGGTGGGACTGCGCAGCAGCGAGCTCGCTGCCAGCGCCGGAGTGAATCCGCAGACTCTGCGCTATTACGAGCGCCGCGGCCTCCTCGAGGAACCCACCCGCAGCCTGGGCGGACACCGGTTGTACCCCTCCCCGGAAGCCGTCACCGTGCTGCGGGTGATCAAGGCGGCGCAGCGGCTCGGCTTCACCCTGGACGAGATCGCCGAACTGCTTGATATCGGAACGCATCGGCATCCGCCCGCCCGGCGCAGCCGAGGGCTGCAGGAACGCGCAGCGTCGAAGCTCGCCGAGGTCGAGGCCAAGATCGAAGACCTGCACGTGGTCGCCGACACGCTACGCGCGGCCCAGGCCGCGGGCTGTGACGACCTCATCGACTGCGAAGCCAACCCGAACTGCCCGCTGCCCTTCGCAGACCTCGCCCACGGTGCGTCACCACCGTCCGCCGCGCAGGGATGACGCAAGACCGGCGAACCGTCATACCGACCACTCGTCGCGTAGCAGCACACAGGTCGCGAAGGGTGCGTCGTCGCGTTCGGTGCGCTCCCCTTCGACGAGCCCTCTACTGCGCACCTCACCTGCATAGCGCATACCGATGCGCTCCATCACCGCACGCGAACGCCGGTTGTGCCGGGTCGTGCAGGAAACCACCGCGCTGACGGCGAGCCGCTCGAACGCGAACGCCAGACCCGCACGGCCGATCTCAGCCGCATAGCCCCGCCCCCAGAAGCGGCGCCGCAATGCCCAGCCGAGCTCAAGCCAGTTGGCATGTGCGACATACGGTTCCGGCTCGTCATACGACACGGAGACCCAGTCGTCCGGCGGAAGGAACCGGTAGACCTGCGCCCAGTCGTCGTCGACCGGGGTGCGTGACAGGCCACCACGACCGATGACGTCCCCGGACGACCGGTCGTACGCCAGCCACTTGTGCACGCCGTGCCTCGTCCAGGACTCCCCCATGCCGGTGGCGAGCTCCTCGACATCAGCCCGAGTCGGGCACCGCTCGGAGTACCACGGCCACACCTCGGGGTCACACACGACGAGCCCGAGGTCAGCGGCCGACTCGGCCGAAACCGGTTCCAGCCGAAGGCGATCCGTGAAGACGGTCACGGGACCCGGTGCGTCCACTCCTGTGTGCCGAACTTCTCCTCGACGAGCCGGTGGGCCTCCGCCAACTCCTCGTCGGTGTATGCCGACAACTGACTGCGGTAGCGCGCGAGGAAGGACCGCGTGAACGTCTCGAGGATCTGCTCGCGAGGCAGCCCGGTCTGCGAACGCATCGGATCGACACGCTTGTTCGCGCTCTTGGTGCCCTTGTCCGACATCTTCTCGCGGCCGATGCGCAGCACCTCCAGCATCTTGTCGGCGTCGATGTTGTAAGCCATCGTCACGTGGTGCAGCACGGCACCGTCGGCGAAGCGCTTCTGGGCCGCGCCGGCGATCTTGCCCTTGTCGGACGCGATGTCGTTGAGCGGCACGTAGTGGGCGTTGATGCCGACCTCGGCCAGCGCGCCCATGACCCACTCGTCGAGGAACGCATAGGACCGCTCGAAGCTGAGGCCCTCGACCATCGACGTCGGCACGACGAGCGAGTAGGTGATGCAGTTGCCCGGCTCCATGAACATCGCGCCGCCGCCGGAAATCCTTCGCACCACGTCGATCCCGTGCTTCTCGGCACCATCCGCGTCGATCTCGTTGCGGTAGCTCTGGAACGACCCGATCACCACCAACGGCGAGTCCCAGTCCCAGAAGCGCAGGGTCGGCGGGCGAGTGCCCGCGGCCACCTCGTGCGCGATGACCTCGTCGAGTGCGACGTGCTCGACCGGTGGCAGCACGGTCGCGGGTATGACGTCGAAGGCGTGATCGTCCCAACCGGTGGCCTTCCCGAGGGCACGGCGCACGGCCACACCGACGGCGTCCGCGTTGAACCCGATGAGGTCGACGTCGGCGTCGAGCGCACCGGTGATCGCGCCGGCCAGTTGGTCGACGGATGCTTCGGCCGGCATCCCGGTCAGCGCCGCGTCGATGTCCTCCAGCGCGTCGTCCGGCTCGAGGAAGAAGTCACCGGAGACGGAAACTCTTGCCAATCGGCCGGATTCGACCTCGACATCGACCGCAACGAGCTTGCCACCAGGGACCTTGTATTCACCGCGCATGTCTCCACACTAGGACGCACCCGGTCTCGATACACCCTCCCCCGCTCCGCTGCTCCGGGCACTCGACCACCAGTCAAGGTCCGGCCCGCTCCTCCGGGCACTCGACCACCTGTCGGGACGCACGAGGTCTCGACCACCGGTCAGGACGCACCGAGCTCGGCGGCCACCTGTCGTCCGGTGCGCAGCGCCACCTCACTGGTAACCACGAAGGCGAGGACGACCAGCGCCGCCCCGCACGCGATCACGACGACCCACGCCAAATGGGTCGCCGTCGCGAGCCCCTGGCCCATCGAGCCGTGCAGCCGTCCGAACGCGATCGCCGGGAGCACTGCGACACCGAGCGAGCTGCCGATCTGCCGGCTGGTCGAGGCGATGGCGGCCGCCACACCGGCCTGGGCGCGCGGCATGCCGGCCATGGCGGAGTTGGTGATCGGCGCGTTGAGCATGCCGAACCCGACGCCGAAACACAGGTAGGCGAAGCCTAGGTAGACCAGGCTGGTGTCGTCGTCCAACCGGCTCAGCAGGATCGCGCTGAACCCGATGCCCAGCCCTGCCACGCACATCGGCAGGCGCACGCCGTGGTCGCCGACAACGCGTCCGGACACCGGACCGAGGAACGCCGCAGACAGCGCCATCGGCAGCGTCATCAACCCGGCGTGCAGTGCCGACATACCCCGAACGTCTTGCAGATAAAGGGTGTTCAGGAAGAGGAAGCCGCCAAGTGCGAGGAAGCCGACGACGGCAGCCACGACCGCTCCGCTGAACGGCACGCTGCGGAAGAAACGCGGGTCGAGCAGCGGCTCCCGCCGAGCCAGCTCCCAGCGCACCAACACGATCGCCGCGACCAGGGTGGCCGCGAAACAGCCGACCACGACAGGTGACGTCCAACCCAACGACCCTCCTTCGATGATCGCGTAGGTCACCGCGGCCAGCATCACCAGCACCAGCCCCTGCGCCACGGGATCCTGGCGACGCACCCGATCGGCCTGGGACTCCGGCACGAACAGCCCGGTGAGTATGACGGCAGCGATCACGACGGGCACGTTGATCCAGAAGATCGCACGCCAGCCCCGGCCCGCGACCAGGGCACCGCCGATCACCGGGCCGAGTGCCATCGACACACCGACGACGCCACCCCACACACCGATCGCCTGTGCCCGCTCGCGAGGTGCGCGGAACGTGTTGGTGATGATCGACATGGCGACCGGGTTGAGCATCGATCCCCCGACTGCTTGCAGCATGCGGGCAACGATCAGCAGGCCGGGGTTCGGTGCCAACGAGCAGCAGATCGAGCCGAGGCCGAAGAGCACCAGGCCGGTCTGGAAGACCCGGCGTCGTCCGATCCGGTCGCCCATGGAGCCGGCGAGCATCAGCAGGCTCGCAAGCACCAGCAGGTAGGCATCGATCACCCACTGCAGCTGGGAGCCCGTCGCGCCCAGCTCACGCCCGATGGACGGGATCGCCAGGTTCACGGCGGTCGAGTCGATGCCGACGATGAACAGGCTCATGCAACAGATCGCCAGCACGCCCAGTCGGCGGCGGCGCGACAGCACGGCCTCAGGCATGCTCGCTGGCCGTCCGCATCTTCTCGATCAGCCGGGTCAGCTCGCGCCGCTCGGCGACCGTCAGTGTCGCGACCGGCGCCGGCACAACATCGTCGACCGATCGCAGGCCGTCGAGCACGTCCTGACCGGAGTCACTGATCTGCACCAACTTGCGTCGGCCGTCCGACGGATCGGTGGTGCGCAGCACTAGGCCACGCGCGAGCAGGTCGGCCACGATGCCCGACACAGCGGGCGCGTCGATGCCCATCAGATCGGCGATCTCACCCTGCGACCGCGGGCCGCCCTCGACCCGACGCAGCACGCGGTAGCCGCTCCACGGCATACCGTCGGTCCGATCGTGCAGGAGGTCCCGCGACAGCCACTTGTGGTCCATCACCAGTGCGTGCAGGTTGAGCCAGACGGCTACCGGTGTCGTTTCAGTTGCTTTCACCCAACCATTATAAACACACAACTATTGTGTTCTGACAACCATTATGCGATGCATGACGCGGCCCGCGGCCCAACTGCCGGCGACTGCGACCACCACCGGTCCCCACAGGGTGGGCGGCGCCTGCGAGACCTCGAGCATGAACGCCCCGGCCATGATCGGCGCGTGCTGTGTCGTCGCAAGCATCGCGGCAGCACCGACCATCGCGCACACCATCACCGTCACTCCCCCGTCGTCGTGTCCGAGGGCCAGCGCCACCAGCGCCCCCAGCGCGCCGCCGGTCGCCATCGACGGTGTGATCAGACCCCCGACCAGTCCCCCGCGCAGACATGCTGCGGTCAGCAGCGGCTTGGCGATCAACAGCGCCACGAGCACGCCTGCGGACAACCCGCCGCGACCGACCAGCGCCTCCAGCACGCTCTTGCCGTTGCCGGTGACGCCCGGCAGGAACATCGCCACCAGTCCGACCAGTGCCATCGCCGCCGTCACCCGGACCGGCAGCAAGTGCGCCGGACGCGTCGGCTCACCACGACGAGCCGCCTCCATCAACCGGTTGAACCACGTCCCCGCGACCGCGCAGACCGGCCCCGCAACGATCGCCCAGACCCAGACTCCTGACTCGGTCCGGTGCGTGCCCAGTTGATAGACCGCATCCCAGCCGACCACCGGCCAGGCCACCACGACGGCGATGCAGCAGGTCAACGCGGCAGTTGCGATGGCGACGTAATCCATTGTCACCAATACGATTTCAGCGGTGAAGAGAATGCCGGCGACCGGCGCGTTGTAGACCGCTGCTAGGCCGGCGCCAGCCGCGCTGGCGAGCAACACGCGACGGTGCAACGCATCGAAGCCCAGTCGGGCTGCCACGGTTTCGGCGACGGCTGCTGCCAGCTGCCGGGGTGCGCCCTCACGGCCGAGTGACGCACCGGCACCGACCGCGACGATCTGGGTCGTGGCATCGAAAGCCGTCGACCGCAGCGGCATCCGAGTCGCGTCGGCGCCCACCGCCTCACGGACCCGCACGATGCGCAGTCGCCGGCGTAGCTGCCACCACACGAGGCCGATGACAACGCCGGCGAGCGTCATACCGATCAACCGCCGCGTCGGCGAGGCGAGCCGCACCTCTTCGGCGAACGACGTGCCGCCGGCGCCGAAGACGACGTGCTGGGCACCGTGCAGCACCAGCGTGAGCACGGCGCCGACGACACCGGTGAGCACGCCGACGACGACGATCGCGAGCACGAACCGCCCGGTGACCTGGAGCTCGGTGCGGAGTCTCAGAGCCGCCCGCCCGAGTCCGCGTCGAAGACGTGAACCTCCTCCGCGGTCGGCGCCACCCGCACGATCTCACCCTCGTCCGGACGATGCTTCTTGTCGGTGCGGATCGTCAGCCGTGGCCCGTCCCCACCCCCCGACTCCGGGCGGCCGTAGACGAAGACCTCCGCGCCGAGCGACTCGACCAACTCCACCTTCAGCGGTATGCCGTCCTTGGCCAGCCCATCACCGATCGTCCAGGACTCCGGCCGTATGCCGACGGTCACGCGCTCCGCCGAACCGCCCCGGTCACGCTCCAACGGCACTGCGGCACCGAGGAATTCGGCCTTGCCGTCGCGCACGGTCGCGTCGATAAGGTTGATCGCTGGCGAGCCGATGAAGCCCGCGACGAACGTGTTGACCGGATGGTCGTAGAGCGCCTCCGGCGTGTCCACCTGCTGAAGGACGCCGTCGCGCAGCACCGCGACGCGGTGCCCCATCGTCATGGCCTCCGTCTGGTCGTGCGTGACATAGACCGTCGTGACGCCCAGGCGCCGCTGCAACGCAGCGATCTGCGCACGGGTGGAGACCCGCAGCTTGGCGTCCAGATTGGACAGCGGCTCGTCCATGCAGAAGACCTTGGGGTTGCGCACGATCGCGCGCCCCATCGCCACCCGCTGGCGCTGCCCGCCGGAGAGCTGGCCGGGTTTGCGGTCCAGCAGCTTCTCCAACTCCAGGATCTGCGCCGCCTCCAGCACCCGGGCATGCGCTTCGGCCTTGCCGACACCGGCGTTGCGCAGGGCGAACGCCATGTTCTCCTCCGCCGACATGTTGGGGTAGAGGGCGTAGCTCTGGAAGACCATCGCGACGTCGCGATCGCGTGGGCGCACGCCCTTCTGGTCGTGCCCGTTGATCAACACCCGCCCCTCGTCGACCGGCTCCAGGCCGGCGAGCATCCGCAGGGTCGTGGACTTGCCGCAGCCGGACGGCCCGACGAGCACCAGGAACTCACCGTCCTCGATGTCCAGTGTGACGCTGTCCACCGAGGGCTGCGAGTTGCCCTTGTGCCGCCGGGTCGCGGCGTCGAAATACACCGATGCCATGAATATGCCGCCGTCAGGCCTTGAGCTTCGGCTTCACCTGCGACTCGTAAGCCTTGGTGATCGTCTTGTCCAGGCCCTTCATCGTCGACTCGACGTCCGAGCCGGCGATGATCTTGTCCAGCGCCTGCCCGATCGTCGCGCCGCCGCCGGGCACGAAGACTCGCGCGTTGTCCTGCGGGCGCGTCTTCGGCAGCTGGTCCACCGCCACCTTGAAGTTGGGGTTCTTCTTCAGGTAGGCCTTCTCCTCCGGCAGCTCCAAGGCCGACTTGCGCACCGGCATGTAACCGGTGGCCTGGCTGAAGGTGACTGTGCTCTGCGCGTTGGTGAGGAACTCCAGGAACTTCGCGGCGTTCGCCTTCCGCTTGGCCGAGATGCCTTCGGGGATGGCCAGTCCGGCACCGCCGGTCGGGCAGCACTTGACCCCGCCGGGCGCCGGCACGAAGCCCACGCCGAGCTCGAACGGCAGGTCGGTGAAGCCGCCGAGGTCTCCGGTCGACTCCAACAGGACACCGCCCAGGCCGGCACCGAAGTCGCTCGCCGAGTCGGCCGACGTCTTGACGTAGCCCTTCTTGCCCCAGCCCTGCAGCAGCTTGGCCGCCTTGATGGTCTTGGGGTCGGTGAACGTGGTCTTCCAGCCCTTGGAGTAACCGCCGCCGTAGGACCAGGCGATCGTCTGGAAGGTCCAGTCCAGGTAGTCGGCACCGTCGTCGAGGATCATCGCGTGCTTGCCGCCGCCGACCGCGGACTGCAGCTTGGGCAGCCAGCTGTTGAACTCGTCCCACGACTTCGGGGACCGGTCCGGCAGGCCGGCCTTCTTGAAGGCGTCCTTGTTGTAGTAGAACAACACCGTCGAGCGGGCGTAGGGGATGCAGTAGTGCTTGCCGTCATACAGGTAGTCGGCGTAGAGACCGTCGACGTAGTCGTCCGTCGACAAGCCCTCCTTCTTGAAGAGCGCGCCGATGTCGGTGAAGCGCTTGTTCAGTGCGAAGTTGAACCACGTGACGTCCGACGCGACGATGACGTCGGGTAGGTTGCCGCCGGCGAGTGCGGCGTTGAACTTCTGCCCGACCTCCTCGTAGTCCTTGCCCGCGTCGGTGAGCTTGACCTTCAGGTCGGGGTACTTCTTCTCGAACTCCGCGATGATCTTCTTCTCGGTCTTGGTGGAGGTGCCGGGGTGGTTGCTCCAGAAGTCGATGGTGTTGCTGTCACCGCCGCCGCCCTTGCCACCGCCTCCGGATCCCTCCGACCCGGTGCCTGCGCAGGCTGCCAGACCGGTGGCGACCGCTGCGCCACCCGCGACGCCGAGGAGTCCTCGGCGAGTCAATTCAGACATGTGATTGCTCCTTCTGGTTCAGCCCTTGACCGCACCGGCGGTGAGGCCCTTGATCATGTGACGTTGTAGGGCGAGGAAGACGATGAGCACCGGCAGCATCGCCAGCACGGTCGCGGCCATCACCGGGCCCCAGTTGGTGATGCCGTCGTTGTTCTGCAGATGCGTCAAACCGATCGGCAGGGTGCCACTGCGGCTGTCGTCGGACATCAGGAACGGCCAGAGGTATTCGTTCCACTCGTTGACGACGGTGATGATCGAGAAGGCGATCAGCGTCGGCCAGGACATCGGCAGCACCACCCGCCAGAGCAGCTTCAGCGGCCCGGCACCGTCCAGGCGGGCGGCCTCGATGATCTCGCCCGGCACCGACAGGAACTGGTTGCGCATCAGGAACGTCCCGAACGCGACGCCGGCCAACGGGATGATGATGCCCTGGTAGGTGTTGCGCCAGCCGAGTTGGCTGACCAGCGCGTAGTTGGAGATCACGGTGATCTGGTTGGGCACCATCAGTGCCGCGATGATGATCACGAACAGGATGTTGCGGCCGGGGAAACGCAGCAGCGACAACGCATACGCGCTGATCACGCCGAGCACGATCTTGGCGATCGACAGCACCGCGGTGATGATCACCGAGTTGCGGAAGTAGTCCCAGAACGGGATCGACGTGGTCGCCGAGTGATAGCCCTCGGAGGTCGGGTGCGCCGGCCACCACTGCGCCGGCTGGGTGTAGATGTCCGGGCGTTCCTTGAACGACGTGATGACGATCCAGAACAGCGGACCCGCGACGAGCAGGAACACCAGGACCATGCCGACGTAGCCGGCGATCTTCATCCCGGTGCCGCCGAAGCTGGCCGCCTCGGCGTTGTGCGCGCCGGTCTGTCTCTCGTCCGGGTCGGCCCCGGTGATCGCGACACTGTCAGTCACGGCGCATCCCCCGATCCATCACTCGGACCTGGATCACCGTGATGACCAACAGGATGACGAACATGATGGTCGCGATCGTGGCGCCATACCCTGCCTTGCTGTTGACGAAGGTCTCCCGATAGACCTGATAGACCAGCGTGGTCGTGCCGTAGCCCTGCGGCCCGCCGCGCGTCTCCACGTTGATGATGTCGAAGACCTGCACCGAGTTGAGCAGCACGGTGATCGACAGGAAGAACGTCGTCGGGCGCAGCTGCGGCAACAGCACCTTGTAGAACCGTCGCCACGCCGACGCGCCGTCGATCTCGGCGGCCTCATCGAGATCGGCGCGGCGTCCCTGCAGCGCCGCGAGGTAGATGACGAAGGTGTAGCCGAGGTTCTTCCAGATGTATGTCGCAGTCACCATGACCAGGGCCCAGCCCGGTCGCTGGTAGAAGTCGGGCACCTGAATCCCTATGCGGTGGAACAGATCCCGCAACATGCCGAAGTTGGGGTCGAAGACGAACTGGAAGGCGATGCCGACCGCGGCGCCGGAGATGACGAACGGCGCGAAGATGGCCGACCGGACCAGGTTGCGACCCCGCAGCTTCTGATCGAGCAGGATCGCCAGCGCGAGTCCGAGCGCCATCGAGATGCCGACCGCGCACACGGTGAAGATCAGCGTGTTGCGCAGCACCTCGTGCGAGTTGGGGTCGTGCCACCAGGTCTTGTAGTTGTCGAAACCGATGTAGTGCGCGACCGGCGCCGCGATGTTCCAGTCGGTGAACGACAGCCGGAAGTTGTCGACCAGCGGCCGGTAGGTGAAGATCACCAGCAGCACCAGGTTGGGCAGGAGCAGCCCGGCCGCGAGCAGCCACTCGCCATACGGCCTGCCGCTGCGCTGTGGGGGTGGTCCGACGGGCTCCGGCGGTCCGGACGGTGGTGTCACCGCCGCTGTCTCCGGGGGTGCACTCACGAGCGCACAGCCTGATCAACGTTGGTCAACACGGGCTGAACATTAGTGTCCCGCGCGCCGATATGGGGGTAACTATCGCGCGACACGGTCGAACCGTTACTTCCTCACCTCCCCGCGGCACTCCAAGCACGCGCGCGGCCCAGTGCCGCGGCCATCCACGGCTCCTTGGCAGTCGGGTACGCCGCGCGGTCGGCTTCGGTCCGGCCCGGGTGCAGTGCGGCGATGCGACGCTTCTCCGCGACGTAGGCGTCACGCTCAGCCGGGTTAGCCCGCAACCAGTCCCGGAACTGCAGCGCCAACTGCGCGCCCGGACCGTCCGCCGGGCGCACGTGCAGGTGGAACACCGTGCCGGGGTCGGCCCCGTTGAAGTACGCCTTCCGCCACACCTCAGGCTCCGGAGCCCATTCGTGCGGGGTGTCCGTGCGCAGCCGGCCGTCGACGAAGCCGGCCGCACGCAACGCGTCGCGGAAGGCGTCGGAGGTCGCGAGGTCCAGATCCAGCACACGCAGTTGGAGGTCGATGACGTCCTTGGCACCGAGACCCGGCACGCTGGTCGAGCCGATGTGATCGATGCCGGCGACCCGGTCGTCCAGGCCGGCCGTCACGAGTTGGCGCTGCAGGCGGGCGATCGCCCGAGCAGCGATGGCGGGCCACGCCGCGTCGTAGTCCTCGATGCGCACCGGGAGCTCTCGGCGCACGCCGCGGTCGGCCAGCAGATTGTCGTTGTATGGCGAAAGGCGTTGCTGCCACAGGCTTTCCACCTGATCGAGCAGTTCCTCGCGGGTGCCGTTGTTGTCCAGCAACGCGTCGGCGACGGCATACCGCTGCTCGTCGGTGGCCTGCGCGTTGATCCGGGCAGCGGCGTCCTGTGGCGTCATACCCCTGTCACGGACCAGTCGCTGCGAACGCAGCTCCGCAGCGACGTCCACGATCAGACAGAGGTGATGGTCGGCGGCCAGTCCGGCCTCCACCAGCAGCGGCACGTCGTGGACCACGATCGCTTCGGGTGGCGCCGCGGCTCGGCGCTGCTCGGTGAGGTCACGGACCCGCGGGTGAGTGATCGCCTCCAGGTCTCGGCGCGCCCGCTCGTCCGCGAAGACGATGGCACCCAGCGCGGGCCGATCCAGCCAACCGTCAGCCCGAAGCACATCGGCACCGAAGCGTGCGACGATCTCCGCCAGCCCCTCGGACTCCGGCGCGACAACCTCCCTGGCGAGTCCGTCGGCGTCGATGACGACGGCGCCGAGCTCGGCGAGCCTCGTCGCCACCGTCGACTTGCCGGATCCGATGCCGCCGCTGAGTCCCACATAGAGCACGGCCGCGACTCTAGTGCAGGGCATCAGACATGCGGCTGGTGCGGATGTGCACGGGGGCCACGGCAGCGGCGCGCGACGGCGGTCTAGCGTGAAAGGACAGTTCGTCCCCGGATGAAGGAGCACCCATGTCCGACAGTCTCTACGAGCCTGCGACCCGTGAGATCGACCAGCGCCGAAAGGAATTGGCCCCCGGGCCGTATGACGCGTTCTCGGCCTTCAGCAAGGCGGTGTTCGCCGAGGGAGCACTGGACGAGAAGACCAAGCAGCTGATCGCTGTCGCCGTGGCCCACACGACACAGTGCCCCTACTGCATCGACGGGCACACCAAGCTCGCCAAGCGCAAGGGTGCAGCCCCGGAGGAGATCATGGAAGCGGTCTGGGTTGCTGCCGAGATGCGGGCTGGCGGTGCCTACGCACACTCGACCCTTGCCCTGCGGGCACTTGGGGAGACCGAGCCGCACCAGCACTGAGGGAACGGTCCCGCCAGAGCTGGCCGAGCCCACGCCAGAGGTGGCCGAGCCCGTCGAGGTCACACCAAAGATGGCCGAGCCCGTCGAGGTCACACCAAAGACGCCCGAGCCCACACCAAAGATGGCCGAGCCCGTCGAGGTCACGAGGTCGATTTCGACAGGCTCGTTTCGACAGGCTCAATGAACCCCGGCCAACCCGTCGAGGTGATGCCGTAGCGCGGTGCGCATCCGCGCTGCGGACAACCTCGGCGGGAGCGTGCCGTGCAACGCCATACCGTCGATGAGGGCGTGCAGTCGGTCGGTCTCACCCCGTATGTCGAGCTCGCGGCCGGACAGCTGCGCCACGGTCAGCACGCACGACTCCATCAGGCCGCGCAACTGCGCGTGCACCTGGCGCCATACGACGCCCAACTCCGGCTCGGTGCGTGCGGCAACCACGAGCGCGGTCCACACCTCGGTCTCCCGCCGGCGGGTGGCGTCCATTGGCAGCACCTCCTCCAGCAGCGCAACGAGCCCGTCGAGGTCGGTCGCCGCTCTCCCCCGGAGCTCGATCCGTGCCCGCGCGCGCTCCGACAGCTCGGTCATGGCCTGTGCGATGAGGTCCTGCCGGCTGCCGAAATAGTGGCGAATCGCCCCGGTCGACCAGCCCGCCTCCTGCGCGACCGTGCGCACCGACACGCCCGCATAACCGGCGCGGTGCACGACCCGGATGACCGCTTCCACGATCTCGGTCCGGCGCGCGTCGTGATCCACCAGCTTCGGCATGGATTCTTTTTATCACACACTCGTGCTATTTTGTTTTGACATCACGACCGTGTGAAAAAGGAGTGTCGAAGTGCTCATCGCCGTCATCGTCGCGTGTGAGATCGGATTCTGGTTGTTTCTGCTGGCCGGCCTCGTCTGCCGTTATCTGCTGCGCCGGCAACGGCTTTCGGCCATCCTGCTCGCGCTGGCGCCGACCGTGGACCTGGTGCTGCTCACCGTGTCCGTGATCGACCTACGAAGCGGTGGCACCGCGACTGCCGCACACGGACTGGCTGCCATCTACATCGGCGTGTCCGTCGGGTTCGGTCATCGGATGCTGCAGTGGGCGGACACCCGCTTCGCACACCGCTTCGCCGGCGGTCCCGCTCCGGCGAAGAAGCCGAAATTCGGCGCTGCCCGCGCGGCGTTCGAGCGGTCCGGCTGGTATGCCCACCTGCGCGCGTGGCTGGTCGGCGCCGCACTCCTCGGCCTGGCGATCGTCACCATCGACGACGCGACGCGCACCGAGGCACTGCTGCAGACCCTGCAGTTGTGGACCCTCGTCCTCGCGATCGACGCCGTGATCTCGTTCAGCTACACGGTCTTCCCGAAGAAGGCGCCGGTGGCGCGGGTCTGACTGACACCCGGCCTTACCCGGCGACCGTCGCCGGTTATACACGCTCCCAGACCGATACACGCACACAACCCTCAACAGTCGCCGGTTATACACGTGCCGAGACGGCGGTCCTGGTGTGCCGGAAATGGTATGACGAAAGCCCCCGGAACCAAGTGGTTCCGGGGGCTTTCGGTTGCTTCAGCTACTGCTGAGCGTCACCTGCTCAGTTGCCGGTGAGCTTCTCGCGCAGCGCGGCCAGCGCCTCGTCCGAGGCGAGCGTGCCCTCAGCCGGAGCGGCCGGAGCTGCCGGCGACGACGGCTGCGACGAGGAGGAGCCGCTGTCGGCCGACGACTCCGAGGAGTAGGACGTCGAGCCGGAGGTCGCAGCGGTGGCAGCCGCCTCCGCATCGTCCTTGCGCGCCTGCTCGATCTGCGCCTGGTGCGCCTCGTAGCGGTCGTGCGCCTCGGCGTACTGCTTCTCCCACACCTCGCGCTGAGTCTCGTAGCCCTCGAGCCACTCGCCCGACTCGGGGTCGAAGCCCTCGGGGTACTTGTAGTTGCCCTGCTCGTCGTACTCGGCAGCCATGCCGTAGAGCGTCGGGTCGAACTCGGTCGCAGCTGCGGCCTCGTCGTTGGCCTGCTTGAGGCTCAGCGAGATGCGGCGACGCTCGAGGTCGATGTCGATGACCTTGACGAAGATCTCCTGACCGACCTGGACGACCTGCTCCGGCAGCTCCACGTGGCGCTCGGCCAACTCGGAGATGTGGACCAGACCCTCGATGCCGTCCTCGACGCGGACGAACGCACCGAACGGCACCAGCTTGGTGACCTTGCCCGGCACGACCTGGCCGATGGCGTGGGTGCGGGCGAAGTGCTGCCACGGGTCTTCCTGGGTCGCCTTCAGCGACAGCGAGACACGCTCGCGGTCCATGTCGACGTCCAGCACCTCGACGGTGACCTCGTCGCCGACCTCGACGACCTCGGACGGGTGGTCGATGTGCTTCCAGGACAGCTCGGAGACGTGCACCAGGCCGTCGACGCCGCCCAGGTCCACGAACGCACCGAAGTTGACGATGCTGCTGACCACACCGGAACGGACCTGGCCCTTCTGCAGCTCCTTGAGGAAGGTCGTGCGGACCTCCGACTGGGTCTGCTCCAGCCAGGCGCGGCGCGACAGGACCACGTTGTTGCGGTTCTTGTCGAGCTCGATGATCTTGGCCTCGATCTCCTTGCCGACATACGGCTGGAGGTCGCGGACCCGACGCATCTCGACCAGCGACGCGGGCAGGAAGCCGCGCAGGCCGATGTCCAGGATGAGACCGCCCTTGACGACCTCGATGACGGTGCCGGTGACGACGCCGTCCTCTTCCTTGATGGTCTCGATGGTGCCCCAGGCGCGTTCGTACTGCGCGCGCTTCTTGGACAGGATGAGGCGGCCTTCCTTGTCCTCCTTCTGGAGAACCAGGGCCTCGACCTCGTCGCCGACCGCCACGACCTCACTGGGGTCGACGTCGTGCTTGATGGACAGCTCGCGCGAGGGGATGACGCCCTCGGTCTTGTAGCCGATGTCGAGCAGGACTTCGTCCCGGTCGACCTTGACGATGACACCGTCGACGATGTCGCCGTCATTGAAGTGCTTGATCGTCGCGTCGATGGCGGCGAGCAGCTCCTCCTCGGATCCGATGTCGTTGATCGCGACCTGGGAGGTGGTGGTGGCAGTCATGTAGTAGGAAACCTTCGGTGGACACTCGATATGGACAATGTGGTGGTATGACGCCGCATCGCTGACCGGAGTCGGCGATCCCGGGCGTCGATGTCGAGGGAAACTGTCATCGTCGGCGGTATCGTCACCAGCGATCTCGGCAAAACCCCTGACACGCACATGCGTACGCCCGTCTACCTTATCGGCCCGCCCTCAGCCGGGTCAAAAGGGCTGCCAACGGCAGCCGGCCGGCGCCTTGGGTCACACTCGAGCCACACCCGACCAGCATCCCGAACCAGCATCCCGAACCAGCACCGAGCCGAGGAGCTCTCGCGACATGGACACCTTCGGAGTCGGCCACCGCAGCGCCGGAGCCGGCGAGACCCGATCAGCGAATCGCGCATGGTGGGACGACGAGGCGATCGCCTACTACGCCGAGCACGGGGAGTTCCTCGGCGACGACGACCTGGTGTGGGGTCCGGAGGGACTGACCGAGTCCGAGCTCGGCCTGCTCGGGACTCCGGGCGGCCGGGACGTGCTCGAGATCGGTGGCGGCGCCGGGCAGGGCGGACGGTATGTCGCAGGGCAGGGCGACCGGGTGGTGTCGACCGACCTGTCCGGCGGGATGCTGCGCCAGGCTGCTCGCATCGACTCCCGCACAAGCGCCCCGCTCCCCCTCGCCCAGTGCGACGCGACGCAGTTGCCCTTCGCCGACGCGTCGTTCGATGTCGTGTTCACGGCATACGGCGCGGTGCCCTTCGTAGCCGACAGCGCAGCGATCATGCGCGAGGCGGCACGGGTGCTGCGACCGGGCGGACGCTTCGTCTTCGCCACGACCCACCCGATCCGGTGGGCCTTCCCGGACGCGCCGGGCCCGGAGGGCCTGGTGGCGGACCGGTCCTACTTCAACCGCACGCCGTATGTCGAGGAGAGTGACGACGGCACTGCGACATACGTCGAGCACCACCGCACGCTCGGCGACCGGGTCCGCGAGATCGCGGCGGCGGGGCTGGTCCTGGTGGATCTCGTCGAGCCGGAGTGGCCGGACCGCAACCGGCAGGTTTGGGGCGGCTGGTCACCGATGCGCGGGCGGGTCATCCCTGGCACCGCGATCTTCGTCGCCGAGCGGCGCTGAACCACCTACCCAACGCGAGTGACGGCTCCCTCGACGAGTGACGGTGAAATTTCATCGTCACTCGCCGAAGGAGCCGTCACTGACGAAAAGGGGTGTGTGGGTTACCGATCTACCGATCAAGAGTCGCCGCGGCGCGTGACGTCATCGGAGGTGTCGTCGTCGCCGAGCAGACCTGCGACACCGGCCTGCGTCTCGTCGGTCTGGTCGTCGGCGTCGTCGTCGTAGTAGTCGTCCTCGTCGTAGTCGCCGTCCTGGTCGTCCTTGCGACCGAGCAGGGCAATCATCACGCCGCCACCGATGAGCAGCAGCACGCCCAGGATGCCGAGCACCCAGGGAGCGATCTTCAGGACCTTCAGCTGCGACGCCTTGCCCTTGTATTCGTCGACGTTGGCCTTGACCGTCGCCTTGTCGAACACCGAAGTGGTCTGCAGCACCTGCACCGACTTGTCCGTCTTGGGGTTGGTCAGCCACTGCTTCTGGCCCTCGCTGACCTTGATGAATGCGCCGGTCTGCGGCTCGACCCAGATGGTGCGGTCGTTGGCGTAGGTGTAGTCGGCCTTGACACCGGGGCTGCTCTTGGATCCGCCGAAGAGGAATCCCGGGACCTCCTTGGTCGGCTCGGTCTTCAGCGTCTGACGCGGGACGGTGCCCTCGTAGCGGTAGACCTCGAGACCGTCGATCTTCTCGGTCCCGGCGTACTCCATGTTCATGGTCTTCTTGATGTTGGCGTCCCAGTAGGGGTACGTCGTCTTCTTGGCCCCGAACGGGAACTTGACGGTGTAGCCCTTGTGCTCGACCGCCTTGCCGTTCTCCTCGTCACCACTCCACTTGATGATCTTGCCGGTGTGGCGGTCGACGGCGAACTTCTCGGTGCTGGCGGTCTGGGCGGTCTTGGTCTGCGGGATCTTGGAGTACTGCCACTTGCTGAAGATCACCGAGTTGTGACCGAACTTCTCGCTCTTGTCCTTCTGCGCCACGGCACCCACCGTCGTGGTGAGGGTGGTGTGGTGGAACTTCAACGTGCCGGCGTCGAAGATGTAGGCGTTCTTGTCGACGGCAACCTGCTTGGTGTTCTGGTCCGCCGGAATGACGGCCAACCTGTCGAACGCGTAGAACTTCAGCAAGAGCGCCATGGTCACGAAGAACGCGCCAAATCCGATCACGATCGCGGATTTCCGCACTGGTCTGACCTCCGGTAGTGAGCTGGAACTTACCGGAGAGTAGCAGTAACCGTGCGAGTTGTGTCACACCGACGCCGCACCGGTTTGCAGCAATTCGCCGATGACCGACCGCAGAGACGCTCCGGCGCCGGCGACCCCTCGTGCAGACACCCCCGCCGTCGCGGCGGCAGCGAGATCACTCGGCTGGTCACCGACCATGACACACCGGTCCGGCGCTGCCCAACCGGCGCGCCGCAGCGCCTCCCGGATCAGGCCCCCGCGCGGCTTCCGGCAGTCGCAGGTGCCGCGGTCGTGTGGACACACTTGTATGCCGTCCAGCGTCGCGCCCTCGCGCGCGAGCTGCGCGATGAGCGTCCGGTGCACCGCGAGCAGCTCCTCCCGGGAGAGCGCTCCGGTCGCCATACCGCGCTGATTGGTGACGAGCACGACCGCGCAGCCGGCCCGATTGGCCGCGGCGACTGCGCCCGCGGCACCGGGCAGCAACTCCAGGTCCGCGGGGTCGGCGACATACCCCGGCCGGTGGACGTTCAGGGTGCCGTCGCGGTCCAGCAGGATCAGGTCGTATGGCGCCCCCGCGGAACCGGCGGGACGAGGAGGGCGACCAGGGCACGGCGGGCGCGGGATCGGCGACCGCTCCTCGCCGAGCAGTTCAGCGTCGGTCAGTGCTCGCGCAGCCACGGCGCGGCTCCCGTGCCCGCGAACAACTCGCGACTGTCGCGACTTATTCGCCCAGATCGGCCGAACCTCACGAACAACTCACGACTGTCGCGACTTACTTGCCCAGATCGGCCGGACCTCGCGAACAACTCGCGACTGTCGCGACTTAGTCGCCCAGATCGGCCGAACCTCACGAACAACTCACCACTGTCGCGAGTTTTTCGCCTGGGGTGACCCACCCGCCGCTCACTGACAGACAACGTCGACCGCTTCACACCACACGTGGGTCCACAGCATGTGCGCTTCCTGGATGCGCGGCGTCTCGTCGGACGGCACGACCAGCACGTGATCGGCAGCATCGCCCAGGCCACTCCCCCGTGTGCCGGTGAGCATGATCGTGAGCATCCGCTGCTGCTTGGCGAGTTGCAGTGCACGCAGGATGTTGCTGCTCGCGCCACTCGTGCTCATCGCCAGCAACACGTCGCCCGGGCGCCCGAGGGCTGCGACACCGCGAGCGAACGTCTCGTCATACGCATAGTCGTTGGCGACCGCGGTGATCGAGCTGAGCGACTCGGCCAGGTTGATCGCCGGCAGCGGCGCCCGCTCCAGGATGCACTTGCCGATGAACTCCGCGGCGACATGGCTGGCGATCGCCGCCGACCCGCCGTTGCCCGCCACCAGCAGGGTGCCGCCGCCGACCAACGCGTCGAGCAGGTCGGTGCCCGCCGCGTCCACCTGGGCGACCAGCTCCGGCTCGGCGAGTGCACGCGCCAGATCGGCCCAAGCCGCGAGCCCCTTCTGCTGACGCTCGGCGACCGCCGGCCCGCGGCGCTCGGGAGGTACGTCGTGCAAGGCGTGTCCGGTCGGCATCAGTGCTGTCCTCTCCAGGTGGTGACCCCGTGCTGGCTGAAGGTGATCTCGGACAGGGTGAGGCCGAGGTCGAGCAACTTCTGCGCGACGATGTGCCGGCGCTCGAACTCGCAGACGAAGACCAGGTGCCCGCCGCCGCCGGCGCCGGTGACCTTGCCGCCGAGCGCCCCGGACGACAGCGCGGTGCTGACGGCCTGGTCGATCAGCGGCGTCGAGATGCGGTCGGACATCTTGCGCTTCTGCGCCCACGCCTGCCCGAGCAACCGCCCGAACCCGTCGACCTCACCACGCACGAGGGCGACCTTCATCTGCTCGGCGAGCGCCTTCTGGGCGCGCAGCCCCTCCAATGCCTCGGCGTTGCCGGTCTCGTACCGTGAGCGCTGGTCCTCGATGATGTGGTCGCTCACTCGGGTGTTGCCGGTGAAGGCGAGCAGCATGTTGTGCTCCAGCTCGTGCACCGTGTCGTCCCGCACCCGCAACGGGTTGACGATGACCTGGTCGGGCTTGAATTCGATGTAGTTGAAGCCGCCGAACGCGGCTGCGTACTGGTCCTGCGATCCGCCCGGTATGCCGAGGTCCTCGCGCTCGAGCCGGTAGGCCAGTTCGGCGACGTCGTATGGCGTCAGGTCGAGACCGCAGTGCTCCGCGACCAGCCCGATCACCGAAACCATCACCGCGCTGGACGAACCCAGCCCGGAGCCGGGCGGCGCCTGGGTGTGCAGGAACAGGTCGAACCCGCCCGACGGGCGCGCGCCCTCGATGTCGCGGACCCGGTTGATCGCGGCCTTGGGCAGGTCGAGCTTGCCGTCATACTCCACCGGCTCGTCGATGCCGAAGCCGATCGAGGTGCCGTAGTCGAGCGACCGCACGGTCACCTGGCCGTCGGTGCGCGGGCGCAGGGTGCTGAAGGCGAAGGCCGAGATCGTCGCCGACAGGACGGCGCCGCCCTCGCGCTGCGGGAACGGCGTCACGTCGGTGCCGCCGCCGGCGAACGAGATGCGCAGCGGTGCGCGGGCACGCAACACCGGGCGGCTGTGATCGATGGCGCCGTCGGCCGACGGCAGATTCTCGCTCGCAGTCATGGGTGGGTTTAGCCTCCGGAGGGGTTCACGCGGCATACGCCGGTGCGTCCTGGTGAAATCTACTGCACAGTAGCGATCGACGAAGCGACCCACGGCGACGGGAAGGGGATGACGTGACGCGGTACCGGCTGATCGACGGTTTGCGCGCCCTGGCCGCCCTGCTGGTCCTGTTGTCGCACGTCGGATTCTGGACCGGCGCCGACGGCCTCGACCTGTCCGGTGGCCTGCTCGCGCGTGGCGACAGCGGGGTCGCGGTCTTCTTCGCGATCAGCGCGTTCCTGCTGCTGCGCCCGTGGATCGCCGCCGGGCACGGTGCCGCTCCTCGCCCGCGTGTCGGTGTGTATGCCGTGCGTCGTGCCGCCCGCATCCTGCCCGCCTACCTGGTCGCGTTGCTGGCGGTGCTGCTGGTCGCGGGCGCCTGGGGCGAGGTCGGCGGCAGCAATGGGGTCGGCGGCGCCGGCAAGGTGCTGGCGCACCTCTTCCTGGTGCAGGCGTATGCCGACACCTCCTACCAGTCGTTCAGCCAAACCTGGAGCCTGACGACCGAAGTCACGTTCTACGTGCTGGCTCCGATGATCGGCATCGTGATCGGCCGGTTGCTGCGACGGTCGGCGCGGTCCACCTATGGCGTGCTCGCCGGCGTCGTGGTGTGCGGTCTCGTCATACAGGCAGGGACGGCGGTGTGGACGCAGCACAGCCCGACGACCCACGCGGGCGTGCTGGGCACGAGCGTGCTCGGGCACGCTGCGTGGTTCGCAGTCGGCGCGGTGCTGGCGGTCGCGGTGCAACGCGGCGACCTCGAGCGACTGCGGAAGGTCGGTGTCGGCACCTGGCTGGGTGCAGCGGCGCTGGTCTATCTCGTCGCGTCCAGCGGCATCGCCGGGCCGCGCGACCTGCACGCACCGACCGTCGGGGAGGCTGTGGCCAAGGAAGCATTCTACACGCTCCTGGCAGCGCTCCTGCTGCTCGCGGCTGTCCGCGGACCCTCCGACCACCGGTGGCAGGCGATCGCGGAGGCGCCGGTGAACCGATTCCTCGGCGACATCTCCTACGGCGTCTTCCTGTGGCACGTGCTGGTGCTGCAGGTGATCTACCTGGCGTCGGGCTGGGCACTGTTCACCGGCCCGTTCAGCGCAGTGCTCTTCGCAGTGCTGGTCTTCAGCGTCCTGATCGCCTGGGCGTCGGCGTCGCTGGTGGAGCTGCCGGTGCTGCGCCGCGTGCACCAACGCACTCGAACCCCGCGCGTGCCAGCGCGCTCAGCGTGACCGTGCCGAGCAACTGACCGGCGATCGCCCCAGCCGACTGTGCGTCGACCACGCCGAAGAAGGCCAGTGCGACCCCAGCCGCGATCATCGCCCCGCCCGCGGTGTGCCGTAGCCAGCGCCTCGGCACCGCCGCCGCGACGAGTCCGGCCAGCAGTCCGCCCGGCCCGGCGGCGAGGAACCCGACAACGACGGCTGCGAGGATTCCGATGACCCTCGACGCGGGTCGAGTGCCGGAGGAGACGCCCAATGCGGGTCGAGTGCCGGAGGAGCGGAGCGGGGGAGGTGTATCGAGACCACGCGCCGTCATCGCCTGGTCTCGATAGGCGATTCCTCCGCTCCGCTCCCCCATCGCTACTCGACCACCTTTGCTGCGGCAGGCGTATGCCGCGGCCAGGAAGGTGAGCAACAGCGCGAGTGCGATGGCACCACCGACCAGCAGGCCGAGGCGCTGCGGCGTGGTCGGCGTGAACCGCAGGGTGAGCGTGTCGGCGTCGGCGCTGCTGACCCGGAAACCCTGCCGCCAGCCGTCGACCTCCACCGGAAGCAGCGTGTGTCCGTCGCTGTCGGTTGCCTGCCAGCCGGCGTTGAACCCCTCGCTGAGGGTGACGACTCCGGGCGCTCCGGCGCCGATGCGGACCGTGCGTTTGCCGGAATCGCCGGACTCCGAGAGGACGGTGCGGGCGGCGACCGACGATGCCGGAGCCTTGCCGAAGGTCGCGAATTCCGGTGTGAGACCGGCCTTTCCGGCGATGGAGACGGTGCTGGTCTCGATACGCGCTCCTTCGCGTCGCTCCCCCGCGCTACTCGACCCGCTGGCCATTCCCGCGCTGCTCGACCCGCAGGTGACAGCCTCGACGAGGTCACCCTTGGAAGCGGTTTCCTTGGCACGCAACGGAATTCGCGTCGTCGAGCCGTCAGAGCCGCGGGTAGTGACCGACCCAGCCGCCCCGCAGGCGGTCGACGCGGGCGCACCGGTCGAGCGCAGCCACACGGTGCCCTCGAACCCGCCGCCGGTCACATGGACCTGCCGGGTTACTACCGCCCGATCCTCGGGCAGACGCGTGAGCAGCAGTCCCTGGGACGAGAGGTCGACATGCTGCGGCACGTCGATGACCGAGCCGAGTGTCGTTCCCGCGACACGCATCTCGACGATGCCGAGCACCGGGTCGATGGCGTCGTCCGCCGCACTCAACTGCACCGACACCGTGCCCGCACGGGTGGGCGGAACCGGCACGGTCAGCTCACTCCGGCCGTGCACGGCGACCGCCACACTTCGCTCCCCCACACGCACGAGCACCTTCTCCGGCAGCGCCGCGTGCTGCGCGCGCCCGGCCAGCTTCAGCCGGACGCTGGACACGGTGCGGCCGGGCAACGTCCCGGTCAGCGTCGCAGTGCTCGCGTGGTCACCGGTGAGCCAGGCCGTCGAGTCGTCACCGTCGAACGCGGATGCCGGACCGTCGTGCACACCGAGGTAGTGCTGCGCGAAGGGGTCTGCGGCCGACGAGGACACGTGTACGTCGCTCCAGCCGATCCATTCACGAGCGGGCTGATCGCTCGGATCGGTAGCAGGCGGAAGGTCTTTCGCACCGACGTGAGTCGGAGTGGTGTCGGCTCGGTTTAGCACCGGGCTGTAGGCGAACGCCGTCGGGACGCCGTTGTTGTAGGCCCGCCACGGCATCGTGTCGGTGACGACGTCGGCGTGACCCGACACCGCCGGGTCCAGCCGCATCCACTGCTTCGGCGACAGCAGCCCGGCGGCATACAGGGCGAAGAGCGACTCCGGGCCGCCGGCAACCGTCACCGGCTTCGCACCGTAGAGCGACGCTCCCACGTCCGCGGTCGCCGTCACGTCATACACGGTGAGCGCGGAGCGCCCCGTCCCGTAGGTCGCACTCGGGCGAAAGCCCGGCGAGTCCCGCAACGTCTGCTGGACCTTCCGCCACGGCTGTGCCTTCACCGAGGCCGCCAGGTCGCGGCGCAGCACGACCCGCGTGATGCCGAGTCGGGCCAGACCGGCCGCCAGGCTCGGCTGTGACTCGCCGGAAGCAGCGAGTTGATCGGCGACGTCGAGGATCCGCGTCGACCCGGGGATCCCGAGTGGCGCCGCCTCGCGGGTCACGACCGGTGACGTCGCGAGCGCCGACAACGGCTCGTCCGTGGTGCTCCCCCACGTGTAGGTCGGTGTGCGGGAGTTCGGCAGCAGCATCGTGGATCCGCCGGATTGCGTTGCCTGCCGGTCGATCTCGTGCGCAACCTGCGTCCACTCCCCTGGTATGGCGGCATACGACGCCGACGCACCGACTCGCCCCTGCCAAATCGGTGTGGCTGCGACTGCGACCGCGAGAGCCAGCAGCGCGGGCACGAACCGGTCACGGATGCGCCGCGAGACGCTGACCCGCTGCAGGACGGCAGTCAGTCCGATGGCCAAGGGCAGCCGTAGCACCGGGTCGGCCTTGTGGATGTTGCGCAGCGGCGCGAGTGACCCGTCCAGCAAACTGCGAACCGGCTCCGACAGCGGACTGCCGACCGAGCCACCGTGCCCGAGCACCATGAAGAGGGTGGCGCCGACCGCGCACAACAGCGTCCAGCGCGCCAGGTGCCCGCGGGACCGCACCAGACCCCAGCAGCCGACGGCGGCAACAAACCCCGTCGCGAGGATGGCAGTGACCGACTGCGCGAGGACCCAACCGCCTTGCCACACAGGGTGATCCGCGCTGTCCAGGATGTAGGCGATCCAATCGTCGGCGCCACGCAACACGTTGGGCACCGACGTCACCGCGGTCGTGATCGACGACGTCTCGATGTAGTCCAGGAACGGGTAGGCGTACTTTCCGAGCACCAGCAGCGGCAGCAGCCACCACGATGCGCCGAGCAGCACGGCGACCAGCCACGGCAGCACCCGGCGACGCCCAACCGGGTGGGTGACCAGGAACGCGAAGGGCAGCGCCAGCACGATCCCCGACGCCGTCGCATTCACGCCGCCGAGTGCCGCGGTCAGCACCCCGGCGAGCGCCAGACTGCGGATCAGCTCCGCACGCGAGCACCCCCGGCGGATCAGCGGGAGGACGGCCAGCACCAGCCACGGTGCGAGTGCCATCGGCCACGCCTCGATGGAGATGACCGGCAGCACCGTCAACATCCGCGGTGCGAGCGCGTATGCCGCGGCGCCGACCAACGCCGGCACACCACCTGCGACCCCGAGCCTGCGCAGCAGTTGCTGCGCGCCGAGAAACGCGACCACCAGCAGCAAGGTCCACCAGATCCGTTGTGTCGCCCACGCGGGTATGCCGAGCGAGCGGCATACGCCGAAGACCGGCCCCATCGGGAAGAGGTATCCGTAGGCCTGGTTCTGTAGCTCGCCGAGCCCGGCATGGGTGTTCCAGGCGTCCAGCGAGCGACCGAGGTAGCGCCACGGCGACAGCGTCAGGTCGATCTTGGTGTCCGGCTGGGTGCGGCCCGGCGCGACCAGCCACGGCAGGACGACGAGCGCCGCGAGCAGCAACAGCAACTGCACCCGCTCGACAGCGCCGCGACCGATGAACGGTCGGGGCGCCGGCTCGGCGGTCGCGTCCGGGTCGGTCATCGGCGACGCAGGATGAGCAGGAGGTTCCAGGTGACGATCTCGCGGAGCCCGGGCACGCGCAGCACGTGCCGGGCAGCATCGGGCAGGTAGCGCGGGCGCGCGACGAGGACCTCGACGTCCGGGTGCTGCTGCGCCCACCGCAGGCCCTGCGCGACGCTCACCCGGAACAGCGTCCGGTCGACGGTGTTCTTCGGCGGGTGCCCCTGCTTGCGGGTGTAGCGACGCGCGGCACGCTCACCGCCCAGCCAGTGCCACGGCGAGGTCTCGTGCCCGCCCCAGGGCGACAACCAGTTGGTGTAGGAGAGGAAGACCAGCCCGCCGGGGCGCACGACACGCACCATCTCGTCGGCGGCGTGCTCGGGGCGGCGCACGTGCTCCCACAGGTTGCTGCTGAAGACGACGTCGACGCTCCCGTCCGCGAACGGCAACGCCTCCGCCGTCGCCACGACGCCGCCGTCCCGCACCGACGGCACCGCGGAATCGTGGTCGATCGGGACGTATGTCGCCCCCGCCGCCCGGAAGGCGTGCGCGAACTCGACAGGCCCCGCCCCGACGTCGAGCACGCGAGCTCCGTCGAGGGTGGTCAGCTCGCCGAGCAACTCACACGAGTCGCGGGCGAGTGCGCCGTAGAAGACCTCGGGCTCGGTCTGCTCCACCAGGAAGGCGCGGAACAGGCGCACCGACCGGCCGATGCCGCGGTCCATCAGGACGCCTTCCGTGCAGTCAGGTGCAGGGTGGGTCGCAACGCCGGGCGGATCCCGCGGGCCGCGAGGACGACGGGAGCCGTGGCCAGCCCGGCGGCCAGCACCGACCGCTCCGCCAGCGCACCGCTCGGTCGCGGTCGCGGTCGCACGAGCCGGGCGAGGCTGGCGGCGTCGGTGACCAGGCTGTCCAGGGCAGGTCGAGTCACACGCACGTCGGTCAAGCCTACGGAAACCGCTGCGCGACGCAGGCTCTCGGCCGTGAAGAAGCGCACGTGCGTCGGGTCCTCCAGCATCCACCAGGCCGCGCCGTATAACCGCAGGCCGTCACTGTCACCGGCAGGTGTGAGGAACTGCACGCTGCCGCCGGGTGGCAGCAGATCCACGGCATGGCGCAACGTTGCGACCGGGTCGAGTACGTGCTCGAGCACGTGGATGCCGTAGACCAGGTCGGCCGATCCGCCGGTCGCCGGCAACTCCTCGATCGGCTCGAAGTGCAGGTCGCCGCGGGCACGCACCAGCGGGTCGACGGCGACTTCCAACTGGTCCGGGTCGGTGCCGGCCACCTGCGCGCCGCCGTCCAGGAAACGGCGCAGCAATGCTCCGGACCCGTAACCGATCTCGAAGACCGAGCGCGGCGTGCCCTCCCGTGTCAACAGGCGGTGCGTGAGCGCCAGGCGCCAGGTGTCGAGGGTCGGCTCGCCGCCATACGCCCGATCACGGTGCCGGGCAGGGGCATCGACCAGGGTGCGTCGTAGGTGGCCGCACGCAAGGCACTGCTCGAGCGCACCGCCGCCGCGCAGCGGCAGCCGAGTGGTCCGCTGCCGGCAGATTTCACACATTCGATCGGCCACCTCGCCGGACACGCACCAACCTCCAGTTACCAACGGGTAGCATTCGGCGTTACTCTACCGGTGCCGGATGAAATGTGTCCGGCACCACACACCGACTGGAGGACACGTTGCGCGCTCGTCCCGACGAGGCAGCCCCACCACTTCGGGTGCTCTATCTCTCGTGGCGCGACCGTGACAACCCGGAGGCCGGCGGCGCCGAAACGTTCACCGAGCGCACCGCCGAGGTCCTCACCGAGTTGGGGCACGCGGTCACGATCGTCACCAGCCGCTTCCCCGGAGCCGGACGCACCGATCGGCACGGCGACGTCGAGGTGGTCCGCCGTGGCGGTCGCTTCACCTGCTACGCCGCCGGCCTGCTGTATGCCGCCCGCCACCGCGACGACTTCGACATCGTCATCGACGTCCAGAACGGCGTCCCCTTCTGGGCCCCGCTGCTCGCACGCCTGCCGGTCGTCAACGTCACCCACCACGTGCACCGTGACCAGTGGCGGGTGATCTTCGGCCCCAAGCTGGCGCGCTTCGGGTGGTTCTTGGAGTCCAAGGTCGCCCCTGCGGTCTACCGCAACTGTCGTTACGTGACGGTCTCGCAGTCCAGTCGCGATGACCTTGTCGAGCTCGGCATCGACAAGGACCGCATCGACATCGTCTACTCCGGCAACGACCGCCCCGCTGCGCTCGAGCACAGCACCATGCACCCGCACAGCCCGACGCCGGTGCTGACCGTGCTCGGCCGGCTGGTGCCGCACAAGCAGGTCGAGACCGCGATCGACATACTCGCCGACCTGCAGGACGCGCACCCACGGCTGCGGTTGGACATCATCGGTGCCGGTTACTGGCACGAGGAGCTGGTGCGGCACGCGAGAGCGCGCGGAGTGCTGGACCGCGTCGACTTCCACGGGTTCGTCGACGACGCGGCCAAGCACCGCCTGCTCGGCCGGTCCTGGCTGATGCTGATGCCGTCCCACAAGGAGGGTTGGGGGCTGACGATCGTCGAGGCGGGCCTGCACGAGACCCCGGCACTGGCCTTCGCGCACGCCGGCGGGCCGACCGAGTCGATCCTGCACGGCGAGACCGGGCTGCTCGCGCACACGCCCGAGGAGATGCGTGAGCAGGTCGACGTGCTGCTGCGTGATCACGACCTGCGCACGGCGCTCGGTCGGGCAGCACGCGAGCACGCGCTCAGCTTCGACTGGGCGAGCAGCGGCAAGGCCCTGGAGCTGACCTTGAAGTCGGTGCTGGGCATGGCCGCCCGTCCCGAGCAACCGACCGCCCGGGCACGCCGGCTGCGTTCGGTGCACGAGATCATCGCGTCACGCCGCGGCGACCAGCCTTCGGTGAAGGATGCGGACAGCACGGACGACGTGGACGCTCCCGTCGCTGCCAACTTCTGACGTACCGGCGGGCGGGCGGCCCCGCGGGCGACATACTCGCGACTGTCGCGAGTTATTCGTGACTTCCCGACGATTCCGTCGACCCAGTCACTACTGTCGCGAGTTGCTCGGGACTCCCCGCCATACCGGCGACCCACTCGCTACTGTCGCGAGTTGTTCGGGCACACGAAAGCCGGTCATCCTCGCTGCGAGGATGACCGGCTTCTGCGTTGCTTGGTCTGCTGGACGACCTACTGGTTGTAGTTGATCGTCGAGGAGAACTTCTGCGGCTGCGTCACGGAGCCCTGCTGCGCGATCAGGCCGAAGATGGCCACCGTCGCCAGCACGACGCCGGCGACAGCTCCGCCGATGTTGTAGAGCAACTTCATGTTGGAGGCGCCCATTTCTTCCCTCTCGGTCGATGCGGGTGACCCTATGTTACTCACGAGTCAGTGTGCGGTGGTGCTTTGGGACGAGTTTATCAACGAGAGTCCGACCGGCAACTCCTGTGACGGCGAGTCCGGCCAGCACCCAGCCGGTGTAACGGACCGGCCCGCGGTCGTCGGGCCCTGCCGCAGCCGCTGAGCCCACAGCGCCGAGGTCATAGAGCCGCAGTGTCCCGTCGGCGGCCACCGGAGGCTTCCCCGTCACCTGCCGTATGTCGCCGGCCTTCGGCTGGTCGGTCTGCACCAGCACGTAGCGAACGCCCGCGCTGCGCAGCGCCTTTCGCACGCCGGACTGCGCCGCCACTGCCGCCGAGACGCGCCGCGCCTGCGGGCTCTCGCCGGGGACGACCGTGCCGCCCACCAGCGGCAGGCTGTCGTCGACCAGCACCCGCCGATCGACCAGCCGCTGCCACGGATCAAGCAGCACCACGTCGTGGTCGAACGCATATTGCCGGTATGGCGCCCACGGGAAGACCGCCACCGCGCCCGGCTGCAGCGCTTCGATCCGCTCCGCCATCCGGGTGTATGCCGCGGGGTAGTCGACCGAACGCCACTGTCCCCCGGCGCCCCAGGCCAACCCGGTGAGCGTGACCAGCGGCCAACATCCCACCAGAGCGGCGATGGCCAGGGCACTGGCCCGCTCGGCGCCTGCTGCGACGCCGGCCAGCCGCACCCGCTCGACCAACCTCCCTGCCAGCAGCGCGACCAGGAGCATCCACAGCCCGACGAATTTCTGCGCGTCGCGCAGCAGCCCGCCGCCGGGCAGGTCGGTGATGACCGCGGTCATCACCTGCTGCCCACCGGGCATCGCGCTCGCGGCCGCCAGCACCAACCCGACGACGCCGGCCGCCGTCAGACCCGCCAGGGCAGGGCCGCCGGAGGCGCGCCCGCGCCATACCCGATCCCGCACGGCGAGAGCGAGGACGGCAAGCACGGCGAGCAGCGCCAGCCCGGACACCACGAGCGATTGGCGTTCGGAGAACCACACGCCTTCGTTCCAGATCCCGCCGCCGGTCAGCAACGAGCCGAGCACGCCCCACGGCGTGTCGGCCTGGGACATGAACGCCTCGACGCCGGCCCGCGACGTGGTCTGCGACGGTGCGAGGAAGAGGTAGGCGAACCACCACGTGGCGTTCGCCAGCAGGAAGATCAGCAGCGCCCACCCGAGGTCGCCGAGCGTGCGCCGGATCGGGCGGTGTTCGGCCGGGACGAGAAGCACCGCCAGGACCGCGATCACACCGAGCACGGCACCGGTGGACCCGGTCAGTGCGCTGGCCAGCAGCCAGAGTCCGAGCCGGGTGTGTGCGTGCCGGTCCCCGCGCCGCACGGCTGCGGCTGCCGCAACGAGGAACGGCACGCAGGCATAGCCGAGCAGGTATCCCCAGTGCCCGATCGCCAGGCGTTCAGCGACATACGGGTTCCAGCAGGCGACGAGCGCAGCGGCCGCGGCGCCGACCCGGCTACGCGACAGCGCTCCGACGCCCGCGCCGACGAGCACGAAAACCCCTAGCAGCAAGGCCTTTTCGACCACCCAGCCCGGGAGGACGTGCGACAGCAGCGCCACGAAGAAGTCGTTCGGCACGGCCCGTGGCACCGACCCGTCGACGCCCATCGTCCGGTCGCCCAGCGCGAGCCGGGGGACGAAGACCAGGTCGTAGCGCAGCAGGAAGCCCGGTGCGAGCGCCGGGCCGAGGGCGATCACGCCGCAGATCAACCCGACGACGGCACCGATCCCGCGTCGGCCGGCCCGCTGCAGCATCAGCGTCCTTGCGCCTCGATGTCGGCGAACGCTGCGCCCATCCGCGCGCACTGGGTCGCCAGGTCGTGCTCGGCGAGCATCCGCTCCCGGTTGGCCGCGCCGATGCGCACCCGCAGGTCTCGGTCCAGCAGGTGGGTCACCAATGCGTCGGCCAGCGCCTCGACGCCGCCATCGGGCCCGCCGTCGACGATCGTGTTGGGCGGGTGCACGGCCTCGTCGTTGGTGCCGCATCGTGTGGTCACCACGGGTATGCCGCAGGCCTGCGCCTCCAGGTAGGCCAGGCCGAGTTGCTCGGTCCACTTCCAGGTCGGTCGCGGAGCCGTGCAGAAGACGGCGGCGCCGGCGAGCAGGTCGGCCACGCCGTGCGCGTCGAGTTGACCGGCCAGGCGCACCCCTGTGCGCGGATCTGCCGCCGCCTGCTCGACCTTGCCCCGCAATGGGCCGTTGCCGGCTACGACCAGCTGAGCCTCGGGCACGGCGCGACGCACCAGGGTCATGGCATCCAGCACCCGGTCGATGCCCTTGTTGGGGGCCAGCGGGGAGCAGAAGACGACCACCGGGTCGTGCGTCGGTTCGGCCCGTGGTGTGAAGACCGTCGTGTCGACACCGGGCTTGACCACACGGATGCGTTCGGCGTCAAAACCGTTGTCCAGCAAGTGATCTCGCGCGGCGTCGATCATGCACAACAACAGGTCGGCGTGCCGTGCGGAATCCAGCGCCTGCTTGTAGGGCGGCACCTTGTAGAGCGGCTGGTTCGGGAGGTTCTCCCAGGTGATGACGGCCTGGCGGACCCAGCTGCCGCGGCGCCACTTGCTGGCCTGACCGGTCACCAGCGAGCAGAGCTCGAGCGTGGTCACCCAGTCGTATGCCGCCGGCTCCTGGCGCTCCAGGCCCCGCACCCAGGCCAGCGCACCCGCCTCCACGAAACGCTTGACCGGACGCCGGTAGGAGCTGGGCACCCAGGTGATGTCGCCGTAGGGTTCCTGCGCCGCCAGAGCGGTCACGTCCGTGCCGGGCATCCGGCTCATCCAGTACAGCTCGCGACGCGGACGCTGGTCGGGCAGCGACACCCACAGCATCCTGCGGGGTTGTATGCCGTGCTCGTTCACGCCGGGTCGTTCCGTCGTGCGTCACGCTTGCCGCGGCGAGCGCCCGCGGCATACCCGACCACCTCGAGGCTGCGCAGCGCGACCATGCCGACGGCGTGCGCCGGGTCGCGGGTCAGGCGGCGCCAGTTGGCGGCATACGCCTTGAGCACCGCGCGACCCTGGGCACCGACCGCTCCGTCGTGCTGGCCGGCGAACGCGGGGATGCTGCGCCCGTAGTAGTAACGCTTGCGGAGCACGTCGGCGACGGTCAGCCGACCCTCGTCGTGGTCGACGACGATCGGTGCCAGCTCGATCGCACGGCCTTCGGCGCGCATCCGCAGCCGCAGGTCGGCGTCCTCGGGGCCGGACATGGTCAGGTCGAAGCCGCCCTCGCCCAGCAGGTAGTCACGCCGCACGAGCCGCGGATTGTGCAACCACGGTTGGTTCAGGTAGCACTCCCGCTCCAGCGCACGGCACGCCGTCCAGAAGCCGTCACCGATCGTCCGCTCGGGCAACGCGACGCCCATCGCGCCGCCCGACTCGGCGGTGCGGACGGCCAGCTCGATGCTGCGCGGCGGCAGCACCATGTCGCTGTCCAGCCACAGCACCCACTGACCGTCGGCTTCGGCGATCCCCCGGTTGCGCTGCGCAGACCGCTCCGGACCGTCGGTCACCGCCAGATCGGCGAGTTCGGTTGCCACGTCGAGGGTTTCGTCGGTGCTGTGGTTGTCCACGACGATGAGTTCGACGTGCGGGTAGGTCTGCTCGCGCACGGACTGCAGGCAGGCGCGGATCGTCCGGGCGTTGTTGCGGGTCGGCACCACGACCGAGACCAGGGCTGCGTCGCTGTTCATCGTGGCTCCTCGTGGTCGGTGTCGGTGTCGGTGTCGGTGTAACGGTCATCATCGGTGACGGCAGGCTCGTGGTCACGCCCGTGCAGCGCACCGACCAGGCCGACCACCAGCCCCGCACCGGCAAGCCAGTGCGGCCACATGCTGCGAGCGACGCCGTCGGCGCTCAGCGTGCCTCGAGTGTCCCCCAGCACCAGCAGGTAGACGCCCATCGCGAGCAGCAACAGTGCTGCGCCCGCAACCTGGAACCACCACGGCGAGATCCAGCGCCGCCAGCGCAGCACGCCGACGACGGCGGCACCAGCGATGGCCCCGGCCCAGCCGACGAAGAAGCCGGCGACCAGCACGAGGCCGATCTCCAGCGCGACGCGTGGGATGCGTGCGGGCGCCATACGGGTCGTGAGCCGGGTGGTTTCTGCTGCGGCGAGGTCGGCATCGACCTGCACGCCCCGGGTCCTGCGCAGAGTGCGCTCCCGCGCACGATGTGCCGGACCCTGACCGGCGCTGGTGTCACCGTCGTCGTTGTCGTTTTCGCCGTCGCCATCATCGGTGTCGTTGTCGTTGTCATCGCCGTCGCCATCGTCGCCATCGTCGTCCTTGCGGCGTATGTCGCGCAGCTTGGCGAAGAACGGGAACACCGCGAGCGCCACGGCGAGCAGCAGGACGGCCAGGGTCACTCCGAGCGCGACGTTGGCGCGCGACTGCGGTGCGTAGGTGATGTCGATGGTGTATTTGCCGGCCTTCGGCAGCATCCACCCGGCGGAGTAACCGTCGATGGTCTGCGGCGCGCCGAGGTCCTTGCCGTTGGCGGTGGCGTGCCAGCCGTCGGCGATGCTCTGGCCGAGGACGACGGCAGCCGCGCCCTTGGTCGTGACGTGCACCCGCTTGTGGGTGGCGGTGTTCTTCGACAGCCACGTCTTCGGCGCCGGTGCAGCGGTGCCGGTGGACGCCTGGGTGTCCGCGAGATGCAGGTCGTCCAGGGTGAATCCGGTGGCCGGCTCGATGTGGTGGGTGCCGCCGTTCAGCTCGATCTCGCCGCACGCCGTCCACGTGCTGCCCTGCGTGTTGGACCCCTGCAGTTGCTCGGTCGGGCGCATCCGCAACGGGGCGCCGTCGACGGTCGCGACCGTGGTGCACCGCGGGTCGGTGCCGTCCGCATGCTTGATCGAACCGAGGCCGGACTTCTTGTGCACCTCGGCCCCGGTGTCGATCGCGGTGAACCGCGGCGGCACGTTGCTCTCGGTGCCGACGATGGAGTCGATCGTCATCCGGACCTGCTTGCCGCGCACGGCCTTGCCGTCGACCTTCGGTATGGCGATGCGCGTGGTGCCGTGTGCCTTGAGCGTCGAAGTGGCCACGTCCCGGCCGTCCACGCTGATGGTGACGTTGCGGGCGTAGGCGTTGTTGGCGTCACCCTTGCTGCCGGCCCGCTGCGTAACCGCCACCGAGGAGATGGCGCGCTCCTTGCCGGTCAGCTCCCACCAGGCGCCGCGCAGTTTCCCGCCCGGCTGCCACGCCGTCGAGTCGTCTCCGTCGGCGGCCAGCGACGCGCGGGTTCCGGCCAGCCCGAAGTAGAACCCGGACGAGTCCGCGGTCACGTCGGTGGAGAGCCCGGCCGTGCGGTCGTAGACCTGCTCGAATCCTCCGTCGACGCGCACCGCAGCGCTGGCGTCGAAGGTGCGTGCGTCCGGCAGGCTGATCGTGCGGCGCAGACCCCGCTCGGAGTCGTCACCCGTCTCGGAGGTGCCCTGCTCACGGGTCAGCACGACGTCCAACGGAGTGCGGTCGAACTTCGCCTTCTGCGCCGCGGTCAGCTGCCGGTATGCCGTCGTGAACGTCAGCGGTGTCCGCGCAGTGCGCACGGCCGGCGTCTGCAGGCCCTGTATGTCGCGGATGCCGACCAGGTTGTAGCCCTTCCCGCGGGTCGAGTCGACGGTCACCGTGATCTGCTGCGCGGAGACGTTGCCCATCGGGAACTCGGCATACCCGCTGGTGGGCAGTTTGCGGGTCACCGACTTGTCGCCGGCGCGCACGGTGACCTTGTCCAGGTGCACACTGCCGATCTGCGACTGCGCGATGCGCAGCGTGCCGACGGGGCCGGCCTTGGGCTCGGTGATCGTCAGCTTGTTCCCGGCTGCGCGGCCGAAGTCGCCGAAGAGCCATGCGGTCGACGGGTCGCCGTCGGCGGCGTTCTCCGGCACGGCATACGGCAGGTCGAAGAACGCGCCGCCCTGCGCGGTCGCGGTCACCTTCGCACCGGACCGCTGCAGCACCGTCTGGTCGTCCGGGTTGTCACCGAGCGTCCGGGTCAGCCCCAGCGGTTGTTGCGCCGACAGCAGCGGCCCCTGGTTGTTCGACAGCCTGTTGGGTATGGCGTCCCGGCGTGCATTGGTGTCGGTCAGCACCAGGGTGTGATCGCTGCCGAGCGTGCCGGCCAGCTGTCGCGCGGACAGGTCCTGTGCATAGCGGAAGCTCGGATTGCCTTTCAGCAGACCAGCATCCACCATCCCGGGGACGGACCATCCGTCGCCGGCCACGACCAGCGAGTTGCCGGTCGGCTCCACGCGCACGCTGTCGCCGGCGCCCTTGACGGAGTATTGCTGCAGCGGTGGCAGCTGACGCTCCTCCGGTGTGTCGTCGGTGGTGCTGCCGACGAACTCGCCCGGGTAACCGTAGTTCGCAACACCGTGCAGCCCCTTGTCGCGATCGGCGATCGCAGAGACGACACCGGGTCGGACGCCACCGGCGTCCTCCCAGTTGGTGTCGTGCCGCATCAGCACGGTGTCGGCGCCCAGGTAGCGCGCGTAGGTCGACAACGTCCCGGGTGGCACGACGCCGTTCTGCAGCGTCGAGTCCAGCGCAGCGAGCATGTTGCCGCCCGGGGGCGAGGCATTCGGACTGGTTTCGGGCAGGATCACCTGCCGGCTGAAGAGCGAGTTCGCGACGTCGTCGGGGCGGTCCACGGTCCACCGGTATGCCGGGCGGGTCTGCCCGGGCAGGAAGAGCACCGCGGAGTCTGCGTCACCCTTGTCGATCGCCGAGGCCGCGTGCTTCCAGTAGGCGGGGATGTCCATCGGGGAGGTGTAGAGCCGGTTGGTCAGCGCGGGCAGCGTCCACGACAGCACCAGCATGGCGACCGTGACGACGGCGATCGGCGCCAGCCCGTCGCGACGCAGCACCTTCGGGCCCAGCTTCGCGGCCGCAACCCCGATCGCGATCGCGAACGACAGCGCGAGCAGCGCACCGACCTTGTTGGAGGTCCGGAACGCCGCCATCCCCGGCAACTCGACGAACCAGTGGAAGAAGGCGCCGAACGGAGAGGCCGGATCACCGGCGGCCGGGAAGATGCCCACCATCACCACCGCCGAGATCGCGATGGTTCCGGCGACCATCACCCGGGCCGCACCGTGCAGCCAGCGCAGAGCCAGCAGCGCCAGCGCCGGCCACAGCATGGTCAGCACCATCACCACGGGGCTGGTCAGGTAGACCGCGTCCTGCGGCACCCAGGCACCGTGGTTGTCCTGCCCGTAGAGCGACCACAGGCCCATCCCGCGCAGCACCTCGGGGAACGAGGCGACCTTGCTGATGCCGGTCAGTGACTCGGACTCGTCGACGATCTGGTTGCCGGTGGAAATCGCCGCAATGCCGGGCACCAGCCAGTAGACCGAGAGGCCGACAACGAAGACGGCGCATTTGCCGAGCGCCGCCATGACGACGGACCACCGCAGCCGCCATTCGCGCCGTGCCACCCAGATCATCGGCAGCAGGGCCAGCAGCTGGAAGATCGGCACGATGGCGACATTCATGCCGCTCATCGCGAAGAAGAGCAGGCCGAAGAGCGCCGGCCACTTCCAGCCGGCGGGTGAGAACCATCGGCGACCCGGCGTCCACAGCGCGTTGATGAACGCCAGCAGCGACCACGGCAGCAGCGCCATCGGTAGTGCGATCGCCAGCGTGCTGCCGGCCTGGATCGTGTAGGGGTTGGCCAGCACCAGGACGCCCGCAGCGAGCCCGGCCCACTGACCGGCCTTCGGCACGAGCCGGCGGGTCAGCCGCGCGGTCCCCCACGCCGTGGCGAACCAGAGCACGAAGTGCAGGATCTTGAAGGCCCACTCCGGCGACAGCCCGATCCCGCGCAACGCTCCGGTGACCAGCAGCACCGGCACCAGCCCGACGTTGAAGTTGGGCGAGCCGAGGTAGGGCGTGTCCGTCCAGGCCGAGAGGTATTGGCGGATCATCCGACCCGGCGCGAGATAGACCTCGGGCTTGATATCGGTGTAGAAGTGCCCGAATCCGTTCAGCGCCACGATCAGCGCGAGCAGCAGGGTCAGTCCGAGAACGGTGAGCCGATAGCCCGTCATCAGTCGGCGCACGTGGTCGAGCTCCCAGGTTGAGGTCGGCGGTGGTCGCAGGCCCGATCGGTCGCTGCGCGAGCAACCCAAATACTAACTCGCGGGTAACCTCTGTGGTCGTGACCGCTCGCAACGCACTTCGTGCGCCCTCGTCGAGGACCGCCATGGGCGCGCTCCTCGGAGTCGCCATGGGTATGGCGAACGCGCTCGGCTATCTCGTGGTCATGCTGCTGTCCCGCCCGCTCGGGCCGGGCGAATTCGGCGGTTACACAGCGCTTTCCACGTATGGCGTGCTGCTCGCCATACCGGCCGGTGTCTTCCAGGTGGTGGTCGCACGGCGGCTGTCCGGGGACGACCCGGAAGGCCCGACCAGTGCGTTGCGGCCGGCCCTGGCGATCGGAATGGGCTGCTTCGGGATCACCGCGGTCATCTCCCCCGCGCTCGCCCACTGGTTCCACCTGCCGTCGTTCTGGGCGGCGGTCCTGCTCGGCGGGATGCTCGTGCCGATGATGCTCACCGGCTGCTTCCAGGGCATCCTGCTCGGTCGCGGCCGGTTGCGGGCGCTCGGCCTGCTCTACCTGGCCAACGCGGTCAGCCGGGTGCTCGCCGCTGCGGTGTGCGCCGCGCTCTCGGCCAACGTCACCGGTGTCTTCGCGGCGATGCTGCTCGCCGGGGTCGCGGCCGCTCTCTACGGCGCGTGGTTGTGCCGGTCCGACCTGGCCACACTGCCACGCAATGCCCGCCTCGCCCGCGAGCTGGTGCGCTCCAACAGCACCCTGGCGGCATACGTCGCCCTCACCAACGTCGACATGTTGCTCGCGCGGCACTTCCTGACCCCGCACGACTCCGGCGGTTACGCGCTGGCGTCGACCTTTGCGCGTGCGATGTGCTGGGGCACGCAGTTCGTGGCCCTGATCATCGTGCCGCGCATGCAGGGCGACCGGCCGACCCGCACCCTGCTGCGCGCGAGCGCTGTCGTGACCGGGATCGGGATCGTCGGTTTCGGCGTCGTCGCCGTCTCACCGCGCACCTGGATCACCGTGGCGGGCGGTGCGGACTACGGGGAGTTCGGCTCGCTGGCGTTGTTGTGCGTGGTGCTCGGGGTGGCCTGGGCGCTCGCGCAGGTGTGGTTGTTCTCCGAGATGGGCAGTGACACCAGTCTGCTCGGGTCACTGACCTGGGGCGTCATCGTGGTCGAGGTCGTCGCCATCGCGACCGTGTGGCACGACAGTCCCAAGCAAATCGTGCTCGTCTGCCTGGTAGGGGCGCTCGTCGTGGCGCTGGCCGGCCTGTCGCGGGTGGTGCTGCGACATCAGGCGACGGCGATCGCCGACGAGTCAGTGATCGTCACCGCCGATAGCCCGCGAGCGTGACAGCACGAGGCCGGCGGCCTTCTTGACCGGACCGGGGAAGCGATCGGCGGCCGCCCAGGCGACCTTGTTGACGCGATCCTGCACGGTGGTCTGATAGCGACGCAACGCCTCGTCGGTGCGCGATATGCCACGGCGTCCGGTGGCCGGCCGCCGGAAGACCAGCGCGTGCAGGCCGTTTGCCCAGCGCGGGTCGTCGGCGTGCTGGGCGTCCCAGGTCGCCTCGATCTGCCAGCCCGGGTGGCGCTTGAGGAAGAGCTTGTGCGCCCGCTGCACGACCGGCCAGCTGGCGTCGTCGATCAGCACGAGCGCCTCGTCGGCCAGCAGCGGCTCCACGACGGCAAGGGCCAGGTAGTGCGACAGCAGCGTGTGCTCGCCGTCGTAGAAGTAGACGCCCACCGGCCGGTCGATCACGCCGTCCTCGGCCATCAGCGTGAACGCGTCACCCTCGAGCAGGCGTATGTCGGCACCGCCGCCCCTCGTGCGCAGGTTCTCCTCGAGCTCGGCGCGTGCTTCCTGGCCCGCCATGCCGAACTCCAGGAAGTTCTCCATCGCGTAGAACCTCTTGCGTTCGTTGCCTTGGACGGCAGCAACCAGCGAGCGGCCCTTGAAGGTGCCGACCTCGAGGTATGCCTCGTCGTCCGGCAGCACCGCCGCGGCGAGGTTGAGCACCGCGAGTTCGTTCGCGCCGGTGTAACCCGCGACCTCGTCGGTCATCGCCTGCCACCGCGGGTCGACCGGGTCACTGGTCTGCGGGTCGTCCGCGAAGGCGTCGTCGATGGCGTCGAACACGCGGGATGTCTGCATGAGGGCAGAGACTATCCGGGCCTGAAGATGGTCGAGTAGCAGCGGGGGGAGCGAAGCGGAGGACGCTGCGTATCGAGACCTACTCACCGGTCACTTCTGGACCACCCAAGCTGGTCGAGTAGCGGCCGGAGGAGCGAAGCGGAGGAGGCCGCGTATCGAGACCCGTGCCCCCGCGGTCAACTCGCCGGTCGGGTCCTCTCGCCGCAGGCACGGACAGCAAGCAGCGCAAACACCCGCGCGCAGGCGAATACCTCGGCCAGATCGACCTGTTCGTCCACCGCATGGGCATGCTCGATCCGTCCGGGTCCGTACTGCAGGGTGGGGACGCCGGCGGCGGCATACAACCGCAGATCGGAGCCGTATGGCGCACCGATGACGTCCGGCACGCTGCCCCGGACGCCGCGCACCGCATCGGTGACCTGGCCGAGCAGCGGGTGGCCGCCCGGCAGTCGCCCGGACGCAAACATCCCGCCCGGCCAGCTGATCCGCACCGGATTGTCCCGCAGCCACGGGTCGTGCCGGGTGTGGTCGTGCACCGCCGTCTCGAACGCCGCGCGAGCCGCCGACACGGACTCGCCCGGTCTGACGCCATAGCGACCCTCCGCGACCAGCAGGTCCGGCACGATGCTCGCCCAGTCCCCGGCGTGCACCACACCGACGGACAGCGGCCATGGCAACTCCAGGTGCGCGAATTCGGTTGGTATGTCGGTGTTTCGCGCCTTCTCCAGCGCGCGTAGTCCGGCCAGCACGACCTCGAGTTTGTCGACCGCGCTCACGCCTGCAGTGCGCCGCGATCCGTGCGCTGCCAGACCCGGCACCTCGAGCCGGAAGGTCAGCGAGCCTGCGTTCGCCGGTATGACGGCACCGCCGGTCGGCTCGGGGATCACGCACGCGTCGGCTCGGTGACCCCGACTCAGCGCCGCGAACGCACCGACGCCACCGTCCTCCTCACCACTGACGCAGTGGATCGCCACCGCACGCGTGCGGTGAACACCGGCGCGCTGCAACGCATCCAGCGCGCCGATCATCGCTGCGACACCGCCCTTCATGTCGCACACGCCGCGCCCATGGCCGATGCCGTCGGTGATGCGCAACGTGAACGGGTCGTCGGGCCAGGCCGTCTCGTTGCCGGGCGGCACCACGTCGGTGTGTCCGCAGAATGCGAGAGCCGGTGTGGTTATTGAGTTTTCGGCGCTCGGACGCAACGTCCCGACCACTCCGAGTGCCTGCTCGCGATCGACCTCCATGCCGGGGAAGGCCGAGTCGGTCGCCAGCTGTGCAATGTCGATAGGCCACTCATCGACATACATTCCGAGGCCGCGCAGTCGTTCGGCGCACCAGCGCTGTGCGGCGACCTCGCCGGCGCTGCCTCCGACCGACGGTATGGCGACCAACGCCGACAGGTCGGCCAGGATCGCGTCGTCGTCCACCAGGTCGAGCACGCGACGTTCGTCGTCGGTCAGCTCGTGGGTCAGTTCGGTCACACCGGAAGGCTCTCACCCCAGCACCACCCGCGTCAGGCAATGCCGTTCGGACCGTCTGCCGGGCGACTCAAATGCGTTGACGCACTGCGTCCTCCGTCGCGATGATCCGTGGTGTGCAGCAGGTCCTCGAAGCGTTGATGCAGCACCTCGACCAGCACGCACCCGGCGGGCTGCGTGGTGCCTACCTGACCGGCTCGTGGGCAGCGGGTGGACTGCAACCCGACAGCGACATCGATCTGCTGCTCGTCACGCAGCGATCGCTGACTGCCGGCGAGCGAGCTGACCTGACCGACTTCCTGCTGCGGTTCTCCGGACGCCGGGCGACGGTGACACCGGGTCGACCGCTGGAAGTCACCTCCTTGGTCCTGGAAGACGTTGTCCCCTGGAGGTATCCGCCGGTCTGCGACTTCCTGTATGGCGAGTGGCTGCGCGACGAGTTCACCGGCGGTGCCACCCCGCAGCCGCACACCAACCCGGACATCGCGGTGCTGATCGCCGGCTCTCGACAACACGCTGAATGCCTACGCGGTGCGCACCCGCGCACCATCTTCGAGCCGGTGCCCGCCCACGATCTGCGGCGATGCATCCACGACAGTCTTGAGCCGCTGCTCGCCGATCTGGCCGGCGACGAACGCAACGTCTTGCTGACGCTGGCCAGGATGCTCGTCACTCTGCAGACCGGTGAGATCGTCTCGAAGGACGAGGCAGCGGCGAAGCTGCTGCCGGACCTGCCCGCACCGGATCGGCACACCCTGTCCCTCGCATCGGATGCGTACCTAGGGCACGTTGTCGACGATTGGGACGAGCGTCAGCAGGAAGCTCAACGCACAGCCCGGCACCTCGCCGCACTCATCCGTCAGCAGGCGGTTGACTGATCCCACTGGCTGGGGCACCTCCGGAGACACACCCTTTCGCCGAATGACGGCACCGAGGTGGCCGAGCCTGTTCCCTGAGGTGGCCGAGCCTGTCGAGGTCAAGCTGCGCCGGCGGCGTGGCCGGGCATCCGGTCGGGGGTCAGGTCCCAGTGCACGCCGTCGGGTCGTATGTCGGCCATGTACCCCTTGCGGTGCACCGTCTGATGGTGCCTGCCGCACAACAGTGCCGAACCGGCAAGAGACGTGTGGCCGCCGGCCCACCACGGGACCACGTGGTGCACTTCGCAGAACCCCGGCGGACGATCACACCCGGGGAACGTGCACCCACCATCCCGCAAGATGCACGCGGCCCGGATCGCCTTGGTGGCAAGGCGTTCCCTGCGGCCCACATCCAACGGGGCACTCGGCCCACCCAACACCGCCGGGATCAGGTCCGCGGAGCACGCCAACCTGCGCGCAGCACCGGCATCAAGAGTCTCACCCGTCAGCGTCGTCGCCCCACCAACACCGGCAACCAACGCTTCCAGGTCCATGGTCAGCAACACCGTGGCCGCACTGGCCTGCACACCATCACCGGTCGCGGCCCGGGCACCCGCACCCACCAGGTCCATCAACGCATCCACCCGACGCTTACCCGCAGGCCGCTCATCCCGCACCGGCTCAGAACCAGTCGGGGCCTCGAGACGCTGGTTCGTCGCTTCTCGACCACCTTTCCCGACCTCACCGGTCGGGTCAGTGGGTCGCGCGGGTCGCGGTGCGGACCCCGCGTTGATCGCGTCCTTGAGGATCGCCGCGTTCGCCGGGGACAGCTCCGCCACCAGGCGGGTCATCCCGGTCGGGGTGGTCGACCACGACAACGACTCGGTCCGCTCCAGCTTCTCGTCATCCGTGGACAGTTTCTCCGGCGCGTACCGGGCCAGGATCCGCCGCGTCAACAACGTCAACCCCGCCGCACCCAACGACGGGTCGACCTGCAGGAACCAGCCCAGCACCTCATCCCGCCCCGCCGACGGGATCACCGGCGCCACCTTCCCCGCCTGCGTCAACGCGGTCCGTGCGGACTCCACCGAACACGAACCGGACCGTAACGCGTCGGTGATCACAGTGTTCTTGCGGTCGCGGCACGCATCGGCCACGGTCGCCATCGCCCGCACCGTCTTCGGCTCCACCGGGCAGTCTTCGACGTGATTGCCGAGCCATTGGGTCGTGGTCGCAGCATCGGACTCCGCCACCGCACCCCGATCCACCGCATCCGCGGTCACCAGGGTGACTACTTGCGCGGACCTACCGTGCAACCGCAACAACGCCGTCACCAGGGCGTCCTCGCCGGCGCCGCCGAGCTGGTGCACCGCACCCGGCACCTCATCCAACACAGCCGCTGCTGCTTGCAGGATCTCCAACACTTCCGGGCCACGACCCGGCGCCACGGGGGCATCACAGGGCACTGGCTGATCGACAGGCATGGCGTGAATCCCCTTCCCCCGTATGGCTTTTCGTCTACTCACAGGATACCGCACCACGGCGTCAATGGCCATAGGTTTATCGAACATATTTCGGGGATCTGCAGGGTGGGAGTGATGCCTTCGTGGATGTGGGAGTCCTGGTCTCGATACACCTCCCCCGCTACGCTCCTCCGGCACTCGACCAACGTGGCTGACCTGGTCTCGATACGGGCTCGACCAGTGCCTCGCCATACTCGACCAACACCGGCCACAGCCGACCTGTCGGTCTCGCTACACCTCCCCCGCTACGCTCCTCCGGCACTCGACCAACGTGGCTGACCTGGTCTCGATACGGGCTCGACCAGTGCCTCGCCATACTCGACCATCACCGGCCACAGCCGACCTGTCGGTCTCGCTACACCTCCCCCGCTCCGCTCCTCCGGCACTCGACCACCGTGGCTGACCTGGTCTCGATACACCTCCCCCGCTACGCTCCTCCGGCACTCGACCAACGCGGTTGGCAGGACCACGAGACGCGCCAAGATCCTCGGCCGGCGCGGGTCTCGATCGGTCAGCCGCTCACCGGCTGCCGGCCGGTATGTCGATGAGCGGTGGGCGGTCGTCACGCACGGTGACCTGCACCGCATCCGCCGGAGCGTGCTCGACGCGGCGGAAGTCGCCGTCCTCGGGGCGCGGCCACGGGAAGTCGAAATAGGGCGTGTAACCGTCCACAGTGAGCGAGAGCGTGACCGTCGGGACATAACTGGCCGATGCCAGGAAGCCTTCGGTGTGCAGCACCACGGGACCGCTGCGGACACCGTGGGCGAGCAGCGCTGCGTGCACCTCGTCGGTCGCCGCGCGCGCCCGGTCGGCGTTCCGCGTCTGCGCACTGTTGATCATCAGCTCGGCCGGACCGCCGGGCCCGATCAGCAGCGCCACCACGACGGCGACGCCGCCCCACCCCGCCGGCGGTATGACGCGAGCCCACCGGATCGCGGTGCGCCGGCTGGACCGGACGGCGACCGCGAAACTCATCCCGCCGACCATCATTCCCAGATAGATCAGTCGGCCACCGGCACTGGCGACGACGGACAGCACGACGCCGGCAGCGACCAGCCAGCTCAGCCAGAGCGCAGCCTGCCTGCTGGCCGGCGCGCGCCGCGCGGCGATCGCACACGCCGCCCAACCGCACCCGCCGACCAGCACGATCGCGCCGAGGACGTGCAGCGGCCCTTGCAGTTCGACCCGGACGATCTCCCACAGCTGCGTGGCGTTGTTGGGGCTGATGACGAAGAGTTCGACGATCGGCGGCGCCCAGCACAACACCGCCAGCACCGTCGCGACGATGCCGGGGCGGCGCCATACGGGGTGGTCACGGCCGCGCGACCGCCATCCCGGCAGCGGCCACACCGCTCCACGTGCGCGGTGCCAGCGCAGCAGCCCCACGCCGGCGAGCACGACCAGCAGCGGGAAGAGGTTGGCGACCAGTGCGAGGTTCGCCTGCAGCACCAGACTGGCGACGACGGCAAACCACGGCAGCACGCTGTAGTGGCCCAGCAGCAGACGCCAGCTGAGCGTCAGCAACGTGACGACGCCCAGCACCGGGGGCCACGGATTCCACGGCATCACCAGCGAGGGGCCGATCAGCAGCTCACTGACCACCACCGCAATGACCACCGCAGCCAGGCCGGCACGTCGGCCGGCCATCCACCCGTGCCACAACGCCAGCACGAGCAGCCCGGCCGCCAGCAGCAGTCCCCCGATCACCAGTCCCGCCGGGTGGTAGCCGGCGAGCGCGAACGGCACGGCCAGCAGGTAGAACTGCATCGGGCCGGGGTGGTGCGCCCAGATCCCCGGCCAGGACTCGTTGCTCGTCGATCGCATCCCCTGCAGCGGCGGGTGGGCGCTGAAGACGTCGTGCACCTTGACCGCGATCCAGCCCTCGTCACCCTGCGGGACCCAGCCGTGCAGGACCCAACTCACCGACCAGATGACCAGCGGCAGCACCAGGAGTGCGCCGAGGAGGATCCTCCAGCGGCTCCCCCAATTCACGCGCTCACCTTATGGCAACGGCTGTGCGCCACAGCGCATTTCGGCGGATCTCCGCTGCTGCCACCGGGCTCACTGCGAGACGGAGTCGACCGAGATGCGCGGCCCGAAGCGCTTGCGCAGCTCGGGCTCGAAGTGCCGCCACCATTGCGCCGCACCGGCCTTGCCGAAATGCACCCCGTCGGGGCGCATCGTGACGCCGTCGGTCTGCTTCTGGTACTTCCCGCTCGGGCACAGGTAGCTGCGCATGTCCAGCAGCGTCGTGTTCTCGTGGGTCTTCGCGACCTGCTGCAACACGTCGTTGACGGCGTCCTGACGCCATACCTCGTTCTGGGTCGAGGCCGCCTTCGCATCCTCGTCCTGGTTGACCCCGGGCAACGCGCCGACGCCGCTGGCGCCCTTGCGGTCGTAGCACGGGATGTTGGCGATGGTCACCGGGTAGCGCCCGTGCTGCCCGGCGACGTCGGCGGCCTCGCCATACGCCTTGAGCAGGAAGGCCCGCCAGCGCGCGGTGCCGACCTTGAGCACCGTGCCGTCGACCACCCGGTCGAAGAGCTCCGCGGACCCGGACACGACGACCGACAGACGCGGCTTGGTCTCCTGCACCAGCGCGGCCCAGCGACGTTCCCAGTGCGCACACTGCGGTGCGGGCGCCGTCTTGAACTCCCCCACCTGCAGCTGTTGCGGTATGGCGACGCCGCAGCCCAGCTGCGTGCTGGAGCCGAGGCTGATGGAGCGCTGACCGGTCGGGCGGTACTTCCACAGCGTGAACGCCACGGAGTCGCCGAAGATGTCGACCCTGTCCTGGTCGGCTCGCATCGGCCCGGTGACGGTCGTGACGCTGCCCGGCAACGCAGTGCCGAAGATCGGGTCCTTGGCCGCAGCCGTCGACGCGAAGGCGCACGTCGTGCCGAGGACGAGTGCCAGCCCGGCCGCGATCACCCCGCCGTGCGGCACCAGGCGACGCAGCGCGCCGGCCCGGATCGGGCGCTCGACGAGCCAGTCGAACGCGAACGCCACCGCCACGGTCACCGCCATGCGCACGACCACCAGCGCGACTCCGGACAGGTGGGTGCGTTGCGAGTCGAGGATCAGGAACAGCGGCCAGTGCCAGATGTAGAGGCCGTAGATCCGCTTGCCGACCGCCGTCAGCGGTCGCCACTCCAGCGCGCGCGAGATCCGGCCGCTCCGGCAGGTGGCCAGGTGCCAGCAGACACCCGTCGCGGCCAGACCGGACACCAGGAAGCCGCCGCGGAAGATCCACTCCGTCTGTGCGTCGACGAGCAATGGCACGCCGAACAGCCACACCAGCCCGCCGATCGCGGCGGCCGCCGACCACGTCGAGGACCGCAGCGGTATGCCGAGCAGGACCGGCACGTGCCGGCTCCGCCCGTGGCCACGCCGTGCCCGCAACTCCAGCACGACCGCCAGCGCGCAGCCGACGAGGATCGCCTGCGCCCGGCTGAAGGTGTTGTAGTAGACGCTGGAGGGGTCGACGCCGGGCTGATACTTCAGCGCCATCCACAGCGCCGAAGCACCCGCGAGCACCAGCAGGGCGGCCGTCAGCCCGCGCAGCCGGCCGCGCCGCACGGTCAGCCAGCCGAGCAGCAGCAGCGGCCACACCACGTAGAACTGCTCCTCGATGGACAGGGACCAGGTGTGCAGCAACGGCGAAACCGTCGCTCCCCCTTGGAAATACGACTGCTGGTCGTCGATGAAGTGCCAGTTCGACCAGAAAGTCAGCGACGAGATCATGTCGATCCGGAAGCGATCGAGCGTCGTCGGGTCGGCGAAGAACTTCGCGTATGCCGCCGCCAGCACCACCACTCCGGTCATCGCCGGCAGCAGCCGGCGGGCGCGGCCGCACCAGAAGGTCAACAACGGCACGGTGCCCCAGCGGCCCACCTGCCGCAGCAGCAGGGAGGTGATCAGGTAGCCGCTGACGCCGAAGAACATGTCGATCGCCAGGAATGCGCCGGTCAGCACCGACCAGCCGGCGTGGTAGAGCAACACGATCAGCACGCCGATGCCGCGGAAGCCGTCGATCGCGGGCAGGTAGTGGCTGCTGCGGCGCGACGTCGCGCGCGTGCTGCCGTCACTCATGACTGCTCCTGCAGGACCCGCAGCGCCTGCGGAGCCAGCCACTTCCAGACGACCTTGGAACCCCACGGGGAGAAATGCACCCCGTCGGCATACAGGCTGTGCCCGCCCGGTCGGGTGGGCGAGTCGTCCGACCCGCACACGGCGTTCTTCAGGTCGATCACCGGTGCACCGTGATCCTTGGCCCACGACCGCACCAGGTCGTTCAGTCGCTGCGGGTGCGCGAAGGAGTGCAGGGTCTGCGGCGCGTGCTGCCGCATCGTCTTCAGGAAGACACCGGATGCCGACTTCGGGTCGTAGCAGGGCATCGTCACCATCGCGACCCGTGCACCGGTGCGCTCGGCACCGGTCGCGACGATGTCCAGCTGACGTCGAATCTCCTTGGTGTAGACCGGATCTCCCCATGTGCGAGTCTTGCCCTGCAGCACGTGGGAGAGCTGCAGCAACCGGGACGGGATGATCAGCAGCAGCTCGGTGCCGGTGCCCTCGAGTTGCTGCGGCCACTTCTTCTTGAACGCGACGCAGTCCGGGCGCAGCTGCTCGACGTCACCGTTGCCGGGGTTGCGGTAGGGCGCGTTGAGCAGGTCACAGCCCGAACTCGCCGCGTCGACCACGGTGAGGTTCTTGTAGTCCTTGGCCGGGAAGTACTTGGTCAACCGGTCCGGGACCGAGTCACCGAACAACGCGATCGTCTGCTTGCTGTCCGGCGCCACGTAGTCCGGCTGGCCGCGCACCAGCGCCGGCGCCGGTGCCGCTGGGGTCGGATCCGTAGCTGCCGCAGCGGGATTCCCGTGCACGCCGAATGCGCCGGCGACCAGAACGACCACCACACCGGCGGCCACCGTGCGGGCTCGCAGCGCGCCGCCGATCACGGCCCGCCAGCCGCGATCGTGGATCGGCTGCTCGATCCGCTGGTAGGACAGCGTGGCCACGCCGACACTCAGCGGGAATGCGACCAGGACCCGCTGCCAGACGGGAGCATCGGGCAGCACCTTCGCGATCCACAGCCCGATCGGCCAGTGATAGAGGTAGGCGCCGTAGGAGATCCGGCCCAGCCCGACGAGCGGCCGCCACGCGAGCACCCGCTGCATCGGACCGCCGCGCTCGTCGGCCGTCGCCCAGACCCAGGCGACAGTGGTCAGTGACAGGAAGAACATGCCGCCGCCGGCCATCAGCGGCGTCTGCGGTGTTGCGAAGACCAGCGACAACATCGTCACCGCGAACGCGGCCCAGCCGACGCATTGCACGAGCTTCACCGGCGCGGCATACGGTCGTGCCGACCGGCCGAAGCTCGCTGTCGCGACGCCCAGCGCGGCGCCGAGCAACAGCGACTGCGCGCGGGTGTCGGTGCCGTAGTAGGAGTGCGATCGGGCGAAGTCGCTGCCGACCCCGACATGAGCCATCCAGGCCGCGGACACCACCGCCAGCCCGACCAGCACCGCGATCAACGCGCGACGGGTGCGCAGCACCGCCATCAGGATGAGCACCAGCAACGGCGCGAGCAGGTAGAACTGCTCCTCCACCGACAGCGACCAGGCGTGTTGCAGCACGGACGGCTCGGTGAAGTGGACGAAATACTGATCGCTCTGGGAGATCAGCCGCCAGTTCATGAAGTAGAACATCGTCCCCAGCACGTCCCAGCGCAGCGTCGCTCGCTCGCCCGGCGAGGCGAACGCGAGCGCGTAGACCAACACCCCTGCGAGCAGGACGGCCAGCGCCGGCAGCAGACGCCGGGCGCGCCGGGCATAGAACGCCAGGAAGTCGATCCGTCCGGTCCGGGCGCGTTCCTGCACGATCAACCGGACGATCAGGAAGCCGGACAACACGAAGAAGACGTTCAGGACCAGCCACGACCCGGCGAGCTGGGTGACGCCGAAGTGGTAGCACAACAGGAAGATCGCCAGGATGCCCCGCATCCCGTCGAGCGCATCCAGCCGACGGATCGAGGACGCGTGCTTCACTGCTTGGCCTTCGGCGTGTCCGGCACCCATTTCGCGATCTGCGGCATCAGCCACTTCCAGAAGGCTCTCGCCCCGGCCTTGGTGTAGTGCACGCCGTCGTCACGCAGCTTGACCCCGTCCACCTTCTCGGTGAATTTGCCGTCCGGACAGACCAATTCGCCCGGATCGACCAGGTGCACCTGCTTGGCATGTTTCGCCGCGAACTTGTGCAGGATCTTGTTGACCGCGGCGGCGCGCTTCGGGTCGTTGCGGTCGGTCGCCATGTTGACGCCACCCACCATGTATTTCGGCTGGCCCAGGCACGGCACCGTCGGTATGACGACCGGGCCATGCTTGCCCGCCTTGTTCATCGCGGCCAGGCCGGTGTCCATCCGGGACAGCAGATATTTGCTGTATGCCGCCGTGCCGACCTTGAGGTTCTTGCCGTCGACGTAGTGGTCGTAGACCTCCCACGGACCCAGCGACCACACGATGACGTTCGGCTTGGTGCTGCCGACACCGTCGGCCCAGTGCGCGAAGACGTTGGCGCACTCGGACTCGGTGGGTTGCCGCTTGCCGGAGACGATGATGCTCTGCTCGGCGGTGCCGCAGCCGAAGTCGACCGCGGCCGTCGGGCGCACGTCGGGGAATGCGTCCTTCGGGAAGTTGTAGCCGAGGGAGAATCCGACGGAGTCGCCGATGATCAGCAGCGAGTAGCGGCCCGAGCCACCGGACACCGTCACACCCTCGCCCGCGCGTGCCGTCGGTGCGAGGCGCATCCCGTTGACCGACACCGCGATCACCACCGCGGTCGCCGCGACGGCCGCGAGCGGCACCACCGCCGCGACCTTGCGACCGAGCTTGCGCAGTGCACCCTTGCGGATCGGGTCCTCGACCAGATAGAAGGATGCGCTGGCGATGGCGAAGGTGAGCGCGAATCGCAGCAACTGCAACGGTATGCCGGACAGGTGGGTCCGCTCCGGGGTGAGCAGCACGAAGAGCGGGTAGTGCCACAGGTAGAGCCCGTAGGACATCATCCCGGTCCAGGCAAGCGGCCGCCAGGACAGCAGCTTGGCCACCGAGCTGCCGGGCAGCACCTCGACCGAGAAGATCAGCACCGCGAACATCGTGTCGAAGACGAGGTAGCCGCCGTAGAAGACCCAGCCGTGTGCCGGGATCCAGAAGAACCAGTAGAGCGTCAGCGCAGCGACCAGCCAGCCGACGCCGATCACCGCGGGCCGGTTGCGCTCGGCCCACGCCGCCAGGCGACGCCGGTCCAGCATCGACATACCGACGGCGAGCGCTGCTCCGACCAGGATGTCCTGCATCCGGCTGTCGGTGCCGTAGTAGACCCGCGACGGGTCGCCGCCGGGCACGTAGACCTGTGCCATCACGATCGCGGACAACGCCGCGAGCACGCACATCACCGCCAGGATCCGGCCGCGAGCGCGCCGCCCGAACGCCCCGCGCCCCACGAATACGCGGAAGAGCACGATCAGCAGGATCGGGAAGAGCAGGTAGTACTGCTCCTCGATGCCCAGCGTCCAGGCGTGCTTGAAGGGCGACTGCGCGGCGGTCCCGAACTGCTCGAAGTAGGACTGCCCGGTCAGCACCATCCGCCAGTTCGCGACGTAGAACAGCGCCGCGAGACCGTCACCCCGGATCGTGCTGGGTGTCTCGTCACCGAGGACGCGCGGCCAGACCGACGACACCACGATCAGCATGATCAGCAGTGCCGGCAACAACCGCCGGGCACGTCGCACGTAGAAGCCGATGAGGTCGATCGAGCCCCACTTGTCCAGCTCCTTCAGCAGCAGCCCGGTGATCAGGTAGCCGGACACGATGAAGAAGACGTTCACCGACCAGTAGCCGCCGGTCACCCACTGGTAGGGGACGTGGAAGAGCATGATCGTCAGCACCGAGACGGCTCGCATGCCATCGAGTGCCGGGCGGTATCCACCGCCGGTGGGTCGTGGGCTCATCACGTCTTCGCGGGTGCTGGGGGTTGGGACGTCGCGCAAGCATACTTACCGGAGATGCACGTCACATCCGGGTCTTACTCACCGGTAAGTTCGCCACTCGGTCAGGCCGTCAGCACTGCCGTCAACCACGGCTGTCACTCGCGATGCTGTCCGTCAGCACCGTGCCCGGTGCCACGCTCGCGCCCTCGGCCACCACGCACCGGACGAGGTGAGCACCGGCCCCGACCCGGGCACCGGGCAGCACGACGGTCCCGGCCAGCTGTGCGCGGGCCCCAACGACGGCACCGGCATGGACACTGCACCCGCCGGTGAGCCGCGCCGCCGGGTCGACGTGCGCGCCGACCGCGACATACGCCTCGCCACCGGATCCGATGTCCAGCGCACCCGGCAACACACCGGTCACCGCGTCGACACTCGCCAGCCGGTATGCCGTCGGGCTGCCCACGTCACGGAAGTAGCCGTCGGCGGTCCGGGCGAGGACCGGCACACCGTCCGCGAGCAGCGCCGGCAGCAGGTCTCGCTCCCACGAGGAGCGGCCGGTCGGCAGGCCGCGGAGCAGGTCCGCGTCCGCGACATATGTGCCGGCGTTTGCGAGCCCCGGCCCACTGCCGGACTTCTCGGCGAACCCGGTCACGCGCATGCCGGCGCCGCAGCTGACCTGGCCGTATGGCGCCACGTCCGGCACCTCGCGCACGTGCAGCACCAGCCGCGCACGGTCGTCCGAAGGGTTCGTCCTGCCCGCCCCGTCCAGCGCAACCAGCTGCGCAGCCAGGTCGTGACTGGACAGCAGATCACCGTTGAGCACGACGACTCGGTCGACATCGGGCAGCAGCTCGACCGACGCACGCAACGCGCCTCCAGTGCCGAGTGGCTCGTCCTCGACACAGTGCTGCAGTCGCACACCCCACGGCCTCCCGTCGCCGAGGACCGCGTGGAAGCGGTCCGCCAGGTAGCCGGTGGAGACCACGATGTCGCGCACGCCGGCGGCGGCGAGCCGGCGCAGCTGATAACCGATCAGCGGCTCGGCAGCCAGCGGCAGCAACGGTTTCGGGCAGTCATCGGTCAGCGGGCGCATCCGGGTGCCCGCTCCCCCGGCCAGCACGATCGCTCCGACTGTCACGTCGGCATTATGACCGACCGGACTCGCGGGTAACCTGCGACGGCACGCCCGACCACGACCCCCGAGGTGACCGATGACCGGAACCGTCCTGCGACGGCTGCGGTCCGCAGCGTGTCATCCGGTCACCTGGCTGATCCTGATCGTCCTCGTGCCGATCGCCGTGGCCTACGTGCGTGCGGTCGCGCACGGGTGGGCGCCGGAGGGCGACGACGCCGTCATCGCCGATCGGATGCGCGCGGTCTTCAGTGGTCGTCCCCCACTGATGGGCCAGCGCTCGACCAGCATCCTCACCGAGGGCGCGAACGTGCCCACGCACCATCTCGGCCCGTTGGAGTACTACTTCGCCGCGCCGGTCGCCGCACTGCTGGGTTTCTCCGGAGCCGGCATCCTGCTCTCGGTCGCAGTCGGCAACGCGATCGCGGCCGCCGGGTCGATCATCGTCGCGTTCCGGATGCGCGCGTGGCGGACCGCCGTCCCCGTCGCACTTGCCGTGCTCGTCCTGGAGTGGTCACTCGGCCCGGAGCAGCTCGTCCGCCCGCTCAATGTGTATGTCGCCACGCTGCCGATGCTGCTGGTGCTGGTGTGCGCGTGGGCGCTGATCGACGGCGACCTGAGCGTGCTGTGGGTCTATGCGGTGGCGGCGTCGTTCGTCGCGCAGGCCAACCTCGCCTTCGTGCCCTTCGTGGTCGGCCTGACGGTTGCACTGCTCGTCCTGGCCGGCGTTCGGCGACTGCGGCGGCTGCGGATGTGGCGCGGCAGCACCGAGCGCCTGCACCGGATCTGGAAGATCACCGCAGCGTTGCTCTTCGCGGTCTGGCTGCCGACCCTGCTGGAGTTGCTGATCTATCAGCCGAACAACCTGCAGCAGCTGATCAAATACAGCAACGAGTCCGCAGATGTCGGCGCGTCCTGGCCGCATGCGCTGGCCTACACCCTGGATCGCCTGTCGCCGTTGGGTTTCGGCCGGTTCCACAACACCTACCGACCGGACGAGACCGGCCTCACCGTCGTCACCGGTGCACTCGGCGCGCTGCTGCTCGCACTGGGCGCGCTGGCCGGCACCCGCCGGCCGCGGACCGCCGGGAGTTTCGCGTGCGGGCTCGCGCTGGTCGCCATACCCATCGAGGCCTGGGGACTGACCTACATGGCCGGGTTCACCGTCGGCTACTGGCTGCTGCCGACGCTGGTGATCGCCGTCTTCGGGCTCGCGGCGCTGGCGGTGCGGGCCACCGAGCTGGTGCCCCGCGATCGGGTCGTGGCGCTCGCCCGTCGCACCCCGGCCGTATGGCGGGCCGTGATCGCCGTCCCCGTCGCGGCCGCGCTCGTGGTGCTCGCGTCGGTCACGGCCGCGTCGCCCTCCTGGGCCGCCGAGGACGCCGCTCGGCACGCGTCGTCGGTGGTGACGGCATACCTCGATGAGCACGCGCAACCGTCCGCGCCGGTCCTGGTGCAAGGCAGTGGTGCCCACTCGCTCAGCGTCGATTCGGCGATCGGATTCCAGTTGGAACGCAAGGGTTTCGACGCCTACTACATGCTGTCCTGGCCGGTCCCGGAGGACACCGACCCGTGGCACGTCGACCGCGCTCCGCCGACCCGAGTCAGCGTGCAGATCGCCGAGCGCACCGACGGCGGCAAGTGGTCCAAGCGTCGCCCGAAGGGCTGGACGACGCTCGATCTGGGACGCGTCGGATCGACCGAGCTGCGTGCTTGGGTGAACATTCCGGAGGTTATGGCGCGGTGACCGGCATGCCTCGACCGACTGATGAGTAACATGCCGGTCATGCCCGAAGACCTCGAGACACGCACGGTGATGACCCCACGCACCGGCACCAAGATCTGCATCCTCATCGGACTCGCGTTCATCGTCGCGGCCGCCTACTTCTACTTCGTCCCGGTCACGGGGGTTCGTGCCAGCACCGGCTCGGTCTTCGGGTGCGGCACAGCCGCCAACCCGGCGGACAGCACCTTCGCCAAGGGCACCTGCTGGCGGATCACCGACGTGGAGAAATACCGAGCCTTCGCCTGCGTCGCCATCGGCGTCATCACGATCGTCCTCGGCGCGGTGATGTTCGGCGTCGACCGCCGCACCGAGTCCCGCCCCGCGCGCCACACCGACGGCTACGCCGACGACCGACGCCGCTGGGACGACGAGCCGCGACGCCGTCGGGCGCACGATGACCGGGACGAGCTCGATGACCGGGGCGACCGACCGGACTACGACGACCGCGACCGCGATGGCCGGGGCGACCGCGAGGAGCCAGCACGCCCGGACACCGACCGTGCCCCTGACCGTGGCCGGGAGCGCACTCCCTGGGACGCGCGTGACCGTGGTGACCGCAGCGACTGGGGAGACCGCGGACCCCAAGAGGACTCCCGTCGCGAGCGCCGCACGCGACGCGACTGGGACGTCGACTGAACCTGGCCGACGACAACCTTCGACAGTCGAAGGTTAGGGCGCTGTATGCCGCCCCCAGGGCGACTCAACCTTCGACGGTCAAGGGTTAGGGCGGGTACGGCAGCGGCGAGACAGCCGGTCAGTGCGCGGCGGCATGCCAGGAGCGACCGACGCCGATGCTGACATCGAGCGGCACGTCCAGCTCGATGGCGGCGCCCATCTCCTGACGCACCAGTTGCTCGACCTGCTCGCGCTCCCCCGGCGCGATCTCCAGCACGAGCTCGTCGTGCACCTGCAGCAGGATCCGTGACTTCACCTTCGCCTCGACGAGTGCGTCCTGCAGGTGCAGCATCGCCAGCTTGATGACGTCGGCGGCCGAGCCCTGGATGGGCGCGTTGAGCGCCATGCGTTCGGCAGCCTGCCGGCGCTGCCGGTTGTCGGAGGTCAGGTCGGGCAGGTAGCGCCGACGTCCCAGCATCGTCTCGGTGTAGCCGGTCTTGCGGGCCACGTCGACGATCTCCCGCAGGTAGTCGCGCACCCCACCGAAGCGCGAGAAGTATTCCTCCATCAGCGAATTGGCCTCGCCGGTGCTGATCGTCAGCTGCTTGGACAGGCCGTAGGCCGACAGGCCGTAGGCGAGTCCGTAGGACATCGCCTTGACCTTGGCCCGCATCTCCGCCGACACGTCGGCCGGCTCGACACCGAAGACCCGCGAGCCGACGAAGCGGTGCAGGTCCTCGCCGCTGCGGAACGCCTCGATCAACCCTTCGTCACCGGACAGGTGCGCCATGATGCGCAGCTCGATCTGGCTGTAGTCGGCCGACATGAGCGACTCATAACCGTCGCCCACGACGAACGCCTCGCGGATGCGGCGGCCCTCCTCGGTGCGGATCGGGATGTTCTGCAGGTTGGGGTCGGTCGACGAGAGCCGGCCGGTGGCCGCGATCGTCTGCTGGTAGGTCGTGTGGATCCGGCCGTCGTCGGCGATCGACTTGGTCAGTCCCTCGACGGTCACCCTCAGCCGCGCCGAGTCCCGGTGGCGCAGCAGGGCTTCCAGGAACGGGTGCTCAGTCTTGGCGTAGAGGTCGTTGAGCGCGTCGGCGTCGGTGGTGTAACCGGTCTTGGTGCGCTTGGTCTTGGGCATGTCGAGCTTGTCGAAGAGCAGGACCTGCAGCTGCTTGGGAGAGCCGAGGTTGATCCGCTCACCGCCGGCAGCTTCGTAGGCGTCCTCCGCCGCACGCTCGAGCGCGCCCGCGTAGTCGGCCTCCAACCGGTCGAGCAGGTCCGGGTCGACGTGGATGCCGACCCGCTCCATCTGCGCCAGCAACTCTACGAGCGGCAACTCCATGTCGGCCAGCAGGTCGGTGCCGCCGGTCTCGGCCACCTGCTCGTCGAGAGCGGCCGACAGGTCGAGCACGGCACGTGCCTGCACCATCGCCTCCTCGCCCTGGTGGTCGTGCCCGTCCAGGTCGAGCATTCCCTGCGCTGGGTCGTCCTGCTCAGGCCGCAGCTCGCGACGCAGGAAGCGCAGCACGAGGTCGGCCAGGTCATAGGCCCGCTGGTCGGGTCGCACGAGGTATGCCGCCAATGCCGTGTCGCTCACCAGCCCGGCGAGCGGCAGGCCTGCGGCATACAGCGCTTGCAGCGGGCCCTTCGCGTCGTGCAGGACCTTCGGGCGCTGTGGGTCGGCCAGCCACTCGCGCACGGCCTTCTCGCTCTCGGGGGTCAGCTCGGTGACGTCGAAGTATGCCGCCGTGCCGTCGTCCTCGCCGCCCACCGCGACCGCGAGCGCGCGGACGTCGCCCGTGCCGCGTGACCAGTCGCCGATGACGTGCAGTCCGGCGCGATCCTTCGACGTCAAGTTGTTGTTGACCCAGTCGGCAACCTCATCCGGCGCGAGCACCGAACCCTCGACCTCGACTGCACCTTCAGCTTCCTCGCCGCCGGCTTCGATGCTGGCGAAGAGCCGCTCACGCAGCACCCGGAACTCCAGGCCGTCGAAGACCTGGTGGACCTGGTCGCGGTCCCACACCTGCCGCTCCAGCTCGTCCGGCGTCACACCGATCGCGACGTCCCGCACCAGCTGGTTGAGCCGGCGATTGCGCAGCACACCGTCGAGGTGCTCGCGCAGCGAGTCACCGACCTTGCCCTTGATCTCACCGACGTGGTCGACGATGCCGGGCAGGTCGCCATACAGCCCCAACCACTTGGCCGCGGTCTTGGCGCCCACACCGGGCACACCGGGCAGGTTGTCGGCCTTCTCCCCCACCAATGCGGCGAGGTCGGGGTAGCGCTCGGGCCGGACGAGGTAGCGCTCCTCGACCTTGTCCGGTGTCATCCGCCACAGGTCGGAGACGCCACGCGCGGGGTAGAGGACGGTGACCTTGTCGGTCACCAGCTGCATCGCGTCGCGGTCACCGGAGACGATCAGCACCTCGTCGAAGCCCGCGTCCTCGGCCTGCGTGGCGAGGGTCGCGATGAGGTCGTCGGCCTCCCAGCCGGACATCTCGATGTAGCGGATCTTGAGGGCGTCGAGGATCTCGTGGACCAGGGACACCTGCCCCTTGAACTCGTCGGGGGTCTTGGCGCGGCCGGCCTTGTACTCGGCATATTCCTCGGCCCGGAACGTCTGCCGGGACACGTCGAAGCAGACGCCGACGTGGGTCGGCTCCTCGTCGCGCAGCACGTTGATCAGCATCGAGGTGAAGCCGTAGACGGCGTTGGTCGGCTGGCCCGTGGTCGTCGAGAAGTTCTCGACGGGCAGCGCGTAGAAGGCGCGGTAGGCGAGCGAATGACCGTCGAGGAGCAGGAGGCGTTTCACGCATGCGAGTCTATGGGCCATGACCGACACCACTGCGCAGTCCCCCGAGCCCACTTCCGACGCCGAGCTGGTCCGGCTCTTCAACCAGATCAACCGCGGCACGCTCGGCGAGAAGATGGGCATCCGGATCGTCGAGGCGAGCGCAGAGCGCATCGTCGCGACCATGCCCGTCGAGGGCAACAACCAGCCCTACGGGCTGCTGCACGGCGGCGCGAGCGTGGTGTTGGCCGAGACGTTGGGCTCGATCGGTGCGGCGCTGCACGCGGGCGAAGGCCGCATCGCGGTCGGCCTCGACATCAACGCCACCCATCACCGCGGCGCACGCTCCGGTCTGGTCACCGGCACGGCGACACCGTTGTCGTTGGGGCGCACCCTCGCGTCATACGAAGTGGTTATCTCCGACGACCAGGGCAAGCGGCTGTGTACCAGCCGGATCACCTGCCTGCTGCGCGACGCCGCTCCGAAAGCGCAGTAATCCCGAAAGCTGCTCCCCCGTCACTCGGCGGGGGTCAGCACCTCGTGCCGTGCCCGGGAGCGGGCCGCTCGCATCGACCGGCGCTGCCGCACGGCCTCACTGACCGTCGGCAGGCCGTGGTGTCCGGTGAGCCGGCGTCGCAACGCGGCCGGACTCGTGCTGCGCTCGGTGACCACGGAGGAGAAGCCGAGGCGGGCGAAGAAGCGGTTGGCGTCACGGCTGGCGGACGGGACGCAGGAGACGATCTCGGGGGCACCGATGTGCTCGGCGTATGACGCCACGGCCTTGAGCAACGCACCGGCGACACCGCGCTGGCGCCGTCCGGGCTTGACCCACAGCACGTCGACCCACACCGCGGGGACCTCCTGCAGCGCGGACACCGGGCCGGACATCACCACGGTGTAACCGACCGGGTCCTCGTCGATCGTCGCGACATAGATGCGCACGTCCGGGCGCGCACAGGCTCGCGTCAGCCGGCCTTCGCGCAGGGCGCGTTCGACGTGATCGGCGCCGTGCCCCTCGGAAGCCTTCGACAGACGCCACAGCGCGACGAGTGCTGCCTCGTCACCGGACGTCATACGTGCGACCTGCACCGCTGACCTTGCCACTTGTTGAACCTCCGCCGAATGACCCCGAGCCACACGTGCACGCCGCAGACTACGCCTCACTGCGACCCTGTGCTCCCAGAGTGCACCGATCCACCTGAAGGTTCGCTGAGCGTACGTGCGCGACCGTCCAACTCTACCCAGTCAGTGGTCGGTGCGCTCACCTGCGGTCGGGTCGTCCGCCCCGCCCGCGATCACCGCGTCCGCCACCGCGCGCATGCCCAGGCGCCGGTCCATCGCGGTCTTCTGGATCCAGCGGAAAGCGCCCGGCTCGTCCAGTCCGAGCCGAGCCATCAGGATCCCCTTGGCACGGTCCATCCGCTTGCGGGTCTCCAGGCGGTCGCCAAGGTCGGCGACCTCACCCTCCAGCGCCTTGCGCTCGGTCCAGCGGGACCTGGCGATGACGATGGCAGGAGCCAGGTCGTCGATGGTGAACGGCTTGAGCACGTAGGCCATCACGCCCGCGTCGGACGCGCGCTCGACCAGCTCCTTGTCGGAGAACGCCGTGAGCATGAGCACCGGCGCGATCCCGGCGGCGCCGATCTCGTCGGCGGCGCTGATGCCGTCGAGCACCGGCATCTTGACGTCCATCACAACGAGGTCCGGCGTCAGCTCACGAGCCCTGTCCACGGCCTGTCGTCCGTCGCCGACCTCGGCCACGACGTCGTATCCCGCCTCACGCAGCATCTCGGCCAGGTCCAGGCGGATGATCGCCTCGTCCTCGGCGACGAGCACACGCATCGCGGTCTGTTGATTCGTCACGCCCATCAGCTAAGCACGCGGGCCGGTATGACGTGCGTCACCGCCTAGCCTCACCCCACGAAGTTTCTCCCCCGCTTCGCTCCTCCGAATACTTCGCGGGGACCCCGGCTCCTTCGTGAGAGCCATCCCGTGGACAGCTTCAGCCACGCAGATGCGCGACGCCGGACCAGCCCGGGTCCTGCTCCACGCTGACTTTGACGGTGCCGTCGGGCCAGCCGGTCACCGCGGCCTTGATCTGCTCGGCCGCGGGGGTGGCGCCATCGGCGTAGACGTGGACCAGGCAGAGTCCGCCGCTGCACTCGTGCGCGACGACCCGGCCCTGTTCCTCCAGCCGGTCGGTGACGTGGTCCTTGAGCAGCTCCAACTCACCGAGCGTCTCCGGGACCGGCAGCCCGTCCTCACCACGGTCGCGGTAGGGCACCGAGACCACGATGTGCTGGTCGAGCTGCGGGGCCGACGCAGCGGCCAGCGGCACCTGTGCACCGGCGATCACCGGTCCGCGAGGACCGCTGCCCTGCAAGGAGATCCAGCGCGGCTGCCCGTCGGCATCGGTGAACTCCTCCCGCAGGTCACGCACCACCGCCCGCAGCCCGGTCAGGCCGAAGCCGTCCAGCGGCGGTGTCGTCACCGGCTGCAGCTCGCCGATCCAGGTCTCGGTCATCTCCTCACCGAGCGCAGTGTCCAGCGAGACGAAGCAGACACCCAGGCGCTGGTCCTCGACGACCTCGGCCAGTTTCGGGTGATAGACCGTCACGTCGACCCGGCTGCCCGTGCGACGGACGCCGACCTGCACGGCGCCGAGGTCGAACTCGTGCCCGTCGAAGGTCAGGACCCGGCCGTCGAGGGTGGCGGCGGGCTGCCGGCTGTCGGCATACGACCAGACGAAGTCGGCCTCCGGCGCCGCGGCGAGCCAGCGGCGCGCGACCGCGCGCAGCTCGGGATCGCCGTCGGCGGTGACGACCAGCAGGTGCGCGGCCTCGGCGCCCGGTGCTATCTCCCAGGCCAGGCCCTCGTCGATGGCGTGGACCCGGGGGTCGAGCAGTCCGACGGTCCCGGACTCCGGATCGGCCATCGCCACCTGACCGGATCCCCCGCCGTTCCACCAGGACCAGAACGCCTCGATCGCGTCACCGCTCGTGTCGCGTCGCTTGCCGAAAAGTGCCATGCGGACCATCAAACACCAGACCTGTGCGGAGTCGTCGGGGTGCTAATCCTCGTCGCTGTCATCCCGGTCCACACGGAGCACGCCGTCGATGTGACCGAGCGCCGGCACGACCTGGTCCAACTCCCGGCCGGACAGCGTCATACCGACCGCGACGACGCCGGTCTCGTCCCAGTTGCCGTCGCCGAGCGGCCGGTGACCGCGCTCCACCGACAGCGACCCGATGACCCAGTGCCGCGCCGAGCAGGCGGTCAGGACGTCGCGCAGGATGCCACGCCCGTCGGCATACGTCACGAGGTAGCGGCGCTCGCCGTGCCCGCGATCGCCGAGCCAGACCGACAGCGGTGTGAAACCGAGCACCACTACGAAGTGCAGAAGCGTGACCAGCACTGCCAGTAAAGGCAATCCGGCACCGGCGGCCATTCCGATGGCCGCGGTCTCCCAGACCGCCGCCGCGGTCGTGAGACCGCGCACGGTGCCCCCGCGCGTGATGATCAGGCCCGCTCCGAGGAAGCCGATGCCGGAGACGATCTGTGCTGCGACACGGGAGGGGTCGAGGACGACGTTGTTGCCGAGCACGTCGCTGAAGCCGTACTTGCTCACCAGCAGGATCAGCGCCGAGGCGGTGCCGACGATCGTCTGAGTGCGCATGCCGGCGGCCTTGCCGCGCAGCTGCCGCTCCAGGCCGACGACCGCGGACAGCACGAATGCCAGCAGCAACTCCCAGACCTGCGTCCAGCTCTGGCCGTGCTCGGCACCGAGCATTTCGTGCAGCACGTCGGTAGCACCTCCTGACGGGTCGGCCCCACCAGCCTATTGCGGGACAGCAGCCGCCGAGGGCCGCCCCGGCGCCGTCCTGCGCAGTGTCAGCGCTCGCGGTAGCGCACGAGCGCCGCCTCGCGCTCGGCCGCGTGGTCGACGACGCGAGCGGGGTAGCCCTCGCGATATCCGTCGGCATGGCGCCACGGCTCATGCGCAGCCTTGCCAGGAAGGTGCCGCAGCTCGGGGATCCAGCGGCGGACGTAGTCACCCCCGGGATCGAACTTCTTGCCCTGGGTGACCGGGTTGAAGATCCGGAAGTAGGGCGCCGCGTCGGTGCCGGTGCCGGCCACCCACTGCCAGCCGTGGTTGTTCGACGCGATGTCGCCGTCGATGAGCCGATCGAGGAAGTGGCGGGCGCCGACCGGCCACCACACGTGCAAGTCCTTGGTGAGGAAGCTCGCGGTCACCATCCGGACCCGGTTGTGCATCCATCCGGTCGCGAGCAGCTGGCGCATGCCGGCGTCGACGAACGGGAAGCCGGTGCGACCCTGTTGCCATGCCTCGACCTCGGGGCCCGGCTCGTCGTACGGCATGTGCCCGAGTGCGTCGGTGAGGTCGTGCCAGGCACTGCGCGGCTGCCGCCACAGGACGTCGGCGTAGAACTCTCGCCAGGCCAGCTCGGAGACGAACGTGTCGCGGCCCGGCCCGATGTGCGCCGCCAGATCGGCGAGCAGGGTGCGCGGGTGGATCGCGCCGACCTTGAGGTAGGGACTCAACCCACTCGTGCCGGCCAGATCCGGCCGGTCCCGTGCGCTGTCGTAGTCGTCGAGCGTCTCGTCGACAAAGTCGCGCCAGCGCTGCAGGGCGGCCGGTTCCCCGGCCGCCGGAAGCTTCGGCAGGTCATCGGCCGCTCGGGCGTCCCGGAGCGCCGCGAGCGCCTGCTCGTCCGAGTCCGTCTCCTGCCAGGAGGGGTTCACCTGTCCGGCGGGGGCCGGTGCACCGTGCTCGGACCAGGCGCGGCGGTATGCCGTGAACACCTTGAACCCGGTGCCCGCTCTCGTGGTGAGCAGGCCGGGCCCGATCGCGTATGGCGTGCCGGTCTCGACCCAGCCGATGCCCTTGTCCTGCAACGCTTTCGCGATCTGCTGGTCGCGTCGGTGGCCGAACGGCGTGGTCTCCCGGGTGACGTGGACCGACGTCGCGCCGAGCGCTGAGCGACGCTCGGGATGACCTCCCGCGGATCGCCGTAGAGGACGGTGAGCCTGCCGTCATACGCCTCGACAGCCGCATCGACCGAAGCGGCCAGCCAGGCACGGCGTGCCTTCCCGCAGGAACCCCACAGCACCGGATCGAGCACGAACACGGCGGCGACGTCGTCGGTCGTGGCGTCCGCCGCCGACTGCAGCGCGGGCAGGTCCGCACGGCGCAGGTCGCGCCGCAGCCAGAGCAGTGTTGTCACCGGGGGTGCTGGTCGCGCATGTAACGCGACGCGTTGCGTGCACTGTCGACGGCCCGCTCGTCCGGAGTGGACCCGGTCACCTGGACCCCGCCGAGCTTCTCGAAGAGGACGTAGGCCAACGCACCGATGGGCGGCAGGATGATCACCGCAAGCGCCCACTGCCATTTCTGCAGCAGCAGGTCACGATCCGCACGGACGATGTCGACGAGGCAGTAGACGACCAGCAGCACGCCGAGGACGACCACGGGAAGCATCAACGGCCACGGAACGTCGGACATTATCGGAACCCCCTTCGTCGGCGGAGCAGCGCCGATGGGGTGAGTATGTCACTGGCCGAGACAGTGCGCAGCCTTTGCGCCGGGCGTTTCCGCGCGCAAAGGGTCAGCCGCGAGTCGCGAGGAGAAGGTTGGTGCCGGAGGCGGGATTTGAACCCGCACGCCCTTGCGAGCAAAGCATTTTGAGTGCTCCGTGTCTGCCGTTCCACCACTCCGGCAAGAGTGCTGGCACAGCATACGGGAGGGACCGGTCGTCGCTCCAATCGGCCACGTCCCGGCTGCGAGCCGCACGACTTGATCTCAAGTGAGCTTGAAGTGTCAGGGTCGCAAGCATGAACATCACCGGACTCGGTTGGACAGGAACCCGCACGGCGTCGGCCGCCGCGCTCGCCGATTTCTACACGCAGGTGCTCGGCCTGCCGCCCACCCGCCAGGAACCCGGCTTCTGGGTCTTCACGCTGCCCGACGGCCGCAACGTCGAGGTGTTCGGCGAGGACTATCCGGGCAAGGAGCACTTCACCACCGGACCCGTCCCCGGCTTCGCCGTCGACGACCTGCCGGCAGCGGTCGAGGAGTTGCGTGCCGCGGGCGTCGAGTTGCTGGGCGAGCCGGGCCCGACGTGGCAGCACTTCCGGGGTCCGGACGGCAACGTCTACGAGCTCGTGGCTGACTGACCCGCTCAGCTGCCGCTCGCCTATGTCGCACGACGTATGACGACGGCTCTGCAGGACAAATCAATCTGGACAAATCAGTCGGGACCGCTCAGTTTGCCGGCGCCGCATCGTCATACCACCGGGAGAGTCCCGGCCGCTGGTTGTCGGCGGCATACGCACACCGAGAAGGAACACCCATGACGATCCACGACAGCCTGACCGCAACCCTGATCATCGACTCCGCAGCCGACACGGTGTTCACGGTGTTGGCAGACCCGAGCACGCATGCGGCCGTCGACGGCACCGGCTGGGTGGTCGGCCCGGTCGACCCCGAGCCGCTGACGGCGGTCGGTCAGGTCTTCCGGATGAACCAATACTTCGATAATCCGGCGCTCCCGGACGGGAACTACCGGACCGCCAACACGGTCAACGTCCTCGACGAGCCCCGGGCGATCGGTTGGGAGCCCGGGCAGCAGCGCGCCGACGGCGGGGTCGATCGCGGCGGCTGGACCTGGCGCTACGACCTGGTCCCGGTCGACGGCAACCGCACCGAGGTCACGCTGACCTACGACTGGTCACAAGTGTCGCCCGAACTCCGCACGATGATCGCCTTTCCCGCGGCTGACCTCGCGCACCTGCAGAACTCGCTGCAACACCTCGCCGACCTCGCAACCGGCAAGGGCTGAACAGCTCAGTGGTATGCCGGGGCCGTCTTGTTGCGGGCGTCGCCCATCCGGTGCACACGCAGCGCGTTCGTCGAGCCCGGGATCCCGGGCGGGGAACCGGCCACGATCACCACGAGGTCGCCCTCCTCGGCGCGCCCCTCCCCGAGCAGCGTCTCGTCGACCTGCATGGCCATCTGGTCGGTGTGCTTGACCTGCGGCACCAAGTAGGTCTCGACGCCCCACACCATCGCAAGCTGGGACCGCGTCGACTGCTCCGGTGTGAAGGCCAGCATCGGGCGGGCGCTGCGAATGCGCGACATACGCTTCGCCGAGTCGCCGGACTCGGTGAAGGTCACCAGGTAACGCACGCCGAGCAGGTCACCGACCTCGGCAGCGGCCGCGGTGACGGCGCCGCCCTTGGTGTGCGGACGGGTGCCGAGCGGTGGCACCCGGTCCAGACCGTGCTCCTCGGTGCTGTCGATGATGCGAGCCATCGTCTGCACCGCCTCGATCGGCCACGCGCCGACGCTCGTCTCCCCGGACAGCATGATCGCGTCCGCGCCGTCGAGCACGGCGTTGGCGCAGTCGCTGGCCTCGGCGCGGGTCGGTCGGGAGTTCTCGATCATCGACTCCAGCACCTGGGTCGCGACGATCACCGGCTTGGCATTGCGGCGGCAGATCTCGATGGCGCGCTTCTGCACCAGCGGGACCTCCTCCAGCGGCAGCTCCACGCCGAGGTCGCCGCGAGCGACCATCACACCGTCGAACGCATCGATGATCGCCTCGAGATTGTCGACCGCTTGGGGCTTTTCGACCTTCGCGATCACCGGGACGCGACGTCCCTCCTCGTCCATGATGTCGTGCGCACGTTGTATGTCGGCGGCATCGCGCACGAAGGACAACGCGACAACGTCGGCGCCGAGCTTGAGCGCCCAGCGCAGGTCCGTCTCGTCCTTCTCCGACAGTGCCGGCACGCTGACCGCGACACCCGGCAGGTTGATGCCCTTGTGATCCGATACCTGGCCACCTTCGACGACCTCGGCGTGGACGTCGGTCGCGGTCACCTCCGTCGCACGCAGACAGACCTTGCCGTCGTCGATGAGCAACAGGTCACCGGCGCGGACATCGCCCGGTAAACCCTTGTAAGTAGTGGAAACTCGGCTCTGGTCACCCTCGATGTCATCAACGGTGATCGTGAAGGGGTCGCCGTTGTTCAGGACGACCGGGCCGTTCGCGAACGTGCCGGTGCGGATCTTCGGGCCCTGCAGGTCGCACACGACACAGACGGCACGACCCGACTCGTCCGACGCGGTCCGGATCGCCCGGTAGACCTGCTCGTGGTCGGCATGTGCGCCGTGCGAGAGGTTCAGCCGTGCAACGTCCATGCCCGCGTCGACCAACGCCCGTACGTTTTCCGGGGCGGCAGTTGCAGGTCCAAGGGTGCACACAATTTTCGCTCGACGCATGCCCTCAACCCTAGTGAGCCGGACCCCGGATCGACGCATCGTCAGGCCGTCCGTCCGACATACGAATAAGTAACTTGTGGCGGTCGCGTCCCGAGCACGCATCGCGCCCCTGGTCAGGCCCGGGTCACACCCCACGAATAACTCGCGACAGTCGCGACATACTCGCTCGAAATCGCCACACCGGACGACAAACTCGCGACCGTCGCGAGTTACTCGCCCTGAAATGGTTCTCGGGGCGAATAACTCGCGACAGTAGGCAGTTGTGTTGAGCCGTCGTGCCAAGCCCGGGTCACGCCAAGCCCTGAACCTCAGACCGCGATCGGGCGGTCCGTCGGTGCGATCGGCGCCGGCAGGTCGGAGTGGCCGCCGGACAGGAACGCGTCGACCCCGTGCGCGGCGGCACGACCTTCGGCGATCGCCCAGACGATGAGCGACTGGCCACGACCCGCGTCGCCGGCGACGAAGACACCCGGCACCGACGACATGAAGTTGTCATCGCGGCGCACGTTGGACCGCTCGTCCAGCTCGACACCGAGGTCGGCCACCAGCGACTCGGTCAACGGGCCGAGGAAGCCCATCGCGAGAAGCACGAGGTCGGCCTCGATCTCGCGCTCGGTGCCCTCGACTTCCTCGAATCCCTTGTCGCCGGAACGAACTTCGGCCACCCGCAGCGCGCGCACCTTGCCGGTGCCGTCATCGATCGCCTGCTTGGTGCTGATCGCGTAGACGCGCTCGCCACCTTCCTCGTGCGCACTGGCGACGCGGAAGATCATCGGGTATGTCGGCCACGGGTGCGCGGCCGAGCGCTCCTCGCCGGGGCGCGGCATGATCTCCAGCGAGGTCACCGACTTCGCACCCTGCCGGTGCGAGGTGCCGATGCAGTCGGCGCCGGTGTCCCCGCCGCCGATCACGACGACGTGCTTGCCTTCGGCGGTGATCTGGTCCTCGACCTCCTCACCGAGCGCCACCCGGTTGGCCGGCGGCAGGAAGTCCATCGCCTGCACGAAGCCGTCCAGCTCGCGGCCGTCGACCGGCAGATCGCGGGGCACCGTCGAGCCGATGGCGACGACGACGGCGTCATACCGTGAGCGCAACTGTGCCCAGGTGATGTCGGTGCCGATGTCGGTGTTGCACCGGAAGCGGGTGCCCTCGGCCGTCATCTGCTCGATGCGGCGGTCGACGATCGACTTCTCCATCTTGAACTCAGGGATGCCATACCGCAGCAATCCGCCTGGCTTGTCAGCGCGTTCGAAGACGGCGACCGTGTGGCCGGCCCGGGTCAGCTGCTGTGCCGCGGCCAGCCCGGCGGGGCCGGAGCCGACGACCGCGACGGTCCGCCCGGTCAGCCGCTCCGGCGGCTGCGGCTCGACCGTGCCCTGCTCGAACGCCTGCTCCACCGTGGTCAGCTCAACCTGCTTGATGGTGACCGCCGGCTGGCTGATGCCGAGCACGCATGCCGTCTCGCACGGCGCGGGGCACAGCCGACCGGTGAACTCCGGGAAGTTGTTCGTCGCGTGCAACCGCTCGATCGCATCCGGCCAATCCCCGTGCCACGCAAGGGTGTTCCACTCCGGGATCAGATTCCCCAGCGGGCAGCCCTGGTGGCAGAACGGTATGCCGCAGTCCATGCACCGCCCTGCCTGCTGCTGCAGGTCGGACAGTTGCTGCTCCTCGTAGACCTCTTTCCAGTCCTTGATCCGGACCGGGACGGGACGACGCTCCGGGAGGCTGCGCTCCCGCACCTTCAGAAAACCGCGTGGGTCAGCCACGGGACACCTCCATGATCCGCTCCCAGACGACGTCGCCGTCCGGATCGAGCCCTTCCTCCGTTGCCTTCGCTCGCACGTCGAGCACCTGCTGGAAGGCGCGCGGCAGCACCAGCGAGAACCGCTCGGCACTGACCGGCCACTGCGCCAAGAGCTTTGCGGCAACGGGTGATTCGGTCCATTCCTGATGTTTCTCGAGCAGGTCGTGGACGACCTGCAGATCTTCCTCGCGCAATGCCCGGACGTCGACCAACTCCGGGTTCACCAGTTGCTCGTCCAGGTCGAGCACGTAGGCGACACCACCGGACATGCCGGCGCCGAGGTTGCGGCCGGTCGAGCCGAGAATGAGGACGGTTCCGCCGGTCATGTATTCCAGGCCATGGTCGCCCACACCCTCTACGACCGCCGTGGCGCCGGAGTTGCGCACGCAGAACCGCTCCCCCACAACACCGCGCAGGAAGATCTCGCCGGAGGTGGCGCCATACCCGATCACGTTGCCCGCGACGACGTTCTGCTCCGCGACCAAGGACGCGTCACGCAGCGGTCGGACGACCACCCGTCCGCCCGAAAGTCCCTTGCCGACATAGTCGTTCGCCTCACCGAAGAGACGCAGCGTGATGCCGACCGGCAGGAACGCACCGAGCGACTGCCCGGCTGCTCCGGTCAGGGTCACGTCGATGGTCTGGTCCGGCAGACCCTCCGGGTAGCGCTTGGTCACCTCGTGGCCGAGCATGGTGCCGACCGTGCGGTTGACATTGGCGACCGGCAGGTCGAGGCGCACCGGCTGCTTGTCCTCCAGCGCGTCGTGACTCATCGTGATCAGCTGCTGGTCCAGCGCCTTGGTCAGCCCGTGGTCCTGCGGTATGACGTGCCGACGCGACGTGCCCTCCGGCAGGTCCACGTCCGCAAGGATCGGTGACAGGTCGAGCCCGGCGGCCTTCCAGTGGTCGACCGCACGCTCGGTGTCCAACTGCCCGACCTGGCCGATCGCTTCGTCCAAGGTGCGGAAACCCAACTGCGCCAGCAGTTCTCGCACTTCCTCGGCGATGTACTCGAAGAACGTCTCCACGAACTCCGGCTTGCCGGAGTAGCGGGAGCGAAGCTCCGGGTTCTGGGTCGCGATGCCGACCGGGCAGGTGTCGAGGTGACAGACGCGCATCATGATGCAACCGCTGACGACCAACGGAGCGCTGGCGAAGCAGTACTCCTCCGCGCCCAGCAGCGCAGCGATCATCACATCGCGGCCGGTCTTGAGCTGGCCGTCGGTCTGCACGACGATCCGGTCGCGCAGCCCGTTGAGCAGCAGCGTCTGCTGGGTCTCGGCCAGGCCGAGCTCCCACGGGCCCCCGGCATGCTTCAGCGAGGTCAGCGGTGCGGCACCGGTGCCGCCGTCGTGTCCGGAGACGAGCACGACGTCGGCGTGTGCCTTGGACACACCGGCGGCGACCGTGCCGACACCGACCTCGGAGACGAGCTTGACGTGAATGCGCGCCGACGGGTTGGCGTTCTTCAGGTCGTGGATCAGCTGCGCCAGATCCTCGATCGAGTAGATGTCGTGGTGCGGCGGCGGCGAGATGAGCCCGACGCCGGGGGTCGAGTGCCGAGTGGTGGCCACCCACGGATAGACCTTGTGGCCGGGCAACTGCCCGCCCTCCCCTGGCTTCGCACCCTGCGCCATCTTGATCTGGATGTCGTCCGCGCCGGTCAGGTAGACCGACGTGACGCCGAACCGGCCGGACGCGACCTGCTTGATCGCCGAGCGTCGCTCGGGGTCGAGCAGCCGGTCCAGGTCCTCGCCGCCCTCGCCGGTGTTGGATCGGCCGCCGAGACGGTTCATCGCGATCGCGAGGGTCTCGTGCGCTTCCTTGCTGATCGAGCCGTAGCTCATCGCGCCGGTCGAGAACCGCTTGACGATCTCGCTGACCGGCTCGACCTCCTCGATCGGGATGCTCGGGCGGCTCTGCTTGAAGGAGAACAGTCCTCGCAGGGTCATCAGGCGTTCGGACTGGTCGTCGACCCGCTGCGTGTACTTCTTGAAGATGTCGTAGCGGCGCGAGCGCGTCGAGTGCTGCAGCCGGAAGACCGTCTCGGGATCGAACAGGTGCGGCTCGCCCTCACGGCGCCACTGGTACTCGCCGCCGGTCTCCAGCGTCCGGTGCGACTGCTGCAGGCCGTTCTTGGGGTAGGCCGTCTGGTGCCGCTGCGCGATCTCCTGGGCGATCTCCTCCAGCCCGATGCCGCCGATCCGCGACACGGTGCCGGTGAAGTATTCGTCGATCAGGTCCTGCGAGAGGCCGAGCGCCTCGAAGACCTGGGCGCCGCGGTATGACGCCACGGTCGAGATGCCCATCTTGGACATCACCTTCAGCACACCCTTGCCGAGGGCCTTGATGAGGTTCTTGACGGCCTGCTCCGGAGTGACGCCCTCGATGGCACCGCGCCGGACCAGGTCCTCCACGGACTCCATTGCCAGATAAGGGTTCACGGCGGCGGCGCCATACCCGATGAGCAGCGCGACGTGGTGCACCTCGCGCACGTCGCCGGCCTCGACGAGCAGGCCGACCTGGGTGCGGGTGCGCTCCCGGACCAGGTGGTGGTGCACCGCGGCGGTCAGCAGCAGGGACGGGATCGGGGCGAACGCCGCGGTGCTCTCGCGGTCGGAGAGCACGACGAAACGGTGCCCGTCGGCGATCGCCTGCGACACCTCGGCGCAGATGCCCTTCAGCCGTGCCCGCAGGGCACTGGTGCCACCGGCGACGCGGTAGGTGCCGCGGATGACGTAGGTCTGATAGCCCGGGAAGTCGCCGCTGTTGTTGAGGTTGACCAGCTTTGCCAGCTCGTCGTTGTCGATGACCGGGAAGTCCAGCTCGACCTGTCGCGCATGCTGCGGGCCGACCTCGAAGGCGTTGTGCTCCGGGCCCATCAGTGTCCCGAGCGAGGTCACCAACTGCTCCCGGATCGCGTCCAGCGGTGGGTTGGTCACCTGCGCGAAGAGCTGACTGAAGTAGTCGAACAGCAGCCGCGGCCGTTCGGACAGCACCGCGACCGGGGTGTCCGTGCCCATCGAGCCCAGTGCCTCGGCGGCGGAGGCCGCCATCGGCGTCAGCAGGATCCGCAGCTCCTCGTGGGTGTAGCCGAAGGTCTGCTGGCGACGAACGACGGAAGCCGGTGTGTGCCAGACGTGTTCGCGCTCGGGGCGCTCGGACAGCTTGATGATGCCGGCGTGCAGCCACTCCTGGTAGGGATGCTCGGCAGCGAGGTCGCGCTTGATCTCGTCGTCACTGATGATCCGGCCCTGTGCTGTGTCGACCAGGAACATCCGGCCCGGCTGCAACCGGCCCTTGCGGACCACGTGTGCCGGGTCCAGGTCGAGGACTCCCGCCTCGGAAGCCAACACGACGAGCCCGTCGTCGGTGACGGCATACCGTCCCGGCCGCAGCCCGTTGCGGTCCAGCACCGCACCGACGAGGGTGCCGTCGGTGAACGCGACACAGGCCGGGCCGTCCCAGGGCTCCATGATCGCCGAGTGGTACTCGTAGAACGCCCGCCGTGCGGGGTCCATCGTCTCGTGGTTCTCCCACGCCTCCGGGATCATCATCAGCACGGCGTGCGGCAGGCTGCGGCCGCCCAGGTGCAGCAGCTCCAGCACCTCGTCGAAGCTGGCCGAGTCGGAGCCGGAGTCGGTGCACACCGGGAACAACCTGTTGATCTCGCCGCCGAAAGCATCACTGGCCAAAGTGGATTCGCGAGCACGCATCCAGTTGCGGTTGCCGCGCACGGTGTTGATCTCACCGTTGTGCGCGATCATCCGGTAGGGGTGCGACAACGGCCAGGACGGGAAGGTGTTGGTCGAGAAGCGGGAGTGCACCAGCGCCAGCTCGCTGGCGAACCGACGGTCGGACAGGTCCGGGTAGAACGGCTCCAGCTGCCCGGTGGTCAGCATCCCCTTGTAGACGATGGTCCGGCTGGAGAACGACGGGAAGTAAACGTCCCGCTCTGCCTCGATCCGCTTGCGCAGCGCATAGGCCTTGCGGTCCAGGTCGATGCCGGACAGGCTGCCCTCCGCGGCCGTGACGAAGGCCTGGCGGAAGACCGGCATCACCTCACGGGCGGACACGCCCACCAGGGTCGGGTCGGTCGGCACGTCACGCCAGCCGACCACCCGCAGGCCCTCCTCACCGGCGATCTGCGCGAAGCGCTCACCGATGTACCACTGCTCGTCCGGGTCGGTCGGCAGGAACGCGATGCCCACGGCATACGTGCCCTTGGCCGGGAGGTCGAAGTCGCAGACCGCGCGGAAGAACTCGTCCGGGACCTGGGTGAGTATGCCGGCGCCGTCGCCGACCGCCGGGTCCGCGCCCGTGGCGCCACGGTGCTCGAGATTGCGCAGCGCCGTCAGCGCGTGATCGACGATGTCGTGCCCGGCCGTGCCGCGCATCGTGGCGACCATCGCCACACCGCACGCATCGTGCTCGTTCGCCGGGTTGTAGAGACCTTGCGCCCCGGGGGCCGCAGAAAAACCGCTGTGCGTCGTCACCAAACCACCGTCCAGTCGTCGCGGAAGCGACGCGTGGTGCGGGCGTCGCTATGTGGGAACGTGTCCGAAAACCATCTGAGGCTTTCGGGAACCCCTCGTGGACGACGCTGGCCAAGGAGGCGGACATAGTTTAGCGGCAGGACGACGTGCCCACCAAGTGGACTGCCAGTCCTGGCATGCGAGACGCCTAAACTGCCGCTGTAGAGTCGCCGCACTTGCCCCTGACCCTCCAGACCGCGCGATGAGGTGTGCCCTCCCACATGAACAATTTCCGCTCGAACGTCCGACGTGCTGTGGGCTCCCGGGTCGTCCGCCCGATCCGCTCCGCGGGCAGGCGAGTCCTCGGTGAGGCCACGCCCTCGGCTGCAGCGTCGACCTCGACAGCAGCATCCACATCATCATCGGCGCCCGCCGCGGGCGCCAAGCCGGCCAAGAAGAAGAACCCGTGGATCGGCCTGCGTGAGCACGGCCTGCGGATCCAGCCCGGGCTCGGCTTCTTCGGCTCCGGACCGGGCCGGATCAAGGTGCGTTTCGAGCCGCCGGCACAGCTGAACAACGCAAGCATGCACGTCTACCGGGACATCGCGATCGGTCGCTATTCGTTCCTGCGCGGCGGCCGCTTCCGCTACATCGACACCATCGGGCGCTACACCAGCATCGGACCCGACGTGACGATCGGTGAGGGCGAGCACCCGGTCACCTGGCTGACCAGCTCACCGGCGGTGCACGACGCGAAGCGTTACCGCTACTACCCGCCGGAGGCGGACTCGGGCCCGCGCACCATCAAGCGGACCGCCGACAACATCGACCCCATGACCATGCAGAACGCCGCGATCGGCAACGACGTCTGGATCGGTGCCAACGTGATGATCCGCCGCGGCGTCACCATCGGCGACGGCGCGATCGTGGCCGCCGGTGCGTTCGTCAACAAGGACGTCCCGCCATACACCATCGTCGGTGGCCTGCCCGCGAAGGTGATCGGGAAGCGCTTCTCCGACGAGATCATCGAGCGGCTGCTCGCACTGAAGTGGTGGGAGTTCGACGTCAGCGACCTCGCCGGTGTTGCGTTCGACGACATCGAGAAGGCGATCGAGCAGATCACCGAGCGCGAGCGCGCCGGCGAGATCACCCGCGTCCCCGTCTCGTATGACGAGGTCGAGATCGACAGGTCCGGTTATCGGTCGCTCACCGTCCACCCGCTCAATGCCCAACGGGCCGAGGAGCGGATGGCCAAGCTGGGGAAGAAGCCGAAGAAGGGCAAGTAGCCGCAGCCCGAGTCGGGCGCAGTATGACGCGGACCAGCCCGGGGCTCAGTCGGTCTCGGCCGGCGCCTCCTGCGGCACCACCGGCGTCTCCTCCGGCACCGGCCACACCGGCACGGCGGGCGGCCAGGGCGCGTGCGACACCGCGGCGGCTGCCGTCAGGAAGCCCTCCTCGTAGGTCTCGTCGGGGAAGTCGCCGAGGTAGTAGGCGCGCTTCGCCCGGCGGACCGGGCCCATCGGGTCGTCGGTCGCCGACGCGACCAGCGCCGCGCCGACCTGCTCCCGCGAGCCGTCCACGACATACGTCGCCGAAGCCAGCGGGAACTCCTCGATGAACTGCTCGATGTCCTGCTCGGGGTTGGCCAGCAGGATCGGCTTCTCGGAGTAGAGGTAGTCGGCGACCACACTGGAAACGTCGGCGATCATCAGGTCGGAGGCGTTGAAGCACTCCTCCATCGACATCTCCTGCTGGGCGGCCGCCCCGAAGACGTGCTCACGACCGGTGCGTGCGGCGTCCGCCGCCAGCAGCTCCCTCGCCTGCTCGGCGATCCGCCGGAACTCCGGGTCGCGGTCGTTGTAGGGGTGCTGACGGAAGATCACCCGGCAGCCGTGCGACAGTGCCTCGCCGATGATGTCCAGGGCCCGCGGGATCGAGCTGTATGCCGCGTCCTCGTGGAAACCCTTCCAGGTGGGCGCGTAGAGCAACGTGGAGTCGGCGAGGTCCAGCGTCTCGGTGTCGCGACGGTCGATGCCCACGACCTGCGGACGCCCGACGATCTCGAACTTCTCGTCGGGGATGTAGACGCCGTGAGCGGCATACCGGTCGATGCCGGCCTGCCCGGCGACGAAGACCTTGTCGAACATCGCGGTGACCGGGCTGTAGCTGGGTGCCTTGTCACTGTCGCCGTGCAGCAACTGGATGTGGGTCAGCTCGCTGTAGCGCACGAAGTGCGAGTTGCGGGCGGCATTGTTGACGTAGAACGCGGCGCGCAGGCTGTCGGTGCGGTTGCGCTCGACCGAGGCCATCGACGGGCAGTGCAGCACCGGGACGTCCTCGGCGACACTGACGGCCTGGGCGAAGCTGCGCCGGTCGCGGACCATCACGTAGAACGGCACGCCGACACGTTTCAGGTGCGGGATCCACATCCCGATCTGCAGCTGGGAGTTGCGCGGGGCATCCCAGTAGAGAACGAACGCGGGGTTGAGCTCCGTCAGCACCTCCGGCAGGATCTGCTGAGCTCGCCGTGACGCGGCTCGCCGAGCCACCGCGTCGGCCAGGATGAAGCAGGCCACAGCAGCCACGAGCAGCGACGCGAGCAACCACCACAGCCCGTTGACGTGGAAGTAGCCCAGCACGATCAGCGCCAACGGCAGGAGCAGCATCGCCCGCCCGTAGGCGCGCACCGTCCACGGCTTCTTCGGCCGCAGGTGCAGTTGCTCCATGTTGGCTGCGCGGGTGCCGGTGTATCCGTGGGCTCGGCGCACGAACGACTCGCTGCGCACCATCAGCACCAGGACCGCGATCGCGGTCCACGCCGCCCACATGACACCCACGGCGTGCTCGATGATCAGGCCCGCAGGTGCGAGCGCCAGCAGGACACGTGCGATCAGGTGGTTGCCCAGGTGACGGCCCCGCCACATCTTGCGGCACTGCCACACGAAGGCGAGGTAGCCGACAGCCCAGATGACCACACCGACGTCCCTGCTCCCGGACAACAGCACCAGGGTGGCGACCAGGGCGAGAACGACGATCCCGAGGTTGCGGACTTCACGCTTGAGCACGGCGGCCCTCCCCCTCTGCGCGGTGCGCGGTCACGAGCAGGGTCACGGGAAGGGGCGCCCGAGGGGGCACGGGGGCGTCTGGCACGCTTTTGGTCTCCGACAACTTTTCAGGGGACGGGCACCCCGGTGGCACACCGGTGATTGGGCCGGCGATCCGAGGTTCGGCCGCGTCGAGGTGGGGCTCGGTATTCGGCTGAATGCTATCGAAGAGCTCCCGCGGCACCGGGACTCGACCGCTGACGGATGCGTCACACCCCCGACAGACCCCCGACGCGCCCCCGACATCGGCGGCTCACCCGACCGTTACCCGGCCATGCTGGGAAAACGTTGATACCGTGCGACCCGTCACACACGCAGGACGCGGCTGTCGGGTTCACGTCACGAGCCCCCGCTGACCGCGCAGGGAGGATCTCGGGATGGGCAAGAAGAACGTCGGCGTCGTGCTCGCGGGCGGCATCGGTGCGAGGGTCGGCCTCGGCCTGCCCAAGCAGCTGATCAAGATCGCCGGAAAGGAAATCATCGACCACACCCTCGGTGTGCTCGAGACCCACCCCGGCATCGACGAGATCATCGTGATGATGACGCCCGGCTTCCTCGACGACGTTCGCCGGATGGTGCGCAACAGCGGCTACACCAAGGTCACCAAGATCCTAGAGGGTGGCGCCACCCGGAACGAAACCACCAAGCTCGCGCTGGCTGCCGTCGAGGACGACGAGTCCCGGCTGATCCTGCACGACGCGGTCCGTCCGCTGCTGTCCCCCCAGGTGGTCGACCGGGTGCTCGCAGCGCTGGACGAGCACGACGCCGTCGACGTCGCCATACCCTCCCCCGACACGATCATCGAGGTCACCGCCACCGACGGCGTCGAGCGCATCGTCGACGTGCCCGACCGCAGTCGGCTACGCCGCGGGCAGACCCCGCAGGCGTTCCGGAAGTCGACGCTCGCCGCGGCATACGAACGTGCCGACCAGGACCCGCAGTTCGCCGCCACCGACGACTGCAGCGTGGTGCTCCGCTACACCCCGGAGGTCCCGATCGCCGTCGTCGCGGGCGAAGAATGGAACATGAAGGTCACCGAGCCGATCGATATCTTCCTGTCCGAGAAGCTCTTTCAGCTGCGGTCGGACTCGCGCCGCGCCAACCTCACCGACGAGCAGCTGCGCGCGGGTCTCGACGGACGTGTTCTGGTGGTGTTCGGCGGTTCCTACGGCATCGGCAAGGCGATCTGCAAGCTGGCCCGCTCCTACGGCTGCACGGTCAAGTCGTTCTCCCGGTCGGAGACCAACACGCACGTGCAGCGTCGCTCCGACCTGGCCGCGGCCCGCGACGAGGTGCTGCTCAAGCACGACCGGATCGACTTCGTGGTCAACACTTCCGGCATCCTCAACGTGGGCCCGCTGAGCGAGACCACCGAGGAGGAGGTGTATGCCGCCACCGAGGTGAACTACACCGCGCCCGTCTTCATCGCCCAGGAGTTCCAGGAGCCGCTGGCGCAGACCCGCGGGTCGCTGCTGCTCTTCACCTCCAGCTCCTACACGCGCGGCCGCGCCGGCTACGCGCTCTACAGCTCCGCCAAGGCCGCCACGGTCAACCTCACCCAGGCGCTGGCCGACGAGTGGTCCGAGCTGGGTGTCCGGGTCAACTGCGTCAACCCGCAGCGGACCGCGACCCCGATGCGCACTGCTGCCTTCGGCGAGGAGGACCCGGCGTCGCTGCTGACTGCCGGCCAGGTCGCCACGGCCGCTCTGGAGACGCTGCTGAGCAACCGCACCGGTGACGTCGTCGACGTGCGTCAGCAGGACCCGACCGCCACCGCTGCGGCGATCATGTCGGTGATGCAGGGCGAGTGACCGCCTGCGCCCACGGCGCACCACCGAGACTCACGCGAGACACGAAAACTGAGAAGAGGCCGCCCGCTTCGAGCGGGCGG
>NZ_JBPYUM010000001.1:0-62195 GCF_052905685.1 Flexivirga sp. B27 | reverse complement strand
CCCGCTTCGCGCGGGCGGCCTCTTCTCGGTCATCGGCTCTGGAGAACCGTCAGGACCGAGTTGTCGTCACAACCGAACCACGAGGTTCTCGCTGTCGACGTAGCGGCCGACCGGGCTGGTGAGCATCCGGATGGCGTCGGCGACGTCCTCCGGCTGCATGATCGTGGTGGGGTCCTCGTCCGGCGCCAGCTTGCGCCGCAGCGCGGTCGCACACCGTCCGGGCGAGATCGTGATGACACGGGTGCCGTAGATCGCCAGCTCCTCCTTGAGGACCTGGCTCATCGCGATGATCGCGGCCTTCGAGCTGGAGTAGGTCAGCCAGCCGGACCGACCGGTGATGCCGGCGGTCGAGGCGATGTTGACGATGTACTCGAAGGTGTTGCCCAGGTGCAGCAGCCGCTGCACGATCAGGAACGGTGCGTAGAGGTTGACCCCGATGGTCCGCTCGAAGTCGGCGAAGTCGATCTCGTGGATCGGGTCCGGCGCGGTGTAACCGGCGTTGTTGACCAGGATCTCGATGTTCTCGTGCTTCTCGATGATCTTCGGCATCAACGCCGCGATCGCCTCGCGGTCGTTGAGGTCGATCTCGTAGCACGTGACGGTCTTGCCGTAGGGGTTGTCGGCCAGCAGCTCCCGCTCCGCCTCGGCGAAGTCGTCGGACTTGCGGGCCAACAGCACGAAGTCGGTGACGTCGTTGTCCTCGCGGAAGAATCGCTCGGCAGTGGCCAGGCCGATGCCCTTGGACGCGCCACTGATCAGAATGGACTTACTCATCCTCGTCATCACCTGCCAGCAGGTAGCCCGCGAGGCGGACGTCGGTCTTGGTCGTCACCTTGAAGTTCCGGTCGCTGCCCGGGATGTAGTAGACGTCGGCGCCGGCAACCGCACACAGCGTCGCGTCCTCGGTGAAGACGACGTTCTCCTTCAGTGCGTAGGCGTGCCCCGCCTCGAGCGTCGTCTTGCGGAACTTCTGCGGCAGCTGCACGTTCCGCAGCCGCGCACGCTCCAGGGAGCCGGTGACCTGCTGGGTGTCGGGATCGACCGGAGCCACCGTGAACGGGATCTCCAGCATGAAGCTGACGTTGTCGTTCTCAGCGGCGATGAGTGCCTCGAACTCCGCCTTGGTGACCAGCGGGCGGGCCGTCTCGTGCAGGATGACGTGCTCGTTGTCGCAGTGCTCGAGCATCTTCTGCACCGACGAGTGGCGGGTGTCACCGCCCTCGACATACTTGATCGGGGTCTTGATGGCGTAGTCGGCGACCAGCTTGCGCATGGTGTCTTCCCAGCCGGCGGGGTAGTTGAGGATGATCTGGTCGATCTCCGGGATGTCGTCGACCGCGATCAACGGGTAGATCATCGCGGGGATGTGATTGACCCGAATGAGCTGCTTGGGCTGACCAGCCGCAACTCGAGTGCCTACACCGCCGTTCAGAAGAGCGAGCGTATACATGCCGTGCACCTTAACCTTTCGTTCAGTCGTTGGTTCATGAAGCAGTCGACGACGCACCACGGATGGCATCCGTGGCCGCGTCGACGAAGGTCGCCACCTCGTCGGAGTGGTCGCCCAGGTAGTAGGTCCGCAGCTGCGCGCGGGTCGCGGCCAGCGGGTCGTCATCGAGCATGGTGTCGAGCATTGTGCCGAGCGACGCGTCCAGGTCGCCGGTCACGTCGAGCAGGTATGCCGCCCTGAGGACCGGGTATGCCTCGGGATCGGCCGGCTGCCCCTCCCCCGTCGTCGCCAGGTCCACGACTGCCAACGGCTTGCCCGAGTGCAGGTAGTCGGACGCGACACTGGAGACGTCCGTGATCAGCGCGTCGGACATGTTGAACGAGTCCGAGATGCTGCCGTGCTGCATCCGCTCGCTGGTCAGGTGTGGAGTCTGCGCGGTCGCCGCGGCGGTGAGCAACTGATCGATGCGGGCGATCGCCGCCGCGGACGCCTTCTCCTTGTAGGACAACGGATGCGGCCGGAAGAGCACCCGGAGGTCGCGGGCCAGCAGGTGCCGGACGATCGTCTCGCCATACGCCAATGAGCTGAAGGTCATGTCCTTGACGCCGCCCCGCCAGGTCGGCGCGTAGAGCACCGTGCGGTGCCGCGGACACGGGTCGGTGTTGTGCTCCAGGACGTCGGCCACCTGTGGCCGGCCGACCAGCCGGAACTTCTCGGCCGGCACGAGCACGTCGTGCCGGGCGAAGCGATCGACACCGGCCTGACCCGCGACGAAGATCCGGTCGAACATGCCGATCATCGGGTGGTAGCTGGACGGTTTGTCGGAGTCACCGTGGTTGAGATGGACGTGGGTCCGGTCCAGGAAACGCACACCGTCCACGCACAAGGCGTCGGTGTTGACGTAGAACAGCGCGCGGACGCTGGGGACCATGACGTCGTCGAGGCCGCCCAGCCGCTGGCACGCCACCACCGGTCGATCGGTCAACGCGGCGGCACGACCGAGCAGTTGCGGGTCGCGAGCGAGCACGGCATAGGGCAGCCCGAGACGCTCGAGGTAGGGCAGCCACATCCGGACCTGGTAGTCACCCGCGACGGGGCCGCTGAAGTAGACGTAGAACGCAGGTGCGTAATCGTGCAGTGCCCTGGTGACTGCAGCGTTCACGGTCTTGACCCGTCGTGCGTGGACCGCCGATCGCAGCTGCAACACGCTGCGGACCAGGATGCCGACGACGACCAGCAGGAAGATGGCGTCGGCCGGCCCGGGCGGGTCGATGAACGACCGCACCAAGAGCCACACAGCGAACAGCAGTGAACACAACTGGACGACGGGCGCCATCGGCCCGAGGGTCTGCGGGCGCGGATCGTCGGGCAGTCCGGGCAACTGTGTCGCCCGGACTCGCGGCACCAGCCGCCGGTCCAGCGGCTCGTCGATGAGGCCGGCGCAGAGGACTGCTGCCGCCGCGATGACCAGCCACAAGGTGTCGTCGTCGTGCACGAGGAACGCGACGAAGGTCGCGATGAAGCCAACCAAGGCCATCACACTGAGGGCGGGCCCGGGGCGGAGGCGGGCCACCCACATCACACCGGCGGTCAGCAGGATGGAGAGCACCGCGACGACCGGCTCCGGCGCGGACAGCGCGGCAACGACGAGGACCAGCGCGGTCAGCGCGGTCAGCGCGACGATGGCCAGCACCGAGCGGCCGAGTCTGCGGGCCGTGCTCATTGCGGGTTCCTCACCCGCTCGGACGCCATGATCGAGACGAAGTGGCCGAGCACCACGAGCCACACCACCGGTGCCAGCACCCAGACGGTCACCCGGAAGACGTCGACGGTGTCGCCTGCGATGAGGCCGACGACGCTCAGCAGGAGGGCCAGCAGACCGAGTTCGACCGAGTGGAAGATGCGGTGGAACGGCAGGAACCGGGCAGCGCTGCGGAGTATGCCGATCAGGCCGCGCCGCGGGACCGCCTTCGCCTCATTGGTGTCGGGCAGCCGCTCGACGCCGCTGAACGCCCGTGCCACGTGGACGAAGTCGTTCAGTGCCTTGTTGAGCATGATCCCACCCATCAGGATCGCCCCGAGACAGGCGTACTTCCAGCTGTCGAGCGTGCTGGTCTGCCCACCGAAGACACCGGCGGCGCGCAGACCGAACGCCAGACCGACGAAACCTTCGGTGGTGTAGTGCGCGACCTTGTCGAGGAAGACGCCCGCCGGGCTGAATTTCTGCCGCCAGCGCGCGAGCTCGCCGTCGATGCAGTCGAGGTACATCTGCAGTTGCCCGAAGAAGACCGCCAACAGCGCGCCGAGGATGCCGGGGATCAGCAGGGACAGTCCGATGCACCAGCCGGACAGGATCATCGCCCCGGTGACGCCGTTGGGCGTGATCCGTGTCGGCACCAGTTGCCGGGTCACGTAGAGCGACCAGTGCCGCAGGTATTCGCCGGACCAGTGCTCGGCGTTCTGCCGTCCGCGCACCGACACCGGCTGCGCACGCTCGCGCAGCTCGTCGATGCTGGGCTTGTCAGTGGGTTTGTTCGTGCTCATCAAATGACCGGCCAACGTCCGTTGCGGGCCATGCGCCATACGGCGGACCACGGCAGCTTGCGGTGTTGTTCGCCGGGCGCCCAGGGCTGGCTGGTCCAGCCCTCGCGCCAGCCGGCGAACCAGGGTCGCAGGCTCTCACGCACGTTTCGGGAGCGGACGAGTTGCACCGCGGTCCACGACCCGACATACCCCCAGCTGACCGGCCAGGGCAGGTTGCGCCGGGCGAGCCAGACGCGGTTGCGGGCGTTCTTGGTGAAGTAGTCGTCGTGTCGGCGTGGGTCGATCACCGGGTGCCCGGCGCGCAGGTGGCCCAGGTAGACCGTGCGGCTGCCGGCACCCCAGACCCGCCAGGCGAGCTCGATGCCTTCGTGCGCATAGAAGAACGGTGCCGGCCAGCCGAGCGTCTGCTCGAACACCTCACGGCGTATGGCGACGGCCATCTCGACGACGGAGAAGACGTTGGAGGAGCGGTAGGGGCTGCCCTTGCGCAGGCGTGGGATCCACCGCGTGGGCAAATCGCCGACTTCGGGGTCCTCGATGCGTGGCTGGATCATCCCGATCGTGGGGTCGGCGCGGAACTCCGCTGCGCACTTGGCCAGGAAGTCGTCGTCCAGCAGCCACGCGTCGTCGTCCAGGAAGAAGAGCAGGTCGCCGCTGACGTGATCGACCCCGGCGTTGCGGCCGGCCGGGATGCCGACGTTCTCCGGCAGCGGCAGCGACTTGACGTTCGGCGGCAGGTCGACCGGCTCCCAGCCGTTGCCGACGACGACGATGTCGAGACGAACACCGGTCTGCCGCAGCAGCGACTCCAGCCCTCGCCGTAGCTCCGGCGGGCGGGTCCCCTGGGTCAGCACCACCACCCCGAATGCCGGAGTGTCGGCGTCAGACGAGACAGGCTCGACCGCGAGTTCGATCGTCGTACTCCTTCGCTTCACCCCCGGGACTGGCCGGATTCACCCCCTGGTGCCCGGCTGATCCTATGACACCGCCGCAGTGTTCGCGCAGTTGCGCCGCGCCGTGCGGTCAGTCGTCGGTCCGGGCGGTCCGCTCGCCCGGCCGGGTCGTCGCCGGTGGTGACCCGTCGTCGGTCTGATCATCATCGCGGACCTGTTCATCATCGCCCGGTTGGTCGTCAACCTCGGACTTCTCGCCGGCAGCACTGACGTGTGCGGACTCACGGGCGCCGTCGGGGTGCCGACGCCAGCACGCGATCAGTCCGATCAGCCCACCGATGAAGACCAGCACGCAGACCCAGACATTTACCCGCTGGCCGAGGATGTGGTTGGCCGGGTCATCACGCATCCACTCCATCCAGATCCGACCGACCGGATAGAGAGTGACGTAGAGGAAGAACGATTTGCCGCGACCGAGCAGGTAACGCCGGTCCAGCCACACCACGATCAGGGCGATCAGTAGCAGGAAGAACGACTCGTAGAGGAAGGTCGGCTGGAAGTATCCGGCCACGATCGGGTGCCCGGCCGAGTCCTTGACCGCGTGGCCCGCGCTCTCGTCCCACTGGTAGACCTTCAACCGCCACGGCAGGTCGGTGGCACGCCCGTGCAATTCATTGTTGAAGTAGTTTCCCCACCGGCCGATGGCATGGGCGAGCGCGACGCCGGGGGCACCAGAGTCGGCGAAGTCCAGGAACCGCACGTTGTGCCGGCGGCAGCCGATGTAGGCGCCCAGCGCTCCGAAGGCGACCGCGCCCCAGATCCCGAGGCCTCCGTGCCAGATCGCGAAGGCGTCCCAGGGGTTGCCGTGCTCACCGAAGTAGGGCTGCGGTGAGGTGATGACGTTGTAGATCCGACCGCCGACGATGCCGAACGGCACCGCCCACCACGCGATGTTGAGCGCGTCCTCACGCTCGTATCCGCGGTCCTCCATGCGGCGGCCGGCGATCCAGATCGCGAGGACGATGCCGGTGAGGATGCACAACGCGTACATCCGGATCGGGAACGGACCCAGCCAGAAGACTCCGACCGTCGGGCTCGGGAAGTATGACGCCTCGGCGCTCACAGCGTCGCCCTCTGACGCCGGGTCACGCGATGGGCGTTGGGACGGCCATCGGGATCAGCACTGGGTCCGGTCGGTCGCTCGCTGCGCCCACTCACTCGCGAACCCCGCCGACCAGCGACTCGGCCTTGGCAGCGAGCGCGGACAGGCCCCGCTGCCGGTCGTCGGCGTCGACCAGGGTGGCGACGAGTGCGGAGCCGACGATCACGCCGTCGGCATACTGTGCGACTTCGCGCGCCTGCTCGGCCGTGGAGACCCCCAGTCCGACGCAGGTGGGTATGTCGCTCACGGCGCGCACCCGTCGCACGAGCTCCGCCGCTGCACTGCCGACCGAGGACCGGGCACCGGTGACGCCCATCAGCGACGCCGCGTAGACGAAGCCACGGCTTGCTGCTGTCGTGGACACCAGCCGCTCAGGTGTCGAGCTGGGTGCCACCAGGAAGACGCGGTCGAGTGCGTGACGTTCGCTGGCCTCGATCCAGTCGGCCGCCTCGTCCGGCACGAGGTCGGGCGTGATCAGCCCGGAGCCGCCGGCCGAGGCCAGGTCACGGGCGAAAGTGTCCACGCCGTAACGCAATACGGGGTTCCAGTAGGTCATCACTTCGCACGCGGCGCCCGCCTCGACGACGGCCTCAGCCGCGCGGAAGACGTCGCGCACATGCACGCCGGCGGCAAGTGCCCCGGTCGCGGCGGTCTGGATGACGGGCCCGTCCATCAGCGGGTCGGTGTAGGGCAGCCCGATCTCCACGATGTCGATCCCGGCCCGGACCATGGTGACCATGGCCTCGATCGAGGTGTCGACGTCCGGGTAACCGACCGGCAGGTAGCCAATGAGCGCCGCACGCCCCTCGGCCTTGGTCCCCGCGAGCACTGCGGAGACACCGCTGGAGTGCTGTGTGGTCGTCATACGTCGGTGTCCTTCTGATCGTCGTTCTGATCGAGCAGGCCGAACCACTGCGCCGCGGTGTGCACGTCCTTGTCACCGCGCCCGGACAGATTGACCAGCAGCAGCGCCTCCGGACCCAACTCGCAGCCGAGCTTCATCGCGCCGGCGAGCGCGTGCGCACTCTCGATGGCCGGCAGGATGCCTTCGGACCGGGAGAGCGCTTGGAAAGCCTCCATGGCCTCGGTGTCGGTGACCGGTCGGTATTCGGCACGACCGATGTCGCGCAGGTAGGAGTGCTCCGGGCCGACGCTGGGATAGTCCAATCCCGCTGACACCGAATGGGATTCGATGGTCTGGCCTTCTTCGTCCTGCAGCACGTAGGTGTAGGCGCCGTGCAGCACACCCGGGCTGGCCTGTCCGCTGAAGCGGGAGGCGTGCCGGCCGGAGTCGGGTCCGTCTCCGCCGCCCTCGAGACCGATCAGCCGGACGTCTGCGTCGTCGATGAAGCGGTGGAAGATGCCCATCGCGTTGGACCCGCCGCCGACACAGGCGAGCACCGCGTCGGGCAGTCGGCCGTAGGTGTCGAGCATCTGAGCGCGCGCCTCGACACCGATCACGCGGTGGAAGTCACGGACCATCTCCGGGAACGGGTACGGGCCGGTCACGGTGCCCAGCACATAGTGGGTGTGCGCCACGTTGGCGACCCAATCGCGGAACGCCTCGTTGACGGCGTCCTTCAGGGTGCGCGAGCCGTGGTCGACCGGGACGACCTCGGCGCCGAGCAACTGCATGCGGGCGACGTTGAGCGCTTGGCGCTCGGTGTCGACGCGGCCCATGTAGACGGTGCAGTCCAGCCCCATCAGCGCAGCCGCGGTCGCGGTCGCGACACCGTGCTGTCCGGCGCCGGTCTCGGCGATGACGCGGGTCTTGCCCATCCGCTTGGTCAGCAGCGCCTGGCCGAGCACGTTGTTGATCTTGTGCGACCCGGTGTGGTTGAGGTCCTCGCGCTTGAGCACCACGCGCGCTCCCCCGCAGTGCTCGTCGCCGAAGCGGCGCACCGGGGTGATGATGCTGGGCCGTCCGGTGTAGCTGCGCTGCAGCTCGGCGAGCTCGCCGACGAACGACGGGTCGGCCATCGCCTTGCCGCGGCACTCGTCGAGCTCTTCGAGTGCGGCGACGAGCGCCTCGGGGACGTATCGCCCGCCGTAGTCACCGAAGCGGCCGAGTCGGGTGGTGGTGTCGGTCATCGGGTGATCCCCCTCATCGTGCGGACCGCGGCCTGCGGGTCGCCGCCGGTGACCAGTGCCTCGCCGACCAGCACCGCATCGGCGCCGGCCGCGACATAGTCGGCGACGTCCTGCGGGCCGCGGATGCCGGACTCGGCCACCCGCACTCGGTCGGCCGGCACGCGTGGCGCGAGCCGTGCGAAGACGTCACGGTCGACGTTGAGTGTCTTGAGGTTGCGGGCGTTGACACCGATCAGCTGGGCGTCGGTCGCGAGCGCCCGGTCGATCTCGGCCTCGTCGTGGGTCTCGACCAGCGCGGTCATGCCGAGGTCGGTGGCGTGCTGGAAGAGGTCGCGCAGCTGGGCGTCGTCGAGTGCCGCGACGATCAGCAGGATGATGTCCGCGCCGTGTGCGCGCGCCTCGTCGATCTGATAGCCGTCGACCATGAAGTCCTTGCGCAGCAACGGGATCCGCACCTTTGCGCGGACTGCGTCGAGGTCGTCCAGCGAGCCGCCGAAGCGGCGCGGCTCGGTCAGCACCGAGATCGCGGTCGCGTCACCCTGCTCGTATGCCGCGGCGAGCTCGGCCGGGTCCGGGATGGTCGCCAGGTCGCCCTTGCTCGGGCTGCGGCGCTTGACCTCGGAGATGACCTTGACCGGCCCGTCGGCGCGGAAGGCCGCGAGTGCATCCAGGGCCGGCGCAGTCTCCTGCGCCTGCCGGGCGATCTGTGCTGCGCTGATGTGGCGACGCCGATCCTCGAGGTCCTCGCGAACCCCGAGGATGATGTCGTCGAGGACCGTCGCCACCTAGGACGCCTGCTGTGCGTCGAGGCGGGCCTGCTCCTCGGGGGTGAGCGGCGGAGCGTGCAGCTTGTGGTGGTTGCCGAAGCCCATCTTGCCCAGGATCTTGCCGACCAGGACGGCGACGACCGCGATGGCGCCACCGATGTAGTAGAGGGGGTGCAGGCCCCACGCCACACCGATCGCCACGCAGATCGCGGCGACGAGCAGCATGGCTACGGTGGTCCAAGCCGCGACGCTGTGCCCGTGGTCCTCGAGGTGTTCTTCGGCCATCAGCCGCCGCTCCTTAGATGTGTCCTTGATCGAGAGTTAGCGAATCCGCCTGCAGGACAAGATATGTCCGCTCGCAGGCGCGACGTCGTGCTGTCCCGTCAATCGGTCCGGTGTCGTTCCTCGATTGTGTCAGACCCGTCCGGACGGTCCGTCGGGTCCTCGCCGTCGGTCAGCATGTCCCAATCCGAACGCGCGGTGACCTTGGGGCCGGTGGGGGCGTCATACCGACTGGACAGGCCGCTCCAGCGGCGGGCACCGAGGATCGCCAGGACCCCGGTGAGCATCAGCAGAACCGCTCCGAGCAACGCCACCCACGGCCAGATCGTCAGGTCGGCCGACACCTTGCGGTCGCCGGTGTGCCCGGTCATCGTGGTGGCGACGTCGGCGAGGGTCGTGACCGGGTCACGCACCACGACGATCACCGCGACGGCGGCGACCACACCCGCCACGAGTGTGATGACGGCGGCGATCCAACGCGGCACCCGGCCGGTCGTCAGCGTCGCGAGCACCGCTGCAGCACCGACGAGCGCCGCGGCCAGCAGTGCCGGTGCGGCCGTGCCGCCGGATGCGTCGGTCTGCGCACCCCGCAGGACGGCATCGGTGACCGTGCCACTGACCCAGGTGCGGGTGTTTGCCGCAACCATCAGGATCACCGCGATCGCGCCGACGATGATCACGCTGCGCTTGCTGGTCATCCGATGGCTCGCATCCCGCAAGCGACCTCGACCGCGCGTAGCGCGGCGGCGGCCTTGGTGCGTGTCTCCTGGTATTCGGACTCCGGCACCGAGTCGGCGACGATGCCGGCACCCGCCTGCACGTAGGCGACGTTGTCATGCAGCACCGCGGTGCGTATGGCGATCGCCATGTCCAGGTCACCGGCGAAGTCGAAGTAGCCGACGACCCCGCCATACACTCCGCGACGGATGCCTTCGAGCCGCTCGATGATCTGCATGGCTCGCGGTTTCGGGGCACCGCTGAGCGTGCCTGCGGGGAAGGTCGCCACCAGCGCGTCGTAGGCGGACCGGCCGTCGCTCAGCTCACCGACGACGGTCGACTCCAGGTGCATGATGTGGCTGTATCGCCGGATCTGCATGAACTCGACCGTGTCGACCGTCCCGGCATCACAGACCTTCTGCAGGTCGTTGCGCGACAGGTCCACGAGCATCAGGTGCTCCGCCCGCTCCTTGGGGTCGGCGAGGAGCTCGTCGGCGAGTGCTTCGTCCTGCTCGGGGTCCTTGCCGCGCGGCCGTGACCCAGCGATCGGACGGGTGATGATCTGCTCCCCCGTGACCTTCACCAGCGCCTCCGGGCTCGAGCCGACGACGTCGTATGTCGAACCGTCAGGGTGCGGCAGGCGCAGCAGATACATGTAGGGGCTGGGGTTGCCCACCCGCAGCGCGCGGTAGACGTCGAGCGCGTCGGCGGCACACGGCACCGAAAACCGTTGGGACACAACGATTTGGAAGGCTTCGCCGGACTTGATGTCTTCCTTCGCCAGCTCGACCATGTCGTGATATTGCTCGCGGGTGTGCGTGCTGGCGGGCTCCAGTTGCACCGGCTCGGGCACCGAGACCGTGCTCGGTGCGTCCACCGCCAGCGCTTCCTGCATGGCGTCCAACCGGTCGATCGCATCGGACCATGCCTGCTCGGCACGTTCGTCGGTGTTGTCGTGGTTGATGGCGTTGGCGATCAGCAGCACGCTGCCGTCGGAGTGGTCCAGCACCGCCAGGTCCGTGGCGAGCACCATGCCGATCTCCGGAGTGTGCAGCTGGTCCTGGGCGGAGTCGGGCAGTCGCTCCCAGTGCCGGACGGCGTCATACGTGACGGCACCGACCAGCCCGCCGGTGAGCGGCGGGAGCCCCGGGATGGGTGGTGTCGCGAGGATCTCCAACGTGTCGCGCAGGACGTCGGTCGGGGTGCCGTCGGTCGGGACGCCCACCGGCGGGGTGCCGAGCCAGAGTGCGTGCCCGTCCTGCTCGGTCAGCGTGGCTCGGCTGTCGGCGCCGACGATCGAGTAGCGCGACCACACGCCGCCGTGCTCGGCGGACTCCAGTAGGAAGGTGCCCGGCCGGTCGTCTGCGAGTTTGCGGTAGATGCCCAGCGGTGTCTCGCCGTCGGCGAGCAGTCGCCGCACAACAGGTATGACGCGCCGACCGTCGCCGGCCAGCTCCAGGAACTGCGGCAGGCTCGGCCAGGTGATGCCCCAGTCCAACTCGGCGTGCGGACCCTCGGCGGTCATGCGGTCACCGCGCCGAGGTCGGTGAAGAAGCAGGTGCGTGCACCGGTGTGACACGCGGCGCCGACCTGGTCGACCCGCACCAGGAGAGCGTCGCCGTCGCAGTCGAGCGCGACCGACTTCACGTGCTGAACGTGCCCGGACGTGTCGCCCTTGCGCCAGTATTCGCCGCGGCTGCGCGACCAGAAGGTCACCCGCCCGGAGGTCAGGGTGCGATGCAGCGCTTCGTCGTCCATCCAGCCGACCATCAGCACTTCGCCGGTGTCGTGCTGCTGGATGACGGCAGCCACCAGGCCGGCCGGGTCGTGCTTGAGCCGGGCGGCGATGTCAGGGTCGAGAGCGGAAGAACTCACGGGGGCCATTCTGCCCGCACCCGGTTCGGGATCCTCAAGGTGGCCGAGTAGCTCGCGAGGCACGGGCAAGCACACCCAAGGTGGCCGAGTAGCTCGTGAGGAACGAGCGAGCGTATCGAGGCCCCGCCTGCAGCCCACGGCGACCGTGTGACGTGCATCGCACCGCCGTGCGTCATGCTTGACGTATGCCGAAATTCGCCCAGGCCGAGCGCGCCGCGTTGTGCGACACATTCGTCGATGTCGGACCCGATGCCCCCACCCTCTGCGGAGACTGGACCACCCGCGACCTCGCGGCACACCTGGTGGTGCGGGAGGGTCGGCCGGATGCCGCGGCGGGCATGTTCGTGCCGCTGCTGGCACGCCGACTGGAGACCGTGCAGCGCAAGATCGCCGACTCACCCTGGGACCAACTCGTCGACAAGGTGCGCTCGGGACCACCCAGGCTCGGCCCGTTCGGCGTGCCGGGTGTCGACGAGAAGGCGAACCTGTCGGAGTTCTTCATTCACCACGAGGACGTGCTGCGCGCCGGTGAGCACTCCGACGCCCGGCGCGAGTTGCCGGACGACGAGCAGACCGCACTCTGGAAGATCCTGCCGCGGATCGGCCGGATGACGATGCGCAACGTGCGCACCGGTGTGGTCGCCGACTGCCCCGGCTACGGCCGACGCAGCCTGCGCAGCCCCAAGGACGATCACGGCAGCGTCGTGCTCACCGGCTCACCCGGCGAGGTGCTGCTCTACGTGTTTGGACGTGCAGCGGTCACCGACGTGCAACTGGACGGCTCGGACGCCGACATCGAGGCGTTCCGCGCGACGACGCTGGGATTCTGACGAGGTGGCCGAGGAGCCTGTGAGGCACGAGCAGGCGTCTCGAGGTCTCGAAGTCTCGAGCGTTGGCGGATCAATGACCAGCAGCAGGTGCGCCCGAGCGCACGTCCTGCCGGTCATCGACCTCCCGAGCCCGGTGACACTTCGCGTGTCATCACCAGCTCCCAGCGGTCGTCACGTCCCGGCTGCCGCTCGCCGGTGAGCCGGAAACCGTTGCGCTGATAGGCCCGTATGCCGCGCGGGTTGTCCTCCATCACCAGCAGCGTGACCCGTGCGGCGCCGTGCCGACCCGCCTCCTGCAGGCACGCATCGAGCAGTACATCGACGACGCCGGTCCCGCGTGCGGCCGGATGCAGCCACATACCCATCACGCACCAGCCGACCTCGAATTCATATGCTCCGGCGATGCCGACATCGGTGCCGTTCCGGACGGCCAGGAAGGTCGCCGGGCGGTCAGCCCGTTGTCGCCATTCGGCTGGTCCGAAGGCCACCTCCCGCTCGTATGTCGAACCGAACATTTCCGGGGAGTCCTGCAACGCTGCGAGGCGCACCGCCCGATACCGCTCCCAGATCTCCGGCACGACACGCTCGACCTCGCAGGCACCTGGGGATCTCGATACGTCTCCTCCGCTGTGCTCCCCCGACACTCGATCACCTTCGGCCACGTCTGCTCATCGCACCTCGTGGCCGGCGTCGCGCAGGGCAGTCTTGACCTCGCCGATGGTCAGCTCGCCGAAGTGGAAGACCGACGCCGCGAGCACCGCGTCCGCACCTGCCTCGACGGCGTGCACGAAGTGCTGTGCGTGCCCGGCTCCGCCGCTGGCGATGATCGGCACGTCCACCTCGGCGCGCACCGCACGGATCAGCTCGAGGTCGAATCCGTCCTTGGTGCCGTCGGCGTCCATCGAGTTGAGCAGGATCTCGCCGACGCCGAGTTCGGCTGCGCGAGAGCACCATTCGAGCGCGTCGAAGTCAGTGGACTTCTTGCCACCGTGGGTGGTGACCTCGAAGTGACCGCGTTGTGAACGACGCACGTCTGCCGACAGCACCAGCACCTGCGAGCCGAATCGCTCGGCGATCTCCGCAATGACTTCGGGCCGGGCGATGGCGCCGGTGTTGATGCCCACCTTGTCGGCGCCGGCACGCAGCAACCGGTCGACGTCCTCGACCGTGCGCACGCCGCCACCCACGGTGAGCGGGATGAACACCTGCTCCGCTGTCCGGCCGACGACGTCGTATGTCGTCTCCCGGCCACTCGAGCTGGCGGTGACGTCCAGGAAGGTCAGTTCGTCGGCGCCCTGTCCGTCATACCGCTCGGCGAGTTCGACCGGGTCGCCCGCATCGCGTAGGTTCTCGAAATTGACGCCTTTGACCACCCGCCCGGCATCAACATCCAGGCAGGGAATGACACGCACGGCAACCGTCATGGCAGCCAAGGTTAACGGTCCGCGCCGCCCACGACGGGGGTGGCCGGGGCGAGAGTGTGGACCCCCGAGCGCCAGATCGAAAATACCCAGCGATGGATCATCTCGAATATTGAGACGGACTTTGGAGGGGTCGTTCGCGCCCTCCGAGAAAACGATCTATCCACGGCAGGTCGCGGAAATAGCGCTCCCGCAACGTGATTCGTTTCGGCCGCCATCTGCCGATCTCAGGTTGACTTTGCTCCGCCAGAGCCTAACGTCGAGTCCAGTCATGCCGATACAAACTGAAGTACCGACCAGACCACTGCCCACCACGACGCACGCTGCACGCTCCTCCCGAGCGTCCGATGCACGATCGAGCGACCAACATTCGTTGGTCATCCGCAAGCCACGCCCGTCCGAGGGTGCGGAGATGTGGACCGTCGCTCGCGACGGCGGCGAGCTCGACCTGAACTCGTCATACGCATATCTGATGATGGCTCGAGATTTCGCCGACACCTGCCGAGTTGCGGTGTGCGACAACGAAATCGTCGGTTATGTGCTCGGTTACACTCCGCCGGAGCGACCCAGCAACCTGTTCGTGTGGCAGGTCGCCGTGCGCGATGACCAGCGGGGCCGCGGAGTCGCCGCGTTGATGCTGGACCATCTCGTCACCACCGGCGAGCTCGACGCGCTCGAAGCCACTGTCGAGGAGACCAACGCCGCGTCTCGCGCACTCTTCGCAAGCATCGCCCGCAAGCACCAGGCCGAGTTGACCTGGTCCGAGGGCATCCCGGAAGCGCACTTCCCCGACGGTCACGCCGGAGAGCCTCAGTTGCGCATTGAACCTCTGCGCTGAGCGCGACCGCGCACAGCCCCCCCGCCGCGACGACCACTCGCGACGACCGTGCCGGGTCATCCCCTGTGCACGTTGCCGATTCGACCTAAGGACAGCCTCATGACCGTGACAGCCGACATGACCACTCTTGAGTCCGGCGTCCGGAGCTATTCCCGGACGTGGCCCACCACGTTCCAGCGTGCGAAGGGCAGTTTCGTCTACACCCCGGAGGGCGAGCCCTACCTCGACTTCTTCACCGGTGCGGGCGTCATGAGCTACGGCCACAACAACCCGGTGCTCAAGGAAGCCCTGATCAAGTACCTCACCGAGGACAACATCGTTCACTCGCTGGACATGTTGACCACAGCCCGCGAGGACTTCCTGACGACCTTCACCGAGCAGATCCTGCGCCCGCGCGGCCTGGACCACACCGTGATGTTCCCCGGGCCCGGCGGGGCCAACGCCGTCGAGGCGGCACTGAAGCTGGCTCGCAAGATCACCGGTCGCGAGTCGATCGTCAACTTCACCAACGCTTTCCACGGTATGACGCTCGGCGCTCTCGCCGTCACCGGCAACTCGCTGAAGCGCGGCGGCGCCGGCATACCGCTCGTGCACGCAACGCCGATGCCCTACGACGACTACTTCGACGGCGACGTCCCGGACTTCGTCTACTTCGAGCGGATGCTGTCCGACAGCGGCTCGGGCCTGAACAAGCCCGCCGCCGTGATCGTCGAGACCGTGCAGGGTGAGGGTGGCGTCAACGCCGCTCGCCTGGAGTGGCTGCGTGAGCTGTCCGAGGTCTGCCAGAAGCACGAGATCCTGCTCATCGTCGACGACATCCAGGTCGGCTGCGGCCGCACCGGCGGGTTCTTCAGCTTCGAGGAAGCCGGCATCGTGCCGGACATCATCTGCCTGTCGAAGGCCATCAGCGGCTACGGCCTCCCGCTGGCGCTGACCCTGCTGCGTCCCGAGCTGGACGTGTGGGAGCCGGGCGAGCACAACGGCACCTTCCGCGGCTTCGCGCCGGCCTTCGTCACCGCTGCCGAGACGATCCGCACCTACTGGTCGGACAAGGAGCTCGAGGAGTCCACGATCACCAAGGGCGCCTTCGTCGAGGCCACGCTCAACAGCATCGTGGCCAAGCGCCCCGAGGGTGAGTTGACCGCCAAGGGTCGCGGCCTGATCCGTGGCCTGGAGTTCGCCGACCCGGAGAAGGCCGCCGAGACCTGCCGCAACGCATTCGAGGCGGGGCTGCTGGTCGAGACTTCCGGCCCGCGCGACGAGGTCATCAAGCTCCTGCCGCCGCTGACGATCAGCGAGGACGAGCTGGCAGACGGCCTGGCCAAGCTGCGCACCGCGGCGACCGACGCCCTGGGCGACTGACCCGACCCGGCGTCCACCCGCGTCCACACATACTTCGAAAGGAACCCACCGAACAATGCTCGTACGATCCCTGGACGACGTCACCGACACCGATGACGACATCAAGACCGACAACTGGCGCAGCAAGCGAATCGTGTTGGCACGTGAGGGCGTTGGCTTCTCCGTGCACGAGACGACGCTGTATGCCGGGACCGTGAACGACTTCTGGTACGCCAACCACATCGAGGCCGTCTTCATCGTCGAGGGCGAAGGCGAGATCGTCGACAAGGCGACCGGTGAGCGTCACGAGTTGCGTCCGGGCTCCCTCTACTTGCTCAACGACCACGACAAGCACCAGGTGCTGCCGCGGACCGAGATGCGCACCGTGTGCGTGTTCAACCCGCCGGTGACGGGCCGAGAGGTTCACGACGAGAACGGCGTGTACCCGCTGGTCCTCGAAGACGCCTGACCACAAGCCCCCGACACCCCTGCGCACCTGTGCGCAGGGGTGTCGATCGTTTCCGATCGAGAGGAGAAGGTATGACGACCACGACGTCCACGGATCTCTATCCGACACGACAGAACACGGTGACGCCGATCCCCCGCGAGCATCCGACGGTCTGGGGCACCGCTGCTGATGGGCCGTTCGACGAGGCCGCGCTCGACGAGCACGAGCGCCACGGGTTCACGATCCTGCGGGACTTCATCACCGACGCCGAGGTGGACTCCTACACCGCCGAGCTCAATCGGCTCGCGGCGGACCCCACGCTGCAGGACGACGAGCGTGTCATCACCGAGAAAGCGTCCGGTGAGCTGCGGTCGGTCTTCCAGGTCGAGCGGCTCAGTGAGCAGATCGACGCACTGACCCGTGACCCACGCCTGTTGGACCGTGCGCGACAGTTGCTCGGGTCCGATGTCTACCTGCATCAGACCCGCATCAACTACATGCCTGGTTTCAAGGGCACCGGATTCTATTGGCATTCGGACTTCGAGACCTGGCACGCCGAGGACGGCCTGCCCGCGCCGCGAGCAGTCAGCTGCTCGATCGCGCTGACTGCGAACTACCCGTTCAACGGTGGGCTGATGGTGATGCCGGGATCACATCAGACCTTCGTGCCGGGGATCGGTGAGACGCCGGAGAACAACCACGCGTCGTCGCTGAAGGAGCAGACGGTCGGTGTGCCTAGCGAGGAGTCCATCGCGCATCTGGCCCACCGCTGCGGCGTGGATCAGTTCACCGGACCGGCCGGTTCGGCGCTGTGGTTCGACGCGAACATCATGCACGCGTCGGCCAACAACATCACCCCTTATCCGCGCTCGAACATCTTCCTGGTGTTCAACAGCGTGGAGAACGCACCCGAGGCGCCCTACGCTGCCTCTGCTCCGCGACCGGAGCACATCGCCGGTCGGGACTTCACACCGCTCCGCTGACCCGGGTCCTCTCCTGCAGGCCGGTGGAGCACCACGGCGGTCGTGTCGCCTCTTCGGCGACGCGGCCGCCGTTCCTTTGCCCGACCCCAATTGCCGGCCCTAACGTCCGACCACGGTTACGTTGCTGCTGTGCCTGATCCGTCCTCCCACACCGTGCACCCGATCGTCACCGCCGCACGGGCCGTCGCACGTGCGCCGGTCGTCATCGCGATCGACGGGCGCAGTGGATCCGGCAAGACGACCCTCGCTGCACAGTTGCTTCAGGTGCTGCCGGACTCTGTCGTCATACATCTGGACGACATCTATCCGGGGTGGGACGGGCTGGCGACCACTCCCCCGCTCGTCGCGGAGCTGCTGCGACAACTGCGTGCCGGAGAGCCGGCGTCATACCGCCGGTTCGATTGGGCGAGAGGCGAATTCGGCGACGTGGTGCAGGTTCCTCGCGCGCACTACGTGATCGTCGAGGGCGCCGGAAGCAGTGTCGGGATCGCCCGGCCGTATGCCGACGTCCGGGTCTGGCTCGAAGCCGGCGCCGCCGAGCGGAAGCGTCGTGCGCTGGACCGTGACGGCGCGACCTACGCACCGCACTGGCAGCGCTGGGCCGACCAGGAGGACGCCGTCTTCGCCGCCGATCGCACCCCGCAGCACGCGCACCTGGTGTTGCGGACCGACTGACGGTCAGTCGTTGCGGGGGCGCCGGTTGTTCGCCTCGACCAGCGCCGCCAGGCGCTGCGCCTCGGCAGTGGCGAAATCACCGTCGGACCGCTGCACCGCCATCACGGCGAGCGTCTCGGTGTCATCCAACTCGAGCACCAGCCACGGAGCGCCACCGCCGAACTGCACGTTGACGATCTGCGCCCACGCGACGTCACGGGAGACAATGAGGTTCTGGACGTGCAGGCCCTCGGCCGTGGGCTTGGCCTTCACCAGCGCATACCGCAGCACGAATCCTGCGATCGCCAGCCCGAAGACGAACATCGCCAACGAGTCCGCCGGGCTCCATCCGGTGACGCCACCGCGCGGGATCGTGACGGCACTGATCGCGAAGACGACCACAATCGCCACTGCCGTGCCGATGCTGACGAACCGTGACCGCCGCGGGCGGAACGTCGAGTAGGCGCCCTCCGCTTGCGAACTCATAGGCGGCAGGCTGCGATCTCGGTGACCAGGATCGCCCGGGCGCCCAGGTCGTAGAGCGAGTCCATGACGGCGTTGGTGGCCGTGCGCGGCACCATCGATCGCACAGCGACATACCCCTCGCGATGCAGCGGCGACACCGTCGGTGACTCCAGCCCGGGCGTCAGGGCGCAGGCCTGCTCCACCAACTCGACCCGGATGTCGTAGTCCATCATCACGTAGCGGTTGGCGGTGAGCACACCCTGCAGGCGGCGCAACAGCACCTCGGTCGCGTGTTTGGTGGTGGTGCGGTTCTCCGGCCGGATCAGCACCGCCTCGCTCTGCAGGATGGGGTCACCGAAGACCTCCAGCCCGGCGTTGCGCAGCGTCGTGCCGGTCTCGACGACATCGGCGATGACGTCTGCGACCCCGAGTGTCACGGCGGTCTCGACCGCGCCGTCCAGCAGCACGACGGACGCGTCGACGCCGTGGTCGGCGAGGTTCTTGCGCACCAGACCGGCAAAGCTCGTGGCGACCCGCTTGCCCTCCAGGTCGGCGACCGAGGACACCTGCCCGGCTCGCGCTGCGTAACGGAAGGTCGACGCTCCGAAACCGAGCTGCATGACCTCGGTCGCGGGAGCTTCGGAGTCCAGCAGCAGGTCACGGCCGGTGATGCCGACGTCGAGGTGACCGCGGCCGACATACACGGCGATGTCCCGCGGGCGCAGGTAGAACAGCTCGATCTGCTGCTCCGGGTCGACGACGACGAGTTCCTTGGACTCCCGGCGCACGCGGTAGCCGGCCTCGCGCATCAGCTGCGCGCTCTGTTCCGCCAGCGCGCCCTTGTTGGGCATGGCGATCCGCAGTGTCTCAGAGGTGGGCATAGACGTCCTCCAGTGAAATGTCCGAAGCGATCATCATCACCTGCAGGTGATAGAGCAGCTGGCTGATCTCCTCAGCGGTGCGCTGCTGGCCCTCGTGCTCGGCAGCCATCCAGACCTCGGCGGCCTCCTCGACGATCTTCTTGCCGATGAAATGCACTCCGGCATCGAGCTCGCGAACGGTGCCGGAATCGGCCGGCCGGTCCTGGGCTTTGGCAGTCAGCTCAGCATGCAGCTGCTCGAACGTCTTCACACCGGCCAAGGCTAATTGGCCCCCGCGAGGTATGCCGCACCCGGCCACACTCTGGGCGCCACCACCCACCCCCAGCCCCTCATCGGCCAGTGACGGCTTCCTCGCCGAGAGACGGCGTCATATCACCGTCACTCGGCAAACGAGCCGTCACTCGGCACGCACGCTCAGTCCCCAGCGTCCGACGTATGACGCCGCAATCGACGGCGGGCCGGTGTCTCGTGAGCGGCCAGCCTGCTCACAGCGACGCCAGGGTCACCGCCGTCGCAACTGCTGCGGTCGAGGCTTCGAACCCCTTGTCCTCGCTGGAACCCTCCAGCCCGGCACGGTCCAACGCCTGCTGGTCGTCGTCACACGTCAGCACGCCGAACCCGACCGGCGTGCCGGTGCGCACGGAGACGTCGGTCAGTCCGTGCGTCGCGGCAGTGCACACATAGTCGAAATGCGGTGTGCCACCACGGATCACGACGCCGAGGGCGACCAGCGCGTCATACGACGGGGCGAGGCGGGCGCACGCGACGGACAGCTCGAACGTGCCCGGCACGCGGACCTCGGTGACCTCCGAAACGCCACACGCCGCAAGCCCGCGCCGAGCCCCGTCGAGCAGACCGTCCATCACCTGCGTGTGCCACGAAGCCGCCACGATCGCGACCCGCAGCCCGCTGCCATCCGCGACCGTCTCGGGTGCTCCGTGTCCGCTCATGCGATTTCTCCGATCTGGTGGCCCATCCGGTCACGCTTGGTGTCCAGGTAGCGGCTGTTGTTCACCGTGCGGCCGGTCACGAGCGGCACGCGCTCGACGCCCAGTCCCAAAGCGGTCAATTGCTTCTCCTTCTCCGGGTTGTTCGTCAGCAGGCGCAGCCGGTCGATGTCCAGCTCGCGCAATATCGATGCAGCAGCGCCGAATTCGCGGTCGTCGATCGGCAGCCCGAGCGCGGTCTGTGCGTCGACGGTGTCCAAGCCCTCGTCCTGCAGCGCGTAGGCACGCAGCTTGTCGAGCAGCCCCACTCCCCTGCCTTCGTGCCCGCGCAAGTAGATGACCACGCCGCCCTCGGCGGCAACGCGACGCATCGCCTCTTCCAGCTGCGGACCGCAGTCGCACCGTGTCGATCCGAACGCGTCGCCGGTCAGGCACTCGGAATGCACTCGCACCAGCGGGGATTCGGCGGGTATGCCGCGCGGCGACACCAGCGCGACGTGCTCGGCACCGGTCACCAGGTCGGCATACCCGACCACACCGAAGGTGCCTTCTCGCGTCGGGAGCCGGGTCTGCGCCCGACGATCCACGCGGTCGTGCACGCTGCGCCACGCAGCGAGGTCCTCGATCGTGATGACGACCAGGCCCTCCTGTGCGGCGAGCTCCAGCGCGTCCGGCAGACGCATCATCGACCCGTCGTCGTGCACGAGCTCGACGATGACCCCGACGGGCGCGCACCCGGCGAGCCGGGCGAGATCGACCGCAGCCTCGGTGTGCCCCGCGCGCTCCAGCACACCGTGCGGGCGCGCACGCAACGGGAAGATGTGACCCGGCCGGGTGAACCGTGCGGCGGTCGCTGCCGGGTCGCCCAGGCGCGCCAGCGTGGTCGCACGTTCGGCAGCGCTGATGCCGGTCGCGAGGCCGGTCGCGTCGACGGACACGGTGTATGCCGTGCCCTTGGGGTCCTCGTTGTCGCGGACCATCGGCGGCAGCGCCAAGCGGTCCGCGGTCGCATCGGGCATCGGTGCACAGATCACCCCGGAACCGTGCCGCACCGCCCAGCCGATCCACCGCTGGTCGGCATGCTCGGCCGCCATGATCAGGTCGACCTCGTTCTCGCGGTCGGCGTCGTCGGCGACGAGCACCGGCCTGCCAGCTGCGATTTCGGCCAGAGCCGCCTCCACAGTGGCGATCTCGCCGGCTGTCGTTGCTCGTTCTTCGGCTCGGTCCGCAGCTCGGAAATCGCTCATGACGTCACCAACTCCTCTCGGTGTTCCGCACCCGGTGCGGACCTACGGCTGACCCGCAGCCAGACGATGAAGCCCCAGATGACGAATGCCGCGTAGATCGCGTAGAGCACCGCCGACGGGTAGTAGTGGAAATACAACAACTCGGGGACGCCGACCAGGTCGACCGCGATCCAGGCCAGCCAGAATTCGTTCCAACCCCGTGCCATCGCGTATGTCGCCACGATCGAGCCGACGAAGATCCACGCGTCGGCCCAGAAATACCAGCTCGGCGGGGTCCAGCCGACGCCGATGATCCGGGTGATCCATTGGACGAATATGACTGCGACAACCCAGAATCCGCCCACTGCCAGCCGCTGCTTGGCACTCGCCCAGTGCGGCTGCACCGCGGGGGCGTCGGCACGGCGGCCGGCCTTGTTGCTGCGCCATACCCACCAGCCGTAGATCGACGTGATGATGAAGAACACCTGCCGGCCGGCCTGGCCGAACATCACCTGTCCCCCGTGTGCCGTGAAGCCCAGCGCGAAGAAGACGGTGAAGAGCAATGCGTTGCCGATGATGCCGATCGGCCACGCCCACACCTTGCGGCGCATCCCGCCGATCGCGGACGCAAGTCCGAAGAGATTGCCGATGATCTCGCGCCAGGTGATGCCGTGACCGCCGATGGTGATCGACGCGTCATACAGCCGCTCGAAGAAGTTCATGCGGTCGCCCGCAGTCCGACCATGCGCTCGACATACTTGGCCAGCACGTCCACCTCGACGTTGACGCGGTCCCCGACGGCGCGCTCACCGAGCGTGGTCAGGGACAGAGTGGTCGGGATGAGGCACACCGAGAACTCCCGATCCGTCACGGACGCAACGGTCAGGGAGACTCCGTCGAGTGCGACCGAGCCCTTCTCTGCGACATAGACGGCCAGCGCCGTCGGCAGCGAGAACGCCACCTCGGTCCAGTGCTCGTGCTCGGTATGCCGCAACACCTCCACCACGCCGTCCACGTGCCCCTGGACGATGTGACCGTCCAGTCGTCCGTCGGCACGGACCGCGCGCTCCAGGTTGACGGGGCTGCCCGGTTGCAGGTCACCGAGGCTGCTCCGGTCGAGTGACTCGGCCATCACGTCGACCGTGAAGCCGGTGGGTGAGTGCTCGACCACGGTGAGACAGACGCCGTTGACCGCGATCGACGCACCGTGCTGCGCATCGGTGACAACGTCGGTCGCGTTGATAGACAGGCGGGCCGAGTCTCCTTGGCGGACAAGCTCTTTCACTTGCCCGCGTTCCTCGATGATGCCGGTGAACACGTCACTTCCTTCGATAGGTGAGGCGGATGTCGTCGCCGAACCGCGACACGTCGTGCAGCTTCCAACGGGTGGCGTCGGTCAGGGTCTCGACGCCGAGTAGGCCGACCGCCGAGCGGCCGCCTCCGAGCATGAGAGGCGCGACATACGCGACGACCTCGTCGACGAGGCCGGCAGCCGCGAACGCCGCGCCGAGCGTCGGGCCGCCCTCCAGCAGCGCCGTGCGAATGCCGCGCTGGTGCAGCTCCTTCAGCGCAACCGCGGGGTCATGGGTGCGGACCTGGACGGTCTCGGCCGAGTCGTCGAACACTCGGGCAGTCGGCGGCAACTCCCGCTCGCCGACGACGACACGCAGCGGTTGCCGCCCGGTGGCCGCGCCTTGCGCATCCCGCGCGGTGAGCTGCGGGTCGTCGACGAGCGCGGTCCCGGTGCCGACGACGATCGCGCCGACGCGACGACGCAGCTCGTGCACGTCAGCCCGGGAGTCGGAGTTGCTGATCCACTGGCTGGTGCCGTCGGCTGCCGCGGAACGTCCGTCCAGGGTGGTCGCGAATTTCCAGGTGACCCAAGGGCGTTCGTGCGTGACGCCGAACGTCCACAGCTCGTTGATCGCCGCCGCCTCGTCGGCGAGGACACCGTCATACACCTCGATGTCGCGGGAGCGCAGCACGTCGCCGCCACCTCGGGCGACCGGGTTGGGGTCGGCCTGGGCGAAGACGACGCGACTGACGCCGGCGGTGGTCAGGGCGTCGACGCACGGTCCGGTGCGTCCGGTGTGGGAGCAGGGCTCGAGAGTGACGTATGCCGTTGCGCCCCGGGCGTTTTCGCCGGCGTCGGCCAGCGCCATGACCTCGGCGTGTGGTGTGCCGGAGCCGGCGTGCCAACCGCGTCCGACGATCGCCCCGTCGCGGACAAGCACACAGCCGACTCGTGGGTTGGGGTCGACGGCAGGTCCGCGGCGCGCAAGGTCCAGGGCAGCGCGCATCGGCTGCTCAAAAGCTGCGGTGTCCTGTCGGGCGCCCATCGCTCGTTGTTCCTTCCCGGTCCGGTCCTACCGGCTCCGGGGATGACGAGCGGTCGCGCGGATCGCTCGTCGAACGAGCGGATTGCGTCTCCGCAGAGATGCGCCGACGACGCATCTCTCGTGCTGCCTCCCATCCGGACTTTAACCGTCGGTCCTGGAGTTCCACCAGGTCAACCGATCGTCATGGACGACCGGGTCGCGGACTATCACCGCCGGCTCGGAATTTCACCGACCCCGGAGCACGTTCGCTAACGAGTATGGCACAGGCGTCAACTCGCCCCGCCACCGACGGCGCGCACATCCGGCGACCGTTGCCGGTTATGCGCACACCCGCGCCGCTCCGTCGGTCAGGCGTGCCCCGCGCAGGCGGTCGCCAGGTCACGCAACTGGTCGATCGAGGCGGCGGCATTGTCCGCGCCATACACCGCGGAGCCGGCGACGAAGACGTCCGCGCCCGCCTCGGCACATTGCTCGATCGTCGACGCCGACACTCCCCCGTCGACCTCGATGCGGATCTGGCCACCGCGGCGGTTGATCGCCTCGCGGACCTCGCGCACCTTCGGCATCTGGTCGGCCATGAAGCTCTGCCCGCCGAAGCCGGGCTCGACGGTCATCACCAGCACCATGTCGACGACATCGAGCAGTTCCTCGTATGGCGCGAACGCGGTGCCGGGCTTCAGCGCCATACAGGCCTTCGAGCCTGCGGCGTGCAGGTCCTTGACCAGCTTCCGCGGATCCGCGGTGGCCTCGATGTGGAAGGTCACGCTCTCCGCGCCGGCCTCGGCGTATGCCGGTGCCCAGCGGTCGGGGTCGTCGATCATCAGGTGGCAGTCCAGCGGGATCGGCGACACCCGCTGCAGCGCCTCGACGACCGGCAGGCCGAGCGTCAGGTTCGGCACGAAGTGGTAGTCCATGACGTCGACGTGTGCCCAGTCGGCGCCCGCGATGCGGTGCAGGTCCCGCTCGAGATTGGCGAAGTCGGCCGACAGGATGCTGGGTGCGATCAGCACTGGTCCTCCAAGGTGGCTTGCGGACGAATCAGGTTGGGAGAGATCAGTTTTCGGATGCCTGGGTCTTGCGCAGCAGAGCGAAGAACATCGCGTCCGTGCCGTGCACGTGCGGCCACAACTGCACGGTGGGCCCGTCGCCGAGGTCGCTGACCTGCTCACCGGCCGCGTCGCGGAAGAGCGGTCGCGCGTCCTCGAGCACCACGTCGGAGCGACTGTCCGTGACCGACTGGACGACCGCAGTGGTCTCCGCGATATGCGGGCTGCAGGTGACGTAGGCGACGACGCCCCCGACGGCCGTCGCGTCGAGCGCCGAACGCAGCAGGTCCTCCTGTATGGCGGTCAGGTCGCTCACGTCACCGGGGTTGCGCCGCCAGCGAGCTTCGGGCCGACGCCGCAGCGCGCCCAGCCCGGTGCAGGGCGCATCGACGAGAACCCGTGTGTAGGTGTCCGGCTCCTCGGCGCCGAGCTCGCGCCCGTCGCCCGTGCCGATCATGACCTCGATGCCGGTGTCCAAGGCTGCGCGCAGGGTGCGGCGGACCAACTCGGTGCGGTGTTCACTGACCTCGTTGACGAAGAGTGTGGTGTCGGGTTGCTCCGCCGAAAGCGCAGCAAGCAGAGCGGCTTTCCCGCCCGGACCGGCACACAGGTCGAGCCAGTCCTGCGGCCCCTCGGTCGCGGTCGGCGCGGCAGCGAGAGCCAGCGCGACCAGCTGCGACCCCTCGTCCTGCACCGCTGCACGAGTGTCCCGCACTGCTGCGATGTCGGCCGGGTCTCCGCTGGGCAGCACCGCGCCGACGGGCGACAGCTTCGACGCCTCCGCACCGGCGTCCACCAGCTCCTGCACGGTGGCGAGCCCGGGACGCGCGACCAGCGACACCGCCGGTGCCGCATTGTCGGCTTCCAGCAGCGAGAGCAGCGCGGCGTCCGTCTCCTCGTCGGAGACGCCGTCGGCTCGCAACGCACCGCGCAGTGCCCGCACGATCCAGGCCGGGTGGGAGTGCTCCACGGAGAGCGCCTCGTCACGTGATCGGCCGGCCGTCACCTCGCGCACCCACTCCTCCCGGGTGCGCTCGGTGACCCGGCGCAACACCGCGTTGACGAAGCCCGAGGCGCCAGTGCCATTGACCTCGCGGGCGAGCGCGACGGTCTCGGAGGCAGCGGCGTGCGGTGGCACCCGCATGTTCAGGATCTGGTGCACGCCGACCCGGAGCGTGTCCAGCACCGGCGGGTCGATCTGGGTCGCCGGTCGCGCTGCGGCGAACTCGATGATCGCGTCGTAGAGACCGCGCATGCGGATGGCGCCATACGTCAGCTCAGTGGCGAAGGCTGCGTCACGTCCGTGCAGACCTGCTGCCCGCAGTGCGCGCGGCAGCTCGAGGTTGGCGTAGGCACCGTCGGCGACAGCGCGGCTGACTTCCCACGCCACCTTGCGTGCCGGGTCTCCACCGCGACGGCGGTCCGCCGGGCGGGTGGCGGTGCGGTTCTTGCCACCGGCGCGACGGGACTCGGGCCGTTGGCGACCACGGTCGTCGCGGTAGCCACCCTGGCCGCCGCTGCGACGATCGCGGTCCGGGCGATCCCGGCGGTCTCGGTCAGCGCTCATCCCAGGACCTCTCCTTCTGCGACGCGCACGCCGCGTGCCCAGTCTGCCGCCGCCATGGACTTCTTGCCATGCGGCTGCACGGTGTCCAGCCGCACCGGTGTGGTCGAGGAACCGACATACACCGCACGCTTGGTGGCCAGCAGCTCACCCGCCCCCAGCTGTATGTCGCCAGGCACGTCGTGACCCAGGCGATCCACCTTGAGTCGCGTGTCGCGGAACGTGGTCCACGCTCCTGGCGCCGGCGCACACGCACGCACCCGGCGGTCAATGGCGAATGCCGGCTCCTGCCAACGGATTTCGGCGTCCGCGACCGAGATCTTCGGAGCCATCGACACGCCTTCGGCGGGTTGCGGCACCGGCTGGATCGAGCCGTCGGCGAGTCCGTCGAGGGCTGCGACGAGCAGTCCTGCGCCGGCGTCGGCCAGCCGCCCGAGCAAGTCACCGCTGGTGTCGGTCGGCCGGATCGTCTCGGTCATCGTGCCGAGGACCGGACCGGTGTCCATGCCCTCCTCGAGCAGGAACGCCGTGGCGCCGGTGACCTCGTCACCGTGCAGGATCGCGTGCTGCACCGGAGCGGCTCCGCGCCAGGCCGGCAACAGCGAGAAGTGCAGGTTGACCCAGCCGTGTGTCGGCACGTCGAGCACCGGGCGCGGCACCAGGGAGCCGTAGGCCACGACGGGGCACACGTCCGGCTGCAGCGCGGCAAGCTCTTCGGCGAAACCGGGGTCCTTGGCCGATCGTGGCTTGAGCACCGGCACCCCCAGCTCCTCACCGAGGAGACCGACCGGTGACGGCCGCAGGGTGCGGCCGCGGCCGGCGCGAGCGTCCGGCCGGGTGACGACTCCGACAATCTCGTGGGACGAGTCGGCGATCGCGCGCAGGCTGGGCAACGCGACCTCCGGTGTGCCGGCGAATACGACGCGCATCTCAGACTCCCTGCATCGGGTTGGCGTGCGGGCTGTCCCGGATGATCGGCCCGGGGAGCCCGGCCCATTCGGCGGCACGGATCTCCTTCAGTGCGAGCTTGCGCTGCTCCTTGTCGAGCCGGTCGATGAACAGGATGCCGTCCAGGTGGTCGGTCTCGTGCTGGATGCACCGGGCCAGCAGGTGGCTGCCCTGCAGCTCGACCGGCTCGCCGTACATGTCGAACCCGCGGGCGACGACGGACAACGATCGCGGGGTTGCCCAGGAGATGTCCGGGATCGACAGGCAGCCCTCGTCGTCGACCTCGATCTCGGCGGACAGGTCGAGGTCCGGATTGACCAGGTGCCCGAGCTGCCCGTCCACGTAATAGGTGAAAACCCTTAACCCGACGCCCAATTGGGGCGCTGCCAGCCCGGCTCCGGGTGCGTTCATCATGGTGTCGGTCAGGTCCTGGACGAGGGTTCGCAGCTCCTTGTCGAAGGTCGTGACCGGTGCGGCCGGCGTGCGCAGCACCGGGTCGCCATACAACCGGATGGGGGTGATCGACATGGTGCTACGCCTCGACCGGCAGCCCGCGCACCAGCAGGTCGGCGCGCAACTCCTCGGGTGAGGTGAACTCGATCGCGTCCATACCGGCGATCGTCGCGGCCTGGACGTTGGCGAGCTTGTCGTCGATGAAGACGCAGTCGTCGAGGCTGCCCAGGTGACGCACGCGGTCGGCCAGCTCCTCGAAGATCTCCGGATCGGGCTTGGCGACGCCCTCCTCCCCGGAGACGATGATGTCCTCGAAGAGGTCCAGGAAGTCGAACTTGTCGAGTGCTGCCGGGAACGTCTCGGCCGACCAGTTGGTCAGTGCGATCAGTGGGGTCTCCGCGGCGTGCAACTGCTTGAGTATGGCGACCGTGCCGTCTATCGAACCCTGCAACGACTCGGCGAAATGCTCGCGATAGGAGCGGATCTCGTCGGCGAACTGCGGGTGCGACGTCATCGCCGCCTGCTCGGCATCGGCGAAGGTGCGCCCAGCGTCCTGAGCGTGGTTCCAGGCGCCGAAGTCGAACTCGGCCAGGAAGGCGCGAGCGCGCTCCTCCCCCACGCCTGCGGCGATCGCGGGCAGCGGGTCCCAGTTGATCAGCACATTGCCGAGGTCGAAGACGACGGCGTCCACCGGCGAGGGGTTGAGATCGGGGTCGAGACCGGTGTCGGTGGCCGGTCCGGTCGTCGGCTCAGTGATCGGCTCAGTGATCGTGGTCTGCTGCTGGCTCACCACGCAGACCCTATCGGCGCCGACGGATGGCCCGGTCCGCAGGGTGCGCGGCACGGCAGGCTCGCGAGTCGGACCTAGGACGGCAGGGACAGAGCTCAGAGCATGGCCCCGCTGGGCTCCACGTGCACGGTGACCGAGCCGGGCAACTTCCGGGCGCTGCGGACCGCTCTGGCCGCAGCGACGGCACGTGCGGCTGCCGGGCCGTGCGAGCGATCAGTGCGCAGCAGCAGGCCCACGTTGTCGTCGCCGCCGGGTCCCGGCATCGGGCCGATGCGCTCCAGCGGCACCGCGTCGTCCAAGGCCTGCCGGACGGCAGTGGCGAAACCGTCGAGATCGCTCGCCGCACCGTGCAACAACGCCATCCACGACGCGGGCGGCAGGGCCAGCTCGCGGCGCGCGGCCAACTCGCGTTCGGCGAAAGTGCCGGGCGCCCAGCGGGCCAGCGCCTCCACCGGTGGCAGGGTCACCCCGGTGCTGATGCCGCAAACGACCACGGTGCCCCCGCCGGACGCAGGCCGGGTCAGCGCAGCAGCCGCGACCCATCGCCGAAGCGCCTCCTCCCCGGCGTCCAGCGCGGACCGATCGAGCAGGGCCCATCCATCGAGCAGAAGTGTTGCGGCATAACCGGATTCGGCCACCGGCTCCGCTCCCGGTGTCGCAATCACCAGCCGAGCTTCAGGTCCGACGCTGCTGACGACCTCTCCCGCACCGGACCGGGTGACCGGTGCACCGGGGAACGCCCGGCCGAGCTCCTCTGCGGTGCGACGCGCTCCGACGACGGCCGCGTGCAGTCGGGTGCCGTAGCACTCCGGGCACCGCCAGGGCCGGGCGACGCGGCCGCACCAGCGGCATACGGCCGGCGAATCCGGCGCGGTCAGCGCGAGTGGGCCATGGCATTCCGCACAGCGAGCGACCTCACGGCATTGCCCGCAGCGCAGCGTGGGCAGGTAACCGCGACGCGGCACCTGCACGAGCACCGGACCGCCCTTGAGGGCGGCGTGTGCGGTGGACCAGGCGACCGGCGGCAGATGAGCGTGTGCCGCTGCTCCGGCCCGCTCGACCTCACGCTCGTCGCCGGCGACGACAACACGGGGCACCGACCCCGGCGCGGTGCGGGTGTCGACTGCGCGGACCGCGCCGTCCTCCAGCCAACGCTGCACCGCCACGGACCGCACGAAACCGCCGAGCAACAGCGCCGCTCGCTCGCGGATCGCTCTGAGCCGCAACACTTCTCGCGTCTGCGGGTATGGCGAGCGCGGCTCCGCCAACAGGTCATCCCCGTCATCCCAGCAGGCGAGTAGACCAAGGTTCTGCACCGGCGCCCACGCTGCGGCCCGGGTCCCGATGACGCATCGGACGTGACCACGCAGCACCTTCAGCCAGGCGGTGTAACGCGCCTGCGGGCCCTGCTCGGCGGTCAGCCGCACGTGCTGCCCTTCACCCAGCTCGTCGGTCAGCGCCGCATCGAGCCGGTCGAGGTCTCGATGGTCCGGCACCACCAGTAATGCGCCGCGACCGCCGTGCAGCGTCGCGCGGGCCGCCTGCGCGAGCGCCGTCGGCCAGTCCTGGGCCGGGTCGACCGTCGGCGCGGCCAGCCAGCTCGCCGCAGGGTCGTCTCCGTGGGCGAGTCGGTGCAACAGCGCGGCTCCTGCGGGGTAGCGCTGCCATGCCGTCGCGTCACCGAGCGTTGGCGCGTCGAGATCGGGCGCCTGCTTGGCGTCGAGCGCCTTCTCGGCGGCGGCGTGACGAGGCGGGATCGCCAGGCGGAGCACGTCCGCGAGCGGACCCGCGTAGTGGTCGGCAACAGCCCGGCACGCGTCGAGCACGGGTGGGGTCAGCACCGGCTCGGGGCTGACGACCCGACGCAACGGGCTCAGCTTGCCGGTGTGCTCTGCCTGCTCGGCGCGCTCGACCACGAATCCGGAGACGTCCTTGCCCGCGAACCGTGCCTTGATGCGGACACCCGGCTGCGCGTCGGCCGCCAGCTTCTCCGGGACGGAGTATTCGAAGGGGCGGTCCAGGTGCGCCAGGCCGACGTCGAGGACGACGCGCGCAACCGGCAGCTCGACATTCGACGGCTCCGGCTCGGCTCGGACCCGCTCGTCCCGGACCTTCGGCGCCGCCGCGTGCAGCAGATGCAACTGCTCCGGCGTCGCCGGGCGCGGGCGCTCGTCGGTGGAGTCCGCGGCATCGCCGGACGCGCCACTCGAGGTGGCGCTGGGCTCGCCGGACGACTGCATGCCCTTGTTTATACGCGATCACTCGGACAGCGCAGCGCCCCTGCCCCGGCACAGCTGCTCCTGTCCGTCCCCACCCACCGACCGTCGGCACTTCGGCGCGCCGCACCTGGAAACGCAGGGGCGACAGCGCACGACAACGCACCCACACGACAAGCCGACCCGCGCACAGAGGACGACCAACACACCGACGCCGGCCACGAACGAATTCGTGACCGGCGTCGGTGTGTGCTGCGAGGAGTCGCAGCGATAAGACTCAGATCGCGCGCTGCAAGGCCTCGACCTTGTCGGTGCGCTCCCAGGTGAACGGGTTGTCGACACCGGCGGCCGTGGTCCGACCGAAGTGCCCGTATGCCGCCGTCGGCTTGTAGATCGGCCGCAGCAGATCCAGCTCCTCCACGATCGCGCGCGGGCGCAGGTCGAAGACGGCGTTGATGGCGTTCTGGATCTTCTCCAGCGGGTGCTTCTCGGTGCCGAAGGTCTCGACATACAGACCGACGGGCTGCGCCTTGCCGATCGCGTAGGCGACCTGCACCTCGCAGCGCTCGGCCAGCCCGGCCGCCACGACGTTCTTGGCGACCCAGCGCATGGCGTATGCCGCCGAACGGTCGACCTTCGACGGGTCCTTGCCGGAGAAGGCGCCGCCGCCGTGGCGAGCCATGCCGCCGTAGGTGTCGACGATGATCTTGCGACCCGTCAGGCCGGCGTCGCCCATGGGACCGCCGATGACGAACTTGCCGGTCGGGTTGATCAGCTTGCGGTAGGACGAGGTGTCCAGGGTGTTGCCGGTGGCGGCCAGCTCCTGCAGCACCGGCTGGATGACCAGCGTGTCGATGTCCGGCTCGAGCATGCCGTCCAGCGAGATGTTCTCGGCGTGCTGGGTGGACAGGACCACGGTGTCGAGTCGGACGGCCTGCTCGCCGTCGTACTCGATGGTGACCTGGGTCTTGCCGTCCGGGCGCAGGTAGGCGAGTTCACCGCTCTTGCGCACGGCGGTCAGCCGCTCGGACAGCCGGTGAGCCAGGAAGATCGGCAGCGGCATCAGCTCGGCGGTGTCGGAGCACGCGTAGCCGAACATCAGGCCCTGGTCGCCGGCGCCCTGGCTGTCCTTGGCGTCGGTGCCGCCCTCGGCACGGTGCTCGTGCGCGGTGTCGACGCCCTGCGCGATGTCCTGCGACTGCTCACCGATGGAGATGGACACGCCGCACGACGTGCCGTCGAATCCCTTGAGCGACGAGTCGTATCCGATGTCCCGGATGGTGTCGCGCACCAGCTTCGCGATCGGCACGTAGCTGTCGGTTGTCACCTCGCCGGCGACGTGCACCAGTCCGGTGGTCACCATCGTCTCGACGGCGACACGTGACTTCGGGTCGTCGGCGAGCATGGCGTCCAGGATCGAGTCACTGATCTGGTCGCAGATCTTGTCAGGGTGTCCCTCGGTGACGGATTCCGAGGTGAAGAGTCGGGCCACAGGTTGCTCCTTCGATGTGCAGCGGCTGCTGGCTGGCCCGTCCGATCGGTCGGGCCACCCGGAGTCTAAACGGTGGGCAGGTGTTTCTGGACGACATCCCACACAGCGTTCGCCAGCACGACCTTGTCGGCCTGCTGAACCTCGGTCTCCTGCCCGTCACGGGTCAGGATGTGTATGGCGGCGTCGTCCTGGCCGAACGTCACGCCCGGTCCCACCTCGTTGACGACCTGTATGTCGCTGCCCTTGCGCGCAAACTTGGCTCGCGCGTGCTCCATGACCGACCCGTCGGCGTCGCCGGTCTCGGCGGCGAAGCTGACGATGAGCGGCCGCACGGCGGCTCCCCGGTCGGCGACCAAACCCTTGACGATGTCGGGATTTTCGACCAGATGCAGCGTCAGGTCGTCGCCGCCGGCGGTCTTCTTGATCTTGTGGTCGGTGTAGGCGGCCGAGCGATAGTCGGCCGGTGCTGCGGCCATCACGACCGCGTCGGCATCGGCGGCGGCGCGCGTCACGGCCTCCTGCAGCTCCAGGGTGGTCTCGACCGATATGACGTCGACACCCGCGGGCGCCGTCAGCGCCGCGTTGGCGCTGACCAGAGTCACTCGCGCGCCGCGCTCGGCGGCGACGGCTGCGAGCGCGTAGCCCTGCTTGCCGCTGGATCGGTTGCCGAGGAAGCGCACCGGGTCGATCGGCTCACGGGTGCCGCCGGCGGACACGACCACGTGCCGGCCGGCGAGTGGGCCAGTGCCCTCCGGCTTGCTCTCCTGCACCAACCCCAAGGCGTAGGAAGCGATCTCGTCCGGCTCGCGCAACCGCCCCGGTCCGGTGTCGACTCCGGTGAGCCGTCCCGAGTCGGGGTCCATGACGTGCACGCCGCGCTCACGCAGGGTCGCGACATTGGCGACGGTGGCCGGGTGCTGCCACATCTCAGTGTGCATCGCCGGGGCGAAGACGATCGGGCACCGTGCGGTCAGCAGGGTGTTGGTGAGCAGATCGTCGGCCAGCCCGTGGGCTGCTTTCGCCAGCAGGTCGGTGGTCGCCGGTGCGACCACCACGAGGTCGGCTTCCTTGCCGATCCGCACATGCGGGACGTCCTCGACCCGGGTCCACACGTCATCGGCGACCGGCTTGCCGGACAGGGCGGCCCACGTCGGGGCACCGACGAACCGCAGCGCGGCAGCCGTCGGGATGACGGTCACGTCGTGGCCGGACTCGGTGAACCGGCGCAGCAGCAGGCATGCCTTGTAAGCGGCGATGCCTCCGCTCACGCCGAGAACGATGCGCATGAAGTGTGGCTCTAAGCTTCGACCTTTTCGATGGACAGCAGGCCCTCGTTGATCTCGCGCAGCGACACCGACAGCGGCTTGTCGTTGACCTGGCTGTCGACGAGCGGCCCGACATACTCCAGCAGGCCCTCGGACAGCTGCGAGTAGTAGGCGTTGATCTGCCGCGCACGCTTGGCCGAGTAGATGACCAGGGCGTACTTGGAGTCCGAGACCTGCAGGAGGTCGTCGATCGGCGGGTTGGTGATGCCCTCGGGGGCAGCCTTGGTGCCAGACACGAAGAAAATCTCGTTTCTACTTGGGTATCTCGTTGGGGTTCTGTGGGTCAGCGCACGCGCATCACGAGGTGGCGCAGATGTGCTGCTGCATCAAGTGTACGAGTTCTTCGGCTGCACGCCGAACGTCGTCGTTGACGATGGTGGTGTCGAACTCCTCCTGCGCGGCGAGTTCCCGTCGCGCAGTGGCCAACCGGACCTCCCGCTCGGCCTCGCTCTCGGTGCCGCGCCCGACCAGCCGGCGGACGAGTTCGTCCCAGCTCGGCGGCGCCAGGAAGACGAAGTAGGCCTCGGGCATCTGCTCGCGGACCTGACGTGCTCCTTGCAGGTCGATCTCCAGCAGCGGCAGCTTGCCCTCGCGTGCGGCCTCGGCGACCGGGCCACGCGGCGTGCCGTAGCTGGAACGGCCGTGCACGACCGCGTGCTCGAGGAACTCACCGTCGGCGACCATCTGGTCGAAGCGTTCCTGGCTGATGAAGTGGTAGTGCTTGCCGTCGATCTCACCGGGTCGCGCGGCGCGCGTGGTCGCGGACACCGACAGCCAGACCTCCGGATAGTGCTCCCGGATGTATGCCGACACGGTGCCCTTGCCCACCGCGGTCGGCCCGGCGAGCACGACGAGCGGCGCGCAGTCCTTCGAGCGCCTACCAGCGGAGTCGGACGTCACGAGTCCCCCGCCTGCTCGAAATGCTCCAACAGTCGCTGCACCTGATTGGCTCCCAGGCCGCGGACCCGGCGCGTCTCGGCGATGCCGATGTCCGCCATGGTCTGCCGGGCACGGACGCGACCGACGCCGGGCAACGACTCCAGCAGGGCGGACACCTTCATCTTGCCGATGACCTCGTTGTCCTTGCCTGCCTCGATCACCTCACGCAGTGAGCCCTGCGCGTACTTCAGCCGGTTCTTCACCTCAGCGCGTTCTCGTCGCGCTGCCGCCGCCTTGGCGAGTGCCTCAGCGCGCTGCTCCGGCGTCAGTTGCGGTAGGGCCACGTGTCATTCTCCTGGCGTGTCTCAGTTGTGAACAACTCTGTGCGAGTGCGGATCACCCTGATCCCCCGCACCCAGCGAACCTAGCGACTCAGCGCGCGGTTCGGCAACGAGGGGTCGGCCGGCGACCGGAATAGGCTGCGTGGATGAGCACCGAGACGATCGACACGCGTCCTTCCGCAAGGCTCAAGCAGAAGTGGGATGACCTGACACCGACCCAGCGCAAGCTGCTCGTCGTCGGCGCAACCATCGATGCGGCCGCCAGGTCCGCGGCGCTCGTCGATCTGTCACGGCGGCCGGCACACGAGGTTCGCGGCCCGAAGTGGTTGTGGGCGGCAGCCCTGCCGGTGGTCAACTCCGTCGGCATACTTCCTGCGGTCTACTTCGTCGCCGGTCGCCGCTGAGGCGATGACTCGGACACCGTCGTCGCTGGTCGCACGCATCCGCTCCGATCTGGCACGCGAGGGCGACCCGGACCGCGCGCCCGGGATGCAGGCATACATGAAGTCGGCGTTGCCCTTCTTCGGAGTGAGGGTGCCGCAGGTTCGCAGCATCACCCGAGCCGCCGCCCGGGCAGAGCCTGCTCTCGAGCTCGACGCGCTGGCAGCTGCGGCTCGGGAACTCTTCGACAACGCGACCCACCGTGAGGAGCGGTATGCCGCCCTTGCGCTGCTCGCGCTGCCGATCGCACGCGGGGAGCTGCACCTGATTCCGACACACGAGCACTTCGCTACTGCAGGCGCATGGTGGGACATCGTCGACGAGACCGCACACCGCATCGCTGACCTGCACGACGCACATCCAGGTGAGACGGCACGGGTCGTCCGTGCGTGGAGCGCTCACGACGACATGTGGCTTCGGCGGCTGGCCATCATCAGCCAGCTGGGCCGCAAGGATCGCGTCGACGCAGTGCTGTTGACCGAGGTCGTCGAGGCCAACATGCCGGATCGCGAGTTCTTCATCCGCAAGGCGATCGGGTGGGCGCTGCGCGACTACGCACGCGTGCAGCCCGGCTGGGTGAGTGACTTCGTGGCGGCGCACGAGCACCAACTCAGCGGCCTGTCACGCCGCGAGGCACTCAAACACCTCGCGAGCTAGGGCAGCGCCGTCCGGTCAGCGGACCACGGCGACCGGGCACGGCGCGGTCGTCACCAGATGACGACTGACCGAACCCAGCAACAGGGTCCGGAATCCCCCACGGCCGCGGGTGCCGACCACGAGGAGTCCGGCACCCTCAGCAACACGGGCGATCTCGACCGCCGCCTGTCCACGCACAACCTGAGTGGTCACGGTCAGGTCCGGGTATTCGCCCAGCACCTTCGTGCGGGCCGCGTCGACATCGTCCTGCACTGCTGCCGCGATCTCCTCGATCGCACCGACCTGGCCGGCGAGGCCGTATGTCGAAAGGGGGTCGTCCCAGGCGCCGACGATGTGCAGGGCCGCACCGGTGGTGCGTGCCGCGTCGGTCGCGAATGCGACCGCGCGCTGCGCCTGCTCGGACCCGTCATACGCGACGACCACACGGGACCCGTCGCCCGCCGGCTCGCTGCCGGCGGACTCACCGCGGACGATGACCGCGGGGCACTCCGCGTGTGCGGCGACCGCGTAACCGACCGAGCCCAGCATGGTCTCGACGATCTGGTGATGCCCGCGGTTGCCGACCACGACCAGGCTCGCCTCGGCGGACTGCTCGATCAGCGCGTTGGCCGGGTTGGTTGCGACCCCAACGGTCTCCACGGCAGTGGCACCTTCTTGCGCGGCCAGCTTCGCGCCTTCGGCCGCGACTGCTTCCGCCTCCCGGGCGAATTCCTGCACCTGGCTGGCGGGCAGGAACTCACTGCCGTAGATCACCGGCATCGGCACTGCGGACAGCACCCGCAACGGCTGTTGTCGCTGCGCTGCTGCTCGGGCCGCCCAACGGACAGCCGCGGTTGATTGCTCGGAACCGTCATACCCGACAAGGATCATCAGAACCACTCCTCCTGCGTGCGGTCCGACGGCGCCTCGGTGGCCTGCCGGCCGCTACGTCAACATTCTACTACCTTTGGTAGTAGAAGCGAATGCCGCTGAAGTGACTCAGTCCTCGGGCATCGGGCGCAGCCCGGCGGCCTCCTCCTGCACGCTGCGCAGCGCATCCCGCAGCGCGGACACGTCGGGTCCAGCGGCCAGGATCGCGCGGGAGGTCGCCGGCAGCACGAGCGACGACGCTGCACCGAAGCCATGGCCGATGTCCCCGATCGTCGCGCCCTGTGCACCCACTCCGGGCGCCAGCAGCGGTGCCCTGGACTGCGCAAGTCGTTCCCCGAGCCCGAGATCCGCGACGTCCTTGCCCACGGTCGCTCCGACAACCATGCCGACATCGCCATAGGTCCCCGCGCACGCCAGGGCGTTCGCCTCGGAGACCTCGTCGATGATCGTGCCGCTGACCGTCTCCTGCTCGTAGACCGCGTGCTGCACCGGACCCGCCTCGGGATTGGACGTCATCGCCAGCACGAACACGCCACGACCGGTCCGCTTGGCAAGGTCGAAAGCCGGTGCCAGCGAACCGAATCCGAGGAACGGACTGACGGTGATGGCGTCCGCGCGCAGTGGCGAGTCGTCCGCGAGGTAGGCCTGCGCGTATGCCGCCATCGTCGAGCCGATGTCACCCCGCTTGACGTCCAACAGACTGAGCGTGCCCATCTCGCGCAAGCCGGTGAGGACGTCCTCGAGCATCTCGACACCACAAGCGCCGAAGCGCTCGAAGAACGCACTCTGCGGCTTCACCAGCGCGGCCTGACCACCGAACGCCTCCACGGCGATCTCGGCGAACTGGCGCAGTCCCTGCACCGTGTCGGGCAGGCCCCACGCGTCCAACAGGGACGCGTGGGGGTCGATGCCGACGCACACCGGGCCGAACCGGTCAACGGCCTCACCGAGGCGAATACCGAAGGGTTCCAGGCCTGCCCGCTCGTCGTCCTTCTCGATCCCCATCGCGCTCAGCTCCGCCCGAAGAGGTTGAGATCGCGCGCGTGATCCTGCAGCGGCTTGACCCGGAAGGGTCCGGCCAGCTGCGCCTCGATGCCCTGGACCGCGGCAGCGAGTTGCTGCACCGTCGTGATGATCGGCCGGTCCATGCTCGTGGTCGCGGCACGGATGGCGTAGCCGTCCTCGCGGGCGCCCTGTCCGGACGGGGTGTTGACCACCATCGCGACGTCGCCCTGCTCGATCCGGTCCACGATGGTCAGCTCGCCCTGCGGGCCGATGCCTTCGCTGTGCTTGCGCACGACCTCGGCCTCGATGTCGTTGCGCCGCAAGACATCTGCGGTGCCGGCAGTCGCCAGGATGTGGAAGCCCAGGTCGGCCAGTCGCTTCACCGGGAAGATCATCGCGCGCTTGTCACGGTTGGCCACCGAGACGAAGACCGAACCCTCCCGTGGCAATCCGGTGACCGAGCTCAACTGGCTCTTGGCGAAGGCCGCACCGAAGTTGTCGTCGAAGCCCATCACCTCACCGGTGGACCGCATCTCAGGCCCCAGCAGGCTGTCGACGACCGCGCCCTCGTGGGTGCGGAAGCGCTTGAACGGCAGCACCGCCTCCTTGACCGCGATCGCCGAGTCCGCCGGCAGCATGCCGCCGTCGCCGGTCGCCGGCAGCAACCCGCTGTCCCGCAACTCCTGGATGGACTCGCCGAGCATGACCCGCGCCGCGGCCTTCGCCAGCGGGACCCCCGTGGACTTCGCGACAAACGGAACCGTCCGGCTCGCACGGGGATTGGCCTCCAACACATAGAGCGTGTCCTGTGCCAGCGCGAACTGCACGTTGATCAACCCGCGCACTCCGACGCCCTCCGCCAGAGCGCGGGTCGAGGTGCGCACCCGCTCGATCTCCTCGGCGCCCAGCGTGACCGGCGGCAGCGTGCACGCCGAGTCGCCGGAGTGGATCCCGGCCTCCTCGATGTGCTCCATGATGCCGCCGAGATACATGTCCACACCGTCGAAGAGCGCATCGACGTCGATCTCGATCGCGTCGTCCAGGAACCGGTCGACCAGCACCGGGTGTTCGCTGGACGCCTCAGTCGCACGCGTGACGTAGTCGGTAAGCGTCACGTCGTCATACACGATCTCCATGCCCCGACCACCGAGGACGTATGACGGCCGCACCAGCACCGGGTAGCCGATCTCCCGCGCAACGGCGAGAGCCTCGTCGACGCTGTATGCCGTGCCGTGCTTCGGCGACGGCAGGTCCGCCTCGGTGAGGACACGTCCGAACGCTCCGCGGTCCTCGGCGAGGTCGATGGCCTCCGGCGTCGTGCCGACGATCGGCACACCCGCGTCCTTCAACGCCTGCGCCAGGCCCAGCGGCGTCTGGCCACCGAGCTGCACGATCACACCCGCCACGGGCCCGGCCTGCTGCTCGGCGTAGAAGACCTCGAGGACGTCCTCCAGCGTCAGCGGCTCGAAGTAGAGGCGGCTGGAGGTGTCGTAGTCGGTCGACACCGTCTCGGGGTTGCAGTTGACCATGATCGTGTCGAAACCCTTGTCTTGCAAGGCGAATGACGCGTGCACACACGAGTAGTCGAACTCGACGCCCTGCCCGATCCGGTTGGGGCCTGAGCCGAGGATGAGCACCGCCGGACGCTCGCGCGGCAGGAGCTCGGACTCCTGGTCGTAACTGGAGTAGTAGTAGGGCGTCTGGGCGGCGAACTCGGCCGCGCAGGTGTCGACCGTCTTGTAGACCGGGCGGACACCGAGTGCGTAGCGCAGGCCTCGCACGACGGCCTCGGGCATCCGGGCCAGCTGCGCGATCTGCGCGTCGGAGAAGCCGTGCCGCTTGGCCAGCCGCAGCAACTCCGGCGTCAGCTGCTCCGCGTCGGCGATGATCTCCGCCATCCGGTTGATCAGCTGGATCTGGTCGAGGAACCAGGGGTCGATCTTGGTGCCGTCGAAGACCTCTTCCACGGTCAGCCCGGCACGAAGAGCCTGCTGCACCAACACGATTCGGCCGTCGGTCGGTGTGGCTGCCTGCTCCAGCAACGCCTGGCCCATCTCACGACTCGGGGCGTTGTCCGGATCCCAGTGGAACGCCGCGCCCTTACGCTCCAGCGAGCGCAGCGCCTTCTGCAGCGCCTCGGTGAAGTTGCGGCCGATCGCCATCGCCTCACCGACCGACTTCATCGTGGTGGTGAGTGTCGGGTCGGCGGCCGGGAACTTCTCGAAGGCGAAGCGCGGCACCTTGACCACGACGTAGTCGAGCGTGGGCTCGAAGCTCGCCGGGGTCTCCCGCGTGATGTCGTTGGGCACCTCGTCGAGGGTGTAACCGATCGCCATCTTCGCGGCGATCTTCGCGATCGGGAATCCCGTTGCCTTGGAAGCCAATGCCGACGAACGCGACACTCGCGGGTTCATCTCGATGACGATCATCCGGCCGGTCTCGGGGTCGATCGCGAACTGGATGTTGCAGCCACCGGTCTCGACGCCCACCTCCCGGATGACGGCGATGCCGACGTCGCGCATCTTCTGGTATTCGCGGTCGGTGAGGGTCAGTGCCGGGGCCACCGTGATCGAGTCCCCTGTGTGCACACCTACCGGGTCGACGTTCTCGATGGAGCACACGACCACAACGTTGTCGGCGTGGTCGCGCATGATCTCCAGCTCGTACTCCTTCCAGCCGAGGATCGACTCCTCCAGGAGCACCTCGGTGGTCGGGCTGGCGTGCAGGCCGGCGCCGGCGATGCGTCGCAGGTCTGCTTCGTCATACGCGAAACCGGAGCCGAGGCCGCCCATCGTGAACGACGGGCGGACCACCATCGGGTAGCCGAGCTTCGCTGCGGCTGCGATGCATTCGTCCATCGTGTGGCAGATGATCGAGTCGGCCGACTCGGCACCACAGCGCTCGACGACGCCCTTGAACCGCTCGCGGTCCTCACCCAGCTGGATGGCCTCGACGCTCGCACCGATCAGCGGGCAGTTGTACTTGTCCAGCACACCGGCCTCGTGCAGCGCGATCGCGGTGTTCAGCGCCGTCTGGCCGCCCAGGGTCGCCAGCACCGCGTCCGGGCGCTCCTTGGCGATGACCGACTCCACGACGTCCGGAGTGATCGGCTCGACGTAGGTCGCATCGGCGAACTCCGGGTCGGTCATGATCGTCGCCGGGTTGGAGTTGACCAGAACGACCCGCAGGCCCTCCTCGCGCAGCACGCGGCACGCCTGGGTGCCGGAGTAGTCGAACTCGCATGCCTGGCCGATGACGATCGGGCCTGACCCGATGACCAGCACGCTCTTGATGTCATCCCGCTTCGGCATCAGTTGTTCTCCTTGGTCTTGCTGGTGGAGTGCTTCGCGAGCAGCTCCACGAATCTGTCGAAGAGGTATGCCGCGTCATGTGGCCCGGCCGCCGCCTCCGGGTGGTACTGCACCGAAAAGGCAGGAATATCAAGGCATTCCAGCCCCTCGACCACGTTGTCGTTGAGGCCGATGTGCGACACGCGCACCCGGCCGAACTGCTCCCCCGCGGGAGCCTGCACAGGCTCGCCGTCCCGCGGTGCGTCGACCGCGAAGCCGTGGTTGTGCGCCGTCACCTCGACCTTGCCGGTGGTGCGATCGAGCACCGGCTGGTTGATGCCACGGTGGCCGTACTTCAGCTTGTAGGTGCCGAACCCGAGTGCCCGACCCAGCAGCTGGTTGCCGAAGCAGATCCCGAAGAAGGGAACTCCCGACTCCAGCACCTGGCGCAGCACCTCCACCTGGGGGGCTGTCGAGGGGTCACCGGGACCGTTGGAGAAGAAGACCCCGTCCGGGTTCACCTGCTGGATCTGGTCGAAGGTGCAGTCCGCCGGCAGCACATGGACATCGATGCCGCGCTCGGCGAGCCGGCGCGGTGTCATCCCCTTGATGCCGAGGTCCACCGCCGCCACGGTGAAGCGCCGATCGCCCTGTGCCGGCACGACATACGTCTCCTTCGTGCTGACCTCGGACGCGAGCTCGGAGCCGGCCATCTGCGGCTGCTCCCGCACCCGCTGCGCCAGCGTCTCGGCCGACTCGTCGGTGTGCGAGAAGATGCCCACCCGCATCGCGCCGGACTCACGCAGGTGCCGGGTCAGCGCACGGGTGTCGACGTCGCAGATGCCCACGATCTCTTGCTCGACGAGCTCGTCCTCGAGCGTGCGCTGGGATCGCCAGTTCGACGGGCGGAGTGCGGGATCGCGCACGACATACCCGCTCACCCAGATGCGTCCGGACTCCGCGTCCTCGTCGTTGACGCCGGTGTTGCCGATGTGCGGCGCGGTCATCACGACGACCTGCCGGTGGTAGCTCGGGTCCGTCAGGGTCTCCTGGTATCCGGTCATCCCGGTGGAGAAGACCGCCTCGCCATACGTCTCACCGATGGCGCCGTAGGCCAGTCCCGTGAAGGCGGTGCCGTCCTCGAGGACCAGCGTCGCGCGGCCACGTCCGGTCAGTGGATCGGTGTGGGTCGTCATGCTGAAACCTCCTGATTGAGCAGGGTGGGCCGGCCACGCAGCAGCGTGGACTGCACCCGACCGGTGAGCTGCATCTGATGCCACGGGTTGTTGCGCGACAGGGAGTGCGAGTCGGCGCGGTCGACCTCGACAGTGGCGGTCGGGTCGATCAGTGTGATGTTGGCCGGCTCCCCTGCGGCCAGCGGGCGACCGTGCCCGCCCAGTCCGGCGATGCGCGCCGGCGCGGTCGACATGGTCTCGGCGACCTGTGCCCAGGTCATCAGGCCGGGCTGCACCATGACGGTGTTGACGACCTGCAGCGCCTGCTCCAGGCCAAGCATGCCGAACGCCGCCTCGGCGAACGCGTGCTCCTTGTCGTGCCGTGCGTGCGGTGCATGGTCGGTGGCGACCGCGTCGATCGTGCCGTCCGCCAATGCTTTTCGCAGCTCGGCGATGTCTTCCTCGGGACGCAGCGGCGGGTTGACCTTGTAGGTCGGGTCGTAGTCGGTCAGCCGGGTCGTGTCGAGCATCAGGTGATGCGGCGTCACTTCGGCGGTCACTGCGATGCCCTGGGACTTGGCCCACCGGATCACCTCGACCGACCCCGCCGTCGACACGTGCGCAATGTGCACGCGTGAGCCGGTGTGTCGAGCGAGCATCACGTCGCGGGCGACGATGACTTCTTCGGCGACGCCCGGCCAGCCCGGCAATCCGAGCCGCCCGGACAGTTCACCTTCGTGGCAGCAGGCGGCGCCGTCCGCCAGGCGCGGCTCCTGCGCGTGCTGGGAGACGACCCCGCCGAATGTCTTGACGTATTCGAGCGCTCGTCGCATCAGCCGTGCATCGTGCACGCACTTGCCGTCGTCGGAGAAGACCCGCACGTTGGCGCGGCTTCGAGCCATCAGGCCGAGCTCGGCAAGCTCTTCTCCCGCAAGGCTTTTCGACACGGCACCAACCGGCTGCACGTCAACCAGCCCGCAGGCCGTGCCGAGGTCGAGCACCCGCTCGGCCGCTTCGGCGGTGTCGGTCACCGGGTTGGTGTTGGCCATGGCGAGCACCGCCGTGAAGCCACCCGCTGCAGCAGCGGCCGACCCGGTGCGGATCGTCTCGGCGTCCTCCCGGCCCGGCTCACGCAGGTGCGTGTGCAGGTCGACCAGCCCGGGCAGCGCGACGAGCCCGTCGGCGTCGATGACCGTCGCGCCCTCGGCGGTCGGGCTGCCGACCTCGGCGATCAGACCGTCCTGGATCAGCAGATCCTTCCGCCCTGTGCCGAGCAGGTCGGCACCCTTGATCAGATAGTTCGTCATGCCTCGCCTCCGAGCAGGTGGTAGAGCACACTCATCCGGACGGCCACACCTGCGGAGACCTGGTCGAGGACGAGGGAGCGAGCTTCGTCCGCGGCATCCGCGGTGATCTCCAGGCCGCGGTTCATCGGGCCCGGGTGACAGATCACCGCGTGCTCCGGCAACGCGCGAAGCCGGTCACGGGTCAGCCCGTAGCCGACCGTGTATTCACGCGGTGTGGGGAAGAAGCCGCCCGTCATACGCTCCTTCTGGACGCGCAGCATCATCGCCGCATCCAGTTTCGGGAGCACTTCGTCGAAGTCGTAGCTGTAGGAAAAGCCTTCAACCGCAGACCAATCCGCGATTCCGCTGGGCATCAGCGTCGGCGGCGCCACGAGAGTGACCTCGGCGCCGAGGGTGCGCAACAGGAGCAGGTTGCTGCGCACGACCCGCGAGTGGGTGAGGTCCCCGACAATGCCGACGTGCTTTCCCGCGAGGTCACCCAGGCGGGCCTGCATGGTGTAGGCGTCCAGCAGTGCCTGGGTCGGGTGCTCGTGGGTGCCGTCACCGGCGTTGACCACGATCGCGTCGACCCAGTCGGTCACCTGCTGCGGCGCCCCGCTCGCGTGGTGGCGTATGACGAGGGCGTCGACGCCCATGGCCGCCACCGTCATCACGGTGTCCCGCAGCGACTCGCCCTTGCTCACCGAGGATCCCTTGGCCGAGACGTTGATGACGTCGGCCGAGAGCCATTTGCCGGCAATCTCGAATGACGACCGGGTGCGGGTGGAGTCCTCGAAGAAGAGATTGACCACCGTGCGGCCGCGCAACACCGGCAGCTTCTTGACCTCACGCCGCTGCACGTCGTGCATCTGGGCGGCGGTGTCCATGATCTGCAGTGCGTCGTCCCGGCTCAGGTCGGCCGCCGACAACAGGTGCTTCATGCCGTCCCCTCCGCTGCTGAAATGCGGACTTCCTCGACACCGTCCGGGTCCTCGAGCCGGACACTGACCCGCTCGGACCGCGCCGTCGGGAGGTTCTTGCCCACGTGGTCGGCGCGGATGGGCAACTCGCGGTGGCCGCGGTCGACCAGCACGGCCAGGCGCACCGCTTGCGGCCGCCCGAGGTCGCCGAGGGCGTCCAGCGCGGCTCGCACCGTGCGACCGGAGTAGAGGACGTCGTCGACGAGCACGACGGTCCTACCGTCGACCCCGCCCTCCGGGATCGTGGTGGCGCCGACCGCCCGGGTCGGCTGGCTGCGCAGGTCGTCGCGGTACATCGTGGTGTCGAGCGTGCCCACCGGCACGTCGGCACCCTCGATCTCGCGCAGCAACGTCACGATGCGTCGGGCGAGCGTCTCCCCGCGGGTCGGAATGCCGAGGACCACCAGGTCCCCCACACCCTTGTTGTGCTCGACGATCTCGTGCGCAATGCGCCGGAGAGCACGGGAGATGTCGGAAGAAGTGAGAACGATGCGGCCGGGCGGGTCACCCGCGGGCCTGGGCACAGCAGAGTCAGGACGCTCCATGCGTCGGGACCTCCTTCGCCGCCTCACAGGACGGAATCGTTAAAGGATGTCGAACGCGGCAAGAGTACCGCTGACGCCGATGTGGCCCGCGCCACGTCCACCCACTGATTCGCCGACAGGCCCCCCGATCACCGACAGGCCCGCCGATTCCGGGCGAAATCGGCCCAAATCGCCGGGCCTCTCGAGCAACCGGGGGCCTCTCGGCGAAGTGGGTGGGCGGGCGAAGTCGCAGGGTCGTGGGTCAGCTGATCAGCCAGAGCGCGCCATACAGCACGGGCTGGTGGAGCACATAGATCGAGAGCGTATGCCGCCCGAGCACGCCCACCCACTGCAGTGGCCCCGGTGCGGGCCGCCACGCACGCACTCTCGCGACTGTCGCGACTTCCTCGCTCGAGACAGCCGATTCCGACGACACACTCGCGACTGTCGCGACTTCCTCGCCCGGGACGGTCGCCGCACCGGCCAGGTCCAGCACCCACCGCATCAGGCCGACACCTACGAAGGTCACCGCGACCCACGGCAGCACAGGCTGCCAGTCCAAGGACGGCCGGGTGCCTTCGGCAAGGCCGGTCCAGGACACCCACGGCGACCGGCCCGGCAGGTGCACGACCAGCGGGAGCACGACGGCGACCGCGGCGAGCAGCCATGGCACGACCCGTGGTGCGCGCACTGTCGGCAATGCGAGCAGCGACACCACCGCGATGGCCTGCAGGATCCCGAAGGTGACCAGTTGGTCCGGCTCGAAGATCGCACTGAATCCGGTGATCACCAGCCCGAGCGCAATCAGCTGGATCTCCCTGCGCCAGAACGATTTCCAGCGGATCCCCCGCCGATGCGCCAGCACCAGCGAGACTCCGACGAGGAAGAGGAACGAGCTCGCGATGGTGTGCGCGATGATCTTGCCGGACTCGTGCGCGCTGATCCGCCAGGAGATGAACCCCAGGTCCCCGAGGTCCCAGACGAGGTGGAACAACACCACCGCGATGATCGCGAGACCTCGCAGCAGATCGACGACCGCCCACCGCGGGGTGCGTGGTGGACGGCCGGGAGAAGCCGCATGTCCGTCAGCCGCAGGCGAATCGGTCGCCGTCGGCGATGAAGCGGGTTTCGTCATACGCACTAGGACCCACCGAAGCCTCGAACGGCTCCGTCAGACGAGGGACTGCTTGACCGCGGCGATCTTCGCCAGCAGTCCGTTGACGAACTTCGGCGAGCTGTCGGTCGACAACTCTTGTGCCAGCTTGACGGCTTCGGAGATCACTACGGGAGCGTCGACACCCTCGGCCCACACCAGCTCCCACGTGGCCGCGCGCAGCAACGACCGGTCGACCGCGGGCATCCGCTCGGGCGGCCAGTCACTGGAGCTGTAGGTCTGCAGCGCATCGTTGATCGCGGCCCAGTGGTCGACCACGCCGCGCACGATCTGCACGGTGTAGTCCGGCAGCGGAGTCTGCGTGGTGGGCACGTCGACCCGCTGGTCGACCAGCTCTCGAGCGTTGACCCCGCGCTGCTCGGCCTCGAAGAGCAGGTCGAGCGCCTTCTTGCGCGCCTTGCTGCGCGAGCCCCGGCGGGCGGAGGTGTCGGGCGTCTGCGGCATTGTCAGCTGACGCGGCCCAGGTAGGAGCCGTCACGGGTGTCGACCTTGACCTTGGTGCCCTGCTCCAGGAAGAGCGGCACCTGGATCTCGGCGCCGGTCTCCAGCGTCGCCGGCTTGGTGCCACCCGACGAGCGGTCGCCCTGCAGGCCCGGCTCGGTGTGGGTGATCTCGAGCACCACCGAGGCGGGGAGCTCGACATACAGCGCGGTGCCGTCGTGCTGGGCGACGATGGCTTCCTGGTTCTCCAGCAGGTAGTCGGCCGCCTTGCCCACGGTGTCAGCGGCGATCGGCAGCTGGTCGTAGGTCTTGGTGTCCATGAAGATGTAGTCGGTGCCGTCGTTGTAGAGGTACTGCATGTCCGACCGGTCGACGTTGGCGGTCTCCACCTTGACGCCCGCGTTGAAGGTCTTGTCGACGGTCTTGCCGGACAGGACGTTCTTCAGCTTGGTGCGCACGAACGCCGGGCCCTTGCCGGGCTTGACGTGCTGGAACTCGACCACTGACCACAGCTGGTTGTCGATCTTGAGGACCAAGCCGTTCTTCAGGTCGTTGGTGGATGCCACGTTTCGCTCTTCTCTTTCGGTTTCGACGGACGTTCGACGGATGCTGTCGGCCCCCGAGGACGTATGCCGGGCTGTCGCTGCGCGAACCCCTCCATCAGGGCGCGAGGCAGCCGCACAAAGCAGCGGGAGGGCAGCAGTCTAACGGTTTCGCGCGGTATGCCGCGTCACGCGTCCGCCAACGCAGCCTCGAACGCCGCGAGCGCGTCAGCCGAGAACAACGCGAAGGTGACCTCACGCACCGCGCAGTCCGTGCCCCGGACCGTGTGCACCGCGATCCGCGCGGCATCCTGCATCGGCCAGCCATAGATGCCTGCGGACACCGCTGGGAACGCGACAGACTCGGCGCCCAGCTCGTCGGCGACCCGCAGCGACTCGCGATAGCAGCCGGCCAACAGCGCCGACCGGTCCTCGGTCCTGCTGTGCACCGGCCCGACCGCGTGGATCACCCAGCGCGCCGGGAGGTTCCCCGCGGTCGTTGCCACCGCCTGCCCGGTGGGCAGCCCGTCCGGGAACCGCGTCTCCCGCAGCTCGCGACACTCCCGCAGGATGTCCGGACCGCCGGCGCGGTGGATCGCGCCGTCGACTCCCCCGCCGCCCATGAGTGACGAATTCGCAGCGTTGACAACCGCATCCACCTTCAGCGTGGTGATGTCGGCCTGCTGGGTGAAGATCCGCATCTGCAGCACGCTACGCCGATCGAGCCGTCGTATGACGCCCTGACGGGCGGCCAGTGCGCCATACTCGCTGCCCGTGAGCCCTGTCAGCCCTGTGACCCCCGTGAGCACCGGTCACGCGCCGCGGGCCCGGGACCTCGGCCTGGACGCCGCACGCGGCCTGGCGATCGTCGCGATGGTCATCGCCCACTCCCACCCGTGGTTCGTCGCACCGGCCCCGTTGAACCGCCTGATCGGCGAAATCAACGACCTGGCGTCACCACTCTTCGGACTCGTGATGGGTGTGTCGGCTGGCCTGGTCGCCCGCGGTGTCATCGAACGTCAGCGGGAACGTCGGCAGGAGAAGTGGCCGACGATCGCCCACTTCGCGGTGCGCGCGGTGCTGTTGGTCGTGATCGGCGAGCTGCTGCTGAAGTTCGACGTCTGGATCGCGTTGGTGTTGCAGCCACTCGGGCTCACTGCTCTCGTCGGCGCGTTCCTGATGTTCCTCCGGCCACGGCACCTGGCCCTGCTCGCCGTCGTGACCTGGGTCGCCCAGCTCGCCAACACGCTGCCCGGCACCGACCCCGACACCGCGGACTGGCACGAACCACTGCACTGGCTGCGCTTCTACGTGCTCAGTGACTCGCATTACCGGCTGACCGGCCTGCTCCCGCTCTTCCTGCTCGGAGTGTTCATCGGCCGCGTGGGGCACACCCGTGCGCGCACCTTGCAGCTCACGTTCGTCATCGGGGTGTCGGGTGCCATCGGCTGGCTGGCCGGCAAGGCGCTGCACCTGTCCGCCGAACCCGGCCGCTGGATCGACAACACTCACGACCTGGCTCTGTGCACCATCGCCTTCGCGGTCGTGTGTGTCGCCGCCGGCGCACGGGCACCGCTCGGCACCGCTGCACGGGCGGTGTTGCGCCCCATCGCCGTGATCGGGACGGTCGCGCTGTCGGCATACGCCCTGCAGTTCCCGCTGCTGCGGATCCTGGTGCACCACGCACCCGCTTGGCTTCCATTCGGCTGGCGTCCTGCGGTCGTGTTCATCGTGCTGTGCCTGGTGCTGAGTTGGGCGTGGGCGCGGCTGGTCGGTCAGGGGCCGCTGGAGTGGCTGCTCGCACAGCTCAGCGGCAAGCGGCTGCTGGCACGGCGTCGGCAGCTCGCGACGCGCTGAGCGTCGTGCTCAGGCCCGCACGGCGTCGAACGCGTCCCGCAACATCGCCTCGTCGGGACCGCTGAGCCGGGTCGGCGCACCGAGACCGGTCAGCGCAACGAAGCGCAGCGTCGAGCCGCGGGTCTTCTTGTCCCGGCCCATTGCCGCACGCAACGCCGACCACCGCTCGCCCGCGTCGCCGTCAACGGGGTATGCCGTCGGCAATCCCAGCGACTGCAACGCCTTTCGGTGCTGGTCGACCAGGCCCTCGCCGATCAGGCCCGCGCGGCGCGACAGCTCCGCGACATAGACCATGCCGACCGCCACGGCGTCGCCGTGCCGCCAGCTGAAGCCGGACACCTGCTCGATCGCATGCGCGAAGGTGTGCCCGTAGTTGAGGATCTCCCGCAGTCCGGCTTCCTTCAGGTCCGCGGCGACCACCTCCGCCTTGACCTGCACGGCGCGCGCGATCAGCTCCGGCAACACCGCGCCCGAAACGTCAGTGGCTGCAACGGGATCCGCGGCCAGCTCCAGGATCCGGGTGTCCGAGATGAAACCGCACTTCACCACCTCGGCCAGCCCTGCCGCCAGGTCCGCCTGCGGCAGCGTGCGCAGCAGGTCCAGGTCGCAGACCACGGCAGCCGGCGGGTGGAAGGACCCGACGAGGTTCTTGCCCTCGGGGATGTTGATGCCGGTCTTGCCGCCGACCGCGGCGTCCACCATGCCCAGCACTGTCGAGGGCACCTGCACCACCGCGACGCCACGCAACCAGGTCGCCGCGACGAATCCGCCGAGGTCGGTGGTCGCACCGCCACCCACTGCGATGACGGCGTCGGTGCGGGTGAAGCCAGCGTCGGCGAGCACCGACCACAACCGGACTGCCACGTCCGCGGTCTTGGCGGCCTCGGCATCCGGGAGCAGCTCGACGACAGCCTGTAGCCCGGAGTCCGCCGCAGCGGAGGCGATCCGTCGGGCGGTGTCGGCCATGACCGGCGCATGCACGATCAGCACGCGTTGCGCGCCGTCCGGCACCTGCGCGACGACCTGGTCGAGCACGCCGTTGCCGATGATCACGTCGTAGTCGTCGCCGACTCGGATCACGGTGGTGTCACTCATGATTCGCGAACCCTCGAGGTCACTTCGCCGGCAACGTCGTCGGCGGTGCGGCCGTCGGTCTCGACCACCCAGGTCGCCAGCCGCTCGTAGGTCGGGCGACGCTCCCCCATCATCCGGGTCCATGCCGCCCTGGGGTTGACCGCGAGCAGTGGCCGTGCGGCGGAGAAACCGACCCGACCGGCGGCGTCGGCGATCGTGACGCTGAGGAACGCCACAGGAAGTCCCTCGAGCAACTTCGCGGTCGCAGGCGTCATCGGAGCACCACCGCCGACTGCGACGACGCCGCCACCGGCGGCGGCGCGTCGCACTGCGTCGGCCTCGAGTTCGCGGAACCGCGGCTCACCCTGCTCGACGAAGATGTCCGAGATCGACATACCCTGCTCGGCCTCGACCAGTTCGTCGGTGTCGACGAAGTCCAGCCCGAGCTGCTCGGCGACCAATCGGCCGACGGTCGTCTTGCCGGCGCCGGGCGGGCCGATCAGCACCACTGCCGGCGTGCGCTGCTCGTCACTCATCGCTGAAGCTCCGGGATCGCCGCGAGGTATGCCGCGTGGTTCCGCGCGACCTCGGGCACACTGTCGCCGCCGAACTTCTCCAGCGCCTCCTTGGCCAGCACCAGCGCGACCATCGCCTCCGCGACGACGCCGGCGGCCGGCACCGCGCACACGTCCGAGCGCTGGTGTATGGCGGTCGCGTCCTCACCGGTCGCGACATCGACCGTCCGCAACGCGCGTGGCACCGTCGAGATCGGCTTCATGGCCGCGCGCACCCGCAGCACCTCCCCGGTCGACATACCGCCCTCGGTGCCGCCGGCACGATTGGTCTCGCGGCGGATCCGACCGTCCTCGCGGACGATCTCGTCGTGCGCGACCGACCCGCGGCGGGCAGCCGTGCGGAAGCCGTCACCGACCTCGACACCCTTGATCGCCTGGATGCCCATCAGTGCACCGGCCAACTGGGCGTCCAGCCGCCGGTCGCCGTGCACGTGCGAGCCGAGGCCGGGCGGCACGCCATACGCAAGGACCTCGACGACCCCGCCGAGCGTGTCACCGTCCTTCTTCGCCGCGTCGACAGCCGCCACCATCCGCCCGGACGCATCCGCGTCGAGCGAGCGCACCGGGTCGGCGTCCAGTGCCGCGACGTCGTCCGGACCGGGCAGTGGAGCGTCGTCGGCGACCTCCTCGCCGCCGATGGCGACTGTGTGCGACACCAGCCGGATGCCGAGCGCCTGCTCCAGGAAGGCCGCTGCCACCCGGCCGAGCGCGACGCGTGCGGCGGTCTCGCGGGCGGACGCCCGCTCCAGCACCGGCCGCGCCTCGTCGAAGCCGTACTTCTGCATCCCGACCAGGTCGGCGTGCCCGGGCCGCGGGCGGGTCAGCGGACGGTTGCGGGCCAGCTCGCCGGACGCTCCGACGTCGGACGAAGCGGCCAGGTCGGACGGGTCGACCGGCTCGGGACTCATCACCGCCTGCCACTTGGGCCACTCGGTGTTGCCGATGGTGATCGCGACGGGTGAGCCGAGCGTGCTGCCGTGCCGGACTCCCCCGGTGAACGACACCTGGTCCTGCTCGAACTTCATCCGGGCGCCGCGACCGTAGCCGAGCCGGCGTCGGGCGAGTGCATCGGCCAGGTCCTGCGCACTGACGGTGACCCCGGCGGGCAGACCGTCGATCACCGCGGTGAGTTCCGGGCCGTGGGATTCACCTGCAGTCAGCCAACGAAGCATGCCGCCGATCTTTTCATGGCGCCCCGGGCGCCCGTATGCCGCCGCCGTATGCCGGGACGCGCGACCGATCCGCGAGAGTCGCGACTTGTTCGCCGAACCTGCCCGCCGAGAGCTACTCGCCGAAACCGCTGGCCGCCCGACCGGCACGCTGCATGACATCCAACGGCGCGGGGCGACCGGTCATCAGCTCGAACTGCGCAGCCCCCTGGTGGATCAGCATCTCGATCCCCGGCACGATGCGAGCGCCGTATGCCGCAGCCGTGCTCGCGAGTTCGGTCGGCCAGTCGGCATAGACGACGTCGAGCAGGACCTTCCCGGTCGCGGCCGCATCGGCCGCGACGCCCAGCTGCGCCATGGTGTCGGCCAGCGAGTCCGCGGCACCGGCCGGAGTCGTGCTGACCACCAGCGGCGCCTCCAGGACCGCGGCGGCGCCCTCGGTCTCGTTCTCTGCCTGGCTGAGGACCACCACCCGGAAGCCGTGGTCGTGTGCCTGCGCGAGCGTGGAGGCGCGCACCTGCTTGCGTACGACGAAGACGACCTCGGGGATCTGCAGGTCGGCCAGCGCGGCCAGCGCTGAGCGTGCCGTGGCTCCGGACCCGACGAGCACCGCCCGCGGGACCGCGCGCTCCCCGACCCCGGCGTTCCGCAGCGCCTCACGGATGCCGAGGACGTCGGTGTTCTCCCCGTGCCAGCCGTTGCCGTCCCGGATGAGCGTGTTGACCGCCCCGGTCCGGCGGGCGACGTCGCTGGAGGAGTCGGCGATCAGCAGCGCCTCCTCCTTCAGCGGCATCGTCAGCGACAGGCCGCGCCAGGTCGGGCCCATCCCGTCGATCAGCTCACGCAACGACGCCGCGTCGCACTCGCGCAGGTCGTAGGACCAGTCCGACATACCCATTGCCTCGTATGCCGCCCGGTGCAGCACCGGGGACAGCGAGTGGGCGATCGGCTTGCCGAGGACCGCAGCGCGGTGCCGGGTCAGCACTTGCCCGAGTGCTGCTTGCACCACGAGTGGAATGCCTTCTCGTTCTTCTGCTGCTCCTCGTAGGTGTCCGCGAACAGCGTCTTGCCGGTCTGCGGATCGACGGTCACGAAGTAGAGCCACTTGCCGTCCGCCGGGTGCAGCGCCGACTTGATCGCCGCCAGTCCCGGACTGTTGATCGGCGTCGGCGGCATCCCGGTGTTGAGGTAGGAGTTGTAGGGACCTTCCTTGTTGCGCTGCTTGTCGGTCGTGGTGATGGTCCCGCGCTGCTTCTCGGCGTAATGGATCGTGGAGTCCAGTTGCAGCGGCATACCCTGCTCGACGCGGTTCTCGATCACCCGGGAGACCTTCGGTCCATCAGAGGTCAGCCGGGACTCGGCCTCCACCAGCGACGCCCGCACCATCACGTCGTGCAGCTTGTTCTCCGGGATGTGCAACGGCTCGACCTTCTTGCGCCATTCGGAAACCATCTTGGTCAGCTGCTGCTGCGCCGTGGAGTCCTTACCGAAGTTGTATGTCGACGGGAAGAGGTAACCCTCCAGGTGACCCTTGGCGGCTGCGGGCAGCCCGACCGAGGCGGCGGTGACCTTCTGGTAGTCCGCCAGCGGCACCCCGGTCCGCTTCGACAGCAGCTTGAAGACCTCCTGCGCCCAGAGACCCTCAGGGATCGTGATGCCGTTGCTCTTGAAGCTCTTGGGGTCGAGCATCATCGCCAGCGCGGCCTGCGCGCTCATCTTCTTGTGCAGGGTGTAGCTGCCCGGCTGGATCGAGCCGAAGTCGCGGCTGGCGCCCGCAGCCTGCACGAAGGCACCTGTCGACTTCACCACGCCCGCCTTCAGCAGCGCCTGGGCGATGGCGGCGCCGGAGTCGCCCTCCTTGACCACGATGGTGACCGAGCCGCTGCCCTTGCCCTTGTAGTCGGGGTCGGTCTGCTTCATGCCGGGCAGGCTGACCCGCCCGACCTTGCTGGCCGCATAACCGGCACCGGCCAGCGCGACCACCATGAGCACCACCAGCAGCAGGCACGAGCGGCCGGCCCGGCGACGCCGATGGCGCTGCAACTCCTCGTAGGAAACGCGCTGACCGTCGATCTGGTCGTCCTCCACGGGCGTCCAGTCGTGGAAACCGGTCCACTCACCGTCATCCGATGCCGGCTCTCGCCCGACGGAGGCGGCGACGAACTCGGTGGTCTCGTCCTGTGAGGAGTCCACCGGCGGTGTGCGGCGGGCGGCCGGTCGGGACGCGGCGGGGCGAGCCGATCCTCTCGATCTGGTCGGTCCTGCCGATCTGTCGCTCGTGCTCTTCCGGCGGGATTCCGGTGCGGCACCCCTCGGCGTATCCGAGGCGGCGCCGGCAGCTGCGGCACGTCGGGCACGTTCCCGGGCTTCCCGGCGAGTGCGTGGAGCCGCCTCGCTCGAAGAGTGCCTGTCTGAGGGAGTGCTCACGGTCGCCTTTCGCTGTCTGTCCGGGAGTGACGTGGCTTGCGCCCACCGACAAGTTCCCCGGCAGGCTGGCCCGAAACTCGCTCCGCGTCAAGCGCGGCTTGCAGGATCAGCACAGCTGCTTGTTGATCGACCACTTCTCGTCGCTGTCGCTCATGCAACCCGCTGGCGCGCATCGCCCGGTGTGCGTCCACGGTCGTCATACGCTCGTCGATCAGCCGGACCGGCAACCGGGGTGCCCGACGACGCAGCGCCTTGGCCCACCCGCGCGCGGCCTCGGCGGCCGCCCGCTCGGTGCCGTCCAGCGACAGCGGCAACCCCACCACCACCTCGATGGCGGAGCGTTCGGCGGCCAGGTCGGCCAGTTGCTGTATGTCGGACTCGTCCCCGGCCCGCCGCAAGGTGTCCAGCGGCGTCGCGACGGCGCCACCGGGATCGCACACGGCGACGCCGACGCGGACACTGCCCACGTCGACGCCGATCCGGATGCCCTGTCTCATCGCAGCCTCGCCGAGCGACTCACTGCACCCCGGCGAGCGTGTGCAGCTGGCTCTCGACCGCTTCCAGCGCGGCGCCCACCGCGGAGGAGTCGGTGCCGCCGCCCTGGGCGATGTCCGGCTTGCCGCCGCCACCGCCGCCGAGCACGCCGGCAGCGGTCCGCACCAGGTCGCCGGCCTTGATGCCGCGGTCCCGGGCACGGGCGTTGGTCGCAACGACCACCAGCGGCCGGCCCTTCGCCGAGCCGGTCACGGCGACGACGGCCGGAGCCTGGTCGCCGAGCCGGTCACGCAGCCCGGTCGCCAGCGAGCGCACGTCGTCCGCGCTCAGCTCGCCGCCGTCATGGGTGAGCACGCGCACTCCCCCGATGTCGTTCGCACCGGCGACCAGATCACCGGCCTGCGCCTGCAGTTGCTGCTGGCGCAGTGTCGCGATCTCGCGCTCCGCGGTCTTGACCCGGGTCAGCAGCTCCTCGACCCGCTCGCGCAACTCGCCGGGCTGTGCCTTCACCAGGCGGCCGAGCTCGGCGACGATCGCGCGCTCCTTGGCCAGGTAGCGCAACGCGTCCATGCCGACGAACGCCTCGACCCGGCGGACGCCGGAGCCGACCGACGACTCACCGGTCAGGGTGAGCGCGCCGACCTGCGAGGAGTGCGCGACGTGGGTGCCACCACACAGCTCGCGCGACCAGGGGCCACCGATCTCGATGACGCGGACCTGCTCGTCATACGTCTCGCCGAAGAGGGCCAGCGCGCCCCACTCGCGTGCCTGGGGCAGCGTCATGTACTGCGAGGAGACCGGCAGGTCCTGCCGCACCGCCAGGTTGGCGACCTCCTCGATCTCCGAACGGGTTTCGGCCGACAGCGCGCTGTTCCAGGCGAAGTCGAGCCGCAGGTAGCCGGGCTTGTTGTAGGAGCCGCTCTGCAGCGCCGACGGGCCGAGCACCTGGCGCAGCGCCGCGTGCACGACGTGCGTGCCGGAGTGCGCCTGACAGGCCGAGATGCGCCAGTCGGGGTCGACCTGGGCCTCGACCTCCTCGCCGACCTTGACCTCGCCGGACGCCACCTCGACGGTGTGCACGACCAGGCCCTTGACCGGGCGCTGGACGTCGAGCACCCGCAGCTGTCCGCTCGGTGTGGTGATGATGCCCTCGTCGGCGATCTGACCACCGGACTCGGCATAGAACGTCGTCCGGTCGAGCACGACCTGGCCGGTCGCGCCCTGCTCGAGTCCGTCGACCCGCTGCCCGTCGGACACCAGACCCACGACCTTGCCTTCGGTCGAAAGCGCTTGGTAGGCCTGCCAGTCGGTCGCCCCGAGCTCGCGCAGCTCCTTCCAGATCTCGGTGTGCGCGTGGCCGCTCTTCTTGGCCTTCGCGTCCGCCTTCGCGCGTTCGCGCTGCTCGGTCATCAACCGGTTGAAGCCGTCACGGTCGACCTCGACGCCCTGCTCGGCAGCCATCTCCAGCGTCAGGTCGATCGGGAAACCGTAGGTGTCGTGCAACGCGAAAGCCTCGGAGCCGCGCAGCGTCGGCGCGCTGTTGCCGCCGAGCGCCGCGGACGACTGCTTGGCCTTGGTCACCGCGGTGTCCAGGATCGTGGTGCCCTGGTCGAGCGTGCGCCGGAAGGCGTCCTCCTCGCCGTACGCGATCTGGCTGATCCGGCCGAAGTCGGTCGCCAGCTCGGGGTATGACGCCTTCATCCGCTCCAGGCTGACCGGCAGCAACTGCGGCAGGACCTTGTCGCGGTAGCCCAGCAACCGCATGGCACGCACAGCCCGCCGCAGCATCCGACGCAGCACGTAGCCGCGGCCCTCGTTGCCCGGGGTCACTCCGTCGCCGATGAGCATCAGCGACGAACGCACGTGGTCGGCGACCACGCGCAGGTGCACGTCGTCGGGGTGGCTGGAAGTCACTGAGTGCCCCGAGTGCGCGCCGTAGACCTTGCCGGTCATGTCCGCCGCCTTGGCCAGCACCGGGTAGACCTCGTCGATCTCGTAGATGTTGTCCTTGCCCTGCAGCAGCGTCGCCATGCGCTCCAGGCCCATGCCGGTGTCGATGTTGCGCTTGGGCAGTGGACCGGAGACGTCGAAGTCGGGCTTGCTGCGGACGGCGGATAGCTCCTCGGACATGAAGACCAGATTCCAGAACTCCATGAAACGGTCCTCGTCGACCGCCGGTCCACCGTCGGCGCCATACTCCGGACCACGGTCGTAGAACAGCTCCGAGCAGGGTCCGCCCGGCCCGGGCACACCCATGTGCCAGTAGTTGTCGTTGGCATCCCGCCGGGTGATGCGCTCGATCGGTATGCCGATCTGCTCGTGCCAGATCGCGAACGCCTCGTCGTCGTCGGTGTAGACCGTCGGCCAGATGCGCTCGGGGTCCAGACCGTAGCCGCCGTCGTCGACCGACGCCGAGATCAGTCCCCAGGCCAGCCGGATGGCGCCTTCCTTGAAGTAGTCGCCGAAGCTGAAGTTGCCGTTCATCTGGAAGAACGTCACGTGTCGAGAGGTCTTGCCGACCTCCTCGATGTCGCCGGTGCGCACGCACTTCTGCACACTCGTGGCACGCGGCCACGGCGGCGTCTGCTGGCCCAGCATGTAGGGCTTCATCGGCACCATGCCGGCGTTGACGAAAAGCAGGTTCGGGTCGTCGTAGATCAGGGGCGCGGAAGGCACAACGGTGTGCTTGTTCCGCTCGAAATAGTCCAGCCAACGTCGGCGGATCTCAGCGGTTTCCATCATCAATTCCTTTACGTCTCGACACGCTGGCCGAGTAAGCAACTCAAGCTAGCCAGCTCAAGCTGGTCGAGTAGGGCGAGCCGCTAGGCGAGCCCGTATCGAGACCACATGTCAGCGTGTGTCTGTCTGTGCAGCAAGCAGGTCGGAAGCGGGGCCTCAATGGCCCTCGATAGCTCGCGCCTCGTCGACCTTCTCGCCGGGCAGCGTCAGGTGGGTGTCCATGGCGAGCACCTCGCGCAGTTGCGCCTCGCGCTCGCCCATGCCGTTTCGGACTTCGTCGCGGAAACCGGCCACCTGCTCACGGGTGCTCGGCCGGCTCGCGATGACGGCGCCGATCGCAATCGCTCCGATCGGGATCAGCCACTTCATGACCGCCCACCGACCTTCTGTGCCGGATCGACCGGCTTGAGCCGGCGTCCCTCGACCGCGGAGCGCACGCCGTAGGAGAACGCTGCGATCTTGATGAGCGGCCGCCCGACCGTCGCGGTCGCCACCGAGGTCAGCGCGCTGACGTTCGTGGTCATCGTCGCGACATTGGATGAGATGGTGTCCAGCCGGGACAGCTGCTGGCCGGTCGCGGCCACGGTGTCGGTGACCTCGCGGAGTAGCGGCACGGTCTCGTCGGTGATCTCGCGCACTCCCGCCCGCGTCTCGTCGAGCACCTTGCCGGCCTTGCCGACCACGGCGCCCATGCGCAGCACGAACAGGACGAACGCCAATGCGGCGATCATCCCGGCAATGTCTCCGAGCGAAACGCTCATGTCCGATCTCGTTCCATAATCGCGGCCAGCCTACCGAAGGCATGCACCCGACGTCGCACGAGATCGGGCCCGCGCAGTTGACTGCACGGGCCCGATCTCGTTCTGACGTATGACGCGCACCGCGCGACTCAGGAAGCGTCCGCCTCGGCCGTGAGGTCGGACTTCACCTCCGGGAAGTGGCACGCGATCGTGTGCGCCGGCTTGGTGTCACTCGGCTCCAGCAGCGGCTCCTCGGCGGCGCAGATCTCCTGCGCCTTCCAGCAGCGGGTGCGGAAGCGGCAGCCGCTCGGCGGGTCGATCGGGCTCGGCACGTCGCCGATCAGCCGGATCCGCTCGTTCGGCACAGCGCCACGCACGACGTTGAGGTCCGGAGCGGCCGACAGCAGCGCCTGGGTGTAGGGGTGCTGCGGCTTCTCGTAGATGTCCTCCCGGTCGCCGAGTTCGACGACCTTGCCGAGGTACATCACCGCGACGCGGTCACAGAAGTGTCGGACGATGCCGAGGTCGTGGGCGATGAAGACGAAGGCGATGCCCAGGTCGCGGCGCAGCTGGCTCATGAGGTTCATGACCTGCGCCTGGATCGACACGTCCAGCGCCGACACCGGTTCGTCGGCCACGACGACCTTCGGCTCCACCGACAACGCCCGCGCGATGCCGATGCGCTGGCGCTGACCGCCGGAGAATTCGTTCGGGTAGCGGTTGACGTGCTCCGGGTTCAGGCCGACCAGCTCCAGCAGCTCCTGGACGCGCGACTTGATCTTGTTCTTGGGCACCAGTCCGTGGATCTCCAGCGGGGCACCGATGATCTTCATCACGGTGAAGCGCGGGTTCAGGGAACCGTAGGGGTCCTGGAAGATCATCTGGATGTCGCGGCGCATCGGGCGAAGGTCCTTCTCCTTCAGCTGCGCGATCTCCTTGCCCTGGAACTCGATCGAGCCGCCGGTGGGCTCGAGCAAGCGGGTCACCAACCGTCCGGTGGTGGTCTTGCCACAGCCCGACTCGCCCACCAGGCCGAGGGTCTCGCCCTTGGCCAGGTCGAAGCTCACTCCGTCGACCGCACGGGTCTGCAGCGTCTTCGGGAAGAGCCCGGAGTATTCCTTCACCGGGAAGTGCTTGACGAGGTCCTTGACCGTCAGCAGGACCTCGCGGTCACGCTTCGACTCGTGGACGACGGGACTCGCCGTGGTCTCAGTGTCGTTGCTGGTGTCGTGGTCGGCGGACTTGGTGATGTCGACGGAGGCGGCTTCGCCGGCCTCGTCGGTGGTGTTGTCAGTCATCGATCACTCCAAGTTCGGGGCGACTTCTTCGGCGAAGATCGCAGCAGGGTCGGCCAGATGGCAACGGCTGAGTCGGCCCGGCTCACCCGGCACTTCGGTGAACTCCGGCATCTCGGTCGCGCACCGATTGTCCGGCACGCGATCGGTGAAGCCGCACCGAGGGGCGAAGGAGCACCCGTCCGGCAGATGCAGCAGGCTCGGCGGGTTGCCCGGGATCGGCTTCAGGTCGGAGCCGACATCCGCGCTCAGCGACGGCACCGAGCTCAACAGACCCCAGGTGTAGGGCATCCGCGGATTGGCCAGTACCTCCTGTGCCGTCCCGTGCTCGACACTGCGGCCGGCATACATCACCAGCACGTGGTCCGCGACCTCGGCGACGACCGCGAGGTCGTGGGTGATCATGATGATCGCCGAGCCGAACTCCCGCTGCAGGTCGTTCATCAGGTCCAGGATCTGCGCCTGCACCGTGACGTCCAGTGCGGTCGTGGGCTCGTCGGCGATCAGCAGCTTCGGGTCGTTGACCAACCCGAGCGCGATCATCGCGCGCTGGCGCATACCGCCGGAGAACTCGAAGGGGTACTGCTTGGCGCGGCGGTCCGGGTTGGGCACGCCGACCCGGTCGAGCATCTCCACTGCACGCTTCGCGGCGACCGACTTGGACACCTTGTGGTGCGCCAGGTAGGCCTCCATGATCTGCGCGCCGACCTTCTTGAAGGGATGCAGCGACGACTGCGGGTCCTGGAAGATCATCGCGACGGTCTCGCTGCGCAGCTTGCGGAACTCCGACTGCGAGGCACCGATGAGCTCCTGCCCATCGAGCTTGATCGAGCCACCGATGCGGCTGCGCTTGGGGTCGTGCAACCCCATCACGGCCATCGACGACACGCTCTTGCCCGAGCCGGACTCCCCCACGATGGCCAGCGTCTGGCCGGCCTTCACCTCGTAGGAGACGCCGTTGACCGCGCTGATCAGGCCTTCCTCGGTCGGGAACTGCACCTTGAGGTCCTCGACGGTGAGGACGACGGGAGCGTTGGGGTCCAGGGGTGGACGGCGATGAGTGCCCGGATCGCCCGCCGGTGGTGTTGTGGTCTGGGTCATGTCAGCTTCACTGTCGGGTCGACGGCAACGTAGAGCAGATCGACGATGAGGTTTCCGAGCACGATGAACGTCGCACCCACCAGGACGGTGCCGGCGATGACCGGCAGGTCGTTGGTGCTGATCGCGTCCAGGCCGAGACGACCGATACCGCGCACGTTGAAGACCTGCTCGGTGAAGATCGATCCGGACAATTGCAGTGCGACCTCGACGCCGATCAGCGTCAGGTATGGCGCGATCGTCGCGCGCAGCGCGTGTCGCCAGACGACGCGCCGCTCGGAGATGCCCTTCGATCGTGCAGTCCGCACGAAGTCACTGGACAGGGTGTTGATCATGAAGGCCCGCACGAAACGCACGTAGGCCATCGACGCGAACAGGCCGAAGATGATCCAGATCGAGATGAACCCCTTGAACCACGCGCCCGGGTCGTCGGTCAGCGGCGTGTAGCCGGTGGCCGGCAGGATCTTCCAGGTGAAGATCAGGTAGAGGTTCAGCAGCAGCGCCACCGCGTAGTAGGGAGTGGCGCTGATCAACTGTGAGGCGCCGACCAGGAATCGGTCGAGGGGTGAGCCACGGTTGCGTCCACACACCACACCGAGCAGCAGCCCGAGCGGGATGTAGATCAACATCCCGCCAAAGACGATGGCGAAGGTCACTGGCATGACCTGCTTGACCTGGTCGGTCACGGACTGGCTCTGCACATAGGACCAGCCGAGGCAGGGAGCGTCACAGTGTCCGGTGACCTGTCCGTCGTTGGTGATGTCGCGCCCGGCGACCAGACCCTTGACGTAGGTCCCGAACTGCGAGACGACCGGCTTGTCCAGGCCGAGTGCATGGTTGATGTCGTGCACCTTCTGGTTGGTGCACTTCGTGCCGCAGATCTGGTATGCGACGCCGTCCTTGGCGGGTCCGGTGAAGAACAGGCCGAAGGTCAGCACGATTGTCGCGAACAGCACCGAGATTGCGAGAAGCAATCGTCGGGCGATGTAGACGATCACGTGGTGGCTCCTAGAAAGATGGTGACCCGCCGGTGACCGGCGCGCCGGAGATGGTGCTCAGCGCGCCGGTCACCGGTGGATGTGAGGTCGAGCCTCAGCTCACTGCTTGACCCAGAGCTGGGACAGGGTCGGCAT